>JBASFP010000056.1:0-15592 GCA_049653085.1 Polaromonas sp.
GAATCCCATCAGGGACAGTGACCAAAAGTCACATCTGAAGTCCGAATGTACGGGTGCAATCTTTACTTTCTAGCCACCATGAATTGAAAGCTTGGCATACCGGGAGCGTCCATGTACAGCTCCTGAAAGCATAGCGTTTTGGATGCTGATTCATATCGGCAATTCAGCCTTTGACAACTCCCTGATGGCACTTGCCAGCGAAAGCACCGCCAGACAAGCCGTTAGCAGCCATGGCCAGACCCAGCAACCAGAGCCCGGGTGGGCAAAAGGCACCAATCCATGGCACAACTATTGCTTAACCACCACGGGCGTAACGAAGCGCCCGCCCGCAGTCCTGGACTGCGGCTTCCAGCATGCAACGTCGTGTGCGACCCAAGTCTCCGCAAATCGGTTTGTGGTGCTTGTGTGCATATCAATTGAACGGCAACGCGTCTGGAGTAGCGAGATGAAAAAATCAAGTCTGGTGATGGTTGGCAATGGCATGGCGGGGGTGCGCACCATTGAGGAGCTTTTGAAAGTTGCACCAGACTTGTACGACATCACCGTTTTTGGTGCAGAACCGCACCCCAACTACAACCGCATTTTGCTCAGCCCCGTTTTGGCCGGTGAGCAGACGCTGGACGAAATCGTCTTGAACAGCTGGGACTGGTACAAAGAAAACAACATCACACTGCACGCGGGCAAAAAAGTCATTGAGGTTGACCGCGTCAAGCGCATCGTGCGTGCTGATGACGGAACGGAAGTTGAATACGACCGCCTGCTGCTGTGTACCGGCTCCAACCCGTTCATCTTGCCCATCCCCGGCAAAGACCTGGACGGCGTGATTGCCTACCGTGACATTGCGGACACCAACGCGATGATTGACGCGTCCATCAAATACAAAAACGCCGTGGTCATTGGCGGTGGCCTGCTGGGCCTGGAGGCTGCCAACGGCCTGATGCTGCGCGGCATGAATGTGTCGGTTGTTCACGTGATGCCCACGCTGATGGAGCGCCAGCTCGACAGCGTGGCGGGCAAGCTGCTGCAAAAGTCGCTGGAAGACCGTGGGTTGAAGTTCTTGATGGGCGCGCAAACGCAGGAACTCGTTGGTGGCCCGGATGGCAGGGTGACTGCCATCAAGTTCAAAGACGGTACCGAGCTGCCCACCGACCTGGTGGTGATGGCGGTCGGCATTCGCCCCAACACGGCGCTGGCCGAGGCCATGCGCCTGCACTGCAACAAAGGCATTGTGGTCAATGACACGATGCAAACCACGACCGACGCACGCATCTACTCGGTCGGTGAATGCGCAGCGCATCGCGGCATTGCCTACGGCCTGGTAGCACCGCTGTTTGAGCAAGCCAAAGTTGCCGCCAACCACCTGGCACAGTTCGGCATTGGCCGCTACACCGGCTCACTGACATCAACGAAACTCAAAGTGACAGGCATTGACCTGTTCAGCGCGGGCGACTTTATGGGCAGTGAGGGGTCTGAAGAAATCATCATGAGCGACCCGTTTGGTGGCGTCTACAAAAAGCTGGTCATCAAGGACGACAAGCTGATCGGTGCCTGCCTGTATGGCGACACCGTTGACGGCAGCTATTACTTCAAGCTGCTGCGTGACGGCCGCAGCGTGGCTGACATACGCGACAAGCTGATGTTTGGCGAGTCCAGCATTGGCGACACCGGCCATGAAGGCCACACCAAAGCGGCCAGCATGCCCGACACGGCCGAGGTCTGCGGCTGCAACGGTGTGAATAAGGGCACCATCTGCAAAGCGATTAAAGAAAAAGGTTTGTTCACTTTGGACGAGGTGCGCAAACACACCAAGGCCAGCGCGTCGTGTGGCTCATGCACCGGTCTGGTCGAGCAGATTTTGATGTTTACCGCTGGTGGTGACTATTCCGCCACGCCCAAGCTCAAAGCCATGTGCAGTTGCACCGACCACGGCCACCAGGCCGTGCGGGACGCCATTCGCGCCAACAAGCTGCTCACCATCAAAGACGTGCAGCAGTTCATGGAATGGAAAACGCCCAACGGCTGCGCAAGCTGCCGCCCAGCCGTTAACTATTACCTCATCAGCACCTGGCCGAAAGAGGCCAAGGACGACCCACAAAGCCGCTACATCAACGAGCGCAGCCATGCCAACATCCAAAAAGACGGTACGTACAGCGTCATCCCCCGCATGTGGGGCGGTGAGACGACAGCCAGCGAGCTGCGCCGCATTGCAGACGCGGTAGACAAATACAAAATCCCGACCGTCAAGGTCACAGGTGGCCAGCGCATTGACTTGCTGGGTGTAAAAAAAGAAGATCTGGTCAATGTCTGGAAGGACATTGGCATGCCATCAGGCCACGCCTATGCCAAGGCGCTGCGCACGGTTAAAACCTGCGTGGGCAGCGAATGGTGCCGCATGGGCACGCAAGACTCCACCCAAATGGGCAAAGACCTTGAGCGTGCCATGTGGCGCATGTACGCACCGCACAAGGTCAAGTTTGCCGTCAGCGGCTGCCCGCGTAACTGCGCTGAATCGGGCATCAAGGACGTCGGCGTGATTGGTGTTGATTCAGGCTGGGAGATGTACATCGCTGGCAATGGCGGCATCAAGACCGAAGTGGCGCACTTTTTGGTGAAGGTTAAGACCGCTGAAGAAGTGCTGGAATACACCGGCGCGTTTTGCGAGCTGTACCGGCAGGAGGGCTGGTACCTGGAGCGCACGGTGCATTACGTCAACCGCGTGGGCCTGGAATACGTGAAGAAAAAAATCCTCGAAGACCACGAAGGCCGCAAGGCGCTGTGGGCCCAGTTGCAGTTTGCACTGGACGGGGAGCCAGACCCGTGGTTTGAGATGCAGA
Source organism: Polaromonas sp. (assembly GCA_049653085.1). Taxonomy (GTDB): domain Bacteria; phylum Pseudomonadota; class Gammaproteobacteria; order Burkholderiales; family Burkholderiaceae_C; genus Polaromonas. The sequence goes on from JBASFP010000056.1 coordinate 2,835, forward strand.
AGGCGGCGGTGGATACGCGGCAGTTTGACGCGATTTCGGCTTGAAGGCGGAGTCATTTCAACGCGGAGAAGAGGAGAGCGCGGAGGACGCGGAGGAATTGCAATGGTTAAGAAGACGGTTTTTCCTCAAATTTTCTCCGCGTCCTCCGCGCGTCTCCAACTTCTCCGCGTTAAAAATTTTTCGTTTTTTTCAGCAGCAAATAACGTAGGTAAAAAAATGAGTGAATGGAAAAAAATCTGCCTGTTGACCGACATCCCGGTGCTCGGCTCACGCCGCGTATCACGCGCCCAAGGCATTGACGTGGCGGTGTTCCGCAACGATGTTGATGGCGTGTTTGCCCTGCTGGACCGCTGCCCGCACAAGGGTGGCCCACTGAGCCAGGGCATCGTGTTTGGTGAAAGCGTTGCCTGCCCGCTGCACAACTGGACGATTGATTTAAACGGCGGTTGCGCCAAGGCACCCGACGAAGGCTGCACGCCGAAGTTTGCGGTGAAGGTTGAAGGCGGTGCGGTGCATCTGGATGCGAGCGAACTGGCTACGCTTGGGCTGGATTTGACGCGCCCAACGGCGAGCCCTAAAGAACTTGCCAATGCGTGAAACCAAGTCAACCTGCCCCTACTGCGGGGTGGGCTGTGGTGTGGTTATTGAATCGACAGGTGACCAGATCACCGGAGTAAAAGGCGACCCCGATCACCCAGCTAACTTTGGCCGCTTGTGTACCAAGGGCTCGACCCTGGCGCTGACGGCCAGCGCCGCCGTTACCCGCCAAACCAGGTTGCTACAGCCGATGCGGCGCGAACACCGTCATGGCGCAGCCAAACCCGTGAGCTGGGACAACGCCCTCGGCTTTGCCGCTGAATCATTCGCACAAATCATCCAAGAGCACGGCCCTGATGCGGTGGGTTTTTACATCTCGGGCCAGTTGCTGACCGAAGACTATTACGTCTTCAACAAACTGGCCAAGGGTCTGATTGGCACCAACAACGTCGATACCAACTCGCGCCTGTGCATGAGCAGCGCGGTGGCGGGTTACAAGCAGACGCTGGGCGCGGACGCACCGCCCAACTGCTACGACGACGTACACCATGCGCAGTGCATTTTTATTGTCGGCAGCAACACGGCCTACGCACACCCGATTTTGTTCAGGCGCATTGAAGATGCCAAAGCGGTCAACCCGGCGATGAAGATCATCTTTTGTGACCCGCGCCGCACTGACACCGCTGAAATTGCCGACTTGTACCTGCCTATCCAGCCCGGCACTGATGTGAGCCTGTTCAACGGCATGCTGCACATCATGCTGTGGGAAGGCTGGACAGACAACGCCTACATTGCGGCCCACACCACAGGTTTTGATGCGCTTAAAACCACGGTGCGCGACTACACGCCCGACATCGTGGCCGAGACTTGTGGCATTAAAAAAGAAGACCTGTTTGCCGCTGCCAAGATGTTTGCAACGTCAGGCGCAACGCTGAGTTTGTATTGCCAGGGCCTGAACCAGTCGAGCAGCGGCACCGCCAAAAACGCAGCGCTGATTAACCTGCATTTAGCTACACACCAGATTGGCAAACCCGGCGCGGGGCCTTTCTCGCTCACAGGCCAGCCCAACGCCATGGGTGGCCGCGAGGTTGGCGGCTTGGCAAACCTGATGAGCGCACACCGCGACATGGCCAACCCGGAGCACCGCGCCGAAGTGGCCAAGCTATGGGGCATCAATGACGTTCCGAGCAAGCCAGGCAAAACCGCTGTCGAAATGTTCCAAGCTGCGGCTGATGGCGAAATCAAAGCGCTGTGGATCGCCTGCACCAACCCTGCCCAGTCCATGCCAGACCAAGCCACCGTGCGCCGTGCGCTGGAGCGGGCTGAGCTGGTCGTTGTGCAAGAGGCGTTTGCCACAGCATCGACCTGCGACTACGCCGACCTGCTGCTGCCCGCCACCACTTGGGGGGAAAAAATCGGCACGGTGACGAACAGTGAGCGGCGCATTTCGCGCGTGCGCGCTGCAGTGCCTGCACCGGGTGAGACACGGCATGACTGGTCGATTGCAGTTGACTTTGCGCGGCGGCTTGAAAAAATCCTCCCGCAAAAGCCCACCACCCTCTTCCCCTATTCGTTAAGCGACGAAGCGCTGGGTATTGAATCTATCTGGAACGAGCACCGAGAGTCCACCCGTGGCCGCGACCTGGACATCACCGGAATGAGCTACGCCATGCTGGACTTTGCCCCGCAGCAGTGGCCACTTAAAACGGGCGAGAGCGTTGGCAAGGCACGTTTATATGAAGACGGCATCTTCCCCACGCCTGACGGCAAAGCCAAATTTGCCAACACCGTTTACAAGCCAGTAGCTGAACCACGTGAATCGCGTTACCCGTTTTCATTAACCACTGGCCGCCTGCGTGACCAGTGGCACGGCATGAGCCGCACCGGCACGCTGGGCCGATTGTTTGGCCATGTGGCTGAGCCATCGGTGCAGATGAACGCCAACGACATGGCGCGAAGGCTGCTGAAAGAAGGTGACTTGGTGCATGTCACGTCCAAGCGCGGCTCGATTGTGGTGCCGCTTCAAGCCTCCAACGAACTAGGCGCAAGCCAGGCGTTCATCGCGATGCACTGGGGCAGCGAATATTTAAGCGGCCTGTCCAGCATTGGCGAGCCCCTGGCGGGTGTCAATGCCATCACCACCTCAGCTTACTGCCCCACATCAAAGCAACCTGAACTTAAACATGCAGCTGTCAAAATTTTGAAGGCCGAGCTGCCCTGGAGCCTGCTGGCCATGGCCTGGCTACCAGCGGGGGAATCACTCGCGGCGCGCAATGCGCTCAAGCCGCTGATGCAGGCCTTCCCCTTCACCAGTTGCGTGCCTTTTGCTAACAACACGCCGCTCGCAGACCAGGGCGCCGCGCGCGAAGGTGTGCTGTTCAGAGCCGCAGCGCACATCACCCCGCCCGATGAATTGCTCACTCAGATTGAAAAAATACTCGGCTTAACGACGCATGACGTGCTGCACTATGCCGACAAAAAACGCGGCCAGCGCCGTACCGCCAAGCTGACCCGTATGGCAGACCATGCCGAGCTGACAGGCTTTTTACTGGCAGGTGACACGAGTGCCGAGGCCTGGATTAAAACTGTGCTCGAAGGCGAGTTGCCCGCCCAAACCTATGGCCGCCTGCTGCTGTCGCCGGGTGCCAAAGCGCCAGTGGCGGTTGAAGCACGCGGCAAACTGGTTTGCACCTGCCTGAACGTGACGGATACGGAAATTGAGAGCCATTTAAAGAACGCGGTAGGCAATGACGCCCAGCGCCTGACAGGTTTGCAGTCTGCCTTGAAGTGCGGCACCAACTGCGGCAGTTGCGTGCCTGAACTTAAACGCATGGTGCGCTCAGCCCAAGCCGTTGCGCCTCGTTCGGTCATCCCGATCAAACAGGTGGCATAAGCATATGACGGCAGGTTATGTGCCTTCGCAGACAATCGCTCGATGGGTATCAGTCAATACATCAAAGAAATAGGTCGCGGCAAAGACGGCGCACGCCCTTTAAGCCGGGAACAAGCCACTGACCTGCTGGGCCAGGTGCTGGACGGCACGGTCACAGATCTGGAAGTTGGAGCCTTTTGCCTGGCCATGCGCATCAAAGGCGAAACGCCCGATGAGATGGCTGGTTTTCTGGATGCGGTGCGCAGCCGCATGAACCTGATTCCCGACGGCGGCGCACCGATAGTCGTGCTGCCCAGCTACAACGGGGCACGCAAGTTGCCGCTGCTGACCCCGCTCTTGGGCCTGTTGCTGGCGCGCGGAGGTGCGGCGGTGCTGATCCACGGCACACCGACTGAAGACAGCCGTATTTTTGTGTCAAAAGTGCTTGAAGCGCTTAATATACGGGCGCAAGCAGCTCCTGGGACCATAGCGCCTGGCGAAGTGACTTTTGTGCCCACAGAAGTCCTGTGCCCTGCCCTGAAGCGCCTGCTGGACGTGCGCCGCGTCGTTGGCCTGCGCAACCCGGCGCACAGCCTGGTGAAATTAATGAACCCTTGCCAAGGCAAAGCGCTGGTCGTCAGCAGCTACACGCACCCTGAATACGCCATATCGATGGCGCAGACTTTTGAGCTGACCCATACCAACGCCATGCTGCTGCGCGGCACCGAAGGCGAAGTGGTGGCTGATGCGCGCCGCGTGCCACAGATGGAAGCCTTCATCAACGGCCAGCGGCAACTGCTGCAAGAAGCGCAAGCCGGTACGCTAAAAGACCTGCCCGACCTGCCCAAAACCACCGATGCCGCCAGCACGGCAGCCTATATTCAATCTGTGATGGCTGGCCAGCATGCCGTGCCAGCATCCATTGCCATGCAGGTGGAACACATCTTGCGTCTGGTCAAACAACTATGAACAACAACATCCATACAGGCAAATGCACTTTAGTCGGCGCGGGCCCCGGAGACCCAGAGCTGCTCACGCTCAAGGCGCTCAAAGCGATTCAAACCGCCACTGTGCTGTTCGTTGACGACCTGGTCAACCCAGACATCGTGGCATTCGCCCAGCCCAGCGCACGCATCGTGTACGTCGGCAAGCGCGGCGGCTGCAAATCCACACCGCAAGCGTTTATTGAAAAGCTGATGGTGATGGCCGTCAAAGAAGGCGACAACGTGGTGCGGCTCAAGGGCGGTGACCCGTTTATTTTTGGCCGGGGTGGTGAAGAAATTGAAGCGCTGCAGGCGGCGGGTATTGACGTCACCGTCATCAACGGCATCACGTCGGGCCTGGCCGCGCTGACATCACTGAACGTCCCCCTGACCCACCGCGACCACGCCCACGGCGTGGTGTTTGTCACTGGCCACGCCAAGCCGGGCGATGCAGGTACCGACTGGGCGCTGCTGGCATCCACCGCTGCGCAGGCCAAGCTAACGCTGGTGATTTACATGGGTGTCACAGGCTCGCTGCAAATTCAAAACGAGCTGTTAGAAGGTTTGGCCGCCAGCACGCCCGTCGCCATCATTCAAAACGCCAGTCTGCCAACGCAGCGCCACGCCGTTGCCACGCTAGGCAGCCTGCGCGCCACGATTGAAAACGAAGGCCTGCAAAGCCCGAGCGTGATTGTGGTGGGTGATGTGTTGCAAGGTTTGGCGGCAGTGGCCAGCGCCCCCGTAACTCTGCAAAAGCAAGCTTAGCGCTGGGGAATTCTGTGCCGGGCAATATGCGGTCCGCCGTCGTTCATCTCGGCAGGCCGCAATGCCGCGTGCTTGGTCACCCGCCCGGCCATCCGCTTGCGCCACATGCGGAACGACGACGCCTTCATCTCGAAGCGCATCAGCGCAATCACCGCTGACTCGTTCAACCCAAACTGCAACTCAATCGCCTCAAAGGTGGTGCGGTCTTCCCAGGCCATTTCAATGATGCGGGAGATGTCGGCGGGGTCTAGGTCGGTGGTCATGGTTTGAGGTTACATCAGCGGTCAACACAGCACTTAAAATAGGGTTTCATTTGGGTCAGTCATAGCTATTTATTTAATAGCTACTTGCGCCCAATTTCATTGGTCTAGAGGCATATTTGACACATTATTTTGACGCTGTAGTGATAGGTACAGGCGCTGCAGGCCTGTTTTGCGCAGCCATCGCGGGCCAGCGCGGGCTGAAGGTGCTGGTGATTGACCACAGCGAGAAAGTCGCCGAAAAGATCCGCATTTCAGGCGGCGGGCGCTGCAACTTCACCAATCGCGACGTCTCGCCTGCCAACTTTTTAAGCGACAACCCGCACTTTTGCCGCTCAGCGCTGGCAGGCTACTCGCCGCAAGACTTCATTGCCCTGCTGCAAAAGCACGGCGTGCCCTTTCATGAAAAGCACAAAGGCCAGCTGTTTTGTGACCGCTCGGCTGAAGACATCATCAACCTGTTGCTGGCGGAGTGCGCAGATGGCAAAGTTGAGCGCTGGCAGCCATGCAGTGTTAAAAATATAACGGTTTTAGGCTCTAGCCCAATAACTACGGGCGCAAGCAGCTATCAAATTGATACTGACCGGGGAATCATTGAAACCCCGCAACTCGTCATTGCCACAGGCGGTTTATCCATCCCCAAGATCGGCGCAACAGATTTTGGCTACCGCATCGCCCAGCAGTTTGGGCTGCGCATGGTCGAGCCCCGAGCCGCCCTGGTGCCGCTGACGTTTGACGGTGATGCCTGGCTGCCGTTTGCGCAACTGGCCGGTTTGGCCTTGCCGGTGCAAATTGAAACGGGCGCTCTCGACGCCACACCCAAACAGCGCAAAAAGGCCACCGTGTTTGCCGAAGACCTGCTGTTTACCCACAAAGGCCTGAGCGGCCCGGCGGTGCTGCAAATATCCAGTTTTTGGCGTGAAGGCCAGAGCCTGCGGGTTAACTTGGCACCCGGTCAGGATTTAAATCAAACGCTCTTAAAAGCCAAAGCCAACTCCAAAAAGCTCATCGCCAATGAACTCGCCAGCGTCGTCCCCAGCCGCCTGGCAGACGCCTGGGCCAGCACAGACGCGACGTTGCAGCGCCCGATTTGCGACGCCACGGACAAAGCCCTGAGCGGATTAGCTGAGCGCCTGTCTGACTGGCAAATCACACCCAACGGCAGCGAAGGCTACAAAAAAGCCGAAGTCACCGCTGGCGGCGTCGATACGCGAGATTTATCGTCCCAAACCATGGAATCCAAACAACCTGGGCTGTATTTCATTGGGGAAGTGGTGGATGTCACGGGCTGGCTGGGCGGGTACAACTTTCAATGGGCCTGGGCTAGCGGGTTTGCTTGTGGGAATTCGCTTGTATAACCCGCAACGGCCACGACGCATCTACCTACGCTCGTGTCCCCCGCCCCCGTTGGGGTCTCCTCCTTGACCTCGCTGCGGCAGACACGCCATGCCCGTTGCTGGACATGGGTGCTGCGTCAGTAAAAACCTCGAAATAGCCCTAAGAGCGGTGTGCCTGAGTGTTTTGCGGAGGTCAAGGAGGAGCGCCAAAGGCGCGGGGGACACGTAGCAAAACGCTCGGGCACACCGCTCGCTGCCAAGGCTAGCCTTTTCCCGCCAGAGCCTTGCCAAAAAATCAGCATCCGGGCTTTCTTGATGTTTTTAGAATAAAAAGGCTGGATTGCGAGTGCCAGTGCGATTGAGCGGCAGGCGATTCAGGCTGGGCGGCAATAACTTTCAGTGTGCTTGGGCTAGTGGGTTTTCGTGTGGGAATGCGCTGGCATGACATCAGTTGTCAAGAATCGCCAGTCGTAGCGCTTGAACTGCGGCGGGGATGCGTTCGTCGGGCAGGTTAGAAAAACCCAGCATCAGTGCTGGCGCAAAGCGTCCTTCGACAACAAAATCAGACAGCGGCCTTGGCAGCAAGCCGCGCCGCCACGCGTTTTCTGCCACGCGCCTGTCGTCAAGTTCGGGAGGTAGCCAGCCGATGAGGTGCAAGCCGGCATTCAACACCTCAACATTGACCAAACCATCAAGTGCTTTGCTCAAAGCGTGCTGAAGCGCGTCTTGTCGTTTTCGGTAATGCGTTCGCATAATGCGTACGTGCGACTCAAAAGCACCCGATTCAATCAGCTTTGCGACTGTGAGCTGGGTTGCCAAATTGGGGGGTCTGCCTACAAGGTCAATGAGACGTGAAAACACCTCGACATACCGTTTGGGCACCACCAGGTAACCGACACCCAACGAAGGCAGCAGGGTTTTGCTAAAAGTGCCAAAGTAGAGAACTCGCCCGTCAGGGTCAAGGCTCTGCAATGACGGTGCAGGTGCGCCGCCAAAGCGGTATTCGCCATCGTAGTCGTCTTCCAAAATCAAGGCATCCCGCTCACGCGCCCAACGGATGAGTTCGAACCGACGGCTCAGGCTCATCGTGTGTCCAAGAGGGGCTTGCCGCGCTGGGGTGACATAGGCGAAGCGCGCTAGGTCGTCGCGCTTGCGCCCTTCTGCGACGACTATTCCTTCGGCATCTACCGGCACTGCCGTTGTTCGCAGTCCGAAGAGTCCGAACGATTTGCGCGCACCAGGATAGCCAGGGTTCTCCGTCCATGCTCCGTCGCCCGGATTCGACAGGCCAAGCAAAATCAAATGCAGCGCGTGGTGAGTGCCAGAAATGATGAACACCTGTGATGGATCACACACCACGCCACGGCTTGCGCCAAGGTAGGCTGCAATCTGCTTGCGCAGCGCGGGTGTACCCTCTGCTGGGCAACGCGCCGCGCCCGTACGAATAACGCTTAAAGAAACCTGTCGCTGGATGCGTACATACAGTTGCGCAGGAAAAGCGGCAATATCTGGAATACCAGGATGAAAAGGTTGCGCGAGTACGCCTCGCTCTGGTCGCACCGGATGGGTGCCCGACATACGAAGGGCCAGTACCGGTGGCCCAGCGCCAGAAGCTATCTCGGTTTTCGGTTGATGCACTGCCAAGGCATCGCGTGCATCAGGCAATACTTCTGGAATAAATGTCCCTGACTTCTCGCGCCCGAGGAGATACCCCTCCGACTTGAGCTGCTCATAAGCCTGCGCCACGGTTGTGCGCGACACCCCCAGCTCGATGGCAAGATTGCGTGTGGCCGGCATACGTGTGCCTGGCTTTAAGCGCCCCGAGATGACGACCTTGCGCAGTTCTTGAAACAACTCGCGTGTGATTGGAATTCGTCCACCGAGCGTTAGGTTCAAACCCGGCAGCAACGCACCGGAACTTTGTCGAGCCATGTTAGATTTCCTAGTTAGCGCAGTATTCTGGCCTTAGACGATATCCGATTCTGGTTCTTTTTAACCATCCAGATAAATACTAACGTAGCCACATGCTACTGAGCCAACCCAGAAACATCACAGCTGACCAGTCAACCGGGTATTTGCCGTTTCGCACTGAGATCACACCCCCGAGTCGTCCGCTGCCCTACGGCGCTTGCGACTGTCACTTTCATTTCTTTGAGCCGACCAGTGCTGAAGGTGTTCCCTTCCCCTTTTCTGAGCCCAGGAGCTACACCCCAACTCCCGCACCGCTAGCAGCCTACCGCGAAATGGCCGATACGCTGGGAATAGAACGTGCCATATTGGTTCACCCAAGTGTGTATGGACGCGACCACACCAGTTTTGAATACTGGCTTCAACGATGCGCTGGCTGGCTGCGCGGTGTTGCGGTGGTTTATCCTGAAACACCAGCGGCAGACATCGAGCGCTGGCACGGCTTGGGTGCGCGTGGCACGCGCTGGAACGCACTTTTTGACGGTGGCGTGTCGCCTGATGCGCTTGCGCAAATCGTCGATAGTGTGCGAGCCTTTGGCTGGCATCTTCAAGTATTGACGGATGTGTCCCGCGACCCGCGTCAAGTGATTGACTTGGCCAACTTGGGCGTGCCTTTGGTCGTTGACCACTGCGGCCATACACCTGCAGCGCACGCATTAGGCAGCGCCGGCTTTAACAACCTGCTGGCACTGGTGCGCGAAGGTCGTGCGTGGGTCAAGCTCTCGGGGCTATATCGGCTGACGAACCAGCGCAAAGATTTCACAGACACCGTGCCGCTGGTAGAGGCGCTGCTACGCGCCAACCCTGCCCAATTGGTCTGGGGCAGCGACTGGCCACACCCTGCCATCGCATCGCCCATGGTGGACGACGGCGACCTGATACAAGCGTTGATCAACATTTGCAGCTACGCAGAGTTACAGCATGTGCTGGTTGATAACCCGACACGGCTGTATTGGTCAGACTGACCGGAATATAAAAAATCTTACCCATCATTTTCGATTTCTCACAACATCCATAGGAGACAACCATGAACCGTCGATTTAAACTTTCCGCGTTGCTTGCACTTGCCACCGCCGCTTGCCTGAGTCTGCCTTTTGCTGCACAGGCGCAAAATCCTGCTGTCATCAAGCTGGGCTGGACTACCACCGATGGCGCCCAAGACCCTTACGCCGTCGGGGCGCGTGCCTTCAAGAACGCTGTCGAACGCAACAGCTCAGGCCGCATCCAAGTGCAGCTGTTTCCTAACCGAGCTCTTGGCGACGAACGCCAAATGCTTGAAGGTATGCGCTTTGGTACTGTGGATGCAGGCATCATCACTAATGCTGTCATCGCTCAGGTTGAGCCCGCCTTCAGCGTGAACGACCTGCCCTTTTTGTATGCCACCGAATTGCAAGCACACAAGGCACTTGACGCAGACCTCGGCAAGGAACTGGGTAAAAAATTGGATGCCAAAGGTATCGTTTTGCTGGGCTTCATGGAGGGCGGCTTCCGAAACATGATCAACAACAAGCGCCCAGTCAGCGCCCCGGCTGATGTACAAGGCGTGAAATACCGAGTGATGCAGAACCCCGTTTTTATTGACATGTTCAACAGCCTGGGCGGCGCTGCCGTGCCAATGGCTTGGGGTGAGACGTTCACTGCCGTGCAGCAAGGCACCATCGATGGCCTTGAAATCCCGCTAGCAGTGATTGAGGCTAGTAAATACTATGAAGTCACCAAGTTTCTCTCGCTGACCAATCACACATATTCAGCTATCGGTCTTGTCATCAGCAAACGCACACTCGACAAACTGCCGCCTGACTTGCGAAAAATAGTGCAGGACTCAGCGACCAGCGCCGTGGCTGTGCAGCGGCAAGTCGCTGCAGCCGACGCAGGCAAGACACTGACCGCATTGCAAGGTCATGGCATGAAGATCAACCGGGTATCCGATGTGACACCCTTTCGCACCAGCGTGAAACCGGTATATGACAAGTTCCGCCAAGGTGAAAACGCAGCTTTGCTAGACAAGGCTTTGGCTGCTGCCAAGTGATGACTCAGCCAGCAGGCGTTCAGCCCAATCCTAACAACGGCCTGCGCGTTGTGCTCTCGCAGCTTTCGCGAGGCGTGCAAGCCTTGATCGTGGCATTGATCGGCGTGATGCTAGGGGCTCTAGCGCTACAGGTGTTTATGCGTTATGTCTTCGGTCAAGCGCTGAGCTGGAGCGAAGAATTGGCACTGTTTTGCTTTAGTTGGTCAACCATGTTGGCGATTGCGATGGGTGTACGCGATGCCGTGCATGTACGCATGGATCTGTTGGCAAGCCGCCTCCCAACAAGACTGGCACATTTATTGGACAAGCTGGTCGGTTTGGCGATAGCAGGGGTGGGCTGCTTTGTGGCGTGGTCAGGCATTCGCTACGTTCACGATGCATTAGGTGCCACCTCCGCAGCCATCGGCTACCCTACGGCGTGGCTCTATGCCTGTGCGCCAGTAGGAGGCGTGCTGATTGCCGTTTTTGCGCTGGAGCACGTTCTGCTGAGCGTACCGCCCAAGCAAGGCGAACCAACCACCGCCCAAGCATAAGGTAGCCACGATGTCGATCACAGCTTGGATTCTGACTGCCGGATTTGGCGTGCTGGTTCTACTGGGTATGCCTTTCGCATTCGCGATTGCACTCAGCGTGATTGCGGTCTTACTTTCCGTCGGAATCGAACCCATGCTGTTGCCGCAAACGCTTATCGCAGGGACTCAGAGCTTTAGCCTACTGGCCATTCCGTTTTTCATGCTCGCGGGTGAGCTCATGCTCGCTGGTGGCTTGTCGCAGCGCCTCGTGCGTGTATCTGAGGTATTTGTGCAACATTTACCCGGTGGGCTAGGACTGGTGGTGGTGGTCGCGGCGTTGGTATTCTCGGCCGTTAGCGGCTCTGCTCCAGCGACTACAGCAGCCATAGGCGCTGTCATGATCCCGGCGATGGCTGCACGGGGCTACAGTCGAGCCTACGCGACTGCACTGGCAGTCAGTGCAGGCGTGTTAGCGCCGCTCATACCGCCATCAATTGCCTTCGTCATCTGGGGCGTGATTGCCGAGCAGTCCATCAGCAAGCTTTTCTTGTCTGGCATCGTGCCTGGCCTGATGATGGCTGCGGGCATGGTGGTTTTGATCGTCATGAAGGCCGTGCGCGAGCCTCGCGAACGCCCTGCACGTGCCAGCTGGGCTGAACGACGCATTGCGCTGCGCGAAGGTATCTGGGCGTTGCTGGCTCCGGCTGTCGTACTGGGTGGTATTTACGGCGGCGCTTTCACACCCACCGAAGCGGCAGTGGTGGTGTGCGTCTATGCGTTGATTGTCGGTTTGGTCATCGACCGCACACTGAAATGGCGCGACTTGCCCGGCATCGTCACCCGCGCAATGTCGGTTAGCGCAGTGGTCATGGCCATTGTGGCTGTGTCCAACGGCTTTGGCTTCCTCATCGCACAAGAACAACTCGCGCCAAAACTGGCGACCTGGCTGGCCACGCACTTTGACAGCCGCTGGAGCATTTTGCTCGCACTCAACTTTGGTTTCTTCGTATTGGCCGCGGTCATGGACGAGATCGCCATCATGGTGATCATGGGGCCTATGCTGATCAGCATCGCCAACCAGTTTGGTGTCGACCCCATCCACTTCGGTGCAATGATTGTGACCAACGTCGCCATTGGCATGGCCATGCCGCCCATCGGCTACTGTCTTTTCGTCGGCATGGCGATAGGCAATGTCAAACTCGGCGAACTTTCGCGCGCGATTGCACCTTTTGTCGCCATGATGGTTGTAGTGCTGATGCTGGTGACTTTTTGGCCAGCACTGGCGCTGGTGCTTGTCAAGTAACAGAGCCGCTCTGAGCTGTTGAACCCGCAACGGGTACGGTGCATCCCCCTCCGCTCGTGTCCCCCGCGCTTCGCGCTCCTCCTTGACCTCGCTGCGGGAGACGCACCGTACCCCTTGCTAGACTTGGTTTTTTGCAAGCTGGGAAATAGCCCAAAGAGCGGTGTGCCCGAGTGTTTTGCGGAGGTCAAGGAG
>JBASFP010000057.1:0-18430 GCA_049653085.1 Polaromonas sp.
AGCAGACACGCCATGCCCGTTGCTAGAAAGGAGGTTTTAATTTGATAGCGCAGAACAACCGCCAACAGAGCGGGTTGGCTGTGCGTTTTGCGGAGGTCAAGGAGGAGCGCGAAGCGCGGGGGACACGTAGCAAAACGCGCAGCCAGCCCGCTCGAAAACGCAGGACACAAGCTAAAAGCATTCACAGCGGAATATTCCCATGCTTGCGCCAAGGGTTCTCAAGCTTCTTGTCGCGCAGCATCACCAGTGACCGGCAGATGCGTTTGCGCGTTTCATGCGGCAAGATCACATCGTCAATAAACCCACGCGCACCCGCAATGAACGGGTTGGCAAACTGCGCTTTGTATTCCGCCTCACGCGCCGCCAGTTTGACCGGGTCACCCTTGTCTTCACGGAAAATAATTTCCACCGCGCCCTTGGCACCCATCACAGCGATTTCGGCATTCGGCCAGGCAAAGTTGACGTCGCCGCGCAGGTGCTTGGATGCCATCACGTCATAGGCACCGCCATAGGCCTTGCGCGTGATGACTGTGATTTTGGGCACGGTGCATTCTGCGTAGGCATAAAGCAGTTTTGCCCCGTGCTTGATGATGCCGCCGTACTCCTGGCTCGTGCCCGGCATAAAACCCGGCACATCGACAAACGTGATGACAGGGATGTTGAACGCATCGCAAAACCGCACAAAACGCGCCGCCTTGATCGACGATTTGATGTCCAGGCAACCCGCCAGCACCAGCGGCTGGTTGGCGACGATGCCAATGGTCTGGCCTTCCATTCGCGCAAAACCGATGATGATATTTTTCGCGTACTCAGGTTGAATCTCAAAAAAGTCGCCATCGTCAACCGTCTTGGCAATCAGCTCCTTCATGTCGTACGGCTTGTTAGGGTTCTCGGGCACCAGCGTGTCCAGACTCATGTCCATGCGCGTGGCCGGGTCGGCACTAGGGCGGATGGGCGCTTTTTCGCGATTGTTCAGTGGCAGGTAGTTGTACAGGCGGCGCAGCATCAGCAGCGCTTCTACGTCGTTTTCAAAAGCCAGATCGGCCACGCCGCTTTTGGTGGTGTGGGTAATCGCACCGCCCAATTCTTCAGCCGTCACGCTCTCGTGCGTCACGGTTTTGACGACCTCGGGACCTGTCACAAACATGTATGACGAGTCTTTGACCATGAAAATAAAGTCAGTGATCGCCGGGCTGTAAACCGCGCCGCCTGCACTCGGCCCCATGATCATGCTGATCTGCGGAATCACGCCGCTAGCGAGCATGTTCTTCTGAAAAATATCGGCATAACCACCGAGCGACGCCACACCTTCCTGAATGCGCGCACCACCCGAATCGTTCAAGCCAATCACTGGCGCGCCGACCTTCATGGCCTGGTCCATCACTTTGCAGATTTTTTCGGCATGCGCTTCACTCAATGCACCGCCAAACACCGTGAAGTCCTGGCTAAAGACAAACACCAGGCGGCCATTGATCATGCCGTAGCCCGTGACCACACCGTCGCCCGGCGGGCGGTTGTCTGCCATGCCGAAGTCTGTGCAGCGGTGCTCGACAAACATGTCCCATTCTTCAAACGTGCCTTCGTCAAGCAGCAACTCCAGCCGCTCACGCGCCGTGAGCTTGCCTTTGCCGTGTTGCGCGTCAATGCGCTTTTGGCCACCGCCCAGTCGGGCGGCGGCGCGTTTTTGTTCCAGTTTTTCAAGGATGTCTTGCATAGTTTAACTTCAGTTGATTAATTTGCTATATATTCAGGAGCTGCTTACGCCCGATTTGATTGGGCTACAAGCAGATTTCGTGCTGCTGTAGAGGCTGGAAGCTGCCCGCTGGCGACTTGAGCCAGTAACTCTGGCAACAGTCGGCTGACTGCCGGGTTTTGTTTGAAGGCCAGTTTCAGCCCTGCATCAATCCGCTCCCACATCCAGCTCAGTGACTGCTGCCGCCTGCGCGCGGCCAGCTTACCGTTGGCGGTTTGTCGTGCCTTGAAGTCCTGCACCTCAGCCCAAAAGGCTTCGACGCCCTCGCCTTTCAAAGCACTGAGCTGAATCGCTTTAGGGTGCCAGTTGCTTTCGACATAACCGGCAAACATGCCGAGCAACTGCATGGCGGATGTGATTTGCAGTTGCGCGCGCTGCGCGGCAATGGCATCAATATCTGCCTTGTTGATGACAACCAGGTCGGCCAGCTCCATCACGCCTTTTTTGATCGCCTGCAAATCATCGCCCGCATTGGGCAGTTGCATCAATACAAACATGTCGGTCATGTTGGCCACGGTGGTTTCGCTTTGGCCCACACCTACGGTTTCAACCATCACCACGTCGTAGCCGGCAGCCTCGCAGACCAGCATAGCCTCACGGGTTTTTTCAGCGACACCGCCCAGCGTACCGCTGGATGGGCTGGGGCGGATGTAAGCCATCTCGTTCACTGACAGCATTTCCATCCGCGTTTTGTCACCCAATATCGAGCCACCCGAAACGGTAGACGACGGGTCAATCGTCAGCACCGCCACGCGGTGGCCTTGTTTGATAAGGTGCAGACCCAGCACTTCAATGAAGGTGGATTTGCCCACGCCGGGTACGCCGCTGATGCCCAGGCGAAAGGACTTGCCTGTGTGAGGGAGCAAGGCTGTGAGCAGTTCGTCTGCTTGGGTGCGGTGGTCTGCGCGAGTTGATTCGAGCAGGGTGATGGCTTTGGCGATGGCTCGGCGTTGAAGCGCACCCGACAAAGTTACCACGGACTGTGACAAGTCAGTCGGCATAACGCTTTCCCATGATGACTAAACCATGGTCGCGATAGCCACACGCTTCATAAAATTTACGAGCAGGCACTTTAGCGCCGGTTTGTAGAAATATCGCCATGTAGCCTTTTTCGCGCGTTTGTCTTTCAAGTTCGGAAAGCAAAATGCGACCGTACCCCTTACCCTGCCTGTCTGGCGATATGCACATCTCATAAAGATGAAATTTCCAGGCATCAACCCACCGTTCTGCCCAACCCAGTGCAAAGCCAATTGCAATGCCGTCCACCGACAACTTCAAGCCAAAAAACTCAGGATATTTTGCAAAAGACGTCATTCGTTCGGACGCTGCTGACTCGCTCCATCCATCATTCCACGGAGGTGAATTGAATACCCCCATGTAGAGCGGTACGACTTGCAAAATATTCTCAGGGTTGAACTCTTCGAAAACTGGTTGATTCCCATCTAGTTCGCTAGCCTCAACGCTTCGATTCATTTGATCAGTAGTCTGATTCAATTCATCACCTCACAAAATCTCAAACGCCTGCCCGTCAGGCAAGCGATAGCGAAAGAAATCCCGTGTGTCTTCCGTCAAGATTTTGCGCACTTGCCGCTGCATGGCAAGCCACATCAGGGAGGCATCAGCGAAGTCCATCAGTGTTTTTTTAGGCTCGCTGTAGGTTTGCATCCAGGTCATCATTTGGGGCATATCTGACACCTCAAACGCCGCCACATCGCAAGCACCCTGAGCCAGCCATGTGAGCAGACCGAAGTGATTGTGCGGTGACAACATATAGCTTGCCTCGGTCACGCAGGGCCAAGTGGTCTGCAGACTCAAACCTTGCGCGTAGCACCTCTGCAGCTTGATCACATTGCTGTTGTGATGTACATCGTCATCGTCAAACAGCGCCACCATCACACTGGCATCAAGTAAAACGCGGCTCATAAAGATTGATCGTCGCTAAGTAGCGGGCGGTTGTATTTGCGTGCAACAGCTTGCCTTGCCAGTTCCTTGCTGCGGCTGGATTTATCAGTCTGCGGTATGCCCTTTTTAGGCGATATGCCGTAGTCCTTGCGTATCTGCATAAGCAAGGCAATCGGGTCTTTAGGCGCAAGAGCTTGCCTGAGTAAATCTTGCACATACCTGGACTTGGTGGTACTTAAGCGAGCCACTTCATGCTCTAGGCGCTGCTCAATTTCGGGAGGAATACGAACGGATATCGCTGCTGTCATGGTGAAAGCTCCGGGACGTGAATTAATAGTTTGTATTACAACACACAAATTACAAATTAAGCTGCAAGCGCCTTGCGAATCTGCTCCAGCACATCCTTGGCACTGGCAACAATCGGCGTACCTGGCCCGTAAATGCCCTTGACACCTGCCTCGTAAAGCATCTCGTAGTCCGGCCGGGGAATCACGCCGCCGACGAAAACGATGATGTCGTCTGCGCCCTGCTTTTTGAGCTCAGCAATGATGCCGGGTACCAGCGTTTTGTGGCCAGCGGCCAACGTTGACACACCCACCGCATGCACGTCGTTTTCAATCGCCTGGCGGGCGCATTCTTCGGGGGTTTGAAAAAGCGGCCCCATGTCCACGTCAAAACCCAAATCAGCAAACGCGGTGGCTACCACCTTGGCACCCCGGTCGTGGCCGTCCTGGCCTAGTTTTGAAATCATCACGCGCGGGCGACGGCCTTCTTTTTCTGCAAATTCAGTGATTTCTTTTTTGAGCTGTTCCCAGCCCTCGGCAGAGTCATAAGCGGCAGCGTACACACCGGTCACCTTTTGTGTATCGGCGCGGTGGCGGCCATACACGGCCTCCAGCGCGTCGCTGATTTCACCGACCGTGGCGCGTGCGCGCACGGCTTGAATGGACAACTCAAGCAAGTTTCCTTCGTTGTCTTCTGCTGCACTTTTAATAGCTGCTAGCGCCCGTATTACTTGGCCTGAATCACGTTTTGACTTGATTTCCTTGAGCCTGGTGATCTGCCCGTCACGCACCGCCACATTGTCAATGTCGCGGGTTTCAATCGGGTCTTCAGTCTTCAGTTTGTACTTGTTCACGCCCACAATCACGTCTTTGCCGCTGTCAATCCGCGCCTGCTTTTCAGCCGCCGCCGCTTCAATTTTCAGCTTGGCCCAGCCGCTGTCAACCGCCTTGGTCATGCCGCCCATCGCTTCGACTTCTTCAATGATTTTCCAGGCCGCATCCGCCATGTCTTGCGTCAGCTTTTCCATCATGTAGCTGCCGGCCCAGGGGTCCACTACTGCGCCAATGTGCGTTTCTTCCTGAATGATGAGCTGCGTGTTGCGCGCGATGCGCGAGCTGAACTCGGTTGGCAACGCAATCGCTTCGTCAAAGCTGTTGGTGTGCAGGCTTTGCGTGCCGCCAAACACCGCCGCCATGCCTTCGATGGTGGTGCGCACAATGTTGTTGTACGGGTCTTGCTCGGTCAGGCTCCAGCCGCTGGTCTGGCAGTGGGTGCGCAGCATCAGGCTCTTGGGTGACTTGGCATCAAAGCCCTTCATGATGCGGCACCACAGCAATCGGGCCGCGCGCATTTTGGCGATTTCCAGATAGAAATTCATGCCAATCGCCCAGAAAAAACTGAGTCGTCCGGCAAATCCGTCCACGTCCAGGCCCTTGCCAATCGCCGTCTTCACATACTCTTTGCCGTCGGCCAGCGTGAAGGCCAATTCGAGCGCCTGGTTGGCTCCGGCCTCCTGCATGTGGTAGCCCGAAATCGAAATCGAATTGAACTTGGGCATGTGTTTGGCCGTGTATTCAATGATGTCGCCAATGATGCGAATGCTGGGCGCAGGCGGGTAAATGTAGGTGTTGCGCACCATGAACTCTTTGAGGATGTCGTTCTGAATCGTGCCGCTCAAATCGGCCTGCGCCACACCCTGCTCTTCAGCAGCCACCACGTAGCCCGCCAGCACCGGCAGCACCGCGCCGTTCATGGTCATGCTGACGCTGACCTTGTCGAGCGGGATCTGGTTGAACAGAATCTTCATGTCCTCGACCGAATCAATCGCCACACCAGCCTTGCCCACGTCACCTGTTACACGCGGATGGTCGCTGTCGTAGCCCCGGTGTGTGGCCAGGTCAAACGCCACAGACACGCCCTGCCCGCCAGCAGCCAGAGCCTTACGGTAAAAAGCGTTGGACTCTTCAGCGGTTGAAAAACCGGCGTACTGGCGAATCGTCCACGGGCGAACCGCGTACATGGTGGCCTGCGGGCCACGAATGAAGGGCTCAAAGCCTGGCAGCGTGTGGGTGTGAGGCAGATTTTGGGTGTCTTCAGCCGTATACAGCGGTTTGACGGTGATGCCGTCTGGCGTGTGCCAGTTCAAAGCATTCACATCGCCTCCGGGTGCAGACTTGGCGGCGGCTTTTTCCCAATCGGCGAGGCTTGAAGGTTTGAATGGCGTGGTCATAGTCTTGTATCTTACCAAGCTTTGAGATTTGTAATTATAAATTCAGAATTAAGTTTCGTGTAAACTTTAGCTGTCATGAACGCTCCTACTTTGCCCCAAAACCTCAAGCAGCGTGCGCTGTATGAAGAAGTCGCCGAGCTGCTGCGCCAGCGTATCTTTAGCCGCGAGCTGCCGCCCGGCGACTGGATTGACGAGCTGAAACTGGCTGAAGAATACGGCATCAGCCGCACGCCCCTGCGTGAAGCGCTTAAGGTGCTGGCCACTGAAGGCCTGGTGACGATGAAGGTGCGGCGTGGCGCGTATGTCACGGAAGTCAATGAAAAGGACTTGCGCGACGTGTATCACCTGCTGAGTTTGCTGGAGGCCGACGCCGCCAGCGTGGTGGCCGCCACGGCAACAGATGCACAACTCAAAGACCTGCAAGGCCTGCATGACAGCCTGGAAAAAGCCACCAAAAATCGCGAACGCTTTTTTGAGATCAACGAAGCCTTTCACATGCGCCTGCTGGAAATTGCCAACAACCGCTGGCGCGACCAGATGGTGGCCGACCTGCGCAAGGTGATGAAGCTGAACCGCCACAACTCCCTGCTCAAATCAGGGCGGATTGAAGAGTCGCTGGCCGAACACCGCGCCATCATGCAGGCGATTGCAGCACGCCAGGCCGGGCAGGCAGCGCACTGCATGCGCACCCATTTTGCCAACGGGCTGACGGCAGCGGTTTGAAATTGCTATTTTTTTAGTAGCTGCTTACGCACGTATTCATTGGTCTGCAGGCCAAAAATGCTTGTAAAAATAGCCTTTATTAGTGTTTTAAAGACACTTTCAGGCAACTTCTGCCAAAACGGCCTCTTGCAGCGGCTGATGCGCCAGCGCCATCACCTCATGCGGCGGCAAGCCTTTCAATCTGTGGTCGCTCCACACCTGCCGCCAGCGACGGCTGCCGGGCAAGCCGTGGCGCAAACCCAGCATATGGCGGGCAATCGCTGAGTGGGGCGTGCCATGTTCAGCCAATTCGCGCGCCATGTAGTCGCACATCTGCGCTTCAACTGTTTCACGGCTCAAGCTTGATGGCGCTGCGCCGAAAAAATCAGCATCCCAAGATGCCATCAACCACGGGTTGTGATACGCCTCACGCCCGACCATCACGCCGTCGAGTTGCTGCAATTGCTCGGTGATCTGCGCGTTCGTGGTGATACCGCCATTGATGGCAATCGTCAAATGCGGAAAGTCTTGTTTCAGCCGGTGTACCAGCGCATAGCGCAGCGGCGGTACTTCTCGGTTTTCTTTCGGGCTCAGGCCCTTCAGCCAAGCGGCTCTGGCATGCACGATGAAGGTGTTGCAACCGGCCAGGCTCACCGCTCCCACAAAGTCACGCACAAAGTCATAGCTCTCGTTCTTGTCAATGCCAATCCTATGCTTGACGGTCACGGGTACGCTGACAACGTCCACCATCGCCTTGACACAATCGGCCACCAGTTGTGGTTCGGCCATCAGGCATGCGCCAAAAGCGCCGCGCTGCACACGTTCGCTGGGGCAACCACAGTTCAGGTTAATTTCGTCGTAGCCCCACTGCTCTCCCAGCGTGGCACAGTGCGCCAAATCAGCTGGCTCGCTACCGCCCAGTTGCAGGGCGACCGGGTGCTCCTCAAGGTTGAAGTCCAGATGCCGCGCCACATCGCCATGAATCAGCGCGCCCGTCGTCACCATCTCGGTATACAGCAGTGCATTGGCGCTCAGCAGGCGGTGAAAGGTGCGGCAATGCCTGTCGGTCCAGTCCATCATGGGTGCAACCGACACGCGCCACGGGTTGGGCGATGCAGTTACAGAAAGAACGGTAGGCAGTGTCATGCGGCTATTTTCCCAGATGTCCTACCTACCACCCAGCACGAAACATTCGGTATCGGCTGACATCAGAAAACTCTGCTGGCTGATGTGGTGTCACGCTTAGCCATGCGTGAATAAGATTTTGATTTGAGAAGCACAACTTTATGAAAAAATTTGAACTGAACCCCGACATGCTGAGCATGGGCGGCACGTTTTACCCCAAGGGTTATGCCTTCATCATGTTTCCCAATGCGATGCAGGCGGAGCGTGTTGGCATTGAAATTGGCAACACGACAGAGCTTGGCGAGTCCGTCATGTTTTTGAATGCGGCCACCGTCCTGCGCGAGATTGGCAAGGTTGAGGGTGAGTCCGATGTGGTGCTGCCGTCAGTCGGCACAGAAGGCGCCACCGTGCGCAAATATGTTGACCTGGCTCGCAAAGGTCACTGCGCGCTGATGGTCAAGGTGGACTCTGATGAAGAGGCTGAGCGCGTGATGCAGTCTGCGCGAGCTGCTGCATTTTCATACGGTCAGCGCTACCACTTGCTGGCAATGGAAGACCTTGAATAGGGTCTGATCGCTTTCGTTAACATGCTGTTGACGCGATTCAATAGCCGGAGACCAAACAATGATCGACCTGTACTACTGGCCCACGCCTAACGGCTGGAAGATTTCCATCATGCTTGAAGAGTGCGGCCTGCCGTACAACTTCATGCCCGTCAACATTGGCAAGGGTGAGCAGTTTGCACCAGAGTTTTTAGCCATCAGCCCCAACAACCGCATGCCTGCCATCGTGGACCACGCCCCTGCTGACGGCGGTGCGCCAGTGGCGGTGTTTGAAAGCGGCGCGATCTTGCAATACCTGGCTGAAAAAACCGGGCGTTTTTTACCAAGTGATTTACGCGGTCGTTATCAAACCCTGCAATGGCTGATGTGGCAAATGGGTGGGCTGGGGCCAATGGCGGGGCAGAACGGGCATTTTTTGCTCTACGCCCCTGAAAAAATTGCGTATGCCATTGACCGCTACGGCAAGGAAGTTGACCGTTTGTACGGCGTGCTCAACACACAATTGGGCGCTACCCAAGCCTATGTCGCGGGCAGTGATTATTCAATTGCCGACATGGCCATCTTCCCGTGGGTGCGCACGCACAAGGCGCAGCAGGTTGACTTGACCAAATTTGCACATGTCGAGCGCTGGTACAACGCGCTGTTTGAGCGCCCAGCCGTCAAACGCGGGCTGGATGTGGGCAAAGCGTTGCGCGCACCGGCTTTGACCGAGGACGCACGCAAGGCCCTGTTTGGCCAAACGTCAAGCAGCATCCAAGCAGGGGAACATAAAAATGATTGATTTTTACTTTGATGTGTCCAGCCCCTGGACGTACCTGGCGTTTCGCAACATCCAGCCGATGGCCGCAGACCTGAAAGTCAACATCTATTGGCGGCCCGTATTGGTGGGCGGTATTTTCAACACCGTTAACCAGCGTATGTATGCCTCACGTGAAGATTCAAATTCGCCGCGCAACCGCTATGTGCTTAAAGACCTGCAAGACTGCGCACGGCAAACGGGTATCAAAATAGTTTTCCCGCCCAAAGTGTTTCCCGTCAATAGCGTCAAGGCCATGCGGGGTTGCATCTGGGTGGCACAAAACACCGAGTCAAAGCAACACTTGCTGGCATTTATAGAAGCCACTTTTGCAGCTTACTTCACCCAGCAACAGGACATATCGCAAGACGATGTGCTGGCCGACATTTGCCAAAGCTTAAGGATTGATGCTGCTGCGTTTGCCCAAGGCATCGCTCAGCCAGACATCAAGCAAGCGCTGAAAGCCAACACCGACGAAGCCATTGCGCGCGGCGCATTTGGCGTGCCCAGCTTTTTTGTGGGTAGCGACATGTACTTTGGCAACGACCGGCTTGATTTGCTGCGCCTGGCGGTTTTGAAAGCAAAAACGTAAAAGCTAAACCTCGTGCAATTTTGCCGGGCGGCTTTCGTCGGACTGGATAAACGAGTCAACCCACTGGTTGCGAAATCTGCCCGATTTACTGGCGTCAAAAGCGCCTGTCCCGTCGGGGTTAAATCCGGCTGCCTGCGGCGCAGGAGCAGCTTTACCCGAGTCACTGTTGTTCAGCGCTTGCAGCGCCGCCGCCTTGGCTGCCAGTCGTTTTTCTTTGGTAAAGCTGTCCAGGTCTGCATGAAAGCTGCTGTCGCCGCCGCGCGTGGCTTCGGCCTCGACCTGGTCCTCAAGCTGCATCTCCCCCAAAAATGCCGCCCGCATGGCACTGACCTGCGGCAGCTTGGCGCTGCGCACCACGGTGTAGGCGATGCGGCAATCAGACAGCAGTGATTCCTTGAGCTGGCGGTTGCTTTTGTTCAGCCCGCGCTTGCCCGGCACATCGACACAGCCGACCACGTTGCCGTTAGATGTTGTCACCGTGAAGGTGCAGTACACGCCGCCCAACAGCTCTTGCCAGCGCACGCCGCCGCCGTTCTCGTCTTTGCTGACTGGCACGGTAAAGCGCAGCACGGGCAGCTTGACCATCACCAGATGGTCTTGAAAAGCGCTTGCCAGCCATTTGAAGACTTCGTATTCCTCATTGGTCATCAAGACCCTTGCCGTCAGCGACCATTTACTGGGCAAACGCATTTTTGCATTGGCCTGGTGTTTGATATTCCACACATAAAAACCAATACCCAGAGCCGCACCAGCCAGCAGCCCCAGGCACAAAAAAAGAATGGCAGATGTGTTCAAGATGACTCCATTTTTAGATTTATTTCAATGCATACATATTATTACGCCTCAGCCAGGCCTGCAAGCCTGTTACCAGTCGTTTCAAATCACGCCAGAAGCGCCGATTGACGGGCGCAAGCAGCTATGCTTTTAGCAGCAAATAACAGACACATCTAGCCACCTGCGCGCTTGACGCTGTAGCCCTGCTTTTGCAGTGCCGTCATCACCGTCGCCACGTGATCGCCCTGCACTTCAACCACACCGTCTTTGACAGTCCCGCCCGAGCCGCAAGCGCTTCGCAACTGCTTGCCCAGCACGGCCAGCGCCGCAGCATCCAGCGGCAAACCTTTGACCAGCGTGACGCTTTTGCCGCCACGGCCTTTGGTTTGCAAACTGACGCGCACCACGCCATCGCTCTTGGGGATGGGTTGCGCCTTGCAGATGCAACTGGCAACGCTCTGGCGGCAGTCCGGGCACATGCGGCCCACGTCAGTCGAATAGACCAGGCCACCCAAACCTGACAGGCCTGCCAAGCCAATGGTTGTTCGGTTATTTTTCATCAAATTAGTTAAGTCGTCGACGCCTGTATTCTGACTCAAGCAAAATCGACACACATGACTGAACGCCACACCCCCGACAAAGAGCAAATCAACCTGCTCGACAGCTTTGACCGCCTTGACTTGCATCAAATACAAATGGTGTCGACCGCCGAACAAGCCAGTGCCGCACTGCAAGCCCTGCAAGGTGAAAAGGTGCTGGGCTTTGACACCGAGTCAAAACCCACCTTTGCCAAAAACGAAGCATCAACCGGGCCGCATATCGTGCAGCTGTCTACCCTGCACAAGGCCTGGATTTTTCAACTCGAAGACGCTGAATGCCGCCGCGCAGTTGGCGTGCTGTTAGAAGCGCCGCACATCATCAAAGCAGGTTTTGGCCTGGGCGACGATAAAAAACGCATCACCTACAAGCTGGGTGTTGACCTGCAAGGCGTGCTGGACTTGAACACCGTCTTTCGCGAACAAGGTTATCGCAAAGACATGGGCGTGCGTGGCGCGGTGGCGGTGCTGTTCAACAAACGCTTTATCAAGTCAAAAAAAGCCAGCACGTCGAACTGGGCGAATGCGCAGCTGACTGAAGCGCAAATGATTTATGCCGCGAATGATGCCTATGCTGCTATGCGGGTGTACGCAGCGCTTGGGCTGTAGTTCTGCGGCGTCATTGCGGACTTGATCCGCAATCCATGAACCCGAATTTGTGCAAGCATCGCAGAGGGCATGGATCCCGGATCGAGTCCGGGATGACAAGTAAAACAAGCCTTAAGCCAAATAAATACGGGCTCAAGCAGCTCCTGAATTAATAGCACAAGTAAATTAATTGGAATCTGAGATGGAGCAAAGGCTTAGGTTTCACTGAGATAACCATGCTCAAGCTGCTGTTGCGGGTTCTCAAAGATGGCCATGGCCGTCTTCATGCGCATGAAGCCAAACTTCTTGTAGAAGGCTTCCTTGCCTGGCACCGCGTAGAGGATGATTTTCCTGTGACCGCGGGATACCTCAATGAGGTGAGTGACGAGTTGTTTGCCCAAGCCCGTACCCTGATGGCTGGGAAGGACAGCGATGTCGCAGATGTAGGAACAGTCCGCACCGTCTGCCAACGCCCTGCCGGCTCCAACCAGCTTGGCGTTGTCGTACACGAAGCACTTGAACAGGCTGTTCGCGAACACCTTTTGCAGATAGGGTGCCTTCTTGTCCCCAAGCGGTGCAACCCGATACAAGGCCGAGAGTTCGTCCCAGTTCATGCCAGCTGTATCGTATTTCCATTCGAGCGCCACGCGAGTTCTCCTTATTCAGGTATGTTTTTGGCCTGTATCCCAATAAATACGGGCGCAAGCAGCTACTGAAAATATAGCAAATAATCTTACGTGGCAGTCGCTGCCTTGCGCTCTGCCAGCACTTTTTGCGCGCTGGGCCGCTCGCCAATCATTTTGATGTAGGCCTTGTAGTCCACCCCGCCTGCCAGCAGCAGGTCTTCACCATAAATCGCCTTGGTCGCCATGCCCACCAGCGGCAGGCTGGCAAAAGCTGCACAGTCGGCCTGGGTAAAAGAGTCTCCTGCTGCGTACGGCGCAAACCTGATGAGCGACTTGAGTGCAGCGATGTTTTTCTCAAGCTGCGTGCGCACCCGCGCCTGGGCGCTCTCGCTGACTGTGCCACCAAAAAAGGCCTGACGGTACAGCTCACGCGCCACCAGCTCAACATGCAGGTCAATGTAAGTGGACAGCTCACGCACCTTGGCAGCGGCAAACGGGTCGGCGGGCAACAGCGGCGGCTGGGGGTAAGCCAGCTCAAGGTAGTCCACAATCGCCTGGCTTTCACACAGCGACCCCTGCGGCGTGGTGATGTAGGGGATTTTGCCCAGCGGTGATGCGGCCAGGTCATCGGGCGTCAGCTTCATCGGGTGAGCAGCTGCTTCGGTAAACGGTACGTTCTTTTCAAGCAGAGCCAGCTTGACCTTGTTGTAGTAGTTAGAAACCGCAAAGCCGTGCAAAGTGATCATGGTGGAGTTCCAGAGTTGATAAAAAACCCAAAGTCTAGAGGTGCGAATTAGCGTTTGGCTAGACCGCTGTGCCAGATGCGACAGCGTGGGCCGCGCGCAGTTGCCAAGCCATGACCAACAGCACCAGTGCAGCTAGCGCCCAAGTCACAGGCGGCAGCCACGGCAACAGCGGTGCAAACTGTGCGTCTTTGTTCAACTGACTGGACACCAGCGCGATACGCACAAACGCCGCCAGCGCCAGCAATGAAAACATCGCACCTGTGACCAAGCCTTCGCGCCCGGTACGGCCTATCACTAACGCGCTGGTAAAAGCGCTCATCATCAAAACACCCCAAGCGCCGCCCGCCAAAAATTGTGCCGCCACCAACAGCTCAAGCGTGCTTGCAGCAGTGGCGGCATAAGTCGCCAGTGCGCCCCCACAGCCCGCAATACCCATCACCAGCAAGCCGCCGTAACGTGCAGTCAATCGACTGGCAGCCAGCATGAGCAGGCTGAAACCAATCCAGAAAACGGGCAGCAAAAACTCCAGTTCCGCAGGCTTTGCAAATCTTAAATACTGCGGCGCTGAATTAAGTGAAGAGTGAATCTGAAAACCCAAACCCAGCAGCACCATGGCTGCAAGAAAAGGCAACATCGGCGGCCTGCTTGCTGCATCGGCCAGGGCAGCAGGCGCTGGTGCGCTGCTGCTTTTTAACGAACGCTCCGCCCACAAAATACCAAACGTGGCCAGTGCCAATGCCATGCTGGACAACGCAAACGGCCAGCGCGGATCCAACCCACGCAGCGCCACCGTGAGGTAAGGCGCCATCGCCCCGGCCATGCCCAAGCCGACCAAGGACACACTGGCCAAGCGCGGAATGGATGCCAACGACGCATATTTGCCCAGCAGCACCAGTGGCGGCGCACGCAAAGCCGACGACGTGACAGACCACACCACCGTCAGCGCCAAAAACAGCCACTGCGCCTCGGGGCCGGTTGAAGCCACCCAAGGCAGCAATAAAAAAGCCGCGCAAGACGCCAGTGTCAGCAGCACCACCCAGCGCCCCAGCTTGCCAAACACCCGCGCCGACTTGTCTGCAAACACACCCATGACGGTGTCAGCCACCAAAAAAATCAGCTGGTCCATCATCAAAATCACCAGCACCATGCCTTTGGCCAAACCCACCTTCGCTGCCAGTTGCGGCAAAAAGATGACGTACACCGTCCACGTGAGGGTGAAGAAAAGCTGGATGACGGCTAACGTGATGCCGACTTTGTGAGTATTGGGCGTGCTGGGTGTCATGGATCGCCTGTTTTTTTTAGTCAAGGACTTGAGGGGGCGCTATCGCAGCAGCGCCATCTCACTCATAAACAATCCGCGCTAACCCCTTGTCGGCCTGCGCCATCCAGCTGGCCAGTGCAGCGTCGGTCGGAAAGAACTTTGCCTGCTCGCCCAGCGCAACTTCTGCTGCCACATCACCAAAGTCCACCTGCCGCTTGAGCAGCAAACGCACGGGCAGGCCGCGCACCAGCTCGCCCTGCTCGGTCATCTCTTTGCGGGGCGGAAAGTCCTTGATAATGCGGGAAATGTCGGGTGCTGCACCATTGACAGCAACCTTCAAATACTTGCCAAACTTGCAGCGTGCGGCCTCCAGGTCCCATACCTGCGTGACTTTGAAGCGCCGGCCAAACCGTTCTGAAGCGCCTTGCAGTGTGCCTTGCACAATCACCAGTTCGTCGTCCTTGAGCAGGTTGCGATTGGCGTTGTAGGTGGCTTCGTCTACCGACGCTTCCAGCGTGTCGGTTTTGTCGTCGAGTTTGAAGATGATGACCTTGCCGCGGTTGCCGTTGATGACGCGCAGGTCTGTGACGATGGCGGCCAGCACACGCGTGTCGCGTGAATCAATCAAATCATCAATCTTCAGCTTGGCAAACTGGCGGACTTCGGCCTCCACCTCGTCAAACAGATGGCCTGACAGGTAAAAACCGATCGCTGTTTTTTCAGCCACCAGCCGCGCCTTGATGCCAAACGGCATGGCGCCTACCAACTCGGGCTCTTGCGTGCTGGCGGCGTGGGAATCTGACATGTCAAACAGCCCGCCCTGGTTGGCGTTGGCCTCTGCGGCCAAGGCAAATTCAAAGGCTTGGTCAACCGATGCGAGCAGTGAGGCACGGTTCAATTGCAAGTTGTCAAACGCACCGGCTTTGATGAGTGCTTCAACCGTGCGCTTGTTGATTTTGGTGCGTTCCACACGCACGCAAAAGTCATACAGCGAGGTGAACAAGCCACCCTTGCGCGCCTCAACAATCGCCGCAATGGCTTGCTCGCCTGTGCCTTTGATAGCGCCAAGGCCATAGCGCACGCTGGTGTTGCTGGTCGGCTCAAATCGGTAGTCACCCCGGTTCACGTCGGGGGATTCAAACGTGATACCCATCTTGAGCGCATCGCCATGCAGGATTTTCAGCTTGTCGGTGTCGCCCATTTCCACCGTCATATTGGCAGCAAAAAACTCTGCCGTGTAATGCACCTTCAGCCAGGCGGTGTGGTAGGCCAGCAGCGCGTAAGCCGCAGAGTGCGACTTGTTAAAGCCGTAGCCTGCAAACTTTTCCATCAGGTCAAAAACCTCGTCGGCTTTTTCTTCAGTCAACCCATTGATGCCCGCACCCTTGCGGAACACCTCACGCTGCGACGCCATTTCTTTTTCATCTTTTTTGCCCATCGCGCGGCGCAGCATGTCAGCACCGCCCAGTGAATAGCCGCCCAGAATCTGGGCGGTCTGCATCACCTGCTCCTGGTAGACCATGATGCCGTAGGTCTCCTCCAGCATCGGCTTGACGCGCGGATCCGGGTAGTCCGGCACTTCCTTGCCCTGCTTGCGAGCGATGTAGGTCGGGATCAGATCCATCGGGCCAGGCCGGTACAGCGCGTTCATCGCGATCAGGTCTTCCAGCCTGTCGGGTTTCGCGTCTTTGAGCATGCGCTGCATGCCGGTACTTTCAAACTGGAAGACCGCTTCGGTCTGGCCTTCGGCAAACAGTTTGTAGACCCGCGCATCGTCCAGCGGGAGATTTTCAAACGCAAAGTCTTTTTGCGACGGATGCCGTGCCACGATGAAGTCTTTGGCAATCTCCAGAATCGTCAGGGTAGCCAGACCCAAAAAGTCAAACTTGACGAGGCCAATCGCCTCCACATCGTTTTTGTCAAACTGGCTCACCGCTGATGTGCTGCCGGGCTGCAAATAGAGAGGACAAAAGTCTGTTAACTTGCCCGGTGCAATCAACACACCACCGGCATGCATGCCGACGTTGCGCGTCAGGCCTTCGAGCTTGCGGGCGAGCTCCAGCAATGTATGCACGTCCTCTTCTTTGCGTTCACGCTCGGCCAGGATGGGTTCAGCCTCCAGCGCATAAACCATCTTGTCGCTTTTCTTGCGTTCTGCCGGCAGCAGTTGCAGCGTCACAGCCTGTCCGGGTTTGTTCGGTATCAGCTTGGATATGCCATCACAAAACCCATACGGAAAGTCCAGCACACGGCCCACGTCACGGATGGCCGCACGCGCGGCCATGGTGCCAAAGGTGACGATCTGGCTGACCGCCGCGTGGCCGTACTTGTCTTTCACGTAGTCAATCACGCGATCACGGTTGGCCTGGCAAAAGTCAATGTCAAAGTCGGGCATGGACACCCGCTCGGGGTTCAGAAACCGCTCAAACAGCAGGTTGTACCGCAGGGGATCCAGGTCAGTGATCTTCAGTGAATAGGCAACCAGTGAACCTGCGCCGGAGCCACGACCTGGCCCAACCGGGCAGCCATTTTTTTTTGCCCAGTTGATGAAGTCGCCCACAATCAAAAAGTAGCCCGGGAAGCCCATGCCCAAAATCGTTTTGATTTCAAACTCCAGCCGCTCCACGTAGGTTGGCCGTTTTTTGTCGCGTACTTCTGCGTTCGGGTACAGGTGTACCAGGCGTTCTTCCAACCCTTCAAACGACACTTGCCTAAAGTATTCATCAGCAGGCATACGCACACCGTTGACTTCAGGCGTGGGGTAGTCGGGCAGCATGGGTTTGCCCAAATCCAGCTTTAAATTGCAGCGCTTGGCAATCTCAAGCGTGTTGGCGATGGCGATGGGAATGTCAGCAAACAACGCTTGCATTTGCGCGGCAGATTTGAAGTATTGCTCACGCGTGAACTTGCGCACGCGCCGCGCGTTGCCGAGTATTTCACCTTCAGAAATACACACCCGCGCCTCGTGCGCCTCGTAGTCGTCATAGGTTAAAAACTGCACCGGGTGCGTCGCCACCACAGGCAGTTTAAGCCGTGCCGCCAGTTGCACAGCAGCAGGCACATGGCGCGCATCGTCAGCCTGCTCGGCACGCTGCAGCTCGATGTAAAAGCGGTGAATAAAAATGCCTGAAAAATGCAGCGCACATTCCATCGCCCGTGCATCATCTCCCTGCACTAGCGCCTGGCCGATTGCGCCGCGCTGCGCGCCTGACAGCGCAATCAACCCCTCATTCAACTCACTGAGCCAGTCCAGGCTGATGATGGCCTGGTCACGCACCACGCCGCGCGTCCAGGCGCGGGTCAACAGCTCTGACAAATTGAGGTAGCCCCGGTGGTTTTGCGCAATCAATAGCAGGCGGGCGGGCGGGGTTGCAGCGTCTTTGCCAGGGACTTGCACCCACACGTCAGCAGCGATGAGCGGCTTGACGCCATGGCTGCGCGCAGCCTTGTAAAACTTCACGGTGCCAAACAGGTTGCTCAGGTCACTGATGGCGAGTGCTGGTTGCTTATCAAAGGCAGCAGCGGCGGTGATTTCATCAATGCGGTTGGTGCCGTCAACAACGGAGAATTCGGTATGGGTGCGTAAATGAACAAACATCGCCACATTCTAGGGCGCGGCTCACTGTTAAATCGACACGATTGACAGCCAATCGGCCTATTGCCTTACACGGTCATCTGATAGGCTGTAAGACTATTTGTGTTTTGCCGACGAATCCAAATACATTTGTTGAGAACAACATGCCGAACCTACAAACTGCGCTCGCCACTAGTACATTGACACATAAATAACGAAACCTTATTAAACTCTAGGTATCGCCATCCGGCATACAAAGGAGTGGTCATGCGTCAGACGGAACTCACCTTGAGCGAAGAAGATCGCTTGGTCATCGA
>JBASFP010000058.1:0-2234 GCA_049653085.1 Polaromonas sp.
CACCACCGCCGTAACCACCACCACCGCCGCCGCCGAAGCCGCCGCTACGTGGAGGACGAGCTTCCATTGGGCGGGCTTCGTTGACTGTGATGGCACGGCCACCGAGTGACTGGCCGTTCATGCCGGCGATAGCAGCTTGCGCTTCAGCGTCGCTGCCCATTTCGACGAAACCAAAGCCCTTTGAACGGCCGGTGTCGCGCTCCATCATCACCTTGGCGCTGGTGATGGAACCAAATTCGCCAAAAGACTGTTGCAAGTCTTCGTCGCGTACGGTGTACGGCAGGTTGCCGACATAAAGTTTGTTGCCCATTTAGGACTCCTCAAAAATACATAAAACAAAAAGCGATGGGGTCCCGAAAGCACAACAAACTAAAAGTACCGCCGTAGCGCGCGAAACTGACCGATCACCAACATGTGCAAATAAATGCACCTTGAGATTATTACCGCTAAGTTAGTCGTTGGGGGATTT
The DNA here is from genome assembly GCA_049653085.1 of Polaromonas sp. Lineage (GTDB taxonomy): Bacteria > Pseudomonadota > Gammaproteobacteria > Burkholderiales > Burkholderiaceae_C > Polaromonas. Next base: position 470 of record JBASFP010000058.1, read on the forward strand.
AAAAAGCCTGTATCGCAGAGATTTGCAGGTTAAATCAGGATACTTTTGACTTTTTGATGCCAAATCGGGAAAAAATTGTGTCCGGTTGTTCAGTTTGGTCTGAATAGACCAAGGCCTGCCTGCCCACGCGCTGCAATGTTTATAGCGCTTCTGGGGCGTTTTCAATGCCCGCAGCCGTCACGGGTCGGGCTGTGCGATGACCGGGCTTGCTGATGATCTCAACGTAAAACTGCGCTGCGCCGCCACCGACCAGCGCATCGACTGCCGTCATAAGCGCCGCAAAATGAACCGCCGCTGCGTCAGCCGGGCTCGCACCCAGCTTGCAGTCAAAGTCTAAAAAGTCAGCGCCTTCAGGCAGGGGCTTGGCACGCTCACGTTTGACGTATTTGCGAATGTCGTGCTTGCTGGCGTCCAGCAGGCGGTCGCGGTTTTTGCCTTCGACGTTGAGCGGGTAGGTTTTTTTCAAGCCTTGGCACCCGCCGCTTGCGCCGCCAAAATAGCGTCCAGCTCTTTGCACGAAGGTGCGCACACGGCTTGTGATTTGCCCAGCACCTTGCGTGTGCCCATGAGCGAGCGGGCACGATGTTTGCCGCACATAAAGCACGACATGGTGGCTGCACCAAATGAGGTGGTAGCGGCAAACGGGGAGCCCGAAACTTTGGATTTATAGCGCAAACCGTCAGCGAGTACAGCGGTTTTGGCGTCAGCTCTTGCCATGTTGTATGTCTTTCCTGGGTTGGGTTGATAGGGCTGGCCGTTTGTACCGCTTGAGCTGGTACAACATGCTCTTTTAGCGTCCAACAAAACCAAATTTTACCGCTGATTCACAAGGGCTTGGGTTTGTCGGCCTGGATGGCCTTTTGAGCCTGGGCGGAAAATATTGCTAAAGTCCTGTCAAATTCAAAAATCTCCACATACGAAAGCAAGTCATGGCACGTTTAGTTAAATGCATCAAGCTCGGTATTGAGGCCGAAGGCCTGGACTTTCCGCCCTATCCTGGCCCGCTGGGCAAACGCCTGTGGGAAGAAGTCAGCAAACAGGCCTGGGCGGACTGGATGAAGCAGCAAACCATGCTGGTCAATGAAAACCGCCTGAACCTGGCCGACCAGCGGGCGCGCCAGTACCTGGCACGGCAGATGGAAAGCCATTTCTTTGGCAGCGGCGCGGACGTGGTGCAGGGCTACACGCCGCCTGCGGCTTGACATCGTCAACACATTTAGACATTGGCGCTAACAGCAGCCAGAACTTTTTACGTGCCTGGCAAGCTTGGCGGGCCAACCCACAACGCCCTCGCCTGCTGCACTTTGTGGCTGTTTGCCCTGACAGCTACCAAAACACAACCTTTGACGACAGCCTCAAACCGCTGGCTGAAGCGCTAGACGCGCAGCTCTGGGGCTTACTGCCCGGCTTTCATCGGCTGACGTTTGAGGATGGCCAGGTGCTGCTGACGCTGTGCATTGGCAACCTTCAAAACCTGCTCAAGCAACACCGGTTTGAGGCCGATTCGGTGTTTTTAGACAACCTTGCCAGCCGGTGGATTGACTCGCTGCACACCATCAAGGCCATAGCGCGGCTGTGCAAACGCGGCACTGTTTTTAATTCAGCTTGTTGCGACTCAGTGTTGCAGGCCGCCCTGAAGCAATGCGGCTTTGAAATCAGCACCACTAACAAGTTGCAAGCCATTTACAACCCTGGCTGGTCACCCAAAAAGTCAATGGATGTTGCCAAGCCTGCAAGCTGCGTCGTCATAGGTGCAGGCCTGGCA
>JBASFP010000059.1:0-1814 GCA_049653085.1 Polaromonas sp.
AGCGGGCTCGCCGTGCTGTCACGCAAGTTCGGGTGGAGGTCGGCCGATCGCATCGCCGAGGCCAACGTCGTTCCGGCGACGTCTCGGCGTTCGAAGGCAACGTCGGGCTCGATCAAGCCCACGGCAAGGCGGCTGCCGAGCGTCCCCATGCCGAACCGGGCGCCTTCTTCCTCGGTGAAGACCACGATCACAACCGGATGGGTCGGCTGGAAGCGGGTCTCGCGGAGGATCTCGATGGCCCCGAGCGCGGCGACCACACCCAGTGCCCCATCGTAGGCTCCCCCGCCGGGCACGGTGTCGAGGTGACTCCCTGTTGCGATCGCACCATTGCCGGTCGGATCGCCCCACCAAGCCCAGAGGTTGCCGAAGCGATCGACCTCGACCAGCAGCCCGAGCCCCCGCGCCTCGGCGACGAACCACGCGCGGGCGGCAAGATCTTCCGCAGTCCAGCTCAGGCGGTGGTAGGCCCCCGTCGAGTCTTCACGCCCGATGGCGGCAAGTGCGTCAAACCGTCGCTCGAAGGCGCGACGAACGGCTGAGACCGGCGGCGCCTCCGCCATCACGGACGGTCGGAAGATGAGGCCATCGGGATGACGAGATCTCGCTCGTGCGCGACCTCGATGGCCCGCTCGTAGCCGGCGTCGGCGTGGCGCATGACACCGGTGCCGGGGTCGTTGGTCAGGACCCGAGCCAGCTTCTGCCCGGCGAGGGCCGAGCCATCGGCGACGGCCACGACGCCAGCGTGGATCGAACGGCCGATCCCGACGCCACCACCGTGATGGATGCTGACCCATGATGCCCCTGATGCGGTATTGAGCAATGCGTTGAGGAGCGGCCAGTCCGCGATCGCGTCGCTGCCGTCCTGCATGGATTCGGTCTCGCGATACGGAGAGGCGACAGAACCGGCATCCAGGTGGTCGCGCCCGATGACGATGGGTGCGGTCAGGGACCCCGACGCGACCATCTCGTTGAAGCGAGCCCCCATCCGATCGCGCTCCCGGTACCCGAGCCAGCAGATCCGCGCCGGGAGACCCTGGAACGCGACTCGTTCGCGCGCCATCCGGATCCAGCGCGCCAGGGGCTCGTTGTCGGGGAACTCTTCCAGGACGGCGGCATCGGTCGCGGCGATGTCACGCGGGTCTCCGGACAGGGCGGCCCAGCGGAACGGGCCCTTGCCTTCGCAGAACAGCGGCCGGATGTAGGCGGGGACAAACCCCGGGTAGTCGAAGGCTCGATCGTAGCCGCCCAGCTTCGCCTCGGCGCGCAGGCTGTTGCCGTAGTCGAAGACCTCGGCGCCGCGGTCCAGGAAGGCGACCATCCCTTCCGCATGGCGCGCCATGCTCTCGCGACTTCGGGCGATGTAGTCGGTTGGGTCGGCGACGCGCAGCGCGGCCGCCTCATCCAGCGTCAGCCCGGATGGCACATACGAGAGCGGGTCGTGCGCCGACGTCTGGTCCGTGACGATGTCGATCGGCACATCGGCTGCGGCAAGCGCCGCGAAGGCGTCGGCCGCGTTGGCGCAAACCCCGATGGACAGTGGTCGACGTTCATCCCTGGCGGCGATTGCCAGCTTGACTGCATCCTCAAGGCTCTGCGCCTCGACGTCGAGATAGCGGTGTTCGATCCGCCGTCGGATCCGGCTTGGGTCGATCTCGATGCAGATCGCGACGCCATCATTCATCGTCACGGCCAGAGGCTGGGCGCCGCCCATCCCGCCGAGCCCGGCAGTCAGGGTGATCGTCCCGGCCAGCGTTCCTCCGAACCGCTTGGCGGCCACAGCCGCGAACGTCTCGTAGGTGCCCTGGAGGATCCCC
>JBASFP010000060.1:0-137174 GCA_049653085.1 Polaromonas sp.
GCGCAAGTCGCTGGGCTGGAAGTGCCCGGCTGAGCTGTTCTTGCCGGAGGGTGAGTTTGACTTTAAGGCCTACTGGGCCAAGCAGCTTAAACTTCCTGCTGTTGCACTTGGAGGTTGAGACCGCCGACGCTAAGTTAAATTTAATTGGAGTCCGACCCCAATTTCCCACCAATTACCCAATTAAGCCCCCAATTAAGCCCCCCCTAAAACGGCCTGAAAAGACCAAACTCAGGCGTTTTGAACTTAAAGACTAAACAGGAAGCCAGCGCCACCAAAACGGGCGGCGCGGCTCTTTGACGCCGAGTCGCAGAAACAGCGCGACGAACTCGTCATGGCCATGCTTTTTTGCAGCTTGCAGCGGCGTGAGGTCGTCCAGTTCAGACACCAGGCTTGGGTCAGCACCATGCGCCAGCAAGTAGTGCGCAACCTCCCGATGGCCTTCCACCAGACTGGCGACCAGCGGCGTGCGAAGAATCTCAGGGTGCTGGTAATTCGGGTTCACTTTCTGGCTGATGTGGTACTGAACCAGCGACAAGTCGCCATCAACTGCTGCCTGGTAAAGATCTTTCCAATCGCCTGCTGACATGGGAGCCTTTTGAAGTGTTGGGGAAGTGAAATGTAGGTGTCTTGACGAATCGACCTTGGCGCAGAGTTGGTTCACTCGGGCGGTTGAATGATCGGCACGAGCGGGCCAAGCCGGTGGAGGTCCGCTCAATGCAAGGGTTCGGCAGCAATCGCGCGCATCTAGAACGCCGGACTGCTTGCCTAGGGTTTAGGTTCATGGGCATGCGCGTCGCGTATGTGCGCCGCTATGTTGTAACGCCACTTATGGCAGTAATGACACTGACTCTTCGTCAGCTTGTCGAGCACTGCAAATCTCGGTGTCTTAAGTCGCTGCTCCAGCTTGGTTCGATACAAGTATGTGGTCTTGGCGTGATCCATGGGCAGCCCTCGACATGACACCACTTTGCTAGCCATCAGTTGACGAGACAATCTATCAATCGGATCGGCAACGCCTGAGGCTCGGTAAAGGCGAATCAGATCCGCTGCCGCATCGCAGAAAGCATCGGAGTAAGTCGTGGCGTTGTTCGAGCGACCTATGTTCAGAACGTGGATTGCCGCCTGCGGCACCGCCGCACACCGCTTGAGGAGCGCCTCTTCTTGTATTTGGGACTTCGAAGTAGGTAAGTTCATGCTTTTTATGGCCTAACGCTGGCGGTCCGCTTAAGCGAGGGGGTTAAACGTCAACGCGAGGATGCCCAAGTGGTAGCTAAAGCCCGCGGGAAACAGTACGATCTAAACGGCTTTGGGTGGTGCGCCGTATCAAAAGCTAACAAGTGGAACCGCAGGCGAAAGTGCAGAAGCGTCGCGTACAAGTCTCTGAAACAGGTCGCCCGCTCTTGAGCTACCTGACAACGGCATAGTTCCAGAATTACTGACTTCAAATGCAAAACCAGGCTGAACCGTTCCGTCGGATGAGCGCCCCTTTGCGGCAATCATGTAGGCCACGAACGTGTGCGAATCTAACAGGAAACGGACAGTCGCTTGATAGCCTTTATTCGGAAATTCAACGCGTGAGATTGGAGTGCCGGAAAACTGCGCTGTCATGGCGGTTGCTAGTATCCTTTCGGCCTGCTCGGTAGTTATCAGGAAAACGCGCGGTGCAGCTTTATCACCGTCCCCACTCGCAGTGGACTGTGTTGAAGAACAGCCGGAAATCAAGGCGAAAATCACAAAAATAAAAGCAGCGCGAGAAATCATCAAGAGTACATCCTGGATATAAAGATACGAAATCGGTTACCGAAGGCAAACATAGGCAGGTCAAAAGGGGAGTCAGAACCGATTTTGACACCCCACCACAATTTGCACCACAAGGTGCTGCAACACAACATGGCAAGTTTCTCTATGAAAAATGGCGTTTGATCTTGCTCCTGTTTAATAGCTTACTTCGATAAATGCAGATACAAATACGGCAACGCTTAAAAACTAACCTGTTTGAATTTCACTGCGATTTTCAACAAAAATCACGGCTTGACCATTCCTTTGACGAGTCAACAGCCATCAAACCGCCATGCTGTCGCACCGTGCCATGGTGGGAGAGCTTTCAAGAAAACTCCTGATTTAATAGCTGCTTGCGCGCGTATTCATTGAGCTAGAGGCCGATTTGATGTCAGAAAACAGCCTAAAAATGGCCTGAATCCGGCTTTTTAAGCCAAACCGGGGCTTTCTAAGCCATCAGCCTAGTCAAAGCTTCCTGATACTTGGCCGCCGCCTTCGCAATCACCTCATCCGGCAAGCGCGGCGCGGGTGGGGTTTTGTCCCACGGTTTGCCGTTGATGCGCGAACAAGATTGCATATGTTAAAGTTTAATAAACCAAACTTCATTGGAGCAAAAACATGCCCACCAGCGTCGCCCTTACCCCCTATTTTGAGAGCTATACCAAGCAGCTGGTCGCATCGGGCCGCTACAACAATGTCAGCGAAGTCATTCGCGACAGCTTGCGTTTGCATGAAGAAAAGCTCAAGCAGGAAGACACCCGGCTCAAGGCTTTGTTGGGTGCGGTGCAGCTGGGGATGGATGATTTCGAAGCTGGGCGCGTCGTGAGCTTCAGTTCAGCAAAGCAATTTGGAGCGCACTTAAAGACGCTGCGGGCCGGCAAAACCGCAGCCTGAAAATGCTTCACCCAGAATTTACGGCCATGGCGCTGCAAGATGTGGCAGCGATTCAAGACTGGACGTTAACCAAGTTTGGCGAACTAACCAGCCAGCGCTATGACAGTTTGCTGGAGGCCGCGCTCGGTGATCTGCTGGCAGAGCCAACACGCTTGGGTGTACGGCATCATCCTGCCATGCCCCAAGGCGTCTTTGTTTATCACTTGCGCTTCAGTCGCAAAAAACCAATCAGGGCAGGTGTAGAAAAACCTCGGCATTTCTTTGTCTTCCGGGTAGATGAGGACACCTTGACTGTGCTTCGCGTTTTACACGACAGTATGGATTTGGCGGCTCATGTGGAGTCACCTGCGCAATGAGGCGCTTTATGGATTGCTGCTTAGGGCCGCAATGACAGCCGCAACATTCAAGCCATCAACCGCGCGTTAAACGAGTAAGGGCTTCCTGATACTTCGCCGCCGTCTTGGCAATCACCTCATCCGGCAGGCGCGGGGCCGGTGGGGTTTTGTCCCAGGGTTTGCCGTTGATGCGTACGGCTTCCAGCCAGTCACGGACAAACTGTTTGTCGTAGCTCGGCGGGTTCAGCCCGGCGGCAAACGCGGCTTGGTAGCCTTCAATCGGCCAGTAGCGGGACGAGTCGGGCGTCAGCACTTCGTCCATCAAGGTCAGGGTGCCGTTGTCGTCCAGCCCAAACTCGAACTTGGTGTCGGCAATGATGATGCCTTTGGTCAGCGCAAAGGCGGCGGCGGTTTGGTAAATCTCGATGCTGATGCGCTTGATTTTTTCAGCCAAGTCAGCGCCCACTACCGCCACAACCTGCTCATAGCTGATGTTCTCGTCATGCTCGCCCTGCGCGGCTTTGGCGGCGGGGGTAAAGATGGGCTCGGGCAGCTTGCTGGCGTTTTTCAGGCCTGCTGGCAGCGCTACGCCGCACACCGATTGGCTAGCCTGGTATTCAGCCCAGCCGCTGCCGGCCAGGTAGCCGCGCACCACCGCTTCAACCGGGATGGGTTTGAGGCGCTTGACCAGCATGGAGCGCTGGGCGACTTGTGGCACTTCAGCCGCAGTCACTACGCTTTCGGGTGCTTCGCCAGTCAAATGATTTGGGCAAATATGGCCCAGCCGGGCAAACCAGAACAGCGCCATTTGCGTCAGCAGCGCGCCCTTGCCGGGGATGGGCTCGCCCAAAATCACGTCAAACGCACTGATGCGGTCACTGGCCACCATCAGCAGACGGTCTTTGCCTACAGCGTAGTTGTCGCGGACTTTGCCTCGGGCCAGCAGGGGGAGGGAGGTTAATGCGGAGGTGTGGAGCGCTTGGGTCATGGATTGCTTGCAGTGTGCTTAAAGTAATTGTGCCAGCGCTTTGTATTGCTCCTTCCCCTTCTGGGGGAAGGCTGGGATGGGGGGACGCACGATGCTGGCTACTGTTCTGCATTCGCCCCCACCCTAACCCTGCCCCAGAGGGGGAGGGAACTTCGATCTTTCCACTCCCGGAAGGGGAGGGAGTAGTAGCCTCAATGCACCACTTGCTCTAGCTCACCCTTGGCGTATTTGCCAGCCACGACCTGCAATGTGTCGCCCTTGATCTTTGCGCCCTGGCCTTCGCAGCCGAACTGCAGGTAACGCTCTTTGCAAATGGCTTTGGCCGCAGCAGTAGCGGGTTTAAGCCATTCACGTGCGTCAAACTTGCTTGGGTTTTCATGCAAAAACTTGCGCACAGCAGCGGTCATGGCCAGGCGGATGTCGGTGTCGATGTTGATCTTGCGCACGCCAAATTTGATGGCTTTTTGAATCTCTTCCACCGGCACGCCGTAGGTTTCTTTCATGTCGCCGCCGTATTGCCGGATGACGGCCAGCAGATCTTGCGGCACGCTGGACGAGCCGTGCATGACCAGATGCGTGTTAGGGATGCGGCGGTTGATTTCTTGTATGCGGCCAATCGCCAAGATGTCGCCGGTGGGCTTGCGGGTGAACTTGTACGCGCCGTGGCTGGTGCCAATGGCAATGGCCAGTGCGTCAATTTGCGTGCGCTTGACGAAGTCTGCCGCTTGCTCGGGGTCGGTCAGCAGCTGGTCCATCGTCATGGTGGCGTCGGTGCCGTGGCCGTCTTCCTTGTCGCCCTTCATGGTCTCCAGGCTGCCCAGGCAACCCAGTTCGCCCTCCACCGTCACGCCTTTAATGTGCGCCATGTCCACCACCTTGCGGGTCACGTCCACGTTGTAGTCGTAGTCAGCAATGGTTTTGCCGTCGGCCATCAGGCTGCCGTCCATCATCACAGAGCTGAAGCCCAGGTTGATCGCGCCCTGGCAAACGTCAGGGCTTTGGCCGTGGTCCTGGTGCATGACCAGCGGTATGTGCGGATAGGCTTCAATCGCGGCGGCAATCAGGTGCTTGATGAAGGACTCGCCTGCGTACTTGCGTGCGCCTGCGCTGGCTTGCAAAATCACCGGCGCGCCCACTTCGTCAGCGGCCTGCATCACGGCTTGTACCTGCTCCAGATTGTTGACGTTGAACGCTGGAATGCCGTAGGTGTTGACTGCGGCGTGGTCCAGCAGCTCGCGCATTGATACGAGTGCCATGATGAAGTCCTAAAAATAAGGTGTGTGGGAAGGGGATTAAAAACCGATTCAGGGCGTGGTAACTGCCCTGTAACTCACGCCAATGATTCTACCGTTTGGCCTGATTTGCTTGGACAAAAGCCGTGACACGCTCCAGCACGGGCGCGCGGCTTTTCAAGACAGAGGCCATCGTCGCCACAATCGTGATGTGGCTGACGCTGTCGTACAACTCGGACTGAACCCGCACGCCACTGCTTTTCAGGCGCTGCGCCATGCCCACCGTGCTGCGCTGGGTGTTGACCAGGCTGTCTTTTTCAGGAGCGAGTAGCAAGGCCGGGGGCGATGAGCTGCTTGCATGAAACAGTGCCTGGCTGTCGGGTGGCGTGTTCGGCCACTCAAACGCCACTTGCGTTTTACGGTCGCCAATCGGCAAAAAGTCATACGGCCCGGCCAGGCCGATCCAGCCGGCCAGCCTGGCGGGGCTCAAGCCCACCCCGCCCAGCCAGCGTTTGTCCAGCGCCATCATGGCCGCGTTGTACGCACCAGCGCTGTGGCCCATGACAAAAACTTTCTCAGGGTCAGCGCCATACTTTTGCGCGTTGTCAAAAGCCCAGCGCATGGCCAGCGCGCTGTCTTGTAAAAAAACCGGGTAACGCACTTCGGGGCTCAGGCGGTAGTCGGCCACCAATACTGCGATGCCTTTTGAGGCTAAAGCCTCACCTACGAAACGGTAATCAGCCCGGTCGCCGGATGACCAGCTACCGCCATAAAAGAACACCACCATCGGTGCGCCGCCTGCGGCCAGTGCCTTGTCAGCCAGCGGCTGGCTGGGCATGTACACATCGAGCTTTTGGCGCGGCTGGTCGCCATACGGCAAGTTGCTAAAGCTGCGGTAGGTGTCGCTGGGCACGGTGGCATTGAGCACATCGAGTGCCGAGCACGCCGTGAGCAGCGCGGGCAGCATGGCAAGTATTGAGCGTCTGGGCAATTTTGAATTCAACAGGTTCATGGTAGTCATTACTTTACGCATGAATGCCTGTTCTGGATTCAGCCCTGACCTCAAAAGGGCGTCAGGGTTTTACGCGACCCGGCAGATTTTCAGCATGTTCGTGCCGCCCGGCGCGCCCATTGGTTCGCCGCAGGTAATGGCATACACATCGCCGCTTTGCACAATTTTACGGCTGAGCAAATGCCCCTCCGCTTGAACCAAAGCGGTGTCGCGGTCAACACTGGTGTCCATCAGCAGCGGTCTGACGTTCCGGAACAATGTCATTTTTCGCTGGGTGCTGACGCGCGGTGTCAGCGCATAAATCGGCACCCGAATGTCGTGACGGCTCATCCACAGCGGGGTTGAGCCGCTGTCGGTCAGCGCCACAATCGCCTTGGCGCCCAGATGGCTGGCAGTAAACAGCGCGCCCATGGCGATCGACTGGTCAATGCGGGCAAACTGCTTGCCAGTGAAGTCGGCGTCAATTTCCTTGTACTCGGCTTTTTCAGCCTCCAGGCAAATGTTGGCCATCTCAATGATGGTTTCTAACGGGAATTTGCCTGCTGCGGTTTCAGCGCTCAGCATCACGGCGTCGGTACCGTCCAGCACGGCGTTGGCCACATCGCTCACCTCAGCGCGCGTGGGCACCGGGTTCAAAATCATGCTCTCCATCATTTGCGTGGCGGTGATGACTACTTTGTCTTGCGCGCGCGCCATTTTGATCATGCGCTTTTGCAGCGCGGGTACGGCCGCGTTGCCAACTTCAACCGCCAAATCCCCGCGCGCCACCATGATGCCGTCGCTGACCCGCAAAATCTCTTCCAGATTCGGTATTGCCTCGGCACGCTCGATTTTGGCAATCAGCCCCGGTTTGTGTTTGTACTGGGCAGCGGCCACGTTGCACAACTGGCGCGCCATTTCCATGTCGGTCGCGTTTTTCGGGAAGCTCACCGCCACATAGTCGGCCTGAAAGCTCATCGCGGTTTTGATGTCGTCCATGTCCTTGGCCGTCAGCGCCGGGGCCGTCAGCCCGCCGCCCTGTTTGTTGATGCCTTTGTTATTCGACAATTCGCCGCCCAGCTTGACGGTGGTATGCACCGCCTCGCCCACCACCCGGTCTACGGTCAGGACAATCAGTCCGTCGTTCAGCAGCAGCACATCGCCGGCCTTCACGTCACGCGGCAGTTCTTTGTAGTCCAGCCCCACACCCTTGATGTCGCCTGGCTCAGCGCGTGAGGCGTCGAGTACAAACTTTTCACCCGGGGCTAGCTGAACCTTGCCTTCTGCAAACTTGCCCACGCGGATTTTGGGACCTTGCAGGTCGGCCATGATGGCCACTTCGCGCCCGGCCTTGGCAGCAGCATCACGTACCACTTTGGCCAAATTGATATGGTCTTGCGCCTTGCCGTGGCTGAAGTTCAGCCGCACCACGTTGACACCAGCGGCAATCATGGCCTCCAGCATGGCGGGCGTGTTGGACGCAGGACCCAGGGTGGCAACAATTTTGGTGGCGCGACGTGGCATGTTTGTCTTCCTTTGTAATTTAGTTTCCTATTTTTGCATGGTTAGATGACAGTGGGAACAAACGGGTTACGAACACGGATGTTGAGTCTGTAGGGCGTTAAAACACCTTTTTGGATGCCATTTTATGCATAAAAAAGACGTTTTAACCAACAAATACGGGTGTAAACAGCTACTGTATTAATAGCATATGTGCCAACTCGGCCCATCCAAGTCACTGGCATACCAAACTCAACTGGTACTAGCAAATTAAGCAAGCTTACGCAAGGCACTTTCTAGAGCCGGGGCATAGGCGTGAAGTCTTTCGGCGTTAAGGGGTGAAAATTCTGGTCGTCAGGCAGGGCAGCTGCCTTTGACTGCCCATGCTGTAGCCGCATATGAGCGAGGATCGCCGAGCTTTCTGTCTAAGTGCGCAGCGCGCAACTCAAGCCGCGATCACACTCTCGCAAGGTGTGCTGGGTTTTCGCGCGATGACCGTTGCGAATGCTTTGTTCTTGCCTCCTGGCGCCTCGAAATCAGTGAACTCAGAGTAAAGGATGCTCCAGCCAGCAAAACGTGACTCCAATTCGCTGCGCGAGAAAATGCAATGGCTCTCTTTGTCAAACATATCGAGATAGGTCGTCCCCTCCACCAAGACATTCACGACAGCGACGCCGCCTTCACGTACTCTGGCCTGCAAGTTCGATAGAGCTTTAAATGCTGTCGAGCAGTCGAAAAACATGAGAAGGCCGATAGACACCACTGAATCAAAGTCTTCGTGAATTTCAAAGTCTCGAAGATCCGCCACAACGCCTTGAACCTGAAGAGACTCAGCAGCAGCCCGGTTTTGAATATGAGTTATTGCTGTAGTGCTCGCATCTAGCGCAAGAACAGAACAGTCACGCTCAGCTGCAGCAAATGCCAAGTTGCCCATACCGCACCCATAGTCCAAGACTCGACCGGTGAGGTACGGAATCGCTGCAATCTCAAACGCATTTAAAACGCAATTGGTGTTCAGCGCTTGTTGCTGGAACTGTGCGTCAAAAAATTGAATACTGTTATTGGGCATCATTGGAAAAGCTCGTGAATCGGGGCAACGCCAGGTCTAACTTCAAAAGCTTAACCGCTTTAGCGACCATACGTGGCTTTGTACTCGGCAGGTACTTCAACAGGTCGTAATTTACCTGCCAGTGACAAAACGATGAGCAGAGCGACGGCTGCGCCGACGAACATGGAGGCAGCGATTGCCATCATGCGGGTTCTTGGTGACGACGTTTGAAAGTGCCAATAAACCGCACACCCCAGATGGGTGAAAAATGCAATAACACCAACAAAATAGTAGGGGCCGAAAAAGAACTGGTTCGGCGGTACGAAAAAACCAGCGGCTGCGAAGTAGAAGTTTGTATCGAGATTAAGTACCGCACGGCCATACAGAACGGCACCCACATGCACAAGCAAGAAAAGCGCAAGCAAAGCACCCGAAATTGCCTGTAGCCAGGCAACCCCACCTTTCCTTTGTTTCCACCCTTGGGTAACGAACCAAAGACCGCTTGCAATTTGGGAACTCACACAAAGCAAAAGCAGTGTTTCAACAATAGGTTGTCTGTATAGCTTGCGTGCCACCGCCATGAAGGCGATGTGCGATGGGATACCCGCCAGTGCTGCAAGATGGTTGCCAATATGAAGGCAGGCAAAAGCGGCGATGAAAATGGCCGATGCTCTGTGAAGAGAGCGCAGTTTCATGAGAGGGTAGCGCTGTTAACCAGCGTAGCCAGTGGCTTGAATGAGTGGAAATTTACCGCGAACAATGATGCCATTGCCACGGCCGACTTCATTGCCATGAGCGTCGTAGACCACCGACTCGGCGATGAACTGGGTCTTGTTTTTATTGACGACCTTGCCAATCGCCTTGAGACTTCCGACAGAAACCGGGCGTGTGAGGTAGGTTGTGAATGAGGTCGTTAAGACAAAGACCTCGGGTTCAAACGACTGCGCTGCAAAGAAGGCCGCGTCATCGAGAAGCTTGAAGTAAACCGAGCCGTGAACCGCACCGGCAGAGTGATGAAATTTGGAACTTAGCTCAATCTCGATCTCGGCTTGTCCCTCTGAGATTTTCAAGGTTGGTTGGTAAATCAAGTTCACGGGTGCGGCGGCATACATGCTGATGAGGGACTTGAAGTGCTGCTCTGTATTCATGAAAGAACTCCTGTTGATGTTGTCAATGGTCTTAACTATCTGCCCGAATACCAGCGGCGCTGTGGTTTGGGTTCATACCCTGCCTGATACTTGATTCAATCAAGTGCTCATACGTTGCAAGTTGGCCTGCCGGAATGATCTCGCGCAGTGCTTCTTTGCGTTTGTCATGGTCAAACAAGACTTCTACGACCCAGCCCACCAGATACACGGCGGACAGACAACCACCTGCTGTAGCGACATTGCCGTTGCAAACCAAGGCTCTGTCCAGTACCTCAATGCCCATGGATTGCAGTTCCTTTTTCGCATCTGGATGTGTCGTGGCAGGCAATGAATGAATGAGTCCTAATTTGGCAAGAATAAAGGCACCGGCGCATATTGAACCAATCAGTTGCTTTTGTGGATTCAGGCAAAACGCGCCCATAAATGCCGCGTCGGCCAACGCTGCTTTCACGCCGATTTTGCCGCTGGAAAACAGCACCACATCAGCATCATTCGCCTCGCTGACATGACCATGCGTTTTGACCGAGAGGCCGTGCGCAGACAGATGCTCCAGCTTTGTGCCCAGTATCTTGACCCGCCAATCTGTTTTGTTCCGTCCAAGGATGTCCCACATCAAAAACAGATCGACATCGGTGAAGCTGTCAAAAATGACGATGGAAATATTTTTCATTTCAATAGTTGAGCCATGAGCGGGTCAAGTGACACCATAAAGCTTTCCACCTTGCTGGTGTAGTCGCCTGGTTTGCCGAGTTCCTTGTTGATGGCGCTGTGGTTCTTGCGCTCAGGCTGAACCGCGGCTTTGATGCCCAGGCTCTTACTTTTGTCAGCATAGGCTTTGGCTTGCCCACATGGATCGTCTTTGCGGGTGCTGGAGCAAACCCCAAGCCAGGGGGCGGCTGATGGGTCAATCTGGTGAAAGGGCGAGGCGGTGATCCATTCAGCTTCGGTCGTACCGAACGCCTCCCGGTATCGCGTCTTCAAAAACGGATAGACGTTCGGCATCTGCTTGACGACATCAATGGCACCTGCATCCAGCGACACCGTGCCGAGGATGGGACGCATCCCGTTGGCTTGGCGAATTTTGGCACTCGCATTGACGAGCGACACGAGATGCGCACCCGCCGAGTGACCCATGAGGACAAGCTTGGTCGGGTCGCCGCCCCATTTTTGCGCATTGGCCTGAACAAAGGCTGCCGCTTTTGCCACATGACTCGCCTGCGCCAACGCGTTGCTGCCATCATTGATCATGGGGTAGTTGATGGAAATAAAAACGAAGCTTTTGGGGGCCCAGCGGGCGACTTTGTTTTCTGTCATCATCGCTCCGCCTTTGTCGCCGACGCACCAGCCCCCGCCGTGAACCATCAAAATAATCGGTGCCAACGTGTCGGTGCTTTTATGACCCGGTAAAAACACGTCGAACTTTTCGAGATTCTCAGGGCCGTACGCCACATTCTCAAGGTCAGCCGCTGGCCCTGCATTTTTGCCGTCGGCGCGTTTTTGCAGGCGATTCACTTTTCGCGCCCACTCTTCACAACTCATCGCATTGCCGCTGCCCCCCAGGTCTGACAAGTCCTGCGCATCTACGCCAGAGTTTGCGTCTGAGCCTGCGGTTGCGCCACTTCGCTGCTGTAACCGTTCCTTGAGGCGCTCCCTCAAATCACCCGTCTGCGCATGTGCGGCAGTCGTGACGGCCAGGATCATCAGGGCTACTGGGATGCAATGTTTGGGTTTCATGGTTCACTCGCTGTTGATGTACACAAAGTGCTTGCGCAGGTAGCGCACGGTTACCGACCTCTATGACTAACGCGATAAACCCGTCTGGGGTCATGTCGCGGACAGTCAATGAAGCAGACACCTGCTGCGACTCGGATTCATCCTCTGAAACAGTTAAACCTCTAATAAAGAGTATTTGCTATCTTTAAAACTGTAATATACTCGATTTATTAAGTATCCAAAGTCTTTTAAATTGAAAGCAAGGCACACTGGCCTTGGTCTGTCATCAGGGGGTTTGAATGGCTAACGCAGCGGTTTGGGGGATATCGGCATCCATTCGGGCGCGCATGGGTGCGCAGGTGCGGCTACGAACACTGGGTTTGTACTGCTTGCTGATCGCCGACGTCTACAGACACTTTTAACCAACTGGACAACACACGCAAAGCTCCACGATGCGCACAACCAAAGCCCAACAAGACAAAAACCGCCGCCGCATCATTCAGGCCGCGGTTGACCTGATGACCGAGCACGGCTTTGAAGGCACGACCATGAAGCAGATTGCGCGTGCCGCCGATATCGGCGACGCGACGATTTACAAGTACTTTCCGACCAAGGAAAAGCTGGTCACCGCCTACTTTGAGCAAGCCATTGCCGATGCGCTGGCGCATGCCGACAAGGCACCGTGGCGCAAGGACTTCACGCTGCATGAAAGCATGCAACTGCTGATCGACAGCCTGTTGGAAGTGCTGCTGGCCGACCGCGAATTTGTCGCTCTAGCAAGGGGCTTGGTGGAGCGGGCACCCATGTTGCTGCTGGGTGAAGACATCCCCGGCAAGCCGCTGCTAAAAAAGGCCTTCATTCAAATGCTGGAGCAAGCCGAAGCCAGCAAAGAAATCGCGCCCTGCGGCTTCAAGGCCAGCCTGGCCGCGCTGCTGGCAGACTATGTTTACGGCGTCATGGCCCATTGGTTGCGCGATGAATCAGAGCAATTTGCCAACACCACGCAAATGGTGGATCTGAGTCTTGGCGTGTTGGTATTAGCGCTGCGCAGCGGGCTGGTCGACAAGCTGCTGGAGCTGGGCGGCTTCATGGTGCGCAGCCAAATGGCCCGCTTGATGCACGATGGCAGCGGCCTGTTGGACTTGCTGCATCTGGCGCGCCGCGGTATGGGTGGGCAGGGCGGCAAGGGTGGGGTGCGCGCATGAAGCCCCACCTTTGTGCCGTGCCCACAGGCAGCTTGATTGCGCAGGCCTTGCCTGAATCAGACTTTGCCGACTGCTATCAATTTGACGACCTGTGGCCAGAGCTGAACGCCCTACAAACCTACCTAAAGTTGATGGCGCGCACGCCGGGCTGGATGAATACTTTGATGGCCATGCGCAACCAAGTCGTGCGTTTCTTTGGGCTCAAGCATTTGGGCAGCTTGACGGCCATTGCTCACACCAAGCCAGCCAGTGCCTATCAGGTGGGCGACCGCGTGGGCATTTTCAGCGTTCGCCATCTCCAAGACAACGAAGTCATTGTGTGGGACAACGACAAGCATCTGCATGTGCAGGTCTCGGTACTCAAGCACAGTGTTGACGGCAAGCCCATGGTGTCACTCAGTACCGTTGTCCACATCCATAACCTGCTGGGGCGCTGTTACATGGCCATCGTCGGGCCGGTGCATGGCGTCATCGTGCCGCACATGCTGGCGCAGGTCGCCCATGCCTAAAAAAGCCGACAAAAAGTCCGCTCTGCCCAGCACCGGACGGGTGTCGCGCGGTGCTATTGCCGGCATGGCGGTCGCGCGGGCCGGTTTAACTCATTTGGGGCACAAGGCGCAGTCACTGACGCGCGACGAAACCCAGCGGGCACAAGCTCGTCAAGCCCATGAAGCCGAGTTGGGCCGCATTCTGTTTGCCGCGTTGAACCAGCTCAAGGGTACGGCACTGAAAGCCTCGCAACTCCTCAGCATGGAGTTGGGCTTTGTGCCCGAGGGCATGCGCCAGGAACTGGCACGCGCCCACTATCAGGTCACGCCGCTGAACCGCGCGCTGGTGATCAAGGTCATGCAGCAGGAGTTAGGCCAAGAACCGCTCGCGCTGTTCCAGCAGTTCGACCTGACCGCCTTTGCCGCAGCCAGTTTGGGGCAGGTACACGCGGCGACGCTGGTCAACGGGGATGCGGTGGCCGTCAAACTGCAATACCCGGGCATGGCAGCGTCCATCGGCAGTGACATGCGCATGTTGCGCAGCCTTTTGAAAACGCTGGGCGGGCAGTCTGAAGCGTTGCCCAACGCCGCCATCATCGAACGGGTGATGGCCGACTTAGAGCTGAAACTGGCTGAAGAGCTGGACTACCTGCACGAAGCCCAATCTTTATTGTGGTTTGGCCAGCACTTGACGCTACCCGGCTTGGTGATTCCCCAACCGGTGATGAGTCACAGCACCGCCCGCGTGTTGACCATGCAGCGTTTGGCGGGTCAGCACCTGAATGAATGGCTGCTGACCCAACCCAGCCAGGAGCAGCGTGACCACTATGGTCAATTGTTGTTTGACACCTTTTTGCACAGCTGCTTTGTGCTGCACCGCCTGCAAGCGGACCCGCACCCCGGTAATTTTTTGTTCATGCCAGGTGGGCACCTGGGTCTGTTGGACTTTGGCTGTACACGTGTCTTGAGCCCCGACTTTTGCGCTGCGTTGGCGCAAGCGTGGTCCGCAAACTTGCGCATCCCCGTGGACACCGCACTCATGCAGCAAACGTATCGCCGCATGGGTTTGATTGACCCGGCGCTGAGCGAAGGCGATTTTTGTAGCCAACTGCTGCCCGCTTTGGCAGACGTGCAGACCTGGCAGCGCTTGCCGTTTGCAACGCCGACATACGACTTCACCCAGTATCCGTCTTACCCTGGCTCCAAGCCAGCGAACCAACGTTCGGCGTTGCAGTTTTTGCAATCCGTACCGGCCGATCTGCCGTACTTTGATCGAGCCTTTTTAGGGCTGACGCAATTGCTCAAAACATTGGGCGCGCGCGTGCGCACCAGCAACCCCTGGATTCACTGAAAGGACATTTGATGAACGCTTCAACCTCAACCCCAACCCCAACGCCTCGCCACTGGATCGGCCATTGGATGATGCTGGTCGCAGCAATTCACACGGTCTTTGGCTTGGTCGTGTTCAACGCTGATCTCTGGGCCATGTTGCGCCTCGGCTTTTTCGACACGGTCGCACAGGACTCCCGCAGGGCGGCGGTTGTGTTTTTCATGTTGTTCGGCTTTTTGTTGGCTGTGCTGGCTCATGCAACCACCGCGCTGGAGCGCACCGGCCAGCGCGCCCCACTGCGACGGATGGGATGGTCGCTGTTGCTGTTGTGTGTTGTGGCCGTGTTGTTGATGCCAAGTTCTGGTTTCTGGCTGATGGGGCCAGCGCTGTGGGCCATGTTGCGCAAGCCTGGCGCCTCGGCAAACGCGGGATCAGGCGCATGAGCACGTTGCTGCTTATTGCGGGTTGCTCGGTATTTGTGGTGCTTGGGTTGGGGCATGCTGCTTTGCTGGTCTTTAGCACCAAATTTGAGCCACGCGATGAAGCACTCCTAGAGCAATTGAAGCGCAGCAAGACCAGCATGTCTAACACCGGAAACCTCTGGCGCGGGATTCAAGGTTTTCACCTCAGCCACAGCCTTGGCCTCGTCCTGTTTGGCTGGTTCTACATCACCCTGGCGCTTGAGGGCCCGGCCACGCTGCAAGCTTCTATCTCGCTGCAAATGAGCCTGTTCCTGGTACCCGTTATTTATATCGGTCTGGCGCATCGGTATTGGTTTTGGTTGCCCAGAAACTGTTTCATCGTGGCGCTGGGGTTGTTGGCGCTTGCAGTGTCACTCTAGGCTAACGAAGGTCTGAACAAGCCATAAAGGATAAGGGGCCATGCCAAAAACGATTCTCCAAGGTACGTTCGCACACAAAATTCGCAGCCTTGCCGCGCTATTGGGTGTTTCGGCCAGCGTTGCCGCCCGTCGCGCCATTGGTAAACCGCTCGTCCCTGAGTGGACGGCCATGTTTGAAATAGGAACGCTTTTTTGGCGACATCAGTTCAACCACGCCTTCTCAATGGCTGACATTCAAGCTGGGCGAGCCTATATGGACAGCTGTTATTCCGTGCTTGACCCTGACCTTGCCGTCGATGTTCATGCGTGCGAGCAGCCTAAAGGGCATTGGTTTATTCCGCACATCCTCCAACACGGCGAAACCATGCTTTATTTTCATGGGGGTGGCTATGCTTTTTATCTGGAGGTCACGCGTCACTTCATTGCCATGTTGGCGCAAAGGCTGGGCATTCGGATATTTGCACCTGATTACAGACTGACGCCTGAGCATCCGCACCCCGCGCAAATTGAAGATGGGCTGGGCGCGTATCGATATCTTGTTGAGCAAGGGCATGATCCGAAGCGTCTTATCTTTTGTGGTGATTCAGCGGGTGGCCATCTGGTTTTGATGTTGCTATTGCAGTTGCGTAACCTCAATCTCACGCAACCAGCGCTGGCGATGGGTTTGAGTCCGTGGACGGACATCGGAACACGCGGAAAAAGCCAGTTCGGAAACGATCAATATGACATGGTGCAAGGTTATCAAACGCTGCAATTTGCCAAGTGGCTCAAGGGCGATTCCGGTCTTTCCGATACGGTACTGTCGCCGATCCATCATGATTTTGGCGGACTTGCGCCCATTTATCTACAGGCTGGAGGCAAGGAAATTCTCGTGGACATGATTCGAGATTTCGCCCACGCACTAAAAATACAAGGTGCAAATGTCCGACTGGATGCTTGGGAGCACATGACACACGAGTTTCATGCTTACGGCGACCACCTGCTGGAAAGCCGTGAAGCCCTTGGGTGCATTGAGACGGCTATTGCATGGGCAATGCAAGCTGAGGGCGGTCAAGACTTTTCAAAAATCCCACAGACAGAGGTCAATAGCTTTCGCGCAGTAAGTTGACTTGTCCGACATTTCAAAGAAAGTACGCAAATGCTCCTCCTCATTGCCGCCGCCTTAATGTTCTTCACCGGCATCGCGCATTCCTATCTTGGAGAGCGCTACATCCTGACTCGTTTGTTCAAACGACAGGGTCTGCCGCAGCTCTTCGGTGGGACTGCGTTCACCACGGGTACGCTGCGCTTTGCGTGGCATCTCACCACGGTTGTTTGGTGGGCTCTGGCCTATCTGACTGTTGTCGCCGCCTACGGCGACATTTCCAGAAATCGATTTCTTTTGGTCTTGGGCGTCATGTCTGTTGTCTCAGCAGCATTTCCGCTTTATTTCACGCGAGGCAAGCACTTGTCATGGATCGTTTTTCTTCTGGTGGGTGTGCTGGTGCTCGTAGCGCGAGGCGAGCCTTGACGTGCATTAAACCTGTTGAATGCGGTGTTCCGGCGGCAAGCGCATTGCAAACGCATTGGGTCACTGCGGCCTACTTTTGTGACGCATACCGCGCGCCACTGAAGTCACCAGCCGCCAACGTGGCCGACATATTCTTCAGTATCTTTGGTCACCATCCACGATGGATCAAGCTCACCTTGGTCTTGCGTAACCAAATTGCAAAGTGGTGTGGCCTGTCGGTGCCTACGGTGGCCGACATCATGAACCCCCACCCAAGACCCAGCTACCAGGTGGGCGACACCATCGGCCCTTGGCCGATTTTCAGCATCAACCCGAACGAGCTCATCGCTGGCCGCGACAACAGGCACCTTGATTTCAGGCTCTCCATCCTGCGTGAGCTGGGTGGCCAAAACCTCTCAGTGGTGGTGTCCACAGTCTGCGTCGTCCACAACCTGTTCGGAAAGGTGTACCTCTTTTTCATCGTTCCGTTTCATCGATGGGGCGTGAAGTACATCATCACCAGAGCACTGCGCGCTGGCCGACTGTGAGGCAAAGCGTCAGCGTGCCATTGATGCCTAAAAAGCCGTTTTAGATGCCTTTTTGGGTGTTAAAACGGTGCTTTGACCAATGAATACGGGTGCAAGAAGCTCCTGAAATAGGAGCGTCAAACATTAGCCCGCAGCCCGCTTCTGCAACACCTCAAACGCTGGCAGCGTCTTGCCTTCCAACACTTCCAAGAAAGCACCGCCGCCTGTCGAGATGTAATCGACCTGCTTTTCAATGCCGTATTTGGCAATGGCGGCTACCGTGTCGCCGCCGCCTGCTATTGAGAATGCGCTGCTTGCAGCAATCGCTTTGGCGATACCTTCTGTGCCGTGGGAGAAAGCTTCAAACTCAAACACGCCGACCGGGCCGTTCCACACAATCGTGCCTGCGGCCATGAGCTGGGCGGCGAGGATGGCGGTGGTTTTGGGGCCGATGTCCAATATCAAGTCGTCATCTGCCACGTCAGTTGCGGCTTTGATGGTGGCGGGTGCGTTAGCGGCGAAGGTTTTGGCGGTGACGACATCAACCGGAATGGGAACGGCTGCGCCGCGCGCCTTCATCGCTTCAATCACAGCGACGGCCTCTGCCAGCAAATCTTTTTCAGCCAGGCTTTTGCCGATGTTCAAGCCCGCTGCCAACATGAACGTATTGGCAATGCCACCGCCCACAATCAGCTGGTCAACATTGGCAGCCAACGCTTTCAAAATCGTCAGCTTGGTCGATACCTTGCTGCCCGCCACAATCGCCACCAGCGGGCGGCGCGGGTTGGTCAGCGCTTTTGAAATGGCGTCCATCTCGGCGGCCAGCAGTGGCCCGGCGCAGGCGACTTTGGCGTACTGGGCAATGCCGTAGGTCGATGCCTCGGCGCGGTGGGCGGTGCCAAAAGCGTCGTGAACGAACACATCGCACAGAACGGCCATTTTGCGAGCCAGGGCCTCGTCGTTTTTCTTTTCACCGATGTTGACGCGGCAGTTCTCCAGCATCACCAGCTGGCCGGGTTTCACGTCAACACCGTCAACCCAATTGGCGAGAAGCGGTACGTCGCGGTTCAATAGTTCGCCCAAACGCTTGGCCACAGGCGCTAACGAGTCCGCAGGCTTGAACTGCCCCTCAGTTGGCCTGCCCAGGTGCGACGTGACCATGACGGCTGCACCTGAGTCAAGCGCCAGTTGAATGCAGGCCATCGACGCGCGAATGCGGGTGTCTTCCGTGATGTTGCCCAAATCGTCTTGCGGCACATTGAGGTCGGCACGGATAAAAACGCGCTGGCCTTGGATGACTGAATGGGATGGGCCCTGCGCACACAGGTCGGTAAAGCGGATGAAGTTCATCACATGATTGTAAAAGCCGTCTGAGCGGGCAGGCACGTACCGCGTTTGTTACCAGCGCAGGCCAATATGCAAAGGTAAATAGACAGTCATACCCACAACAATCGTGCCCAGCACGCCCTTGCGCCAGTAAAACCACAGCGCCCCCGCAGCCACGGCATACAAACGTGCGTCCTTGACGCTGGAAATCAACTGGCCTTGCGTCATCACCACTTCAGGCACCACCACCGCCGCCAGCGCAGCAATCGGTGCGTAATGCAAACCGCGCTCAGCCCAGGCGGGCAATTGCCAAGGCTTGTTGGAAAAAAAGAAAAACGAGCGCGTCACCACCGTCACCAGCGCCAGGCAGATGATGGTGATGACTGTCCAGGGGTCAGTTTGGCTCACGGGATACCTTTTCAAGCAGCAGGCAAACCGCGACTGCCGCCGCAATCGCCACCAGGATGTTCAGCTTCAACGGCAGCGCAAACGCCGCCACCGCCGCAGCACCTGCCACGCCAAGCGACACCGTGCGCAGCGTGGTGGTAGCCAGTGAACACAAAATACCCGTCAGCGCCAATACGGCTGCAAAGCCCAAGCCCCAAGACATCGGAATCGAATTGGCCAGCGCAATGCCCAGCAGCCCCGAGCCGACCCAGCTGGCCCAATTGATGGCGCAATTGCCCGCCAGGTAAGCCTCCTGCTGGCGAATCACGATCGGGTCTTGCGATGGATGCGCAAACCGTTTGACAAACAGCACATAGCTCAAATCAGCCGTGAAATAACCACTGACCAAACGCCGCCACAGCGGCTGGTGCATCACATACGGGCGCAGGTGTGCGCTGAAAACGGCAAAGCGCAAATTCACACAAAAAGCAGTCGCCAACACCACCCACATCGGCGCGCCCGCCACGATGAGTGGCAGCGCCGCAAGTTGCGAGCTGCCCGCAAACACCAGCACGCACATCAGCAGTGTCTCTGTCAGGCTCAGGCCTGACTTGATCATCGCCACGCCAGTCATCAAGCCCCAGGCGGCAATGCCGGGGGCGGCAGAGGCCATGTCCAGAATGCCGCGTTTGAAGTCGGGGTGTTTGTAGATCGCCGTCATGGCGCGGCGGATGCAAAACACATGCCCGGCTGCAGATCAAAGCCGCGCAAAAAGTCCGCCACTGGCAGCGACTTGCCGCCCGATTTTTGCAGTTGCGTGATGCGCAGCACGCCCTCACCTGTAGCGACGTCAATGCCCTGATTTTGGATGCCAATAATGCTTCCGGCCCTTATTTCACGGGCGCAAGCAGCTCCTGAAATATGAGCGGTTTGCAGCTTGATGACCTCACCATTCAACACGCTGCTAGCACCAGGAAAGGGGTTGAAAGCGCGGATGCGTCTTTCAATCACCGCAGCGCTTTGCTGCCAGTCGATTTGCGCTTCGGCCTTTTCAATCTTGTGGGCGTAGGTGATGCCTTCAAGCGGTTGCACTTGCGGCTTTAAATCGCCACAAGCCGCAATTTCAAGAGCCTCCACTATCAAGCGCCCGCCCAACACAGCCAGCTTGTCGTGCAGCGCTGGTGTTGTGTCATCGGGTGCGATGGCCAGCTTTTCTACCAGCAGCATATCGCCCGTGTCCAGCCCCGCGTCCATCTGCATGATGGTGATGCCCGTCTGGGCATCGCCCGCTTCAATGGCCCGGTGAATCGGCGCTGCGCCGCGCCATCTTGGCAACAGCGATGCGTGAATATTGAGGCAACCTAACCGTGGCGTATCAAGTACCCATTGCGGCAATATCAGACCATAAGCGGCCACCACCATCACATCGGCTTGTGCGTCAGCAATTGCCAGCTTGGCCGCTTGCGCGTCATCCGGGTATTTGCCATCCAGCCGCAAGCTGCGCGGCTGCGCAACGGGTGTGTTGTGTGTAAGAGCCCACTGCTTGACAGGTGATGCCTGCAACTTCAAGCCGCGCCCAGCGGGGCGGTCGGGCTGACTCAAGACCAGCGCAATCTCAAAACCAGCCGCATGCAGCTTTTCAAGCGCGATGCGGGCAAACTCGGGCGTGCCCGCAAAGATAACCTTCATCGTTTTCTTATGAGTCGGCTTTGATCTGCTTGATCATCTTTGTCTTGATGCGGTTGCGTTTGAGGGGCGACAAATACTCCACAAACACCTTGCCCATCAAGTGATCCATCTCATGCTGAATGCACACCGACAGCAAACCGTCGGCTTCATGAACCTGTGTTTTACCGTCCAGGTCGAGTGCTTGCACCTTCACAGACACCGCGCGCTCCACGCCGTCATAAATACCGGGTACGGACAGGCAGCCTTCGTCGTTGATCTTTTTCTCGTCACTGGCCCAAATAATTTCGGGGTTGATCAGCACCACCGGCTTGTCGCGCGCTTCGCTCACGTCCATCACAATCAGACGCTCATGCACATTGACTTGCGTGGCGGCCAGGCCAATGCCCTCGGCGGCGTACATGGTTTGCAGCATGTCATCAACCAGGGTTTGCAGGCGCGCGTCGACAGTAGCAACGGGTTTAGCCACGGTGTGCAGGCGCGGGTCGGGGTAACGGAGAATGGTGAGTTGGGTCATGTGGTCGGTGTGGTTGTCGCTATTTTCGCAAATTTTCAGCACTTTTAGGGGCGCAAGGCTTTGCAAATGCGATTTTTCGTTGCCTAATCAAGGGCTTAGGTACAAAATCTATGGTAATTTCTCAAGACAAAACAGCCTCAAAACAGCTATAAGAGCCATCAAGATGAACAACGATTTCGGTCATTTTTCCTATTCCTCAAGCCTGCACCCGCTTTGCCTGGCGCTAGCGCTGGCAGGCTTCACCTGTACGCTTCAGGCGCAAAACCTGCCCCCCAACTTCCCCGTTACGCCCGACCAAAAGGCCACCGCCACCCAGGTGGCGCAAACCGGTGTGCCGCTGGCCGACTTGGCAGCGAATGCGCCAGACAGCTACACCGTCAAGGGCGGCGACACGTTGTGGGCCATTTCTGGCATGTTCCTCAAAACGCCCTGGCGCTGGCCCGAGCTATGGGGCATGAACTTGCAAGACATCAAAAACCCGCACCGCATTTACCCCGGCCAGCAACTGGTACTTGACAAAGCCAATGGCCGCGCTACGCTGCGCTTGCAGCGCGCCGGGGCTAACGACGGCCCGCCTACAGAAGCCGTCAAAGTGTCGCCACGCACCCGGTTTGAGTCGCTGGCCGATGCGTCCATCCCAACGCTTGACGCCAACGCGATTGAGGCGTTTTTGGCCGAGCCGATGATTGTGGATGAGACGACTTTTGCCACGGCACCACGCATTGTGGCGACGCAAGAAGGCCGTGTGCTGCTTAGCCGTGGCGACAGAGCTTATGCGCGCGGCCAGTACGCCAGCGGTACGGCAGGCAAGGCGCTGAGTGATGCCAAGGGTCAACCGTTGAATTACCGCGTGTTTCGCAATGCCACCCCTCTGAAAGACCCGACCACAGGCGCGATTTTGGGCTACGAGGCGCAGTTTGTTGGTAAAGCAGAGCTTGTGCGCGGCGAGTCCACGCAAGAAGTGCCCAACAAAGACGGCAAAACCACCACCGAGATCGTGCCTGCCACAATTGACATCGTGGTCGCCAAAGAAGAAATGCGCACAGGCGACCGGCTGATACCCGAGCCTGAGCGCACATCGCAAAGCTACATGCCACGCGCGCCCGCCACGCAGATCACCGGGCAAATTGTGTCGATCTATGGCCGCGCTGTGCGTCTGGCGTCTGAAAACCAGGTCGTGGTGGTGAACCGGGGTACCAAAGACGGCCTGGAGGCTGGCCACGTGATGGCGATTTTGAAGGACGGTGAACGATTTATCGACCGCACCGACAACGCCCGCACCCAGATCAAACTGCCCAACGAGCGCAATGGTTTGCTGATGGTCTTCAAAACCTATGACAACCTGTCTTATGCGCTGGTGCTGCAAATCACCGACGGCGTGAGAGTTGGCGACCGAATCGTCAACCCCAAATAATCACCCGAAAAGCTGCGGTTTGGAGCGCGCTGAACTCACCGCCTGGCTGCGCCTGACATTGACGCCGGGCGTGGGCAACGACACGGCGCGCAAGCTGCTGGCCGCGTTTGGCTCTGCCGAGGCGGTGTTTGAGCAATCGGAGGCGGCCTTGCGGCAACTGGGCGGCAGCAAGCTGGTCAGCGCTGTTCAAGTTGAGCCACCCAAGCTGGCCGGGTTGCTGCAAGCCACGGTGGACTGGCTGGCAGGCGGTGACAACTTGGTCAACCTGCGAGCCGTAGCACCCATTGGCAGCGCGCTGTACCCTGCCGCATTGCTCAACATTGAAGACCCGCCTTTAGTGCTTTATATGCTTGGAAGCCAATTAAAACGGGTGCAAGCAGCTCCTGATAACATAGCATTTAATTTGGCTATCGTTGGCAGCCGCAACCCCACGCCGCAAGGCGAAACCAATGCCCGACAGTTTGCCAAAGCCTTTGCTGAGCAAGGTTTGTGCATCGTGTCTGGCCTGGCGTTGGGCGTAGATGGCGCGGCGCATGATGGCGCATTGTTAGGCGGCGGCACGACCATTGCCGTTGTGGGTACTGGGCTAGACCGCGTCTACCCCAAAAAACATTTGGCTCTAGCCCATCGTATCGCTGCCAATGGTTTGATCATCAGCGAATTCCCCATCGGCACGCCGCCGTTGAATGCCAACTTTCCCAAACGCAACCGCATTATTTCGGGTTTATCTACCGGCACACTGGTGGTAGAAGCCGCTTTAAAGTCCGGCTCGCTCATCACCGCGCGGCTGGCCAGCGAGCAGGGCAAAGATGTGTTTGCCATCCCTGGCTCGATTCATTCACCGCAATCGCGCGGCTGCCATTATTTGATCAAGCAAGGCGCAAAACTGGTGGAGACGGCGCAGGACGTGATGGAGGAGTTGCGGATTCCGCTGGCTTCAGTCGCCCCGCTGCTGGATGATGATGTTGAACCAGCAGAAGGCGATTCGTCGTTCCTGTCCGCCCTAGGTTTTGACATCGTCAGCCTGGACGCATTGCAAGCCCGCACCGGCCTGCCCACGCCCGAGCTGCAAGCCAAATTGCTGGGGCTTGAGCTGGACGGTTTTGTTACGCGGCTGCCCGGTGGGCTGTTTCAACGGCAGGCTGCGGGTTAGCAAAGTCCTTCATCAAGCCCGCCCACTGCAGGCGCGCTGTTTTCACATTCCGCTCTTTCACGTGGCCGTAGCCTTTGATCAGTTCCGGGATGCGCGCCACGTCAACCGCCGTAGCGTGGTTGGTGGCATTCAGCGTTTTGAGCAGCGTGTCAATTGACGTGGTGTATTCACCAATCAGCGCACGTTCCATCTGGCGTTCTTCGGTTTTGCCAAACACGTCAAAAGCCGTGCCGCGCAAGCCTTTGAGCTTCGCCAGCACTTTGAAACCCGTCAACATCCACGGGCCGAACTGGCGCTTTTGCAACTCGCCCTTCTCGTTCTTTTTCGAGACCATCGGCGGTGCCAAGTTGTAGTTAATTTTGAAATCTCCTTCAAACATGGCGTTGACTTTGTTTAAAAACGCCGTGTCAGTGTGCAGGCGTGCGACTTCGTATTCGTCTTTGTAGGCCATCAACTTGAACAGATAACGCGCGACGTTTTGCGTAAACAGCGTTTTGCCCAAAGCTGACTCCGCACGCTCGACCTTTCGCACAAACGCCTCGTAAGTCTTGGCGTAGTCGGCGTTCTGGTAAGCCGTCAAAAACTCAACCCGTTTGGCAACCAGCGCGTCCACGCTGTCCCGCGCCGTCGGCATCGCAATGACTTGCGCGGGCGCAAAAAGCTTCTCAACCGACGGTAAATCATGCGCGGCGCGACGTCCCCAGGCAAAAGCGGTTTTGTTGTTGTCAATCGCTACTGCGTTGAGTTCAATCGCACGTGTGAGTGACTCCAGGCTAAGCGGAATCCACCCTTTTTGCCAGGCATAACCCAGCAACATCGGGTTGGTGTAAATGCTGTCGCCCATCAGCTTGGTAGCAGCCAAGTCGGCGTTGAAGGTGCCCACGTTCTCTGCGCCCACGGCTTTTGCAATCTCCGCCTGGCACGCACTGCCCGGGTTTTGCCATGCGCCGTTTTGTACAAACGATGCCGTGGGCGCACTGTGCGCATTCAGCGCCACATGCGTTCGGTCCGCCGCCATGCGCGCCATGGTTTCTTTGTTGGCCGCAACAATCGGGTCGCAACCAATGATCAGGTCTGCGCTTGCCGTGCCTACTCGCGTGGTGCTGATGCCGTTTGGCGCGCTGCTGATCAGCACATGGCTCCAGGTGCTGCCGCCTTTTTGCGCCAGGCCTGCCGCGTCTTGCGTCACGATGCCCTTACCTTCAATGTGCGCGGCCATGCCCATCAATTGGCCGATGGTGATGACGCCCGTGCCGCCGACACCTGCCACCACTGTGCCCCACACTTGGTGAACGCTCAGCGTTGGAATGTTGGGTGCGGGGATCTCGCCCAGCGCAAACGGATTGAGCTTGTTGTCGGCCTTTGATTTCTTCTTGAGCTGCCCGCCCTCAACGGTGATGAAGCTCGGGCAAAACCCTTTGACGCACGAGTAGTCTTTGTTGCAGGTGCTCTGGTTGATTTGCCGCTTGCGACCAAATTCAGTCTCCAGTGGCTCGACGCTCATGCAGTTGGACTGCACACTGCAGTCGCCGCAACCTTCACACACCAGCTCATTGATGACGATGCGTTTGGCCGGGTCAACCAGGCTGCCGCGTTTGCGGCGGCGGCGCTTTTCAGTCGCGCAAGTCTGGTCGTAAATGATGACGGTGGTGCCTTTGATTTCTCTGAACTGCTTTTGCAGCGCGTCCAGCTCATCGCGGTGGTGAACGGTGACGCCTTCAGCCAGTTTTACAGAATCATACTTTTCAGGCTCGTCCGTAACTACTATTGTTTTAATAGCGCCTTCCGCCCGCATCGATTGGGCAATCTGCACAACCGAATGCCCTTCAGCGCGTTCACCCACCTGCTGGCCACCCGTCATGGCCACCGCATCGTTGTACAAAATTTTGTAGGTGATGTTCACGCCTGCGGCAATCGATTGGCGAATCGCTAACAGCCCGCTGTGAAAGTACGTGCCGTCGCCCAGGTTGGCAAACATGTGCGTGTCGGTGGTGAACGGTTGCTGGCCCACCCACGGCACGCCCTCGCCACCCATTTGGGTAAAGCCCATGGTGCTGCGGTCCATCCACAGTGCCATGTAGTGGCAGCCAATGCCCGCCATGGCGCGTGAGCCTTCAGGCACTTTGGTTGATGTGTTGTGCGGGCAGCCCGAGCAAAACCACGGTGTGCGTTCACTGTCAACCGTCAGTACCGTCAGTGATTGTTCTTTGGCTTGCAGCACCGCCAGGCGAGCGTCAATACGGGCCGTCATGTCGGCATCCAGGCCGAGTTTTTTAACCCGCTCGGCAATCGCTTTGGCAATCAGTGCGGGAGACAAATCGGCATTGGCGCGTAGCAGGGTGTTGGCCGATGGGTTGGGTCTGCTCCACTCGCCGCCGCCGTCTTGCCCCGCATCACCAAACTTGCCCACAATATTCGGCCGCACATCCGCGCGCCAGTTGTACAGCTCTTCTTTGAGTTGGTATTCAATGACCTGGCGCTTTTCTTCCACGACCAAAATCTCTTGCAGGCCGGTGGCAAATTCGCGTGTCAGTTGCGCTTCTAGCGGCCACACCACGCCAACCTTGTGCAGGCGAATGCCCAGCTGCTGGCAAGTTGCATCATCAAGCCCCAAGTCCATCAAGGCCTGGCGCGTATCGTTGTAGGCCTTGCCGCTGGCAATCATGCCAAAGCGGTCTTGCTTGCTTTCAATCGCGTTGTAGTTCAGACGATTGGCGCGGATGTACGCGAGCGCGGCATACCACTTGGTGTCAAACAGCCGCTCTTCTTGTGCCAGCGGCGCGTCGGGCCAGCGAATGTGGACACCGCCCGGCGGCATGTCAAAGTCAGTCGGCATTTGGATGTGTACGCGCTCGGGGTCAATCATGGCGCTGGCTGAGGATTCAACGATTTCCTGAATCGTCTTCATGCCCGCCCACACGCCTGCGTAGCGGCTCATGGCAATCGCGTGCAGCCCCAGGTCCAATATCTCTTGCACGCTGGCCGGAAAGAACACCGGCAAACCGCAGGCTTTAAAAATATGGTCGCTCTGGTGCGCAGCGGTGGAGCTTTTGGAAATATGGTCGTCACCCGCAATCGCCAGCGCGCCGCCCCAGGCCGTGGTGCCCGCCATGTTGGCGTGCTTGAAGACATCAGACGTGCGGTCAACGCCCGGCCCCTTGCCATACCAGATGCCAAAGACGCCATCAAACTTGTTCGTGCCCGGCGGCGCAAAACCCAGTTGCTGTGTGCCCCACACAGCGGTGGCGGCCAGTTCTTCATTGACCCCGGGCTGGAACACGATGTTGCGCTCTTTTAAATACTTGGCCGCCTTGACCAGCGCCTGGTCATACCCGCCTAGCGGCGAGCCCCGGTAACCCGATATAAAACCCGCTGTGTTTTTACCCTGCAACTTGTCGCGCAGTTGCTGCAGCATGGGCAGCTTGACGAGGGCCTGCACGCCGCTCATGAAAGCGTGGCCGTAATCAAGGCTGTACTTGTCATCAAGCGTGACGGTTTCCAGCGCTTTGCGAATGTGTTCAGGCAGCGGTGCGTTCATCGTGTTGTCTCCGTGGGGTTTTAGTTTCCAACGCAAAGGCGCAAAGAGGCAAAGAACGCAAAGAAAGATTTGAATTTTTTGTTTCCTACTTTGCGACCTTTGCAGCTTAGCGTCTTTGCGTTGGAAGCTGGTTTTTATCGCAAGCAAAGTGTATGCCGAAGCTCAAGATAAGTCTTTGCGTTATGTACCTGAATAAGGCTTGTTTGCGCAAGAATCTTGCTGCAAAATGCAATTTATGGAAACACTTGATAAGTTTGACGTCGCTATTTTGGTACAACTGCAAAACGATGCACGCCAAACCAATGCCGAACTGGCCAGTCGCGTCGGTCTGTCAGCCGCGCCCTGCTGGCGTCGCGTGCGCGCGCTTGAAGAAGCCGGGTTCATCACCGGCTACCGGGCCGATATCAACCGCCACAAAATCGGCCTGGGCGTGCTGGCCTTTGTGCGGCTGGACGCCGACCGCAACAGCGCAGACTCAACCGGCAGATTGGAAGAAGCGATCAAAAAAATGCCCGAGGTCGTCGCCTGCCACTACATCAGCGGCACCGGTACGTTTGAGCTGCAAGTGGTGGCCCAAGACCTGGAGGCCTTCAGCCAGTTTGCGTTGAAAAAACTCATGAACCTGCCGAACGTCAAAGACATCCACACCAGTTTTTCATTGGGTGAAGTCAAGGCCAGCAGCGCCTTGCCGTTGGAGCATTTGGGGCGGGGTTAATTTGCGAAGATCATCGTTTAAATTACTATGAAAATAGGAGCTGCTTGCGCCCGTATTTATTAGCCTAGCGGTTTAAATGACAAAAAAACAGCTGGGAATAGTCCTGCAACAACAAATATTAACGGCTTTGCGCAGCACGATAAGCCGCCTCAACAGCTTGCATGACTGTGGCGTGCAAAGTCCCGATTTTTGGATGGTTGGTATGGCGGTTTTTGGGTAACACCTTGAAGTAGCGTTCCGTCCAAGCCAGATCAACAACAACCTTGAAGTCAAATTTTGTGTCGTAGGCTAAGCCCGCCAATGCGTAGGCGGCTGGGTGACTGGCTTGGGTGATGGCGAATTCGCCTGTTTTTAGTTGTGCAACTTTCTGCGATGTACCGTACACAACGCTGATCACATGGCCTGCTTCGCGGCTTTCGACGGCTGTCACCAGTGCGGGGCGGGGTTTGGGCCCAGGCTCTACATTGGGTAACTCAGGAAACAAGCACCAGACGATGTCGCCGGGTGCGGGAAGTTTCCACGTTTGCATCAGGCAAACAAAACGGTTTGTGAAAGTGTTTTACCTGCGGGCAGATGCTTGGCGGTGTCTTTGCGCAACGCGGCAATCTGCTTGGCTGTCAGCGCACCATCGTCAGGGGAATATGCGGGCAACACATCCGTTGCAAACCTGGACAGCGCCATGTGAATGACTTGTGTTTCATTCACGTCCAGCTCTTTGGCCAAGGCTTTGACGGTTCTTCTTGTCACGCCAAAATGGGTGTCAACAGACCGGAATTTCACCAACAAATTTTCATTTAATGCTGACATTGCAGAACCTTGCGGGTTTTAAATATATATTAACTATATATGAAAACATTCCCAACAGTGACCTGCGGCAAACTTACTCCCCACCCGTCCCCGTATGCTGAAACTGCCAGTCAATATTCCACTTGCCGTCAATCTTGACCGCGTTCATTTGATAGCAGCGCCCGCTGGCTGTACAAAGCAAAAACTGCGACAAACCTTTTGACGCACCCGAGCTGTATTGCCAAGGTGCGTACCACTTCATGTGAAAAGGCCCGGCGGCTTCTTTGGAGTTGATGGACTTCAGATAAGTGGCCAAGGCGTTTTCAGTGATCGGGTAAAGCGCTGATGATTTGAGCCTATACACGCCCACCGCAATGCTGGCTGCGTACGCTGCAATCAACAGCAGCATGACGGCGATGATTTTTTTATTCAGACTCATTCGGTGTTGATCCGGTGTTCAGCTGCAAAGCGTATCGCAATGCGGGTGCCGGGTGATTGGGGATGGCCTGGTAGCAGGGCATCTTCAATGCTCACGGTGGCGCTGTGCTGGTTGGCAATTTCCAGCACGATGGCCAGGCCCAGGCCCGAGCCATCAACGTTGGTGCCCAGTGCCCGATAAAACGGCTGAAACACCAGCTCACGTTCAGACTCTGGAATACCGGGTCCGGAGTCTTCTACCAGCAGCACCAACACGCCGCTGAAGGTGTCGGCCAGCAGCCGCAGCGTGACCTGGCCTTTGTCTGGGGTGTAGGCAATGGCGTTGTCGAGCAGATTGCGCACCAGCTCTTTGATCAGTGTTGGGTTGCCCTCCAGCATGGTTGAGGACTCGCCTGATTCAGGGCCTTCGTAGCCCAGGTCAATCTGCTTTTCAAGCGCGCGCGGCACAGAGTCGGCCATCACTTCACTGGCAATCAGCACCATGTCCAGGGGCTGCTTGGCCAGGCTGCGGCCTGTGGCTTCAGCCCGTGCCAAGGCCAGCAACTGGTTCACGGTGTGGGTGGCCCTGACGCTGGACTGGCCGATGTGTTTGAGCGACTTTTTCAGCTCGTCGGCGTTGGTTTCGCGTTGCGCCAGATCAGCTTGCATGCGCAGGCCTGCCAGCGGTGTTTTGAGCTGGTGCGCGGCGTCGGCCAGAAAGCGTTTTTGGGTGGTCAACGACACTTTCAGACGGCTCAGCAAATCGTTGATGGATGACACCAGCGGCGCGACTTCTTCGGGCACCGCATTTTCGTCCAGCGGGCTCATGTCGTCAGGTTTGCGGGCGCGAATGCGCTTTTCAAGTTGCGCCAGCGGCTTGATGCCGCGCACCAGTGCCAGCCACACCAGCAGCACCGCCAAGGGCAGCGTGACAAACTGCGGCACCATCGTGCCTTTGACGATTTCAGTGGCCAGAGTTTTGCGTTTTTCAAGCGTTTCAGCCACTTGCACCAGCACCCGCCCGGCGTTCTTGTCATCGACCTTGATCCAGGTGTAGGCCACGCGGATTTCTTCGCCATTGATCGTGTCCTGGCGCAGGCGCACGTCGCCGTCTTGCAGTTTGTCGTCGTCCGCCGGCTGCGGTAATTCGCGCTCGCCACTGAGCGTTTCACCGCGCGTGCCAATCACCTGGTAGTACACCAGGTCGGTGTCGTCAGCCCGCAAAATTTCTCGCGCTGGGCCGGTCAGGTTGAACTGCACCACATTGTTTTTAACCACCACCAGTTTGCTCAGAGCCTGCACGTTGTACTCAAGCGCGCGGTCAAACGGTTTGCCCGCAATGTTTTGTGCCACCAGCCAGGTCAGCGCCAGACTGACAGGCCAAAGCAGCAGCAGCGGTGTGAGCATCCAGTCAAGAATCTCGCCGAAGAGGCTTCGGCGCTCACGCTGGAAAATTCTTATCGCCAAACGAGCCCCCACGGTCGCTCACTTCGTGTAGCTCCCTGCCCCCCGAGGGGGCCGCTGCGCCTGCGGCCCGGCAAAGCCGGTTCCGCGGCCCTTACTTGAAAAGTCATTCGTTACCCCTGCAAAGTGTGTGAGCTCAGCCGGGGATTTTTTCCAGGCAATAACCTAAGCCGCGGACCGTTGCGATCCGAATCGGCCCCTTCTCAATCTTTTTGCGCAGCCGGTGGATGTACACCTCAATCGCGTTGTTGCTGACTTCTTCGCCCCATTCGCACAGGCGCTCGACCAGCTGGTCCTTGCTGACCAGGCGGCCTGCGCGTTGCAGCAGCACTTCCAGCAGGCCCAGCTCGCGGGCTGACAGGTCAACCATCACGCCGTCAATCGTTGCCACGCGCCCGCCCTGGTCGTAAATCAGCGGGCCGTGCTTGATGGTGCTGCTGGCTGCGCCCGCGCCGCGTCGTACCAGGGCCCGCACACGCGCCTCCAGCTCCTGCAATGAAAACGGTTTGGCCATGTAGTCATCAGCGCCGTAGTCCAAGCCTTTGACGCGCTCTTCTACGCTGTCGGCGGCGGTCAGTATCAGCACTGGCAATGTGGAGCCGCGTGCCCGCAGCCGCTTGAGCACTTCCAGACCGTGCATTTTGGGCAGGCCCAAGTCCAGAATCAGCAAGTCAAACTCGGTGTTGGTCATCAGCGCAGCATCGGCCTCAGACCCGCTGGCCACGTGGTCAGCCGCAGCGCCCGACGCACGCAGGGTGCGCAGCAGGCCGTCGGCCAAGACCTGGTCGTCTTCAGCAATCAAAATTCGCATGGTTGTCTCCGGTTTTCTAATGTGTCTTTTTAATTTTAGGCTTTTGGGGAATGCGAGAGTTTCCAACGCAAAGTCGCCAAGAACGCAGAGGACGCAAAGCTGGCAAACCAGACCTTTTATTTTTGATTTCTTGGCGACCTTTGCAACTTTGCGCCTTTGCGTTGGAAACTTGCCTATTGCCCCGCACCCCCATACGCCTCCAAGCCCAGTGCCGCCACCGTCGCCACATCCTGCCCCACAGCCGCTTTAAACTCACTTTCAGCCTGCGCCACCGCCCGCTCAAACGCACCCAGCCACAACAAACCATCTGCGGTGAACCGGACCGTTTTGGCGCGCTTGTCATGCGCATCGGTTTCGCGCGTCACCAGTCCCCAGGCCTCACACTGCGTGACCAGGTCTCCCATCGCCTGCTTGCTCATGCCAGCGCTTTGCGCCAAATCTGTCAGGCGTGAGCCGTTGAGCGCCAGATGCCGTGTGATGTGGATGTGCGCTGCACCCACCTGGTCGCGAGCGGCCAGGTTAGACAATGCCAGCGGCACCAATACGTCACGCGCCATCAAATGCAGCACCCGCTCGTCAAAGCGCCGTAGCGCGTGACCCAGCAGGCGACCCAAATGCGTGATGCGCCATGCTGGCTCAGCTTGGAATTCCATGTTTTTAATGTACATGAATTTAATCAGGCAAACTGACTAAAAATAGCATTTACTTATTTCAACAGTGCTTATACAGTGCTGTCTATCCAAACAGTTTATTTGTTTTATTCATCACCCCAAGGAGCTTTTCATGGACATGCCCAACCGCCCAACCGCCTCATCCACCCCCGCTCAAATCGCGGCGCTGAACACTGAAAAAGCCAAGGCCCTGCAAGCCGCGCTGGCCCAAATTGAAAAGCAGTTTGGCAAAGGCACCATCATGAAGCTGGGCGACGGTGAGGTGATTGAAGATATCCAGGTGGTGTCAACCGGCTCGCTGGGCCTGGACATTGCCCTGGGCGTGGGCGGCCTGCCGCGCGGCCGGGTGGTCGAGATTTACGGCCCAGAATCATCAGGCAAAACCACGCTGACCCTACAAGTCATTGCCGAGATGCAAAAGCTGGGCGGCACCTGCGCCTTTGTCGATGCCGAGCATGCGCTGGACATTCAATACGCCCAAAAACTCGGCGTAAACCTGCAAGAACTCCTGATCAGCCAGCCCGACACCGGTGAACAGGCGCTGGAAATTGTCGACTCCCTCACCCGCTCAGGCGCAGTGGACCTGATTGTGATTGACTCTGTGGCGGCGCTGACGCCCAAGGCCGAGCTGGAAGGCGAGATGGGCGACTCACTCCCCGGCCTGCAAGCCCGATTGATGAGCCAGGCCCTGCGCAAGCTGACGGCCACGATCAAAAAAGCCAACTGCATGGTGATTTTCATCAACCAGATCCGCATGAAGATTGGCGTGATGTTCGGCAGCCCAGAAACCACCACTGGCGGCAACGCACTGAAGTTTTACGCCTCGGTACGCCTGGACATTCGCCGGATTGGCTCGATCAAGAAGGGCGAGGAGATCATCGGCAATGAAACCCGCGTCAAGGTGGTGAAAAACAAAGTCGCCTCACCCTTCAAAACGGCGGAGTTCGACATCCTGTACGGGGAGGGCATCAGCCGACTGGGTGAGGTGCTGGACTTAGGCGTGGCCGGTCACATCGTTGAAAAGGCCGGTGCCTGGTACGCGTTTAATGGCGAAAAAATCGGCCAGGGTCGCGACAATTCGCGTGAATTCCTCAAGGAGAACCCAGAGCTGGCCATCGAAATTGAAAACAAGGTGCGCGAGTCACTAGGCATCCCGTTGGTGCAGGTGTCGCAGGAGGTCATGGACGTGATCGACAAGGCGGCGGACAAGCCAGCCAAGGCGGACAGAGCCGAAAAAGCAGCTAAAAACGCTGTTTGAGGCCGTTTTAAAATGCTAAATAGTGCTCTAGCACAATGGATACGGGCGCAAGCAGCTCCTGAAATAATAGTAAATGTAATAGCATGATGTGAGCAACAAACCGCATCATAATTATGCTTTTCTGTTGGGCGCGGTCGTCTGCCGGGTTGGAGGCCTAGAACTTCCTCGACAACATGCTAACCAGGATATTTTTCTTGTTTTAGCCTGCAGATAACAAAAAGTAAATTCATGAGGCGCGGGAAAGCGCGCAATGAAGCAGTGGATATGACTATTAAAATCGCATCTGGGTTTTATCTGGTTTTGATGCAGCCTCATAGGAGTTTCGTGAAATTTATGCGCTTAACAGCCAATCACATGCGCGAATTTGTCCGTGTAGCCAGGACGGACTTTCAGAATTGGCATATCAATCTACCACTTGCCCCCACCGCAGTGGTCGAAACCAATCAACAACGGTTAAGCACATGAAAAGCCTTGCAGCAGAATTGCTGGCGCACGGGATACCCGCTGATGCAGTCGTTGAGTTTGGGGCTGAGCCCAAGGCTCGCGAAGTACGTTATCTAGATCTATTTAAAGCGCATGGCGATACCGAAAAGGGCGTTTTACCTGCGGGCGTTATTGAGTCTGCAGCACGCCCGGCGGTGTACTTTAGAGCGGATGGCGGATTGGGCGGTGCTGAGCTTTCCAGGAGTGAATTACAAGATTTAATCCGTACCCTAGCGTGTCGAGCTGACGCGCGATATTTGGCATTGATAAGTCCTGGCGTTGTAACGGTTTACAAAATAGGGTTTTTCGACAGCTCGGACGAGATTCACTCAATTTTTGAGACCGAGCCAGGCGCTTTTCGTTTACGTAACTTGATTTCTGGATTGGATCTGCCGTCCCTAGATTCAGTAGCCAACACGGACAAACAATGGCTGGAAGGCCATCTGTTTAATCTCTTAAAAAGCGCCGCTACTGAAATACGCAAAGCCGCCACTGAGGAATTACTTTCGAATGAAGATGTCATATCGTTGATTGGGCGTGCATTGTTTACACGTTTTCTAGTCGATCGCGACATTCTTAAAAATTCCGAATTGGGCAATGTTGTAACGGGTGCAATAGATGCAACCCGGCTATTCGATACGCCCCAGGCAGCATCCTTAACATTCCAGTGGCTGGACAAAATCTTTAATGGTGATTTGCTTCACCTCAGCAATCGTGATTACCCTCAATTTTTTGATGGCCTCGGTGATAAAGCTATAAAAGTGTGTCTAACGCTAGGTAATATCATGCGACGCGCTTCAGGCGGGCAGCTTTCGCTTGAATGGGACGGTCTACGGTTTAAACATATTCCAGTAGACGTATTGAGTCAGGTATACGAGCATTTTGCGCATGAGAATTTTCCCGAGCTAGCTCAAAAAACCAGCATTCACTACACACCACGAGCGATAGCCGAGTTAGTTGTAGACGGTACTTTTACCGCTCTGCGAACAGAGAAAGCCGATGCAACCGTGCTAGACCCTGCGGCTGGCGCTGGCATTTTTTTAGTGTTGGCGTTTCGGCGATTAGTTGGCGAGTTATGGCTTCGACAAAAGCGCCGCCCCAACCGTAAGCAAATCCGAAAAATACTCAATACGCAGCTATGCGGGATGGATATCAATCCAGAGTCGCTCAAGATGGCGGCACTGAGTCTGTATCTCGCCGCGTTGGAGCTTGACCCTGATCCGCAGCCACTATCAGACCTCATATTCGATGAGCTATTCGATAAGGTGCTGCACTGCGTTGAAGAAAAACGATTACTGGGTAAGGATGCACACCTAGGTAGCCTGGCGCAAGGCATACCTAATATTGGTCAATTTGATATCGTTATGGGCAATCCGCCATGGACACCGATACCAGGCAGCAATAAGAAATTTCTAGATGCCATAGCCGCAAGAGTAGTAAAACCTTTATTAAATGGAATAGGCATTACCGAGACAAATAACTTGGTAAATCGCCAAGTTCCAGATTTGGCATTTCTTTGGAAGTCGATGCAATGGTGCAAACCCAAGGGCGCAATAGGCTGTCTACTAGATGCAAGATTGCTTTTTAATGCGGATCATTTTGATGCAAGGTGTTTGCTTTTTAGCTTGTTTCGAGTGACCGGCATATTAAACGCGACAGCTCTAAGAAACGAAAAGCGCGTATGGGCTTCACACAACAAACCTTTTTGTGCGTTGGTCGGTATTAACGAAAAACCTCAACTGGGAGATTCTTTTTACTATCTGAATCCTTACTTGGAAAAAATAAATAAAGTTGGAGGCGAAATTAGGCTTGATCCAAACGCTGCCCTGCCAGTGCCCTGTGAGTTAGTCACTAGCACGCCCTACCTGTTGAAGGTACTTTTTAAGGGAAGCGCACTTGATCTCAATTTGATTCAACGGCTTGATCAGATGCCTCGGAGGTCGTTTGAACAGTTTGTAACCTCGGAAATGTCATCAGAAATCCATCAAGGGTATCGACCAAACGGCAAAACTAAAAGTGCAAAGCATATCGCTGACCTACCAAGCCTGGAAACAAGTGA
Source organism: Polaromonas sp. (assembly GCA_049653085.1). Taxonomy (GTDB): domain Bacteria; phylum Pseudomonadota; class Gammaproteobacteria; order Burkholderiales; family Burkholderiaceae_C; genus Polaromonas. The sequence continues at coordinate 36,194 of JBASFP010000060.1, forward strand.
CAAGCCAGAGTTTGAAGTGAAGTTTTCACAGTTAAACGCGATTCATATTCGTTATCCTCAATTGCTAATGGAGTGGCCGCGTCCGAGGGCGATATACGAAGGGCCTCTGATTTTATTTAGGGAGGCGCCAAAGTTTGATCGAAAGATGCGCGGTGCGATTTGGAGTGCTAAAGACGTTGCGTTTAATCGGTCGTATTACGGTCTCCCGTTCAAAAACAATTTGATAGGTGAATATTTATTTATTCTGTCTTATAGCGATCTATTTGTGTATTGGGCGCTTTTAACTAGTGCGAAGTTCGGCGTGGAGCGTGAAACGTTCTTGCTTGAAGATGTTGGTACTTTTCCAATTGAGCCGTTTTCTACTCTGCCCAAATTACTAAAAGACATGTGCCATCAACTAGCGTTACAAATTAGAAGGGGTGAATGCCCCTGGAGTGATCTGGAAGAGTTTGTTCGGCGGGTATACAAGCTCAACGATCTAGACTGGCAACTGGTTGATGACGCGGTATCCTACGAACTGACTTACCGTAAATCTCAGATTGCAGCAGAAAAGGACACAAACTTAAACTCGCCGGAATTTATCGGGTTTGCCAGTGAGGTTCAGTCGTCGCTTATCGCTTTAGTCGACGAGTCGCTTTCTGTTCATGGGGTGTCAGTTCCATCGCTGGAAAGTTGGTTATTCATTGAAATTATCAAGGGACAGCCTACATCTGATCACCGAGTTAAGCAACTAGAGGCAGCTTTTTTAACAGCTCAAATTGCTAATGTAAAGTCCTTTTGGACGACGCATTTAAGATTTCAAATTGGACAGAACCACTGGTTAATTGGACAACCGCGCCAAGCCCGGTACTGGTCAAAAAGCAAAGGGCGACTAATGGCTCTTCAGTTAAGTGAAGCTAGGCTTTTTGCTTCAAATCTGGCCAATTGATTTGCCATGTATCAGAGTTTAGGAGTTCCACCTTCAATTAAGCTTGGCGCACCCTATCCAGCATGGCGTCAACAGGATATACAGATAGTGGAATTGGCGATTGTGAGCGCTTGGAAATTTATTGAAGACGAAGCTCTCCGGATTGATGTCACGTCAGCACACCACCCGGCTAATTCCAGTGAAGTTGAGCTTTCAGCAAAGCTTCTTGAGTATCTTGAATCGATTTTGAATTCAGAATCTATTAAAGGATTCGACGGTAGACGGTTTTCGCCCCCTGTCCGCGGTCAGGAGCTTGCAAACGTGACCGGTAGTGAGCTGGAAAAGCGACCAGATATCTCGATTCGTTTGCAATCGTCCAGGCCTTACAGCCAGTACAACTCGCTGATCTTTGAATGCAAGAGGATTTCCGCCAAGAGATTGATATCTGATTACGTCAATGAAGGACTTATAAGGTTCTGTGACCAGCGATACGCATGGGCTATGCCGCATGCGGGGATGATTGCTTACGTGCAAGGTCTTTGTCCGATTCCGCAGGCAAAAACAGAGCTTGAAAAGCATTGGAGAAAGAATTCCGCTTCTAAGACACTACCGGTTCACACGCCATTTGTTGAAAACAATGGCTCAGTCTCAGTCACGATAACCAAACATAAAAGACACAATCCACTACCCAATGGCAAAACTTCCGACGACATCACGATACGTCATCTTTGGTTGTCCACATGATGACCAAGAGAATGAAACACTCCTCTTTAGATCATTTTTGGATGCTGGATCTTTCTCTATCCCAATGGATACAGGCGCAAGCAGCTCCTGAAATAATAGTAACAAAGAGGGGTGAGTGTGGCCAGTAACTGCTCATCAACTGACAAATCACCCAAATCCGGCAAGTCTGGCTTTGCCCTGTCGCTCAAAGGCCGCGCGCTGCGACTGCTCTCCACCCGGGAGCAGTCGCGCGCCGAGCTGGAGCGCAAGCTGGGCAGCCACGAAGAAGAGCCCGGCCAGTTAGCGGCGGTACTGGACGAGCTTGAAGCTAAAGACTTCATCAGCCCAACTCGTGTGATCGAGTCGGTCATCAACCGCCGCCAGGCCAAGATGGGTGCGTCCCGCATCAAAGGCGAACTGCAGCGCAAAGGGCTGGACGTGGGCATGGTGGCCGAGGCGATGGACGGCCTGAAAGCCACCGAGCTGGAGCGCGCACGCGAGGTGTGGCGCAAAAAGTTTGACAGTAAAACAGATGCGGGCACCAGCCCGGCAGACCGCGCCAAACAAATGCGCTTTTTGGCTGCGCGTGGCTTTGGGGCGGATGCGATACGGCGGGTGGTGTCTGGGCGTGGGGATGAGTAAGCCGAAGCGCGGCCTAATGTTGTCGAAAATGCGGTCTGGATGCATAATGGGTGCAAATTTCACCCATTTAACACCATGACCACTTTACAAATCCGGCAAATGCCCCAGCCGCTCTATGAGCAGCTAGCGCAGCGCGCCTCGCAGTTTCATCGCAGCTTGACGCAGCAGGCGATTGCTGATTTGAGTCAGGCACTGGGTAGCGACCTTAAAGCCCAGCGGATGTCCACACTACGCAAAATTCGCGCGGCGCATGCCCGCCAATCAGTGGCTAACCCAACGGATCCAGAAGTGTTGGCCACTTGGCTGCGTGAAGACCGGGACCGTTGATGCGCCTAGTCCTAGACACCTCGGCTGCCACCAACATCGTGCTGCAAACCGCGCAAGCTCCTGCGCTGATGGCCATTCTGGAACGAGCTAACCGTGTGATTGCGCCTAGCCTGATGCACAGCGAATTGGGCAATGCGCTCTGGAAGGCCGTGCGCTTCTCAGGTTTAGACACTGTCCAAGCCATGAATCATTATGAAGACGCCATCGCGTTGGTAGACGAGTTCATTCTTGACGAAACTCTGATGCGGCTGGCCATTCGCAACGCCGTGCTGCACGCTCACCCGGTGTATGACATGGTGTTTGTAGCCGCCGCCCAGCAGCACGGCTGCAGTTTGCTGAGTGTTGACCGTAAGCTGGTTGCTTTGGCGCGAAGTATGAATCCGAATTTGGTGGTTGAGGTAGATGGCGTTTGAGCGGCGTTGAAGTCCAATGAAAATTTGTCGGCTTTTAACGCACAGCCAACAGCAGTTAACAAGTCAGGACGACCATGTTCACCATTTTAGAAAGCCTTTTTGAATTACTGCTGGTAATTGGTACTTCGATCTGGGGTTGGGTGGGTATAGCATTAGGTTTTGTGACAGCATATTTCGTTTGGACGGGTCTGTCGCCGTCTGATGCACGCGGACCACTGAGCGCAATCGCGTTTCTGGTTGTCTTCATGATTTGTGCTGGGCAAGAACTACGCGGCGGAAACCAAAAATAGCGCACCACTAAGACTTAATTCGCAGTCACAAAAAGCATCTGAAAAAAATCAGCGCAGAGCAGATATGGCCAAGTTTGAGCATTTTTAAGGCATATTTTAGGACTCTAGCCCAATAAATTCGGGCGCAAACAGCTACTAAAAATATAGCATCCGTTTGCTGTATTCGAACTACAGCCCCAGCATCAACTTCAAATTCTGCACCGCCGCACCCGACGCGCCCTTGCCGAGATTGTCTAGCCGAGCCACCAGCACGGCGTGGCGATAGCTTTCATTACCAAACACGCGCAGTTCCATCTTGTTTGTGCCGTTCAAAGCCAGCGCGTCCAGCTTGCCTGATTCTGGCGCCGCTTCTACCGTTACCCATTCGCTGCCAGCGTAATGCTTGGCCAATGCGTCGTGCAACTGGGCGGCAGTGGGTTTGCCAGTCAGCAAATCGAGGTGCAGAGGCAGTTGCACCAGCATGCCTTGCTCAAAGTTGCCGACAGACGGGATGAACACCGGGCGACGGGTCAAACCGGTGAATTTCATGATTTCAGCCAGGTGCTTGTGCGCCAGACCCAGGCCGTACAACTCAAACAATGGCGCTTGGCCAGCCTGGTAGGCCTCAATCATCTGCCGCCCACCACCGGAGTAACCGCTCACAGCAGGCAAGGTCAAAGCAAAGTCTGGAGCAATAAAACCTGCATCAACCAGTGGGCGAATCAGCGCTATCGCGCCTGTGGCGTAGCAGCCGGGGTTGCCTACACGATCAGCAGCGGCCACCAGCGCGCGCTGGCCTTGGGTTAATTCAGGAAAACCGTAAACCCAGCCGTGTACCGTGCGGTGCGCTGTCGATGCGTCGATGATTTTGGGTTTTTTGCCGGGCAGGCTGTCAATCATGGCCACTGAGTCGCGGGCAGCATCGTCGTGCAGGCACAAGATCACCATGTCTACTGTGGCCATCAGCGCACGTTTGGCGGCAGCGTCTTTGCGCAGTTCGGGGGCGATGCTGACCAGCTCAATGGCGGGCATGGCTTGCAGGCGCTCCCGAATTTGCAAGCCTGTGGTGCCAGCTTCTCCGTCGATAAAAATTTCAGGCATGGTTTTCTCCGTCAATCATCGCGTCAGTACCGAATCAGTTTGGTGCAACGCAACATGATACAGTTTAGGGCTGTCTGCAAACAGCAGAAACCCTCGCAGCGTTACCGTCCTACAACAGTCGTTTGAAAGTTTTTTCATGAAAATTCACGAGTACCAAGGCAAGGAAATCTTGCGTCAATTTGGTGTGCCAGTGCCCCGCGGCATTGCCGCATTCACGGTGCAAGAGGCGGTAGAAGCAGCCCAAAAACTCGGTGGCCCGGTGTGGGTGGTCAAGGCGCAGATTCATGCAGGCGGGCGCGGTAAAGGCGGCGGCGTGAAGGTGGCCAAAACGATTGAAGACGTCAAGCGCATTGCAGGTGAGATTTTGGGCATGCAGCTCGTCACCCACCAGACGGGGCCCGCAGGCCAAAAAGTGCGCCGCCTCTATATTGAAGACGGCGCAGACATTCAAAAAGAATACTACGTGTCGTGCGTCACCGACCGCGCGACGCAAAAAGTCGCTTTCATTGCCTCGTCTGAAGGCGGCATGGACATTGAAGAAGTGGCGCACAGCCAGCCCGAGAAAATCATCAAGCTGTTTGTGGATCCGCTGGTGGGCTTGACAGACGCACAGGGCAAAGAATTGGCCGCTGGCATCGGCATGCCTGCTGACTCAGTCGCGCAAACCGTCGATATCTTGCAAAAGCTCTACAAGTGCTACATGGACACCGATGCGTCGCTGGTCGAGATCAACCCGCTGAACCGCAACAGCAAGGGCGAAGTGATGGCGCTGGACGCCAAGTTCAACTTTGACCCGAACGCGCTGTTCCGCCATGCCGACATCGTGGCTTACCGTGACCTGGACGAAGAAGACGCGGCTGAAGTCGAAGCCAGCAAGTTTGACCTGGCCTACATCAGCCTGGACGGCAACATTGGCTGCCTGGTCAATGGCGCTGGCCTGGCCATGGCAACCATGGACACCATCAAGCTGTTTGGCGGTGAGCCGGCCAACTTTTTGGACGTGGGCGGCGGTGCAACAGCCGAGAAGGTGACAGAAGCCTTCAAAATCATGCTGAAAAACCCGGAAGTCAAAGGCATTTTGGTCAACATCTTCGGCGGCATCATGAAGTGCGACACCATTGCTGAAGGCGTGATCACGGCCTGCAAGGCCACCAACCTGTCCGTCCCGCTGGTGGTGCGCATGAAGGGCACCAACGAAGACCTGGGCAAAAAGATGCTGGCCGAGTCCGGCCTGCCCATCATTGCTGCGGACACCATGGCCGATGCGGCGACCAAGATCGTCAAAGCCGTCGCCTAAAGGAATCAAACATGTCTATCTATATCAACAAAAACACCAAAGTCATCACCCAGGGCATCACCGGCAAGACCGGCCAGTTCCACACCCGCATGTGCCGCGACTATGCCAACGGCAAAGAAGCCTTCGTGGCCGGCGTCAACCCCAAAAAGGCGGGCGAAGATTTTGAAGGCATCCCGATTTTTGCCAATGTGACCGAGGCTGCCAAAGCCACGGGTGCAACGGTATCGGTCATTTACGTGCCGCCAGCAGGCGCTGCGGCTGCGATTTGGGAAGCGGTTGAAGCCAACCTTGATTTGGCCATCTGCATCACCGAAGGCATCCCCGTGCGTGACATGCTGGAAGTTCGTAACCGCATGAAAACCAAAGAAGCCGCTGGCGGCAAGCGCACGCTGCTGCTAGGCCCCAATTGCCCCGGCCTCATCACCCCTGAAGAGATCAAGATCGGCATCATGCCCGGTCACATTCACCGCAAAGGCCGCATTGGCGTGGTCAGCCGTTCAGGCACATTGACCTATGAAGCCGTGGCGCAGTTGACCGAAATCGGCTTAGGCCAGTCCAGCGCAGTGGGCATTGGCGGCGACCCGATCAACGGTTTGAAGCACATCGACGTGATGCGCGCCTTCAATGACGACCCGGACACCGACGCCGTCATCATGATTGGCGAAATCGGTGGCCCGGACGAAGCCGAAGCCGCTGAATGGTGCAAAGCCAACATGAAGAAGCCCATCGTCGGCTTTATCGCTGGCGTGACAGCCCCGGCTGGCAAGCGCATGGGCCATGCAGGCGCGCTGATCTCTGGCGGTGCTGACACGGCAGATGCCAAGCTGGAAATCATGGAAGCCTGCGGCTTTACCGTCACGCGCAACCCGTCAGAAATGGCGAAATTGCTGAAGGCGCTGCTGTAACCACCGGGTTGCGGTTAGCCACAATACACAAACCGGTTGTCATCACAGACAATCGGTTTTTTATCTGCTGTAGGGGTATCCATGGAAGAGTTCATGACAGCAAGCTTTTGGCTTGCGGTGGGACAGATCATCATGATCGACATTTTGCTGGGCGGCGACAACGCGGTTGTCATTGCACTGGCTTGCCGGAACCTGCCCCCCAAACAGCGGACGCAGGGCATTATTTACGGCACCATGGGCGCGATTGTTTTGCGGGTAATCCTGATCGCTTTTGCGCTGGCTCTGCTGGCTGTGCCCTACTTAAAGATCGTAGGCGCGATTTTGCTTGTCTGGATTGGTGTCAAGCTGTTGTTGCCTGAAGGTGACGAAGACCACAACATCAACCCCAGCGACAAGCTGTGGTCGGCGGTTAAAACGGTCATCATTGCCGACCTGGTGATGAGTGTTGACAACGTGCTGGCCATTGCGGGCGCGGCGCAGGGTGCTGGCCAGCAGCACCAGTTGCCACTGGTCATTTTTGGCCTGCTGGTGAGCATTCCCATCATTGTCTGGGGCAGCCAGATCGTGCTCAAGCTGATGGAGCGCTTTCCCATCATCATCACCCTGGGTGCCATGCTGCTGGGCTGGATTGCGGGGCAAATGGCTTATACCGACCCCGCCATCAAAGCCTATTTGCCAACTCAGGCTTATTGGTCTTATGTGGCTGCTGTTAGCGGTGCCGTCTTTGTCTATTTGGCCGGAAAGGTGCTTCAGAGCCGAAAAGCAGCTGCAAGCAAGGTTTGAACACCTGACACGACCGTGAACTTGTGTATTTGCAACAAAAAGTCAACGTGACGTGAATATGTCACTTGTCCCCGCAGTTGGTGTCTGTTAACGTCCACACTTTAGCGAATTGTTGCGCTTTGAAATGAGGCAATGAGTTCTCGCAGACGCAAAAAACAAGGGGTAAAGTGGGTCATGAGGTGGGCAAGAAAACAAGCATCAACACAAGGGGCGGCAATTGGCAACCTCAACTAGCGGGCGCGCAAAGAGCCTACAGTTCTGGCGTGCCGACTGGTTCGTTGGCGTACTGGTGGTGCTGGCTGTTTTCTTGCTGCAGGGCTTTACCGACTTTTTTGGCACGCTGGAGCGTCGGTATTACGACTACGCCAGCACCAGCACGTCGCGCCAGCCTTCGGAGCGCATTGCCATCATCGCCATTGATGACCAAAGCATAGCCAACATTGGTCGTTGGCCCTGGCCGCGTGATGTACAGGCCAAACTGATTGACCAGCTGGCAGCAGCCAAAGCCAAAACGATTGTCAACACCACGCTGTTTTTTGAGCCGCAAACGGATCGCGGCATGGTCTACATCCGTAAGATGAAAGACTTGCTGGCTGACCCGGCACTGGTGCCGAATGCGGCATCTGAGCCCTTGGGCAAAGTCATTGCAGAAGCAGAGGTGGCGTTGGACACTGATGCACTGCTGGCGGCCAGCATGACGAAGGCAGCCAACGTGTTGGTGCCTTCGGTTTTCACAACGGGTGTTCCGCAAGGCAAGCCAGATCAACCTCTCCCGGCTTATGCATTGAAAAGCGCGGTGGATGAGCAGGGCGGCTTTTCCGTGCCTGCCCTTCGCGGTCAACAACCCATCGAGATCATCGGCACAGCCGCTGCTGGCATCGGCCACCTCAATCAGTTGCCTGACGTTGACGGTGCTATCCGTCAAGAGCCCTTGCTGATCAATTATTTTGGCAAAGCCGTACCGTCAATGAGTTTGCTGGCGGCGGCAAAAAGCTTGAACCTTGGCTCAGGTGATGTCAAACTCAACAACGGGGAATCGGTGCAAATCGGCAAGCTGGTCATCAAAACCGATGAGTCGGCCATGATGCTGCCACAGTTCTACAAGGGCAAAGAAGGCAAGCCCGCCTTTGCGGTAGATTCGTTTTATGACGTGATCTCAGGCAAGATTCCTGCTACCAAATACGCCGACAAGATCGTGATCATTGGCGGCACGGCGGTTGGCGTGGGCACGCTGTTTCAAACGCCCGCTGGGCCGGGTCTGTCTGCTGCTGAGGCCATGGCGCACATCACATCAAGCATTTTGAGCGAGCACTTCATCGTGCAGCCCATCTGGGGTACCTGGGCCACGCTGGCCATGCTTTTGGTAGTGATCGCTTACCTGATTGCCGGATTGCCGCGTTTGTCGGCTGGCAAGGCCGCCATCGTGACGCTGGTGCTTTTTGTGCTGCTGCTGGGCATTGAATTTGGCTTGCTCTCAAGCGCTGCCAAATGGCTGCAACTGGTGTTCCCGGCATCATTGCTGGTGATTGGTCATTTGGCACTGACCACCAAACGCTTTTTAATGACCGAAGCTGGCAAGCTGAAGTCAGATGAAGAGTCGGCTGAAACCAACCGCATGATGGGTCTGGCGCATCAGGGGCAAGGCCAGCTCGATATGGCGTTTGACAGGTTTCGCCGTGTGTCTTACAGCGACGCACTGATGGACAACTTGGGCAACCTGGCGCTGGACTTTGAACGCAAACGCCAGTTCAACAAGGCTGAGGCCGTGTATGAATACATGGTCACACAAAACAAAGACTACAAAGGCCTGACCGCCAAGTTGAGTCGCGCCAAAAACCTGTCTGAAACCGTGATTTTGGGCGGTAGCGGTGCGCACCCCGGTGGCACCATGCTGCTGGACGGCGGCGGGGTTGAAAAGCCGATGCTGGGCCGTTACCAGGTTGAAAAAGAACTGGGCAAAGGCGCGATGGGCGTGGTTTATCTGGGCAAAGACCCCAAAATTGGCCGCGTGGTAGCCATCAAAACTATGGCGCTCAGCCAAGAGTTTGAAGGCGAAGAACTTGACGATGCACGCGAGCGGTTCTTTCGTGAGGCAGAAACCGCAGGCCGCTTGCAGCATCAAAATATCGTCACGATTTTTGACGCCGGTGAAGAGCATGACTTGGCCTTCATCGCCATGGAATTCCTCAAGGGCAAAGATCTGGCCGATGTGTCAAAAACAGGGCAGTTGCTGCCTATTCCGAAGGTATTGTCAATCGTTGCCCGGGTGGCTGAGGCATTGGCTTATGCGCACAAACTCAATGTGGTGCACCGCGACATCAAGCCCGCCAACATCATGTATGACCTGGAGACCGACAGCGTCAAGGTGACTGACTTTGGCATTGCCCGCATTACCGATTCCAGCAAAACCAAAACCGGTCTGGTGCTGGGTACGCCAAGCTTTATGTCGCCTGAGCAGATCGCGGGTAAAAAAGTCGACGGCCGCTCGGATCTTTACTCGCTCGGCGTGATGCTGTTCCAGATGCTGGCAGGCGTGTTGCCTTTCAGGGGCGATTCAATGGCTGAGCTGATGTATAAAATCGCCAACGATCCGGCGCCCGACATTCGCATTATTCGTGCGGAGTTGTCGGAAAAGCTGGCCAATGTGGTCGCGCTGTCCATCAGCAAGAAGCCTGAAACTCGCTACCAAGACGGCGACCAATTTGCCGCCGATTTGCGCGCCCTCATGAATGAGGCGGCAGGTTTGGCTCAAACAGTATCGGCTCCTGCGGCGGGTGGTACGCTTGGCAGCGCGTCTCAAGAGTCGGCTGGCTTTAACAGCACAGTGGTTCAAACGGTAGCAGCTTATGAAGCCACCCAAGCCATGTCGGCGCAAACAGCGGCGTTTGATAAAACCGTCATCAGCCATGTTCGGGATACTGAGCCCAAAGTTTAAATTCAGCATGACCCCAAAAGCAACAAGTTAAAAGATGATCTACGAGATATGCACTGACACTGACCCTGGTCTGGCGCGGGACAACAATGAAGATGCCGTCGCCTTTGATGCGCAGACTGGCCTTTGCATATTGGCCGATGGCATGGGCGGCTACAACGCGGGTGAAATTGCCAGCGGCATGGCGTGCGCCTTTATCAAGTCTGAAATGAGCCGCTGGCTGTCGCAAGCTGGCCTGTACGCCAACAGCAAGGAGGTCAAGCGCGCCATGGAGATTTGCGTTCAAAACGCCAACCATTCCATTTTTAATGCGGCCAACTCCAACCCGCAGTACACCGGTATGGGCACAACGCTGGTAGTGGGCGTGTTTCAGGCGGGGCGCTTGATGCTGGGTCATATTGGCGACTCCCGCTGCTATCGTCTCAGGGGTGGCGAGTTCATGCAAATTACCAAAGACCATTCCCTGCTGCAAGAGCAAATTGACGCTGGGTTGATCACGCCCGAGCAGGCGTTGACATCTGCCAATAAAAACCTGGTCACCCGCGCCCTGGGGGTAGAAGACAGCGTGCTACTGGATGTCACAGAGCACCGGGTCGAGGTGGGCGATGTTTATGTGATGTGTTCCGACGGCTTGTCTGACATGGTCAGGGATCAGCCAATCGCAGATATCATGCTGGGTGACGCGACTTTAGAGCAAAAAGCAGCACAATTGATTGCGGCGGCCAATGCGGGCGGGGGGCGGGATAATATTTCAGTGGTATTGACCCATGCAAAAGAAGCTACTGTCAAGCGCGGATTTTTGTCCCGAATGCTGGGAAAATAACAAAATGACTGAAGTATCAAAAACAAACAGGAGTCGGCCATGCCGAAAATGATCGTCTCTATTGACGGCGTAGTGATCAAGGAAGTCCAGTTGACCAAGGATCGCACGTCCCTGGGTCGGCGTCCTTACAACGATATCGTGATTGACAATTTGGCGGTCAGTGGCGAGCATGCAGTGCTTCAAATGGCGGGTAGCGAAGTACATGTCGAAGACCTCAACAGCACCAACGGCACTTACGTCAATGGCAAGGCGGTTAAAAAGCAGCTCCTGCAAAACAGCGACACGGTAGAGATTGGCAAGTACAAAATCAAGTACGTGAATGAAGTAGCGGATGCCGGGTTTGAAAAAACCATGATGATCAAGGCAGGATCAACCGGCTTGGCAGCACCCAGTGCTGTGCCGGTTGCAGCTGCGCCTGCTGTGGTTTTACCCGTTGGTGCTGCATCTAACGCGGCCATCAAGGTCATGTCGGGTGCTGCAGCCGGGCGTGAGGTGCCACTCGTCAAGGTTGTCACCACCATTGGCAAGCCTGGTGTGGCGGTTGCCGCTATCACCAAAAGGCCGCATGGCTTTGTGATTGCCCATGTTGAGGGGGTTAACAAGCCGTCACTCAACGGCGCACCGATAGGTGCCGAGCCGGTGGCGCTCAAAAACGGCGACATGCTCGAGCTCGCAGGCACTCAAATGCAATTTGTGCAACTCTAGTCGTTTCCGCCCAACCGTCCACAACCGTCGGTTGTCATAAATAGACTGCCCATTCAGGGTGTTCAAGGGGCTCAATGCAACTCTTGTTTAAGCACTGGCGTCGTATTGCGGTAACGCTGATTCCGCTGCTGTTTTCTTTGATGCACGCCAGTGGCATTTTGCCGATTGGCGTGCTACAGCGCCTGGACGACATCATTTACGATGCGCGCATTCGGGCCACCATGCCCCAAACCATCGACGAGCGGATCGTTATCGTCGATATTGATGAAAAAAGCCTGGCTGAAATTGGCCGCTGGCCCTGGAGTCGCAACAGGCTGGCAGACCTGGTTGATGAGCTGTTTGAAAGGCAGAAAGTTGCAATGCTCGGTTTTGACCTGGTGTTTGCCGAGGCTGATGACAGTTCGGGACTGAAGCGACTCAAGCTGCTGGCGCAAAACGAGCTGCGTGAGCAAGCTGGCTTTACTGAAAAGCTGGCTCAGCTTCAAACCAGCCTGGACTACGACGCGCTGTTTGCCAAATCCATCGAAAAACGCCCCGTGGTGATGGGTTACTACATGACCAGCGACCGTGATGGGCGCAGCAGCGGCGTGTTGCCTGCCCCCGTGATGGGCGCCGAATCCTTGCGTGGACGACCCATCAAATTCACCAGCTGGGACGGTTTTGGTGCCAATATTGAGCCTCTGGCCAAGGCCGCTCCCGTAGCGGGCTTTTTTAACTCCATCACTGAGGGGGATGGTGTGGTGCGTTCCATACCCCTGCTGGCTGAATACAAGGGCCAATACTACGAGTCCCTGTCGTTGGCCATGTTCCGCATGCTGGCAGGCTCACCCAAGGTAGAGCCCGGTTTCCCTCAAGAAAAGTTGTTAAGCCGCAATTACCAGGGTTTGGAAAGCATTTTGCTCACGCAAGGAGGCAAAACGCTGGCCATCCCTGTAGACCATCGTGTTGCGACGCTGGTGCCTTTCAGAGGCAGCGGTGGTGTCAATGGCGGTTCATTTCGGTATATTTCTGCAGCAGATTTACTGGCCAAACGCATCGCGCCTGAGCAACTGAAGGGCAAGATTGTTTTGCTGGGTACCACCGCACCCGGCCTGCTGGATCTGCGCGTCACGCCTGTTGGGGAGACTTACCCCGGTGTTGAAACGCATGCCAATGTCATCTCCGGGCTATTGGACGGCAAGGTTTTTGTCAAACCGGATTACGCTGTTGGCTTTGAAGTGGTGATTCTGATTTTGTCGGGCATGCTGCTGGCTTTTGCCTTGCCGTTGTTGTCGGCTCCCAAAGCTGTGGCCACCAGCGTTGTTGTGGTGGGTGCTTTGGTCGGGCTTAATTTTTGGTTGTACCTGAGTTTTGGCCTGGTTTTGCCCCTGGCAAGCGCTTTGGTGATGGCCGTGACAGCTTTCGCCCTCAACATGAGTTATGGCTACTTTGTTGAAAGCAAATCCAAGCGCGATCTTGCCAACTTGTTTGGCACCTACGTGCCGCCTGAGCTGGTCGATGAAATGGTCAAAGACGCAGCCAGCTACAACATGAAGGCCACCACCAAAGAAATGACGGTCATGTTTTGCGACATGCGCGGCTTCACGCAGATGAGCGAGACGATGGATCCTACGCAATTGCAGGCTCTGCTCAACACAGTCTTCAGCCGCCTGACAGACCAGATCCGGGGCAACCGCGGCACGATTGACAAATACATGGGCGACTGTGTCATGGCATTTTGGGGCGCACCGGTAGACACGCCTGACCACGCCAGCCTGGCGGTTAAAACCGCTTTCGAGATGGCCAATGCCATACGCAAGCTCAATGAAGAGCATCGGAGCAAGGGGCTGCCTGAAATTGGCGTTGGCATTGGCTTGAACACTGGCACCATGTGCGTGGGCGACATGGGCTCAGACATCCGGCGCAGTTATACGGTGATTGGGGATTCGGTCAATCTGGGGTCACGGCTTGAGGGCTTGTCAAAAACTTATGGCGTCGACATCGTGGTGAGCGAGTCAACCCGGCAATTAGCCAACGATTTTGCATGGCAAGAGCTTGACAAGGTGCGGGTCAAGGGAAAAGACAATGCGGTCGCTATTTTTTGGCCAGTCGCACCTTTGAATCGCATGAACCCAGACAACACAGCCGAGCTTAAAACCTGGGCGCTCGCGCTAAAAGCCTACCGCATGCAGGACTGGGATCAGTGTGACGTGCAAATGCTCAATTTACAGCGCTTGAATGCCAAAAAATACCTTTACCAACTCTATGCAGAGCGTGTAGCCTCAATGCGCTTGCTGCCGTTTGACCCTGAATGGGACGGCGCGACGAATTTTCAGACCAAATAGGACTAGACTGATTGCGTTTGGCTCGGGGCAATAAATAAAAGGCAATTTGAAGCTTATGAAAGTCAGGGTACTCGGTTGTTCAGGCGCAATTGCCAAAGATTGCCGAACGACATCTTTTTTAATTGACCACGATGTGCTGATTGATGCCGGCACGGGCGTGGGCGACCTGACGTTGGATGAAATGAAGCGCATCAATCACGTCTTGCTGACGCATTCGCATCTGGACCATGTCGCAGCATTGCCCCTGATGGTAGACGCCATTGCCTCACAAAGAACAGCGCCAATACAGGTTCATGCCTTGCAGGGCACGATAGACGCCTTGAGGGCGCATATTTTCAACAACACAATCTGGCCAGACTTTTCAAGAATCCCGACACCTGAAGCGCCTTTCATCACCTTTCACCCCTTAGCGCTAGGGCAAACCCTTGAGCTGGCAGGCAAACACATTGAGGTACTGCCAGCAGTCCACACCGTTCCAGCCGTTGGCTATGCCGTAACAACTGGCAAAGGGTATTGGGTTTTTACAGGCGACACAGAAATCAACCCGGCGCTATGGCAACGCATCAACCAGCTGGACGTGGCCATGCTGGTCATTGAAACCGCCTTCAGCAATCGCGAAAGCGGGCTTGCCAAACGCAGCTTGCATTTGTCGCCACATACGCTGGCCAACGAGCTTGATTACATCGATAAAGACAAAAATTACCCGATCTACATCACGCATACCAAGCCATTTGAGACTGAATTGATCATGGCTGAAATTCAAAAATTTGACCAGACGTCATCTGCCAGCAAAGACGTGCCTCACGATATTCGCTGGTTGCGGGCTGGCCAGGAGTTTGAACTGTGAACGCAGTCATGAACACCACCCAGGAAAACAATCAGGAAGATGCGTTTTTCAACTCGCAAATGCTGCCACCACAAGACCGTGGTGTGACTTTTGAGGCGCTTTATTTCAGGCAGTTGCAACTGGTCACAAACCGGATCCACGAAACGGAAAACATTGACCAGATCATGCTGGAGGTCAGCAGTGACATTTGCAAGCTGTTTAATGCAGACAGGTTGACACTGTATGCCGTAAACGACGACCGCACCGCTATCGTGTCGAAAGTCAAAACCGGGTTGAACAGTACACAGGATTTGAAGCTGCCCATCGGCACGCAAAGCATTGCCGGTTACGTCGCCATGGCCAAGCAAATGGTCAATATCGCCGATGTTTATGACATTAATGCACTTAAAAAAATCCATCCCGCTTTAAGTTTTTTGCAGGCTGTAGACAAACGTTCAGGTTACCGCACCAAGCAAATGCTGGTAGCCCCTGTGATGAACGGCGAGGCGTTGTACGGCGTTTTGCAGGTCATCAACAACCGCAGCGACCAGCCATTCACCAAACTTGAAGAAGACGGTGCCCAGCAACTGTGCAATACGCTGGGTATTGCAATCCGCCAGCGCATGCAAAAGCAGACAGCTGACGCCAACAATAGCCAGCGCAAAAAGGCCACCAAGTACGATGGCCTGGTGGCTGACGGCGTGCTGAGTCAAGACGAGCTGACGGCCTGTATTCAAAAAGCCCGTGAACTTGCTGAAACGGTGGAGCACCTGTTGATGGCTGACCATCAAATCCGGCCAGCGCAAATCGGTCCGTCATTGGCCAAGTTTTTTGGCGTGGGTTATGAGCCGTTTAACAGCGGGCGTATTCGTTCAGAAATGCTGCACGGCGCGCTCAAGCGCGAATTTATTGAGCAGCAAGGTTGGATACCGCTTGAAGAAACGCCTGAAGGCTTGATCATCATGTGCGTAGACCCTGAGGCCGTGCGCGGCTCGCGGGTAGTACCGCAGGTATTCCCTCGAAAGAGCAAATTTGCCTACAGCGTCACAACACAAACCGAGTTTGAAGAAACTTTAAGCCAATTGTTCGGCGCAGGCAATGACGGCGGCTCCATCGACCAATTGCTGGCCGACATGGATTCGCCGCTTGAAAATGATGCACATGACGAATCTGCGCTGGAGTCAGCCGCTGCAGACAACGAGCTTGTCAAATTCGTCAACAAAGTCATCATTGACGCCTATAACCAGAAGGTGTCAGACATCCACATTGAGCCCATGCCCGGCAAAGCCAAAACCGGCATCCGCTTCAGGATTGACGGCACGCTGCTGCCGTACATTGAAGTGCCCGCACAGTTCCGCCAAGCCATGGTCACGCGACTCAAAATCATGTGCGACCTCGATATTTCAGAAAAACGCAAGCCACAAGACGGCAAAATCAAGTTTAAAAAATACGGCCCGCTAGACATTGAGCTGCGCGTGGCCACCATCCCGTCAGCAGGCGGGGTTGAAGATGTGGTGATGCGTATCCTGGCTGCTGGCGAGCCGATACCCATTGAAAAACTCGGGCTGACAGCGCACAACAAAGAGCGCTTAGAAAAAACCGTCAGCAAACCCTACGGCTTGTTTTACGTGTGCGGCCCTACAGGCTCTGGCAAAACCACCACCCTGCACTCCATCCTCAAATTTCTGAACACGCCAGACACCAAAATTTGGACAGCCGAAGACCCGGTCGAGATCACCCAAAAAGGCTTGCGTCAAGTTCAAATCAATAAAAAAGCCGGTATTGACTTCGCCTTGGTCATGCGCGCCTTTTTGCGAGCAGATCCAGACATCATCATGGTCGGCGAGTCCCGCGACAAAGAAACCGTGTCCATGGGTGTGGAAGCATCGCTCACGGGCCACATGGTGTTTTCAACCCTGCATACCAATTCAGCACCTGAGTCGATCACCCGCCTGCTTGATATGGGCATGGACCCGTTTAACTTTGCCGACGCATTGTTGGGCATCTTGGCGCAAAGGCTAGCCAAAAAACTCTGCGATTGCAAAGAGTCCTATGTACCCAGCGCGCAGGAGCTCAAAGACTTCATCAAAGAATACGCCGAAGAGCTGCGCCACTCCGATGCCTGGAAGACAGACGCAGGCGGCGAATCACAAAAGCTGCTCGACGGCTGGACAGAACGCTATGCGGTTGACGGCCAGCTCAAGTTTTACCGCGCCGTCGGTTGCGACAAATGCAATAAAACCGGCTACAAAGGCCGCATCGGCCTGCACGAGCTGATGATTGCCGACGATGCCGCCAAAAAACTCATCCAAGAACGCGCCCGGGTGGCCGAACTATTTGCTTCTGCCGTTAACAGCGGTATGCGAACCTTGAAGATGGATGGGATGGAGAAGGTTTTGATGGGGTTGACCGACTTGAAGATGGTGAGATCGGTTTGCATTAAGTGACAAAAATGTCGGCTGCACGCAGATTGGGGGGCAATCGTGTCGGAAAATTCAGTTGGTTTTGTTGGAAAACCATGTGTTTTAGGGCGGTTTGGCTTGGCACGTAATCTGCTCCATCAAATAGTTAGCTTTCACACAACCTAGGAGTATTTATGCAAATCAAGCGTTCCATTCAAAAGGGTTTCACCCTGATCGAGCTGATGATCGTTGTAGCGATTATCGGTATTTTGGCTGCGGTGGCTTTGCCCGCGTATCAGGACTACACAGCGCGCGCAAAGATGTCTGAAGCGATTTTGGCGGGCTCTTCGTGCCGCACCAGCATCACCGAGACTATCCAGTCTGCCACTTCTGGTATGGCCATTGCAGCAAACGGCTGGGGGTGTGAGGTCAGTGCGGGTTCAGGCACCAAGTACGTTGCCAGCATTGCCACGGCTGCTTCCAATCCTGGCGTCACTGGCGGCGCTTTGATCACCGTGACCTCTCAGGGAATTACAGCAGGTGCAAACGGGACGATTTTTCTAGCTCCTTGCGCCGCGACTTCTGCAACCTTCACTGCTTGCTTGCAGCCTGCCATTGGTGACAAAGTGCATAGCTGGGCTTGTGGCCCAGGTACTGTTGCGCCAAAATACTTGCCAGGTTCGTGCAGAACACCTGCGTAATTTTTTCTAATCACTAAAAAGCGGCTTAGCCGCTTTTTTTATGCTCATCTCCATTGTTAATTGTTTCGGCGTACTGTTGTTTGCCTTGGCTTGGCTTTCCTTTGACCACTATCGTCCGTGGGTCAATTTTCATGCGGAGGCTATGGCAATTGTCGGTATCGGCCTCCTGCTTTTAGGCCGCTTTTTTGCCGCACGCAACACCACTTTCTTGCTTCCAAAGGGTGCTCTATGGGTTGCTGCCGTCACCTTCATACCATGGCTCCAATGTATCTTCAGCGCTGACCTGTTTGCCGGAGATGCCTTGGTACTATCTTTTTACTTTTTAAGTTTTACTGGAGCTATTTGCTTAGGCTGCGCATATGTTGGCGATCAATCAAACAAATCTCAAGGGCTGATGGCAAGTTTTTACACGCTTTGGTTTGTCGCTTTGGTGTCTGCAGGAATTGGTTTACTGCAGTGGTTCGGCTTACAAGAACCGTTAGGCATGTACGTTGTACAAACCGATTTTGGTGACCGTGCTATGGGTAATCTAGGGCAGCCCAACCAATTGGCTACATTGCTTTTGATGGGTATCGCCGCATTGCTTTGGACGTTTGAGCAAGGCCGTATTGGCAGAATAGGCACAGCGCTGGGTGTCTGCTTCTTGTCATTAGTGTTGCTTCTGACGCAGTCGCGCGCGGGCATGCTGAGCAGTATTGCCGGGGTACTGTTCTTGACTTGGAAATACCGGCAATTTCCTACACGGCTGAAGCGGGCTTGGCTTTGGGTTTGGTTGTTGGTCTTCCTTTTGTGTGTGCAAGCACTTCCGTACGTGCGCGATTTTCTGTATTTAGGTGAGACCCGTCACATGAATCCCTTGGTTGATGGTGCCCGTCAACTCATGTGGAAGCAGGTTATCAGTGGTGTAGGACAAGCGCCTTGGTTTGGGTACGGATGGAATCAGATGCCCGCAGCGCATGCGGCAGGCGGCTTGTTTTATCCCGGCTCATTAACCTTCAGCAATGCGCATAACGTTGTGCTTGACATGCTGGCTTGGAACGGGATACCGCTTGGCTTGCTATTGGTGACCCTTTGTACGTATTGGTTATTTTCGCGAATGAAGCTAGCTAGGGCTCAGGCTGCCGTTTATGGGTTGCTGATCATCCTGCCAATCGCAGTTCATAGCATGGTGGAATATCCATTTGCCTATGCTTATTTTCTGTTGGCCGCAGGGTTGATGGCAGGAATTGTAGAAGGATCGCACACCCTGGCGCGACCCATAAAACTCAAAATCACACGTATGACATCGGGTTGCTTGCTAGCGATACCATTTTTAGTCGGGGGCTTTCTTGTGTACGAATATCTTCTGGTGGAGGAAGACTTTCAAGTGGTCAGGTTTGAAAATTTGCGTGTGGGTCAAACGCCTACTGCGTATGAAGTCCCGCGTATTCATTTACTGACACAAATGAGTTCCATGCTCAAAGCTGCTCGACAAGAAGCTTTGCCGGAGATGACAGACGATGAATTGGGAAACTTGCGCAAAGCATCAAGTCGTTTTGCATTCGGGAGCTTAAGGCTTCGTTATGCACTGGCGCTAGGGCTGAATGGAAACCCTGTTGAGGCAACCAAGCAGTTCGCGATAATTCGTGGCATGTACGGCAATTACTACTATCAAGCGGCTGTTAGCGTTTTGCGACAGCAACAACAAGAAAAGTATCCAGTGTTGTCTCAAGTAATCACACCTTGAATCTGTTTGCTGGCTAGACGAAGTTAGTTATTGAAAAGCAGCGAGTCGCGGTAGAAATAGGTGCTTAAATTTAAATGATTCAACTGCTGGCTGATCTGGTATCGATACGTGTAGCTTTCGCGCTGATTCTTTGCATAATGCCATGGCTGAACCCCTTTGCTGCTGGCCCCTCTCCAGCTGTGGTGCCTTTTTTATTCTCTTGGTTTTGTGCCTTAACCATTGTCGGCACGACAGTTGTTAGGCATATACGCGTTCAGAGGATGGCTACAGTAGTGGCGTGGTCCTGGTTATTGGCGGGATTGACTGGTAGCGGTATGGGTTTGCTGCAATATTTTGGAGCTACAGCAGACTTCAGCCCCTGGATCAACCAAACTCGCTACGGTGAGGCGTTTGCCAACTTGCGGCAGCGCAATCAGTTCGCGACATTGACCAATATTGCTTTGGCTGCGCTGGTCTGGCTCATGTTGCAAGTGCAAGTGTCAGGCAGCAATACAAAGCACCGGACTACGACGAATGAGCTGATGGCGTTGGTCGCTGCTGGCCTGCTGGCCGTGGGTAATGCCGTCTCTTCATCTAGAACAGGCCTGTTTGAATTGTCATTGGTCTGCGCTTTATGCGGCCTTTGGGGACAATGGCGACATACGCTGGTGCGTAGGGTACTGGTGTGTGCAGTGCTTGTGTACGGCATCGCTGCGTTCGCCATGCCTATCCTGGCTGGGCTTGATTTGTCGGCGCATGGTGTCGCCGCACGGCTAGGTCAAGACGAAGCCTGCGGTAGTCGCCTGATCCTGTGGTCTAACGTGCTGCAATTGATTGCGCAAAAGCCTTGGCTTGGCTGGGGCTGGGGTGAGCTGGACTACGCGCACTTCATCACGCTTTATAACGAGCCCCGGTTTTGCGACATTTTGGACAACGCCCACAACCTGCCGCTGCATTTGGCAGTTGAGTTGGGCATACCTGCTGCGGCGTTGATTTGCGGCGGCTTTACTTGGTGGGTGCTGCGCCAAAAACCGTGGGCTGAGCGTGACGTCACGCGGCAGATGGCCTGGGCGGTGATGGCGGTGATCTTGCTGCACAGCATGCTGGAATACCCGCTGTGGTACGGGCCGTTTCAAATGGCGGTTGGACTTTGTGTTTTGCTGCTTTGGCGGCAAAAACAGCCTACAGAACACGAAAAGAACTTAAAAAAAGTATCAAATTGGCCTCTAGCCCTTATTTTGCGGGCGCAAGCAGCTATTATTTTAATAGCTATTATTAGCTATGCGGCCTGGGACTATCACCGCGTCAGCCAGATGTACCTGCAGCCCGAGTCCCGCTCAGCCGCTTACCGAACCGATACGCTGAACAAAATTCGCAGTTCATGGCTGTTTGCAGATCAGGTGCAGTTTGCAGAATTGCTAACCACGCTACTCACGCCCGCTAACGCTGAGTGGACGCTAGCTACCGCCAAGCAACTGCTGCACTACTCACCAGAGCCCCGAGTGATTGAGAAGTTGATTGAAAGCGCGGTGTTGCTGGGTCAAGACGATGAGGCGCTGGCTTACCTCGCGCGCTACAAGGCAGCTTTTCCCAAAGAGCATGCGGTTTGGGCAAAAGCCAGACCCAAGCCAATTTAAGAATTCACAAAACTCCCCGACTTGCCGCCATGTTTTTCAAGCACGCGCACTTCGGTGATCATCATTCCTCGGTCTACGGCCTTGCACATATCGTAGATGGTTGACAGCGCGACTTGCACGGCGATTAACGCTTCCATTTCAACGCCTGTGGGGCCTACTGTTTCAACCGTGGCGTTGCAGCTGATGCTGCTTTCTGGCTCATCAGTTATAAAGTCAACCGCTACCCGTGTGAGTGCCAGCGGGTGGCACAACGGAATCAAATCACTGGTTTTTTTGGCGGCCATGATGCCTGCAATGCGCGCAATGCCAAGCACGTCGCCTTTTTTCGCGCTGCCAGCCAAAATAATGGCTAACGTGGCTGGGTTCATCACAATACGGCCTTGGGCAATGGCCATGCGGTGTGTGGCGGCTTTGGCGCCCACGTCTACCATATGCGCTTGGCCGTGGGCATCAAAATGCGTGAGTTTTGGGTGTGCTGCCATAGTGATAAAACCCTTTAACGAAACCTTTACATCAACCCGTCATCATATGAGCATGTTGAACAATCCTGATTTTTGGCAAGGCCGCTTGAAGGCTGCTGGTATTCATCTGGCGATCAGTCTGGCAGTTGCTGCGCTGGCCGCATTGTTGGTCTTCTTTGTCTGGTATCCCTACCCCTACCGTGAAATCTCAGGCGGGCGCGAGCTGTTTGTACTGGTGGTGGTGGTGGACGTGATCATGGGGCCTCTCATGACATTGGCTGTGTTCAATCTGAAAAAGCCGCGCAAAGAGTTACGCCGTGATCTGGCCGTGATTGGCTTGCTGCAATTGGCGGCGCTGGTTTATGGTCTGTGGACAGTGTCCGTGGCTCGCCCCGTACATCTGGTGTTCGAAATTGACCGCTTTCGGGTGGTTCATGCCGTTGACATCGAGCCTGACTTGCTAAAGCGTGCTGCGCCAACTCACCAGCAATTGCCGCTTACGGGGCCGACGTTGTTGTCGGTGCGCGAGTTTGTAGGCAGCAAGGAGAGTTTTGATGCCACCATGGCCGCTTTGCAAGGCTATCCACTAGGAGCGCTGCCTGACTTGTGGCAGCCTTACGAAAAAGCCAAGCCACAAATCCTAGCTGCCGCCAAACCAGTGGCTGACCTGAAAACCCGTTTCCCAGCCCGCGCCAACGACATTGAAGCAGCGCTGAAATCCGCGCCCGCCAACACCCCCATCGGCTATATACCGCTGCATAGCCGCAGCGCCTTCTGGACAGTTCTGATTGACCTCAACACGGCACAACCTGTGGGATACCTGCCCCTTGACCCCTATTAAACCCATCGTCCTGGCCGCCATGCTGGCTGGCTTTTTAGCGCTAGCCAGCCCGGCCTTGCTGCACGCACAATCGCTCAATCGCCCCTCTACCGCGCTGCCATCGCTGGGCGACAGCTCAGAGCTGGCCGCGGCTGAAGAGCGGCGCATTGGCGACCGCATTGCGGCCAGTATTTACCGTGACCCGGACTACATTGACGACCCGGTGCTGTTTGACTATGTGCAAAGCATCTGGCAGCCACTGATGGCCGCTGCGCGGGCGCGCGGCGACATCAGTGCTGAGCTGGGTGAGCGGTTTGCCTGGGACGTGTTTTTGATCCGCGACCGCAGTGTGAATGCGTTTGCGCTGCCGGGCGGCTATTTGGGTGTGCATTTGGGCTTGATAGGTGTTGTCAGCAACCGCGACGAGCTGGCCGCCGTGCTGGGCCACGAGCTGAGCCATGTGTCGCAGCGGCATATTTCACGGCTTATTTCGCAACAGTCACGCAGCACGCCGTGGATGATTGGCAGCATGATTTTGGGCTTGCTGGCGGCCAGCAAAAACCCGCAGGCCGCCAATGCCATCATCGCGGGCGGCCAAGCTGTCGCCGCTCAGTCGCAGCTCAATTTTTCACGCGACATGGAGCGTGAAGCCGACCGCGTGGGTACCGGCGTGATGCTGGACGCCGGTTTTGATTCGCGCGGTGTGGTGGGCATGTTTGAAAAGTTGCAGCAAGCCGCACGCCTGAACGACAGCGGCGGCTTTGCGTATTTGCGCACCCACCCGCTCAGCACCGAACGCATTGGCGATGCACAGGCGCGCCAGCAGTTGGCCGCACCTGCTGCGTCACCCACGCCCGGCGCAACCAATGCCGCCGCACAGCATGCGTTGCAACACGTCATGATGTCCGCCCGGGCCCAAGTGCTGGGCGACCCCGGCGTGGACAGTTTGCGTGCCATGACAACCGAGGCGCAGCGCATCGCCGCCAATGCCAGCGCGGCTGCAGATGCACGATCAGTCGGTGCGCTTTACGCGGGTGTGCTGGCGTCACTGAAGTCGCGCGACTTTAAATCGGCACAAATTTTTACTGACAAATTGCGTGCGGGTTTGGCTGGCAACCCGCCTGATTCACAGGCCAGCAAAACGCTGGCATTGTTGCAGCTTGAAGTGGCGCTCGATGCTGGGCAAGTGCCCCCCGATGCCGCCCAAATCGACATCAGCAAAACCTCGTCGCGTGCAGCGTTGCTCCTGCAGTCCCGCGCGCTGCTGGCCGCCGGCAAACCCAAAGACGTGGCCAGCCGCCTGAGCACCTGGGTGGCTGACCACCCCAAAGACTCAGCGGCCTGGCGTTTGCTGGCGGTGGCTTATGGCAATCAAAATCTGACGGCGCGGGCGATTCGAGCTGACGCTGAAGCACAAGTCGCGCAGCTCGACTACCCAGCTGCCCTTGACCGCCTGCGCGCCGCGCAAGCCATGCTGCGCAGCAACCCGGCCAGCGGCGACTTTATGGACGCCTCCATCATCGACACCCGCGCGCGCCAGGTCGATTCACTTGTTCGAGAACAAGCGCTCCAGGACAAAGTCGATCGCAAGCTGCAAGAGTGAGTAAATCACCGAGCCAATCAGCGCTGCCCAAAAGCCATTGACGCCCAAGCCGCTGACCAGACTGGCCGCCGCCCAGAACATCAGCGCGTTGATGACAAACATGAACAGCCCCAGCGTGACCAGCGTGACTGGCAGCGTCAGCAGCACCAAGAGCGGCCGCACAATGGTGTTGAGCACGCCCAGCACCGCAGCGGCTATCAAAGCGCCGGTAAAGCTGGTCACCACAACGCCTGAATAAAGATACGCCACTGCCAGCAGTGCCAGCGCGCTGCACAGCCATTTAAGAATGAATTTCATGGCTGCAAGAATACCACCGCGATAATCACCAGCTCATGCCCGCCATCCACATCACCGACATTGAAGCTGCCATCAACTACTGGCGCGAACGCTCGCCATCCCCCGACGGCATCACTTTGGCGCCCGAGCTGCGGGCGCTGGCCGAGGTCTATGCGCTGATGGTTTTTTACCGCGAAGACGAGGTTGGCGTGGCAGGCTTCCCACCCAAGGCCATGGCCGCCTGGCAAACCTGGTACGCCACCACGGTTGACGCGCCGTGCATTGCCATTTGCTCTACCAGCCAGGGCGACGAGATGTGCAAAGGTTGTGGCCGTACCTTTGAAGAAGTACAAAACTGGCCCGCCATGAGCCCGTTCGACAAGCGCAGCACCTGGCGGCGCATCACGCTTGATGCCACAGCCTGGCGGTTTGGGCGCTATGCAGACCGGGCGCTTGAGAAGACTGAAAAAGTCTGAAAGGTGGCTTTTGTCCCCCGACTGTCATCCCGGACTCGATCCGGGATTCATGACTTCTGTAGAGCTGGCAGGGTACCAAGTCATGGATTGCGGATCAAGTCCGCAATGAAAAAATGGTGTTCTTGGGCATCAAATTAGCCTGTAAGACAATAAATACGGGCGCAATCAGCTCCTGAATTAATAGCGCTTACTTCCCCATCTGCGCCTTGAAAGCCGCGCAGTAATCTTTCTCTGGCAAAGCCGGGGTCGCCCACACGGCATCAAACGCATCGGCTTTGTCAACCGCCGCCGCATCACCTGCCCGCAGGCGAACGGCCTTGACTTTCAAGCTGGCGGGCAAATGCTGCGGCACGCCCAGCAAGCGATCAGCATGGGCGCTGCCGGCCAGCAGCACCACCACTTTGCCCGGTAGCGCCACGTCTTTCAGTGTTTCAGCCATGCTGATGTCTCTGGCCATCTGGATGCGCGTCATCGGCGTGATTTGGCTTTCTGGCAACAGGTTGCAGTGGCCTGTGCGAATCAATTGTTGCTGCGCTTTAAGCGCTGGGCCAGGCAACTGGCCGTCGAGCGTAATGTCAGCCATCTTGGGGCGCATCAACTCGCGGGGCAAGTTGGCGCCCACTACCAGCACGCCAGCGCGCACCGCCGTCATCACTGCCGGGCCATAAGCTGCCCAGGGCCAGCTTTTGTCGTTCCATTTCAAGGCGTTTTTGACTTCTTGCTCCGTTGATGAGGGGTGCTGCCTGGCCGTGGTCACGCCTGCATCGGCCATCTCCAGCGCCAGCGCCGCCAGCAAGCCCCGCTGAGCCAGCAGCGCTATGACCTGCTGGTGAATTAGCTGATGTTCGGCGGCATCGTGCTGCTCGCCCAGCAGCAGCACGTCCATCGGCAACAAGGCATCAAGCCGGGTGGTGGTCACGGCCTGCGCCTGGGCGGTCAAGGGGCGAAGCACAGGCGCTTCAGGTCTGCTGGCGCAACTGCTTAAAACGGCACACAAGATCAAAGCGCTGAATAATTTAGTCATCAGGGGATACTAATCCTTCTGCTCACTGCTGTATTTGTCGCTTGTCAATGCCTTTGAACTTCATACGCACTTTGCTCACACTGTTACTCGGCTTGCTTGCTGCGCTGGCCTGCGTGCAATTGCGCACACCGTTGCCGTGGATGATTGGTCCGCTGGTCGCTACTGCCGCGCTGTCAATGCTGGGCGCGCCCACTGGCAGCTACACGCCGCTGCGCAACGCGGGCCAGTGGGTGATTGGTGCGGCACTTGGCCTGTACTTCACACCGCAGGTGGTGGCGCTGGTGGCCACGCTGTGGTGGGCGATTGCGCTGAACATTGTCTGGGCACTGGCGTTAGGCCTGGCGTTTGGCGCGTGGCTGCACTGGGTACACAGCCGCCCGGGCTGTCTGCATGTGGCGGGCTTGTGTACAGTGACCACTTACTTTGCTGCGCCGATTGGTGCTGCGTCCGAGATGACGCTGATGGCCGAGCGCCACGGCGCACAGACCGAACTGGTGGCATCCGCCCACAGCCTGCGGGTGCTGTTGGTCACGCTCATCATCCCGTTTGGCTTTCAATTTGCAGGCCTGCAGGGGCTGGATGCCACGCTGCCCGGCCCGCAGTTTGTCAGTTGGCCGGGCTTGGGTTTGTTGATCGTCCTCACGGGTGTGGGCTGCTGGGTCATGCTAATACTCAAGCGCACCAACCCGTGGTTTATTGGCGCGCTGGCGGTTGCTGTCTTGCTCACGTCGATGGGCTACACGCTGTCAGCCATCCCCCAAGTCCTGACCAACGCTGCCCAACTGGTCATCGGCATCAGCCTGGGCGTGCGCTTTAGCCGCGAGTTTGTGCATCAGGCACCCCGCTGGCTGGCTTCCGTCGCGCTCAGCACCGTCGCCATGATTGCCCTGTGTGCAGGTTTCGCTTTGGTGCTGGCGCAGTTCACACAATTGCACTGGGCCACCGTATTGCTGGGCACATCGCCCGGCGGCATTGCAGAGATGACCATCACTGCAAAGGTGCTACAACTCGGCGTGCCGCTGGTCACCGCGTTTCATGTCACGCGGCTGGCGGCGGTGCTGTTGCTGGCGGAGCCGATGTATCAGTGGCTTGTGGTTGGGAAGAAGTGAAAGTGCCTGTTTTGATCTGTTTTTAAGGGTCATTTAGGGCTCTAGCCCAATGAATGCGGGCGCAACCAGCTACAAAATAAATAGCAAAAACCTAAATCCGATCCTCTTCCACAGCATGACAAGCCACCTTCACCCCATGCAGCAACTTCAGCACAGGCCGCTCAGTCCGGCAACGCTCATTGGCGTGCGGGCATCTCGGGTTGAAGGCGCAACCGGTCGGCGGGTTCAAAGGATTCGGCACTTCGCCTTGCACTGCCGTACGCGCACGGCCCGTGTCGTGCATCTTCGGGATGGCATCGAGCAACATGCGGGTGTACGGGTGGCGCGGCGTGGCAAACAATGACTGTTTGTCGGCCAGCTCGACCAGTCGACCCAGGTACATCACGCCGACCGTGTCGCTGACGTGGCGCACCACGGCCAGGTTGTGGCTGATGAACAGGTAGGTCAACCCGCGTTGCTTTTGCAGGTCTTTCATGATGTTGAGCACCTGCGCCTGCACGCTCACGTCCAGTGCGCTGGTGGGTTCGTCACACACCAGAAACTCGGGGTTGGTGGCCAGTGCCCGGGCAATCGAGATGCGTTGGCGCTGCCCACCTGAAAATTGGTGCGGGTATTTGGGACCGTCCAGCGGGCTCAGGCCGACGGACTTGAGCAGCTCACCGACTTTTGCTTTCAGCTCCGCCGGGTCGGTGATGATGCCATGTTCCTTGAGCGGCTCGCCAATGATGTCTTCGACGATCCAGCGCGGGTTCAGCGACGCATACGGGTCCTGAAAAATCATTTGAATACGTTCGCGCAGCTTCAAGCCCGTGGGGCTTTTGTAGGTGGCGTGGGCGTCCATGCCGTCAAACGTCATGCTGCCGCGTGTGGGCTGGTACAGGCCGACCATCAGCTTGGCCACTGTGCTCTTGCCGCAACCGGATTCACCAACCAGTGCCAGCGTTTTGCCTTTTTCAATCTCAAAACTCACGCCATCGACAGCATGCAAAAACAGTTTGGGCTGGTGCTCGACAATGCGGGTCAGCAGGCTGGGCGAGACGTCGAACGTCATGGCGATGTCGTTGACCGAAACCAGTGTTGTCATACGCTTTGCTCCACCAACCAACAGGCCGCTCGCGTCGCACCCGCATTGGCCAGCACAGGTCGCTCGGTTTTGCAACGGTCAAAAACTTTGGGACAGCGCGGGTTAAAGGCGCAACCGACGGGAATCGCGTTCAGGCGAGGCATGGCACCGTCAATCTGGTTCAAATACTCGCGGTCCTGCGTGATGTCGGGGATTGACGCCATCAGGCCTGCGGTGTACGGATGCGCCGGGTTGTTGATGACGTCATGCACCGGGCCAATCTCCACAATGCGGCCGGCGTACATCACGGCGACGCGGTCGCAGGTCTCGGCTATCACGCCCATGTCGTGGGTGATCAGCATCACGGCCGCGCCCCGGTTTTTGCAGATGTTCTTGAGCAGGCTGATGATCTGCGCCTGAATCGACACATCCAGTGCCGTCGTTGGCTCGTCGGCCACGATCAGCTTGGGCTCAGCCGCCAGCGCCAGCGCTATCACCACCCGCTGGCGCATGCCGCCTGAAAACTGGTGCGGGTAATGGTCAATGCGCTGCTCGGCAGCCGGAATGCCCGTGTCTTTGAGCAAATCTATTGCGCGTTTGCGGGCTTCTGCATTGCTGACGGGCAAATGCGCCTGAATCGTTTCCGTCAGTTGCTTGCCCACGCTGTACAGCGGGTTCAGCGACGTCAGCGGGTCCTGAAAAATCGCGCCGATCTTGCGACCACGAATGTGCCGCAGCTGGTCGTTACTCAGGTTGTCGATACGCTTGCCCTCAAGCAACACCTCGCCACTGGCAATACGGCCGGGCGGCTCCAGCAAGCCGATGATGGACGCGCCTGTGAGCGACTTGCCCGCGCCGGACTCGCCCACCACACCGAGGATTTCACCGGGCGCAATGTCGAAAGAAATATTGTCGATGGCGCGCAATGTGCCGCGTCGGTTTGGGAACTCGACGACTAAATTTTTGACTTGAAGAAGGGACATTGGGGTTTAACGCAAACGTGGATTTAAAGCATCACGCAGCCAGTCGCCCAGCAAATTGACGCTCAGCGCAATGATGATCAGCATCAGCGCCGGAAACACAGTGATCCACCATTCGCCTGAAAACAAATAGTCGTTACCGACACGAATCAGTGTGCCCAATGACGGTGACGTAGGCGGCACGCCAACGCCCAAAAATGACAACGTCGCTTCGGTGATGATGGCTGTGGCGACCTGAATGGTGGCCAGCACCAGCACCGGGCCCAGCACATTGGGCAGCACATGGCGCGTCATGATGCGCAGCGGCGCTACGCCTGTGACGCGGGCGGCCTGCACATATTCTTTATTCCGTTCTACCAGTGTCGAGCCGCGCACCGTGCGGGCGTACTGCACCCAGCCGGTCAGCGAGATCGAGACAATCAGCACGCCAAACGCCAAAGATTCATGCGCGTTGGGGAACATCGCGCGGCCCACGCCGGCAATCAGCAGCGCCACCAGAATCGACGGAAAGCTCAGCATCACATCGCACAGGCGCATCAAAAAGCTGTCGAGCCAGCCGCCCATAAAACCAGCCAGCAAGCCCATCACCACACCAAAGGCAACCGAGATCAGCACCGACGCAAAACCCACCGCCAGTGATATGCGCGCGCCGTACATCAGGGTGGACAAAATGTCGCGGCCCTTGTCGTCTGTGCCGAGCAAAAATGAGCGGTTGCCTGCTGCCTCCCAGGCGGGCGGCAGGCGGGCGTTTGACAATTCGAGCGTCGTCAGGTCAAACGGGTTGTGCGGGGCAATGAAGCCCGCAAACACGGCACAGGCCAGACAAATGAAAGCCACCACCGCAGCGGCAATCGCCATCGGGGACGTTTTAAAGCTGTAGCCGACATCGGTGTCAAGCCAGCGGGTGATGATGTTGGCCACTGTTACTTCACGCTCATCCATTTAAACGGCATGAAGTTGTCAGCCAGTTGCACCAGGTCAACCTTTTTGCTCACGCCCCAGGCCAGTGCCTGCTGGTGCAGCGGCAGGTGACCAATGTCGTCGGTGTGCAGCTTGAAGGCCTCAGCAATGAAAGCCTGGCGCTTGGGCTTGTCGGTTTCTGACTGGATTTTGGCAATCAGCTCGTCCACCTTGGGGTTGCAATACGCACCCAGGTTGAACTGGCCTGAGCCTTTGTCGTCCACGCAGCGCATCAGGCCATTCAAAGCGTTGTGCGAGTCATAAGTACCCGGTGTCCAGCCCAGCATGTAAAAGCTGGTGTCACGGCGCAAGATTTTCGGGAAGTAGGTGCCCTTGGTTTCTGCCTGCAAATTGATCTTGACGTTGATGCGCGACAGGTTGGCGGCCACGGCTTGGCAAATTTCGCCGTCGTTCACATAGCGGTCGTTCGGGCAGTTCATGGTCACTTCAAAACCCGCGCCATAACCCGCGTCAGCCATCAGCTTTTTGGCGGCTTCCACATCAAACGCCGGGCGCTTGTTGGCGTTGGCATCAAAGCCGTTGATACCCGGGCCGACCATCAGCGCTGTCGGGTTGGCAGCACCGCGCATCACTGTGCGCTTGATGCCTTCAATGTCAATGGCCTGATAAAAAGCCTGGCGCACGCGCTTGTCTTTGAAAGGGTTTTTGCCCTTCACGCTGGAGTACAGCAGCTCGTCGCGCTTTTGATCCATGCCCAAAAAGATGGTGCGCAGCTCGGGGCCGGTCAGCGCCTTGGCGTTGGCGCTGGAATTGACGCGGGCAATGTCTTGTACTGGGACAGGTTCCATCACGTCAATCTCGCCAGAGATCAAGGCCGCCACGCGGGTCGCATCATTGGTGATCGGTGTGTAGACCACTTCAGTCACATTGCCGTCAATCTTGCCCCAATACGTCGCACTGCGGGCAAAGGTGGTTTTGATGCCTGGCTGGCGTTCACGCACGCGGAAAGGACCCGTGCCGTTGGCGCGGAAGGACGCGGCGTTTTCAACACCCTTGCGGCGGTCTACTGGTTTGGTGGCCTGATTGGTTTCAGACCACTGCTTGCTCATGATGTAGAGCAGCGAGATGACATCTGGCAGGATGGGGAACGGGCCTTTGGTTTCAATATCAACCACAAAGTCGTTTACTTTTCGCACTTCCTTGACGTCGTTGGTGTAGCTCTTCATGTCAGAGCCGTCGCCCGACGCGCGCGCAAAGCTGAACAGCACATCGTCCGCCGTGAAGGGCGTGCCGTCATGAAACTTGACGCCCTTGCGCAGCTCAAATCGCCACACCGTTGGGCTGGGCTGGCTCCAGCTGGTGGCCAGGCCTGGGGCCAGGCTCAGGTCTTTGTTGCGACCGACCAGCGGCTCATACACATTACCTGTCACGCTGAGCTGCAAGGACTCGTTCAGTGAATGCGGGTCCAGCGACAGCGCGTCGCCCTGGTTGCCGATGCGGATGGTTTTGGCGTTGGCAGCACCCATCGCAACCACGGCACTTGCTACCAAAATAATAGCTGCTTGCGCCCGTATTGATTGGGCTAGAGTCGTTTTTTTAGGGTAATTTGACATGTTTTTTCCTTAAAATTGATAAAATGAACTCAAACAGCCAGCGGCATGGACTGCTCCACCAAGCCTGCAAATAACGCTGCGCCCAGCGGCAGCACCTCGTCATTGAAGTCATACCGGCTGTTGTGCAAAAAGCAGCCGGGCTGACCCAAACCATCGCCTTGGCCAAGCCGGAGGTAAGCACCGGGCTTGGCCTGCAACATGAATGAAAAGTCTTCAGCGCCCATGCTGGGCACGATGTCGCGCACCACGTTGTCTTCGCCCACCAGCATGGCGGCTATGTCGGCGGCAAACATCGCCTCGACCGGCGTGTTGATGGTGGCCGGGTAAATGCGCTCGTAGTTCATGGTCGCCGTTGCGCCAAAGGCCTCAGCGACGGAGGCGATCATTGTGTGCAGCCGTTTTTCAATCATGTCCTGTACGTCGGGGCTGAAGGTGCGCACCGTGCCGACCAGCGTTGCCGTGCCGGGTATGACGCTCATCGCGCCCAGATCGCCCGCGTTCATGGCGCAAATGCTGACCACAGCGCTGTCTTGCGGCTTGACGTTACGGCTGACGATGCTTTGCGCCGCCGTGATGATGTGCGCCGCCACCAGCACCGGGTCAACCGCCATGTAGGGGTGTGCGCCGTGGCCGCCTTTGCCCGTGATGGTGATGGTGATGCGGTCCGCCGCCGCCATCATCGGCCCGCGATTGACCCCCACCGTGCCGGGTGGCATCGACGGCCAGTTGTGCATGGCGTAAGCCGCTTGCACCGGAAAGCGGTCAAACAAACCGTCTTCAATCATCGCTTTGGCACCGGCGTAACCTTCTTCACCCGGTTGGAATATCAACACCGCCGTGCCGTCAAAATTGCGCGTTTCAGCCAGGTACCGCGCCGCGCCCACCAGCATGGTGGTGTGGCCGTCGTGGCCGCAGGCGTGCATTTTGCCGGGTTGAGCAGACTTCCAGCCAAAGGCGTTGTGCTCGGTCAGCGGCAGTGCGTCCATGTCAGCCCTTAATCCGATCATTGGGCCAATCATGTTGCCCGGGTTACTGGCACTGCGGCCTTTTCCGCGAATGATCCCCACCACGCCCGTTTTGCCAATGCCGGTGTGAATTTCATCCACACCGCACAGCTCAAGCGCCTGCTTGACGCGGCCTGCGGTGTACACCTCTTCAAAACCCAGCTCTGGGTGAACATGCAAATCACGCCTGAAGGCAGTCAGCTCTGGGTGAAATTCAGAAATCGCTGCAAAAGCACGGCCAGCGGCCATCAGCTTTTGAGGTTTAACGGCTGTCAACATCAATGGCCTCCCGATTTACCCACGCGCAGGCGCGGGTCCACTGCAAAATAAAGCAAGTCAACCACCAGGTTGATGACTACAAAAATCAGCGCTGTCAGGCACAAATAAGCGGCCATGACGGGGATGTCGGCAAATGTCACCGCCTGTATAAACAGCAGCCCCATGCCTGGCCACTGGAACACCGTCTCGGTGATGATGGCAAAGGCAATCAGCGCGCCAAGTTGCAAGCCCGTGATGGTGATCACTGGCACCAAAGTATTTTTAAGCGCGTGGCCAAAATGAATAGCCGTGTCTGACAAACCCCTGGCGCGTGCAAACTTGACGTAATCGGTGCGTAGCACCTCCAGCATTTCAGCCCGCACCAGCCGCATGATGAGGGTGAGCTGAAACACCGCCAGCGTCACCGCTGGCAGCACGATGTGATGCCAGCCCTTGGCTGTGAGCAACCCAGATGACCACCAGCCAATTTGCACCACATCGCCCCGGCCAAAACTTGGGAACCAGCCCAGACCAACGGCGAACAGCAAAATCAGCAAGATACCAACCAAAAATGTCGGCAATGACACACCCAGCAGTGAAACGGTCATGAACACCTGGCTTAAAAACGTGCCGCGTTTGAGCGCTGCATACACACCCATCGGGATGCCCAGCACCAGCGCCAGCAATGCTGCAATGCCTGCCAGCTCAAGAGTTGCGGGCAAACGCTCGGCTATCAGGCGCGACACCTTGGCGCCCTGGCGCAAACTCAAACCAAATTCACCCTGCACCGCATTGGCCAGAAAGTTCCAGAACTGCACCACAAAGGATTTGTCCAGGCCCAGGTCAGCCCGCAATTCACGAATTTGCTCAGGCGTCGCGTCTTGGCCGAGCAAAAACACCACCGGGTCACCGACAAACTGGAACAGCAAAAACGAGATGAAGGCCACTGAGACCATCACGATCACGGCTTGAAACAGGCGCTGGAGAATAAATGAGAGCATGGGCAGAAAAGTAAAAACAGTACCGATGCTAGCGCAGCAATATGCGCGCCACCACAGGACATACCTTAGGTTGCGCGTGGTTTTGTCTTACATGTGACGATGAAAAAAGGCCTGAAAAGGCCTTTTTTGTCATTCGTGCAGGCGCAGGTCAGTTCACCTTCACCAGACGCCAGTCAATCCGGTTGTCGGCACGATGCACGACGTCGACGTTTTTCTTCAGCGCCCACGGGATGATCTGGTTGTGCAGCGGGATGTGCGAGACGTCCTGGTGCGACAGCTCCAGCGCTTTTTCAATCAGGGCGTTGCGGTTTTTGGCATCGGTTTCTTTCTTGATGCGTTCGACCAGCGCGTCCATTTGCGGGTTGGAATAACGGCCCACGTTGTAGTTGCCGTCGCCGCCCACGCCAACGCTGCGCACCAGCGATTGCAGGCTGTACAGCGCGTCAAAGGTCGGCACGCCCCAGCCCAGCATGTAAATGCTGGCTTCATAGCGCTGAATCATCGGGAAGTAAGTCACCAGTGGCAGTGTGCGCAGCTTGGCTTTGACGCCCACTTTTGACCACATGGCAGTGATCGCCTGGCAAATCTCTTCGTCGTTGATGTAGCGATTGTTCGGGCAGGCCAGGTCAACTTCAAAGCCGCTCGGGTAGCCTGCTTCGGCCAGCAGTTTTTTGGACGCTTCAATGTTGTACGGCCAGCGGGCGTCCACTTTTTTGGTCCAACCGTTGACTTGCGGCGCGATCATGGTGCCGGTCGGCTGGCTCAGGCCGCGCATACTGACCTTGTTCAGCGTGGTGCTGTCAATCGCCTGGTACAGCGCCTTGCGCACCCGCACGTCCTTCAGCGGGTTTTTGCCTTTGATGTTGGAGCCCACCAGCTCGTCACGGAACTGATCCATGCCTAAAAAGATGGTGCGGTTTTCAGCACCGTCCAGCACCTTCAGGTCTTTGTTGGCGCGCATGCGAGCCAGGTCTTGCAAGCTGGGGTCTAGCACCAGATCGACCTCACCCGACAGCAGGGCGGCAACGCGGGTGGCTTCAGACTTGATGGGGGTGTAGACGATTTCAGTCACATTGCCTTCAAGCTTGCCCCACCAGTTGGGGTTGCGCTTGAAGACCAGTTTCTGGTCAGGCTGCCAGCTCTCGACCATGAAAGGGCCCGTGCCCATGGCATTGCGGTGGGCAAAGCTTTCGTCTTTGGTTTTGATGTCTTTCGGCTCGGTGGACTTGTTTTTTTCAGACCAGGCACGGCTCATGATGCGCAGCTCGGTCAGCTGGTTCATCAGCACCGGGTTGGGGGCTTTCAGGGCAATCTCAATGGTGGAGTCACCGACCTTGGTGACCTTGTCAATGCCCTGGGTAAAAACGCCATAGTTAGATGTTTTGGCGGTTGCACGGTTCAGCGAAAAGACCACATCGTCAGCGGTCATTGCGCTGCCGTCGCTGAACTTGACGCCTTTGCGCAGCTCAATGCGCATCAGGGTGGGGTTGACCAGCGTCCACGAGGTGGCGAGTTGCGGCTCAATTTTAAAATTGCGGCTGTTGTAGTACACCAGTGACTCATACACCGCAGCATGCACACCGTTGCCCAGCGCGTTGTTTTGTGAATGGATGTCCAGCGTTGGGATGTCGCTGGCGCTGGTCCATTTGAAGGTTTTGGCTGTAACGGGTAACGCGATGGCCACAGCGGCAGCCATAAGGGCAAGTTTGAGTTTCATGAGAGTCCTTGTACGCCAGCAAAATTGGCGAATAACTAAAAGCATGAACTATGCCGTAAAGCCAGATATTGAGTTACCGGGCTTTCACTAGGGCAGTCCCAGTGACGACAGCGCGTCAGTGCAGCGATATTGGCGTGGTGGCCAGGCCGCTGTAACCTTCAAGCGTGTCTTCAATTTCCTGCTGGGTCGGCGCGTTGATTTGCCAGGCACTCAGGCGCTGCTGAAACATTTCGGCCCAGGAGCCGTCGAGGTACACCTCTTTGCCGGAGCGCTTGTCAACAATCTCAAAACCGTTGCGCGCCATGTGCGGAATGGTCGGCGGTGGGGCGGATGCTTCAGGCGCGTTGGCGTGGATTTGCACCACCACAAAAGATTCTGAGTCGTAAAGCATTTGCATTTAAGTTTTCCTTGACGCATTCTAAGCATGCGTGAGCTGATTAGTTAGCAACGAGAGTGCCAAGTTCAAGGGTGACAGGGTTAATCCGGCCTTACTGCTTGCATTACTTCACGATTTCGGTCAATTGCTGGTCAATAAAGTCACCGCCATGCTGCGTGATGCGGCTGCGCACCGGTAAGTAGCCCAGCGATGGTGCAAACCAGATCTCCACTTTCTGGTCAAACTCTTTGCGCGGCTTGCGGGTCAGCTTTAAGGCCGCCATGGGTGCGTTCATCAAGTCCAGGTTTTCTTCTGCCTCAATGATGAATGTCCAGCTATCGGCCTCACGCGGGCCAATGGTTAAAAAAGTGATGTTGCTGCCGGGCGGGAAACCCGCCGGGTTGGCGGCCAACATGCCGGCGAGTTGCAAAAACACGCTGACCCGGTCTTGCACGCCGTCAATCCACGGGGCGTCGGGCGTGTTGGCGCTGAAGATGATTTTGCCTTTGTCGGCTTCAAAATGCGCTGCCAGCTCGGTTCTGAACTTGTCGGCAAAGCGGGTGGGCGCCAGGCCGCTGCCGGTGATTTTGCCAACGCTGGTCATGCTGCGCGAGCCGACCAAAAAGGCGCTGACTTTCATCATGGCATCGTAGGTGTCGCCATCGGTTTTCCAGTTCAGTTCTGCCGTGGCGTGGTAGGTCAGGTTTTTTGACAAGCCGATGACTTTGTACTGCAAGCGTACCGAGCCCGGCAAACTGATGGCGGTTACTGGCGTTGTGTTGGTGCTTGGCGCGGTTGCAGCAACTGCCTGGGTTGGGGTGGCGGCTGTGGTGGTGTCAACGGGTATCTCTGCGGCTGCTGGCGGGGTAGCTGGTGGTTCAGTAGATGCTATTGTTTCAGGAGCTTCTTGCGCACGTATTTGTTGGTCTGGAGGCTGATTTGATGTGTTTTTTGGGGTGTTTTGAGCGATTTTGACGGGTTTTGGGGCTGCGACTGGTGCTGGCATGGCCTCAACCGCTAATGCGGGCGCAGCTTCAATATTGCGGGTGATAAAAATTTTGCCGTCAGCGTCTGCGCTGTTGCCCAACTGTGCAGGTGAGGCCTGTAGCACCAGTGCGTGCGCGGCCACAACCAATGCGGCCAGCACCGTCAGGGGTCGCCAGCCGGGTGATGTTGCGTTGACGTTTTTAGCGTGATGACCCGGGCTTGTCATGCCGCAATGTAGCCCAAATCGCTTGACAGTTGCTGCGCTGCGGCTTTGAGCGGAGTGGCCACTTTGCCGCCCCAATCTGCATCAAACGTGCTGAGCGAGCCCAGCGCCACCATGCCCAGCACCATGTGGCCGTCAGCATCGAATACCGGGGCACAAAAACCACCCACCCCCGGCAGCAGGGTGTTGACGACTCTGGCCACGCCGTGCTGGCGCGCTTCGTCGAGCAGTTGGGTCACTTCAGGCATGTTGGCAGGCAAATCGCGCCGCCCCAGCTTTTGGGCGCGCGCCAGCTCGTCCTTCAGCAGCACTTTAAGCCGCGTGTTCACAGCCGCTTGCCGCGTCGCCATAAACGCGGCAAAGCACAGCCCAGTGGCCGACGACAGCAGCGGCATCACATCGCCCAAGCGCAAATTCACCGTCACAGCCTGCGGCGACTCCTCCCAATGCACCATGCACGGGCCCTGGTTGCCCCATACCGCCAGAGCCAGCGTTTGGCCGATTTGTGTCATCAACGGGCTGAGTCGCACCCTGGCCAACTTAACCGCATCAATCCTTGAAAGCGAAGCGAGCCCTAACTTTAGCGCTGCGGGCCCCAGGTCGTAGCGGGTCGTCCCGGCGTCTTGCACCACCAGCCCCAAGCGCTGAAAACTGACCAGATAGCGATGCGCCTTGGCGGCAGACATGCCAGCCCGCGAAGCCAGGTCGCGCAGCATCAGTGCATCGCCCGCGCTGCTTAAAACCTCTAATAAACCAAAGCCCACCTCTACCGACTGGATGCCGGCGCGCTGCGGCTCGGTGTCGTCAAACGGGACTGGCTTGGGCGCGGTTTTGGCCTTCATGAGTTCTCTATAATTACTTTTAGGTAAATCAATTTCACTTATCGTAACGCCGAAACCACATTTGAAAGACAGCCCATGAAACTCGCCACCTACAAAGACGGCTCACGCGATGGGCAATTGGTCGTCGTTTCGCGCGACCTGTCAACGGCGCATTATGCAACTGGCATTGCCAGCAAAATGCAGCAGGTGCTGGACGACTGGAACTTCATTTCGCCGCAATTGCAGGATCTGTACGAGACATTGAACAGTGGCAAAGCCCGCCACGCTTTTCCGTTTGAGCCTGTCCAGTGCATGGCCCCATTGCCACGCGCCTACCAGTGGGCTGACGGCTCGGCCTTTATCAACCACGTTGAGCTGGTGCGCAAGGCGCGCAACTCAGAAGTGCCTGAAACCTTTTACACCGACCCCTTGATGTACCAGGGCGGCAGCGACGACTTTATTGGCCCACGTGATGATGTGGTGGTGGCCAGCGAAGACTATGGCATTGACTTTGAAGCTGAAATTGCCGTGATCACCGCTGATGTGGGCATGGGCACATCGCCGGAGCAGGCGATTGACAGCGTGCGGCTGGTGATGCTGGCCAACGACGTGTCGCTGCGCAATTTGATCCCGGCCGAGCTGGCCAAAGGTTTTGGTTTTTTTCAGAGCAAACCCGCCACCGCTTTCAGCCCAGTCGCCGTGACCATTGATGAATTAGGCGACGCCTGGCGGGGCGGCAGATTGCACATGACGCTGCAAAGCACCTGGAACGGCCGCAAAGTCGGCATGTGCGAGGCCGGGCCCGAGATGACCTTCCACTTTGGCCAGTTGATTGCCCACATTTGCAAAACCCGCAACGTGCGCGCTGGCAGCGTGATTGGCTCAGGCACGGTGAGCAACAAAGACTGGACGCATGGCTATAGCTGTATCGCCGAAAAGCGAGCGATAGAAACCATCGAAGGCGGCAAGCCCGTGACCGAATTCATGAAGTTTGGCGACACGATCCGGATTGAGGCCAAAGCCAAAGACGGGCAGAGCGTGTTTGGGGCGATTGAGCAGAAGGTGGCTGCGTTGGCTTGATGCTTTTGATGCTACATTTTCGATATGGCGATAACTACTTTTGATACACACCTGTTTGTTACCAG
Organism: Polaromonas sp.; assembly: GCA_049653085.1. GTDB lineage: Bacteria > Pseudomonadota > Gammaproteobacteria > Burkholderiales > Burkholderiaceae_C > Polaromonas. The sequence goes on from JBASFP010000060.1 coordinate 75,494, forward strand.
GCTGAGAAACGCCGGGTTTGCCGATGCGCAGGCCGAAGCAATTGCTGACGCTTTCAAACATGCTCAGTCCGAAAGTCAGCCCATCACAAAAGATTACTTTGATGCCAAGCTGAAGGCAGAAATCGAAGTCGCTAAGTCAGAAGTTGTGAAATGGGTGGTTAGCTTGGCTTTAGCCCAAATTGCTTTGATTGTTGGTTTGATCATCAAACTCAGCTAAAGACTTCCCTTCAACTACCCAACCTGCAACACAAACTCCTTGACCCCCCGCAGCAGCATTTCAACTGCTACCGCCACCAGTATCAGTCCCATCAGCCGCTCAACGGCGACGACAAAACGCTCACCCAACACGCGCTGAATGCGTTCGGCCAGCATCAGCACCACCGCGCAAAGCACCATGGTGATGGTCAGCGCAGCGATCCATTCCCAGCGGCGCTCCGGCGCTTGCGACACCAACAGCAACACCGTTGCCAGCGCCGATGGCCCGGCCAGCGCGGGGATGGCCAGCGGCACAATGAGCGGTTCAACCTGCAAGCCGTGCAAGTCTTCCACTACTGGCGGTGGAAAGATCATGCGCAGGGCGATCAGAAACAAAATGACGCCACCTGCAATTTGCAGCGCCAGCGGGCTCAGGTTCATGACGCGCAAAAAGCTTTCGCCGATGAACATGAAGACCAGCAACAGGCCAAACGCAATCAGCACCTCACGCAAGATGACCAGCGGCCTGCGTTGCGACGGCACGTTTTTAAGCGCGTTGGCAAATATCGGGATGTTGCCAAACGGGTCGGTGATCAGCAGCAACAAAATCGTGGCAGAGGCGAAGGTATAGGTCATGGCTCAAGCTTCGTAAAGGGTGTCAAGCGATGTGAAACCCTTGATCTCCAGCGGGTTGCCAAACGGGTCACAAAAAAACATCGTGTGCTGCTCGCCCGGCTGGCCTGCAAAGCGCAGTTGCGGCGGCAGAATGAATGCGGTGTTGGCCGCCTTCAGGCGCTCGGCCATCGCCTGCCAGTCAGGCAGCGCCAGCACCAGGCCAAAGTGCGGCATGGGTACCAGCGTGTCGCCGACTCGCCCCGTGCTTTCGGTTTTAAACGGCTGGCCCAGGTGCAGCGAGATCTGGTGGCTGAAAAAGTCAAAGTCAACCCAGGTGGCTGTGCTGCGCCCCTCGGTGCAACCCAGCACGCCGCCGTAAAACTCTCTAGCGATGTCAAGGTCGGTGACGTTGAAGGCGAAGTGGAACAGGCTTTTCATGGCGTAAGCTTATCAGCCTGTGGGAGGCTACTATTTACTATTAAATCAGGAGCTGCTTGCGCCCGTATTTATTGGGCTGGAGGCACTTTTGATAGGTAAAAAAGTTAAAAATAGCGTTTTCAGGCATTAAAACCCCTAAAACACTTTGCAGTCAAGCCGCCACGTTGCACAATGAAGGCGATACAACTTAAAGCAGGAGACAACCATGAGCGATAACGACAATTCAGCACTTTCTGGTTTCGGCAAGTTTGTGCCGGGCTTTGATTTTTTGCAAAACCTGGCAACGCAGGCGGCAGGCAGCGCGGCTGAAAAAATCCCGCAACTGCCTAATCTAGGCAATTGGGTGGCACCCACGCTTAATGTGGAAGAGCTGGACAAGCGCATCCAGGAGCTGAAATCGGTGCAATTCTGGCTGGATCAAAACGCCACGGCACTCAAGGCCACCATTCAGGCACTTGAAGTGCAAAAAATGACGCTGGCCACGCTCAAGGGCATGAACTTCAACATGGGCGACGTGGCCAATGCCTTCAAGCTCAAGGTGGCAGACACGGTGGCGGGCGGTGTGCAGGGCATGGCCGACAAGGCCAAAACCTTTGCTGGGCTGGAAGTACCACCCACCAACTTTGGCAAAAAAGCCGCGCCAGCTAAAGCCAAGCCGAAAGCTGAAACGCCCGCCGCTGGCGTGGTCGACCCGATGCAGTGGTGGGGCGCGCTGACCCAGCAGTTTCAAACCATCGCCGCTGATGCGATGAAAGATGCCGCCAAAAAAACCGCCATCGACACCACCAAAAGCATGGCCACAGGACTGGCCAAAGACGCGATGAAAACCGCGACTGGCATGGCCAAGGGTATGGCCAGCAATGCAGGCAAAACCATGGCTGGTGCGGGTCGTGCGGCGATGAACACAGCCAAAAATTCAGTGTTTGGCAGTGCCCAAGCCTGGCCTACACCTGTTGCCGTCAAAAAGCCAGCCGCAAAAAAAGCAGCCACTAAAACTGCACGCAAGACCAGTAGGTGAACCAGCGTGTTTGAATTTGGTTGTCATTGCGGACTCGATCCGCAATCCATGAACCCGATCTCTTGCAAATGCCGCTGGGGGCATGGATCCCGGGTCTAGCCCGGGATGACAGACGATGTGACATGAATTGACAGACACACCCATGAAACTCTTTCCGTACGGTCACGCCACCCACCCCCAATGGCCCATGGCCGCTGGTCTGGTGCTGGCGCAGCTGCGCGCCCACATGGCGCTGCCTGGATATGCCGCCGCGCCCACATTGGGCTTGCTCTACATCACGGACCACTACGCCGCTCATGCGCAGGACATTCTTGACCACTTGACAGCCGAGCTGCCCGAGGTGACAGACTGGAGTGGCACGGTGGGTGTGGGCATTGCGTCAAACAACGTCGAGTATTTTGACGAGCCCGCACTTAGCGTGATGCTGTGTGATTTGCCGCATGACCAGTACCGCGTGTTTTCGGGCGTGTCGCCGCTACCGTCGGTGGCCAGTGGCCGCTTCAAAGCGCATACCGCATTGATCCATGCCGACTCAGGCACACCCGATGTGGCTGACCTCATCAACGAAATGGCGCAGCGCACCAGCAGCGGTTATGTGTTTGGTGGCCTGGCGGCCAGCCGCAGCAAAACCGTGCAGTTTGCGCTCAGTGGTTACGGCAATGTCAAAGGCCACGGCAAGGCCAGCGGTGTGTTTAGCGGCGGGCTGAGCGGCGTGGCGTTTACCCAAGGCGCAGCACTCATGTCGCGCGTCACCCAGGGTTGCCAGCCAGTAACACGCAACCACGAGATCACCGCCTGCGAAGGCAATGTGGTGACTGAACTCGACGGCGAACCCGCCCTTAGCGTGATGCTGACAGCGTTGAACGTCACGCTCGACCAGCCGCGCGAGGCACTGGCCAAGGTGCGCAGCACGCTGGTGGGTTTGAGCGACCCCTTGGAGGCGCTCAATGACGGGCGATTAAATCACCCCGGCCAGTTTGGTGCCGAGGTGGTGGTGCGCCACATCATCGGCCTGGATCCGAGTCGCAAAGGCATTGCAGTCAGTGACGCGCCATCGGTCGGCATGACCCTGGCCTTTTGCGAGCGCAATGTGCAAGCAGCTCGCGCTGATTTGATTCGTGTTTGCGCAGAAATCCGCGAAGAGCTGGAGCCCGAAGCGTTGACCGTTGAAGTGGCCAGCGCCTTGAATGCACCAGAGGCAGAATCGGCACCTCACCCCGCGCGTCGCATCGCGGGTGCCATCTACGTGAGCTGCGCGGGTCGTGGTGGCCCGCACTTTGGTGCGCCCAGTGCCGAGATGCAAATCGTGCGCCGCGCGCTGGGCGACGTGCCGCTGGTCGGGTTTTTTGCAGGCGGTGAAATTGCCCGTCACCACCTGTATGGTTATACCGGGGTGTTGACGGTTTTTACGGGTGCTGAGGAGATTGAAAAATGAGTGACTTCAAAATGAAGTTTTCTGCGTCTGGCATTTTTACAGCCGCACTCGTTGCGCTTGTTTTGGTATTTGCCGGTTCGGCCAACGCACAGTCCAGTGACTGCGTGGTTGACCGCAACAACAACACAGTGTGCCCGCCCGCCAAATCGGTATGTCTGAAAGAAAGTGTCAGCGGCATCGTCAAATGCTCACCGCCCGACGGCGGCGTCATTGCAGACCGCTACGGCGCAGCGCTATGCGGGCCAGGCCGGTGCGTAATCGACATTCGCGGCGATGCGTTTTGCGCCAAAGACAGCGGCGGCTCTGCTGCCAAAGGCCAGTACGGTGATGCGGTTTGTACAGGTGGTTGCGTGCGGGCGCAGGCATCGTTGTGTACCACGCTGACGCGCTGAGCTGATGTTCAGGGTATCAGGCGCTCAACCACGTATTCCTTCGCATACCAAAAAGTGTCTGGTGTTTTAAGCGCAGCCCAAGTCCCTTCGCTAGCGTCTTGACGTGATCGCAAGTCCCAACGCGTGTCAATAATTCGGCAGTTGGTGCAGGGCGCTTGGCCGATGCGACGTGCAACCAGGGCGTAACGGCTGGTTTTTAGCAGCGCGTCAACGTCTGCAAAGTCAACCGGTTGTGGTGCGTCGTAGGCGACTACTTTGACGCCTGGCATGATGAATTGGTAGCGCTCAAACTGGCCGTTGAAATTGTTGGGGACTTTGACCGTTTGGCCTTGTAGCAGGGCAACCGTTGACGGCTTGTAGCGGCCCAGATCGCCGTTGAGGGGGGCGGTTGTCCAAGCCAGTAACAACAGCACTGCAAAACCAGATGCGGCGACCACCCCGCGTGTCCATTGTTTTTTGAACATGCCAGAAACGCTTGCAAGCACGATCAAAACCAGCAGCAGCCAGAACAGGGGTGAGTAAATTCTTGCATCCTGCATGGCGCGCACAGCACCCATGGCAATCAGGCCCATGCCCAGCGCTCCCAGTGTGCAAAACACCAGCGTGATGACAAACCATGCGCGTGCCATGCGCTGCCAGTAGAGCGCCACCAGCACGGCTACTGCTGGCATGGCCGGTATCAGGTAGCGTGCCGAACGCTGGTTGGGCAGCATGAAAACCAGCGCCAGTGCCAGCAGCCACAGCCACATGATTTTTTCAGCATCGCTGACAAGGCCTTGCCCAGCGCGCTTGTTTCGATAGCTTCGCCATGCCGTCCAGGCGGTTCCAACCACCAGCGGCAAAAGCACGCCAGCATTGACAAAGTAGCCTGTCAAAATCACCAGCACGCCGCCATTGCCGCTCAAAGCCACTTTGAAGTAGCCAGGCGACGACTTGAACTTGCCTGCGTTTTCACCCACGACAAATTCACGCCACACCTCGATGGGCAGCGGGTCAAGCGCAAACCACAGACCGAACACGGCCAATGCCAACGCGCACATGCCTGCGACCGTGAAGCCATCACGCAGCACGCCGAGCCTGAAAACTTGCCATGGCGCTTTGCGTGCGCCTATCGTCTGGTAGCACAGCGCCAACCCCAAGCCAACAGGCGCGACCATCGCAAATGATTTGTACAGGCAGCCAATGCCGATGGCGATACCCGCAATGAGCGGAAACTTCCAGACAGACGCCAGCAACCTGGCGGGTGACCAGGCAATGGCAAAGAACACGCCAAACAGCCAAAAGGTTTCAGGTGCGCTGGTCAGGTATGGGCGGCCGTAGCGGTAGGTGCTGAAAAATGAGAGAAAGACGATAGCTGCAATAGCGCCCTCTGTGACCCCAACTCCCCGCTTTGTCTCCTCTCCCTCTGGGAGAGGATTAAGGTGAGGGCTCTGCGAACTAATAGCCACTCGGCGTACCAGCAACCCCACCATCAGCGCTGTCGCCCACAAATACAAAACACTTGGCAATCGCAGATTGAACAGTGTCCATTGGCCGCCCCAACCGCCCGCCACCATGGCCTGCCAGAACAGCAGCGGCGGCTTGGTGTTGCGCATGAAGTCATACGAGCTGACCAGCGGCAGCCAGTTTCCGCTCTCCGCTGTCAGGCGTGCGATGTGGGCATAGACCAGCTCGTCGCCATTGCGCGGAATGTGGTCGCCACCCAACTGAAACAGATAGCCCAATGCGATGACCACTGCAAGCACTATCCAAGTCACTGAGCGAGAACGCGATGTCAAGGCGCGCCCTTGCCGCCACTGCGGCGAAATGTCAGCCTGTCATTTGCCACAAAATTAAAGATGCTGGACACGCCAATCGCTACCAGATTGGCCACGATGTAGTGCAGGTACAGCGACAGCGATTTGGTCATCACCGACTGAATGGCAATCGACACACCCGCTGCCGCAACATATTTGAAAAACAGCACCATCACGGGCGGGCTGGCTTCCACTTGGCGGTCGCGCCACGTCAAGCGGCGGTTGAAGTAAAAGTTGCTGATGGTGGCCAGGGTGATGGCAATCGCAATCGAATAATTCAGGCGTGAATGAAAGTCAGCGATGTGCAACAGCAAAAATTCCTGACAGGCGTAGAGCACAGCGATGTTGATGACCGTACCGCTGGCACCTACCGCGCCAAATTTTATGAAGCGCCAGCGCGCCATGGGCTGCAAGCGGGCAGGCAGGCGACTGATCAAACCTTCATAAATGTTCCGTAAATTGGTCATTAAGCAGTTGCCGAAAATTCGCGCGCCAAAAACTCACGTGATTTTTCAAGTACGGCATCAGGCGCAATCACCTTCAGACACTGGTTATCACCATCGCAAAAACTGTTGCGGTGGTTGTATGCCGTCAGACAGGGTGAGCAAGGCCACTGGCTGTAAAACGAATGGCATTGCGGAGTCAGCGGCGCATACAGCGCAGGCGTCTCCGGCCCAAACAGCATGACTGTCCAGATCGGTGTGAGCGCCGCAAACTGCCCCGGCCCGCCATCGTTGGTCACCAGCAATTTGGCCACATGAAACAGTGCCAGCAGTTCTGCAATAGAGCGGGTGTAGCCCGTCAGGTCAATCACCGGACTTGTCTGGTTGGTGCTTTTAACATTGGCTACCAGTTGCTGCGCCAGCGCCTGGTCGTCTTTCAGGCCAATCACTGCCACCGCGCAACCGTCCTGTACCAGGCCATTACACAGCGCTGTATACGACTCAAGTGGCCAGGCACGTATCGGCAAAATGCCACCGCCGGGATAGACCAGCACGAGCGGTTTGCCAGCAATGGCCGGGAAGTCGTTGGTCAAACGATTTTGAATGTCAACAATCCATGGCGCATCAAGCTGCACATGTGGCGGTGCTTGGGTTGGCAGCATGACTTGCAGTTTTGAAGTGGGTACTGCCGTCGAATCAATCGCGCGCGCCAGCGTTAAAAACTGTGCGCTAATGTGCTGGTACGGGTTGTACGGCACGGGCTTGTTGATGTGCGAGCCCCGGTACAGGCCTTCCTGTGTGTGGCGATGAAAGCCCACACGCACAGTAGCACCGCTGGCATAGGACAGCAAACTGCTGATGCGCGAAAACAGTTCGCAGTCAATCGCCACATTGACATTGGCGCGGCGTAGCTCCATCACCGAGCGCCACAAACTTGACAGCAAACCCGTCAACGATTTGTCGTCCACCGTGTGGACATTTTCAGGTTTGATGACCCGCATCAAGTCCAGAATCTCGCGGTTTTTACCGAACAGCAGGGCATGCAGCTCAGCATTCGGGTAACGTGTTTTAAGCCGTGCAAACATGTCGTGCGCCAGCACCAGGCTACCCATTTCAGACAGCAAAATAATCACGATGGCGCGGGGCGCGGCATCAGGTTTTTTTTTGAAGGGTGATGTGATGACGTCCAGCACCGACACGGCAGCGCACAGCGGTATGCCAACCCAGCGGTCTATCCAGCGCTGCAAGTTGATGTTCATTGTTTAGACACCGCGTGCTCTGTCAGCATGAAACTGTTTTACAAATTCAGTAAACCGTCCGGCGTCCAAAGCATCACGCATTTCCTGCATCAGGTTCAGGTAGTAGTGCAGGTTATGAATGCTGGCCAACATCGGGCCGAGCATTTCGCCACAACGATCCAGGTGATGCATGTAGGCTCGTGAGAAGTTTTTGCAGGTGTAGCACGTGCAGGTCATATCAACTGGCGCGTCTTCGGTTTTGTAACGCGCATTGCGAATTTTCAGATCGCCAAAGCAGGTGAACATGTGGCCGTTACGGGCATTGCGAGTCGGCATCACGCAGTCAAACATGTCCACGCCCGCGCCCACACCTTCGACCAAATCCTCCGGCGTGCCCACGCCCATCAAATAGCGTGGTTTGTTGGCTGGCAAGCGGTGCGGCGTGTGCGCCATGATGCGCTGCATCTCTTCTTTGGGCTCACCCACGCTGACGCCGCCAATCGCGTAGCCTGGCAGGTCGAGCTCAGTCAATGCATCAAGCGACTCCTGCCGCAAACTCTCAAACATGCCGCCCTGCACAATGCCAAACAGCGCATTCGGGTTGCCCAGCTTTTCAAACTCGGCCATGCAGCGGCTGGCCCAGCGTTTGCTCAGTTCCATCGACGTACGTGCCTCAGCCTCGGTGGTGATGTGGCCTGCCGTGTCATAAGGCGTGCATTCGTCAAACTGCATCACGATGTCGCTGTTGAGCACGGTCTGGATCTGCATCGAGATTTCGGGCGTCAAAAAAAGCTTGTCGCCATTGACCGGCGATGAAAACGCCACGCCCTCTTCAGTGATCTTGCGGCCCTTGCCGTCGGTACCACCGAGAGACCAGACCTGAAAGCCACCGCTGTCGGTCAGTATGGGCTTGTGCCACGCTTCAAACTTGTGCAGCCCACCAAATTGTTTGAGCACGTCCAGCCCGGGCCGCATCCACAAATGAAAGGTGTTACCCAAAATGATTTGCGCGCCCATGTCATGCAATGACTGTGGCATCACGCCCTTGACCGTGCCATAGGTGCCAACGGGCATGAAGATGGGGGTTTGCACCACACCGTGGTTCAGTGTCAGAGTGCCGCGCCGGGCGTGGCTGGTGGGGTCAGTGGTGAGGACTTGAAATTGCAACATGCGGGTCTTTTGAGCTGGCTTGATTGTAAGGTGCTTGATATTAGGTTATGCTTTACTTATAATCATGTAAAGCAACAGATATTTCTTTACTTTTAAAGGAAATTAATATGCAAGCCGAAGCAATTGTTTCAAGCAAAGGGCAAGTAACTTTGCCATCTGCCATGCGCGCCAAGCTGGGCATCACCCCTGGTTCCCACATCCACTTTGAGGTGCGTGGGCGTGAGTTGGTGATTAAACCTGAATTGCCTATGAGTGCCTACTACGGCATGCTCAAAGGCTATGACTTGGGCGACATTGAACCTGAAAAAGAGCCTGATCGGACATTTGAATGAATGTTGTCGATTCGTCCGGCTGGATTGAGTTTTTTCTGGCTGGTGCTAACGGCCCCATTTTTAAACCTGTGATTGAGCAGCGTGACCAACTGCTCGTACCCACCATCGCACTGTTCGAGGTGCATAAAATTCTGAGCCGCAGCTTGCCGGAAGATATGGTTGACCGCTGCCTGAACGTGATGCGACTGGGCCGTGTGCTGGACTTGACCGACCGCCGCGCTGTTTCTGCATCAAAAATAGCGCGCCTGCATCGCCTGGCACTGGCCGATGCTGCCATGTACAGCATGGCTCAAGAGCACAGTGCGAACTTGTGGACGCAAGACGTTGACTATGACGGTTTGCCCGGCGTTCGGTACTTTGCAAAGGCAGAGAAGTCTTGAAGTTTGCTATTTAAATTATAGCTGTTTGCGCACGTATTTATTGGCCTACAGCCCTAAACAACACCTAAAAACAGCTCTAAAGAATCGTTCTTTGCGCTAGCAACATCGAATCCCCATAACTGAAAAACCGGTAGCGCTGCTCTATCGCGTGTCGATACAAACCCATGATGTGCTCGTAGCCTGCAAATGCGCTGACGAGCATCATCAGCGTGCTTTTAGGCAGATGGAAATTGGTCAGCAGCATGTCAACCACTTCAAACTTGAAGCCGGGCGTGATGAAAATATTGGTGTCGTTGCATGCTGCGCCAAATTTGGCACTCGACTCCAGCGCCCGTACTGTTGTTGTGCCCACCGCCACCACGCTCCCACCGCGTGCCTTGCAGTCTGTAATCGCCTGCACAGTCGCGGGCGGTACTTCAAAACGCTCAAAGTGCATCACGTGGTCGCTAATGTTTTCTGCCTTGACAGGCTGGAAGGTTCCTGCGCCTACGTGCAGCGTCACGCTGGCGCGCTGAATGCCGTTTGCCTCAAGCTGGTTTAAAACCGTTTCATCAAAATGCAGCGCCGCCGTCGGTGCAGCAACCGCGCCGGGGTGTTTGGCAAATACGGTTTGGTAGCGCTGTTCGTCCTCAAGAGAATCATCGTGCGTGATGTAGGGCGGCAGCGGCACATGGCCATGTTGTGCCATCAGTGCATACGGGTCGCTATCAAACTTGAAGCGGTACAGCGGCCCGTCAACATTCGGCCAGCGACCCATCAGTGTCGCGGTAAAGCCGCCGTCCATCTGCATGACCGCACCGGGCAAGGGCTTTTTGCTAACCTTCATGTGGGCAGCGACTTCATGGCCTGAGTTTGCGTCGGGTGACAGGACGCGCTCGATCAGCAATTCAAGTCGACCGCCGCTGGTCTTTTGGCCGAACAGCCTGGCCTTGACAACTTTGGTGTCATTGAACACCAGCAAGTCGCCGGGCAAGAGCAAGCTGGGCAAGTCGATGAACTGTCGATTCACCAGTGATGATGCCCGCGCATCCAGCAAGCGAGAACCACTTCGCTGCTCAGGCGGGTGCTGGGCAATCAGTTCTGGGGGGAGTGTGAAATCAAAATCACTGAGGCTGAAAGTAGTCTTCATACGGGCACAATTGTCCCATGCCATCCGCCGCCGTCCCTGCTAAAACCGCCGCTCAAAAGGCATTGGACAAACTCGGGTTGCGCCGCGACATTGACCTGGCGCTGCACCTGCCGCTGCGCTACGAGGACGAAACCCGCATCACGATGCTCTCAGATGCGCGTGACGGTGAGATGGTGCAAATTGAAGGCCAGGTGACGAACAGTGAAATCACTTTTCGGCCACGCCGCCAGTTGCGCGTGACGCTTGACGACGGCACGGACACCTGCACGCTGCGGTTTTTAAACTTTTACCCGTCGCACCAAAAAACCCTGAGCGTGGGTGCGCGGGTGCGGGCGCGTGGCGAGCTGCGTGGTGGCTTTGTGAGCCGCGAGATGGTTCACCCCGCCTTCAAGTTGGCTGGCGGTGAGCTGCCTGGCGCGTTGACGCCGATTTACTCAACCGTTGCGGGTTTGCCGCAAGCCTACTTGCGCAAGGCGGTGCTGGGCGGTGTGGCGCGAGCGGATTTGAGTGAGACGATTCCAGCCCCGTATTTGAATAAAAATGTGCCAAAACCCATGTGGAACTTGCGTGAGGCGCTACAGTTTTTGCATAACCCGACGCCTGATGTAGCGTTCAGCACGTTTGAAGACCACAGCCACCCGGCCTGGCAGCGCCTGAAAGCAGAAGAGCTGCTGGCGCAGCAGTTGTCGCAGCTTGAAGCCAGGCGCGTACGTGCGGCCATGCGCGCGCCGCCGTTGAACAGTTTGCCCCGATTGCATGACGCACTTTTAGCCAGCTTGCCATTTCAATTGACCCAGGCGCAGCAACGGGTTGGCACAGAGATTCATGCTGACCTGCAAAAAAACGTGCCCATGCACCGCCTGTTGCAAGGCGATGTGGGATCAGGCAAAACGGTGGTGGCTGCACTGGCCGCCGCGCGCTGTATCGACGCCGGCTGGCAATGCGCGCTGATGGCACCCACCGAGATTCTGGCCGAACAACACTTCAGAAAGCTCATCACATGGCTGGAACCGCTGGGCATCAAAACCGCCTGGCTCACAGGTAGTCAAAAGGTCAAGGAGCGCCGCGAAGCGCTGGCCATGATTGCCAGCGGCCAGGCGGGGCTGGTGGTCGGTACACATGCGGTGATTCAGGACAAGGTGGTGTTTAAAAACCTGGCGCTGGCCATCATTGACGAGCAGCACCGCTTTGGCGTTGCGCAGAGGCTGGCGCTGAGGTCCAAGATGACGTCGGATGGAGATGAACCCCACCTGCTCATGATGACCGCCACCCCCATCCCGCGCACTCTGGCTATGAGCTATTACGCCGACCTGGACGTTTCGACCATCGACGAACTGCCGCCGGGCCGCACTGCCATCGTGACCAAAGTCGTCAACGACTCTCGCCGAGACGAAGTGATTGAGCGCATCCGCAGCCAGATTACCGAAGGCCGCCAGGTGTACTGGGTCTGCCCGCTGATTGAAGAAAGCGAAATGCTCGACCTGACCAACGCGACACAAACACACGAGACGTTAAGTGCCGCCCTGCCCGGCGTGCTGGTTGGCTTGCTGCATTCGCGCATGCCTGTGGCTGAGAAAAAAGTCGTGATGGCACTGTTCAACGACGGCCTGATGGCCGTGCTGGTCAGCACCACCGTGATTGAAGTCGGCGTCGATGTCCCGAACGCATCGTTGATGGTGATTGAGCATGCCGAAAGGTTTGGGCTCAGCCAGTTACACCAGCTGCGTGGCCGTGTGGGGCGCGGCGCGGCGGCATCGGCCTGTGTGCTGCTGTATTCAACGGGCGATGCGGCGCGGCTGGGCGACACGGCCAAAGCCCGGCTCAAAGCCATGGTGGAGACGAATGATGGTTTTGAGATCGCACGGCGTGATTTGGAGATACGCGGGCCGGGTGAATTTTTAGGGGCGCGTCAGTCAGGCGCACCGTTATTGCGGTTTGCAGATTTGGTACTAGATGCCGAATGGCTGGCTTGGGCCAGAGCTTTAGCGCCCCAGATGCTCGACAAACACGCCGCACTGGCAGCGCAGCACGTCATGCGCTGGCTGGGAAGCAAGGGTGACTATTTAAAAGCCTGACGGGACGAATTAAAGCGTCAGCTCGTAGTCGACCGTCATAGGCGCATGGTCTGAAAAGCGCTGCTCTTTGTAAATGTGCTCCGTGCGTGCCAGCGCAGCTACTGCTGGCGTCGCCAAATGGTAATCAAGCCGCCAGCCGACGTTGTTGGCGTAGGCCTGGCCGCGGTTGCTCCACCAGGTGTAGGCGGCGTCGGTGGTGGTGGGTTGCAGTTGGCGGTACACATCGACCTTGCCTGCTTCGCTGAGCAGCCGCGTCATCCAGGCGCGCTCTTCCGGCAAAAAGCCACTGTTCTTTTTGTTTCCTTTGTAGTTCTTCAAATCAATTTCCTGATGCGCAATATTGATGTCGCCGCACAGCACATAGTCTCGCTCTTGTTTTAAGGCCAGCATGTGCGGGTAGAACTCGGCGAGAAAACGAAATTTGGCTTCTTGCCTTTCTGGCCCAGACGAGCCACTGGGGAAATACGCGCTGATGATCGACAACTTGGGTAAGTTTTTGCGGCCCGGCCTGTCAAAGCGCAGTTCCACATAGCGGCCTTCGGCATCAAACTCACTTGAGCCATAACCAATAATCACATCGCTTGGCTCGTGCTTTGTGTACACGCCCACACCCGAGTAACCCTTTTTCTCGGCAAACTGAAAGTAGCCTTTCATGCCGGCCAGCTCTTCAAACTTGCCCAGCATGTCAGGTGCCTGGGCTTTGATTTCCTGTACGCAAATACAATCCGGTTTGTAGCTGGTCAGCCAGGCTTCAAGCCCCTTGCTGCTGGCAGATCGGATACCGTTCAGGTTCAGGCTGGTTAATTTAAACAAGGCATCAACTCCTATGGCGGGGCAAGACATTCAACAAGACGGTTCGGGCAGCACTTTGGCGCAAGACTTCGTGCAGTTTGCCATTGAATCGGGCGTACTTAAATTTGGGCAATTCAAAACCAAAGCCGGGCGCATGAGCCCGTATTTTTTTAACGCCGGGCTGTTTGACGATGGTGCAAAGCTGGGCAGACTGGCGCAATTTTATGCGCGGCAACTGCTGGCCGAAGAAGAAAAAACTGGCCTGCAATTCGACATGATTTTTGGCCCTGCTTATAAGGGCATTCCGCTGGCTGCTGCCGTGGCGATTGAGCTGGCGCGGCTGGGTCGCAATTTGCCTTTTGCCTACAACCGCAAAGAAGCCAAAGACCACGGCGAAGGTGGCACGCTGGTTGGCGCACCCGTCAAAGGCCGGGTGCTGATCGTGGATGACGTGATGTCGGCCGGGACTGCGGTACGCGAGTCGATTGCCATCATTCAGGCCGCAGGTGCTAAGCCCCACGCGGTAGCGATTGCGCTCGACAGACAAGAAAAAGCCATTGAAAACGGCCAGGATGTGAACTACAGTGCCGTGCAATACGTCAAAGCGCAGTTGGGCTTGCAAGTCACCGCCATTGCCCGCCTGACGGATTTACTGGACTATTTGGCTCTGCAAAAAAGCAGCGCGACTGAGCAGGCAGAATTTAAAACCACTTATGACGCCGTGCTGGCTTACAGGCAGCGTTATGGTGTTGATGGAGAGTAAAACATGATGTTTAAAACACGATGGGCGATGGGCTGCAGTTTTGCGCTGCTGATGTGTGGCCAAGTCATGGCGCAGGGCATTTACACCTGCGTTGACGGCAAGGGCCGCAAGATAACCTCTGACCGCCCGATTGCAGAATGCATGGATCGCGCCCAGAAAGAGATCAGCCCAGCAGGCACAGTCAAACGAGTCCTCGCGCCACCGCCAACCGCGCAGGAAAAGGCCGCGCTGGAAGAAAAAGACAAAGCCGAGGTCGACGCACGCTCACGGGCAGCCGAAGAAAAGCTCCGCGACCGTGCGCTCATGACCCGCTACCCAGACCGCGCCAGCCACGACAAAGAACGCGCCATCGCCCTAGAGCTGGTCAACGACACTCTCAAAACTGCCACCAAACGGTCAGAAGACCTGGCCGCGCAGCGCAAGGGCATCACCACCGAGCTGGAGTTTTACAAAAGCTCGCCCGGCAAAGCGCCCCCCGCATTGAAGCGCCGACTGGACGAGACCGACGGCAACATCGCGGCACAAAAGCGTTTGCTGGCCGAGCAGGAGGCCGAGAAAAAACGCATCACCCAGCGCTTTGACGCCGAAGTCGTCAAACTCAAACCGCAATGGGATGTGGCGAGGCCGTCGTCAGCGGCAGTAGCGCCTGGTGGGGTTAAAAAGTAACTGTCACCGCCCTGGCTTGTCATTGCGGACTTGATCCGCAATCCATGAACCCGTATCTGCGTAGCTCGCTGGCGGTCATGGATCCCGGCTCAAGGCCGGGATGACAGTGGGTTTGTAAAATATGATAAAAATGGCCTCTAGACCAATGAATACGGGCGCAAGCAGCTCCTGATTTAATAGCGACCTTGCTGGCCTGATCAGCCGATTTTCTTCTTCAGCAGCTCGTTAACTTGCGCGGGATTAGCCTTGCCTTTGGTTGCTTTCATGGCCTGGCCCACGAGTGCATTCATGGCCTTGGCGTTGCCTGCGCGGATCTCCTCGACGTTTTTGGCGTTGGCAGCCAGCACGTCGTCGATGATTTTTTCGAGTTCGCCTGAGTCGCTGATTTGTTTTAGACCTTTGGCTTCGATGATGGCGTCTACGTCAGTACCTTCGCCGTTCCAGAGTGCGTCGAAGACTTGTTTGGCGGCGTTGTTGGAGATGGTGTTGTCGGCGATGCGGCCAATCAGGCTGGCGAGCTGATGACTTGAAACAGCGGATGAATCCATCGTTTTTGTGTCAGCATTCAAGCGCTTTGACAATTCGCCCATGACCCAATTGCTTGACAGTTTGGGTTGTTTGCTGGCTGCTGCGACGGCCTCAAAGTAGGCTGCAGTCGCCTTGCTTTGTGTGAGCTGGCCAGCGTCGTATTCAGGCAACTCATAGTCTGTCATAAACCGCGCCGCCATCACACGCGGCAACTCACTCATCTCGGCCCGAGTCTTCTCAACCCAATCCCGCCCAATCACCAGCGGCGGCAAATCCGGATCCGGAAAGTAGCGGTAATCGGCCGCATCTTCCTTGCTCCGCATGGCCCGTGTCTCGCCCGTGTCCGGGTCAAACAGCACGGTGGCCTGCTGAATCGCATGGCCGTCTTCGATCTGCTCTATTTGCCAGCAAATCTCATAGTCCATCGCCTGCTGCATAAACTTGAAGCTGTTCAGGTTTTTAATCTCACGCCGTGTGCCTAAAGCAGCGCCGGGTTTGCGCACCGACACGTTGGCATCGCACCTGAAGCTGCCTTCTTGCATGTTGCCATCGCAAATGCCAATCCAGGTCACGATCTTGTGCAGCTCTTTGGCATAGGCCACGGCCTCTGCACTGCTGCGCATGTCGGGCTCGGTCACGATCTCCAGTAGCGGCGTGCCTGCACGGTTTAAATCAATACCGCTCATGCCAATAAAGTCTTCATGCAGCGATTTGCCCGCATCCTCTTCCAGGTGCGCGCGCACCAGCCGCACCGTTTTCTTCTCACCGTCCAGGAAAAATTCAACTGCGCCACCCTGCACCACCGGAATCTCGAACTGGCTGATCTGGTAGCCCTTGGGCAGGTCGGGGTAAAAGTAGTTTTTGCGCGCAAACACACTGCTCTCGGCAATGTGCCCGTTCACCGCCAAGCCGAACTCAATCGCCCGTTGCACCGCCGCTTTGTTCATCACTGGCAACGCGCCAGGCAACGCAAAGTCAACCGCAGAAGCGTTGGTGTTGGGCTCAGCACCAAACGATGTCGAGGCGCGGCTGAACAGCTTGGACTGCGTGGTCAGTTGGGTGTGCGTTTCAAAGCCGATGACAACTTCATAGCCTTGGATTAGATTGTTCATGCTTATATAAATAATGACTGGCGAAGTGTTAAAGAAAAGTGGCTTTCACATCGCGTCCAAAAACGAGACCCACACAAGCACAAGCCGCCTCAACTCGTTTGGGCATTTCTGTTTGCGCACTCATTTGCGTGCCAACGAGCCAACCTCCACCCACGGCAGTCACCTCAGACTCCTGGAAATCTGGTCTGCCAGGGAAAAGGTCTTCTCTACGTTTGGAAATCCAAGCTCGTTTACCTCGCGTCTTGGCGCTTTGAAAGCGATCACAGAATTCTGGGTAATCGGCAACTAGGCGGCGGATGATTGCTACATAGCACTGCTTGCCAGTAGTAAACGAATGCCACTTTCCATCGGCGGTGCAGAACCCAATATTTCCGGCTGGCGAGGACAAGCCCCTTATCGTCAACGTCTGTGACGAGTGCGGTGTTGTTGAAATCACTCTAGAAGTACTCTTTCCGCTGGTTCTCGGAATGACGGAATCAGCTGATACAGCGGATTGAAAAAACGTGATTACATCTTCGCGCAATGGTCTTTGCCCTACCTGCGCCTCAACGGCTTCTATCAGTACATCACATAAAAGATCATCAGGCTCAGACAGCAAACTTTGCCACACCTTCGGAATATGCTCTTTTACCTTGTTTCGTTGAAAACGGTCTTCATATTCGCGAACGGCTTCTGTACGTGCTTTCCCGTTTTTGACGCGCTCAAAAGCCAGATAGCGTTCGAGCCTTTCGCATGCATCTGAAAGTTCTCTCTCGACAATATCAAGCTTGAAAAGGCGTCGATCTTGATAGTTGCCTTGTCCAGAAGGCAAATAGAAATTCCAGATGCGTCCATCGGTCAGAACGGCAAATGGAACGCCCTCATGAAATGCGTATTCAAAAAGCTGCTGATCGGCCACGTCGTCAGCTTTACCCGGTGCCTTAATTTCCAGAAATACATCCGTAGTTGATGACGTAGCTTTGAGCGCATAGTCCACGCGACGATTACCAACGGAATACTCCGGTACAACGCTATCAACATCAAAGGTATCCCAACCTAAAGCCTGGAGGATGGAACGAACAGGGCCTTGCGAAACCTGCGCTTCATTCATCGCGCCAGATAAAAGCCTCTCCCTAGCTTTCACTAAAGCAAGCTCAAGAAGGGCAGTCATTGCAAAATCCAGGTGCCGTTCTGCTTGACTTCGTCATACATCGCATCGGGTGCTAAATCCAGCTCACCAGGCCACGTTACCGCACCATGTTCGACTTGAGCTTTCGCGAAAAAGCTTGGATTTTTGAGCGGTTCAAAAACGCCAATGAGATGTGAGGGCAAAAATTTAACGTTGCCCTGAATACCGTCTGCAAACTGGACTTTCAAAGTCAATTCGCCGCCTACTGTCACCTCGACAACGGGAGGCGCGCAGGGCTCTAGACCAAAGGCAAAATTTTCTTCGGTTGTTGTTTCAATTCGCATAGCTGCCAATCCTCCATTAATTCAACACTGTGCATTGTTGCCCATTCGCGAACCAAACCATCCGCACGCCGGGGCAATGAACCCCGTAACAATTGCAAAGGCTCAATCCGATATTGCGCACGATATTCACCATATTCCACATGAAAATGAGGCGGCGCGTGGTCATCCCAATACATCTTGATAAAGATGCCATAAAACATGCTGATGGTTGGCAACCTATGCTCCTCCTGGCTTGCGCATGTGCCAATCCGTCGCCATTTGATACGCATGCGCCGCGCCCAGCAGTTGCGCCTCTTTGAAGTAGTTGCCAATCAACTGCAAACCCACCGGCATGCCGCCTTCGCCAAAGCCTGCGGGCACGCTCATGCCAGGCAAGCCCGCCAGGCTGCTGGACAGGGTGTAAATGTCGGCCAGGTAGTTGGCCACCGGGTCAGCCTTGTTGTCGCCAATCTTCCAGGCCACAGTCGGTGACACCGGCCCGGCAATGATGTCGCACTGGGTGAAGGCTTTTTGAAAGTCCTGCGCAATCAGGCGGCGGATTTTTTGCGCTTTGAGGTAGTACGCATCGTAATAGCCGTGTGACAGCACATAGGTGCCGATCATGATGCGCCGCGTGGCCTCATCGCCAAAGCCTTCGGAGCGCGACTTTTTGTACATGTCGTTCAGGTCGGTGTAGTGCGCCGCCCTGTGGCCGTAGCGCACGCCATCAAAGCGGCTCAGGTTGCTGCTGGCTTCTGCGGGCGCGATGACGTAATAGACCGGAATCGACAGCTCGGTCAGCGGCAAATCAACTTCAGTAAGCGTCGCACCCAGCTTTTCATACTCAGCCAGCGCGGCGCGAACGGCCTGAAGAACGTCTGGTGAACATCCTGCACCGAAAAACTGCTTCGGCAAGCCGATTTTGAGGCCTTTTAGAGGGTGTTTTGTAGCCATATCGCCGTGTTTTCGGGCGCAAGCAGCTATTAAATCAGTAGCGTAATCAGTGGCTGGCATGTCCAGCGATGTGGAGTCTCTGTCCAAATCTGGTCCGGCCATGGCGCTCAAAAGCAGGGCGCAGTCCAGCGCGCTGCGTGCCATCGGCCCGGCCTGGTCCAAGCTTGACGCAAAGGCCACCATGCCGTAGCGCGAGCAGCGGCCATAGGTTGGCTTGATGCCGGTGATGCCCGTCAGCGATGCTGGCTGGCGAATCGAGCCACCTGTGTCGGTACCTGTGGCAGCGGGAATCAAACGCGCAGCAACGGCTGCCGCTGAACCGCCCGACGAACCACCGGGTATTCGGCTGACATCCCACGGGTTTTTGGCCGCAAAGTAGGCACTGTTTTCATTGCCCGAGCCCATGGCAAATTCGTCGCAATTAAGTTTGCCCAGCGTGACCATGCCTGCCTGGGCCAGCTTGGCGACCACGGTTGCATCAAACGGGCTGCGGTAGTTGGCCAGCATTTTTGAGCCCGCTGTGGTCGGGAAGTCGCGGGTCACAAACACATCTTTGTGCGCCAGCGGTACGCCCAGCAGTGGCGTGCGCTCGCCAGCCGCCAGCCGCGCGTCAGCTGCTTTGGCATGGGCCAATGACACATCGGCATCAACCGCCAAAAACGCGCCCAGTTGTTCGGCTTTGACGCGGTTTAGAAAGTGCTGCGTTACTTCAACACTGGAGACGTCGCGCGCCGCCAGTTTGGCCGCCAGATCAAACACGCTCAGGTCATGAAGATCGGCGCTCATTCGATCACCTTTGGTACTAAAAAGAGGCCCCGCTCAACACTGGGCGCGCAGCGCTGGCTGATGTCGCGCTGGTTCGGCTCACTGGGCGTGTCCTCGCGCAAACGCAGCGCCACATCGCCCAAAATAGCGGCCGGGTGCGCCAATGGCTCAATGCCGTCGGTGTTCACGGCTTCCATTTGCGCCACCAGCTTAAAAAAGCCATTCAACTGGCCAAGCACGCGCTCGGTTTCGTCGGGCCGCAATTCAAGCCGCGCCAGGTTGGCGACTCTTGCAATGTCGTGGGGTGTCAATGCCATGGGTCTGAAAGATAAAAAAAACAGCAGAAATCAGGTGTAACCAAGGGCTAATTGGCCTGCAAACGCGGGATTGCCCTAGGGGGGATGCGTTATTATCCTGCCTTTGGTGTGAAATCGAATCCAGTTGCACCCTTTAGGCGCGTTTTAAGGGCTTGAAACGGGTTTAAGCAGGTCTGGCTTTGATGACGCGCTCGCAGATTGATGACACAGGCGTTTGCACGACAGAATTTTTGTGCAAGCCCTAACCGGACTTTTGACCATGTTTGAAGCTTTCCGTCGGTATGTTTCCACCGACCTGGCCATTGACCTTGGCACCGCCAACACCCTGATTTATGTACGCGATCGCGGTATCGTGCTCGACGAACCATCGGTCGTGGCCATTCGCCATGAAGGCGGTCCGCAAGGCCGCAAAACCATCCAGGCCGTGGGTCACGAGGCCAAGGCCATGCTGGGCAAAGTGCCCGGCAACATTGAGGCCATTCGCCCGATGAAAGACGGCGTGATTGCCGACTTCACGGTGACTGAGCAAATGCTCAAGCAGTTCATCAAAATGGTGCATCCGCGCAGCTTTTTCAAGCCCAGCCCGCGCATCATCATTTGTGTGCCCTGCGGCTCCACCCAGGTCGAGCGCCGCGCGATTCGTGAAAGCGCTTTGGGCGCTGGCGCACGCGACGTATATCTGATTGAAGAACCCATGGCCGCAGCGATTGGCGCAGGTTTGCCAGTCAGCGAGGCCAGTGGCTCGATGGTGGTTGACATTGGCGGCGGCACGACCGAAGTTGGCGTCATATCACTGGGCGGCATGGTCTACAAAGGCAGTGTGCGTGTGGGTGGTGACAGGTTTGACGAGGCCATCATCAACTACATTCGCCGCAACTACGGCATGCTGATTGGCGAGCCAACGGCTGAGGCCATCAAGAAAAACATCGGCTCGGCCTTCCCAGGCTCTGAAGTCAAGGAGATGGAAGTCAAAGGCCGCAACCTGAGCGAAGGCGTGCCGCGCAGCTTCACCATCTCAAGCAACGAAATCCTTGAAGCGCTGACCGACCCGCTGAACAACATCGTCAGCGCGGTTAAAAACGCACTGGAGCAAACCCCACCAGAACTGGGCGCAGACATTGCCGACCGGGGCATGATGCTGACCGGCGGCGGCGCTTTGCTGCGTGACCTGGACAGGCTGCTGGCCGAAGAAACCGGCCTGCCCGTGCTGGTGGCTGAAGAGCCGCTGACCTGCGTGGTGCGCGGTTGCGGCATGGCGCTGGAGCGCATGGATCGTTTGGGTTCGATCTTCACATCGGAGTAAGGCCCGAGCGCACGCTACTTTTTAGTTCGCGCAGCGGTAGCAAGACATGCCACTCGGAACGCTTGACCGCTCCCCACCACCCTTTTTTAAACAAGGGCCTTCGGCATTATCAAAGCTGATGTTCTTCAGCGCGCTGTCTTTGTTTTTAATGGTGGCCGACGTGCGCTTTCGCATCACGCAGCCAGTGCGCGCTGCCCTCAGCACGGCGCTGTACCCGGTGCAATGGCTGGCGCTACAGCCAGTGCGTGCGGTGCGTGGGGCTGGCGCTTATTTAACCGGGCTGGATCAGGCTAAATCCAGCAGTGAACAAGCCGCCAAAAAGCTTGCGCTGCAATCCCTGCGAGCCGGACAGGTTGAACAACTTCTGCTTGAAAACGACCGGTTGCGCAAAGTCTTGGGGCTACGTGAGCAACTCGCGGCATCGGTCATGGCGGCTCAGGTGCTGTACGACGCTGCCGACCCCTACACCCGCAAGATCATCATCGACAAGGGCTTGCTGCAAAGTGTTGAGCTGGGCTCACCCGTGCTGGACGAATCAGGCGTGCTGGGCCAGATCACCCGCGTCCATCCGCTGGTCAGTGAGGTCACGCTGGTGGTTGACCGCGAACTGGCCATACCGGTGCTGAATGTCCGCACGGGCGCGCGCAGCGTGGCTTATGGCGACCCAAGTGCTTCTGGCAGCGGGATGGAGCTGCGCTTTATGGGCAGCAATTCAGACGTCAAGGAAGGCGACTTGCTGACCACCAGCGGTGTTGACGGCGTGTACCCACCGGGCTTGCCAGTGGCCAAAATCAGCAAGATTGAACGCCGCGCCGAATCGGCATTCGCCAAAAT
The DNA here is from genome assembly GCA_049653085.1 of Polaromonas sp. Lineage (GTDB taxonomy): Bacteria > Pseudomonadota > Gammaproteobacteria > Burkholderiales > Burkholderiaceae_C > Polaromonas. The sequence goes on from JBASFP010000060.1 coordinate 97,615, forward strand.
TTATTGCGCCCCGCAGGCGCTGGTCACAGGCGCACGGCATGTCATTGTGGTCAAGCCCGTGTCTGCGCAAATACCGCCTCATCCAGATAAAAATGAAGCGACACTAGCTCCTAAAAAAGGAGCAAGCAAGTGATCATGCCGTCCGGCCAGCAACTGCTGCTGCCAGCCAACCCGCTGTTCATCTGGGTCAGCCTGATAGCCGCATTGCTGCTGAACATGCTGCCACTCGGGCGTGTGCCGTGGATGCCCGACTTCATGGCCGTGGTGCTGGTGTTCTGGAACGTCCATCAGCCGCTGCGTGTGGGCATTGGCCTGGCTTTCATGTTTGGCCTTGGCATGGACGTGCATCAGTCGTCGCTGCTGGGCCAGCACGCCCTGAGCTACACCGCCCTGAGCTTTTTTGCCACCATGATTCACCGCCGTTTGCTGTGGTTTTCAGTCCCGTCGCAGGCGCTGCAGGTGCTGCCCTTGTTTGCTGTGGCGCACGGGGTCGAACTGATCATTCGACTGATCGGCGGGGGTACTTTTCCGGGCTGGTTTATTTTGGCCGCGCCACTGATAGAGTCACTGTTGTGGCCTGTGGTCAGCATCATGCTGCTAGCGCCGCAAAGACGCGCACCTAACCCGGATGAAAACAGACCACTATGAGTAAACGCGCAGCTCCGATTTTTTTTACTCCCTCCCCTCCCGGGGGAGGGTGGGGTGGGGGCAAGTGCCGAATAACTACGTGCATCGTGCCTGCCCCCATCCCAGCCTTCCCCCGGGAGGGGAAGGGGCAAGAGGCAGATAAGCGGCTACCGCTATGACTGAGTTACGCGACGTTGAAGCGGACCTGTCGCGCTTTCGCGCGCGGGTTTTTGTGGCTATTTTGGTGGTGCTGTTTTGCTTCGGGTTGCTGGCGTCGCGGCTGGTGTATTTGCAGGTCTACCGCCATGCCGATCTGGACGAGCAAGCTGAAAGTAACCGCACTGCTGTCGTGCCCATTGTGCCCAATCGCGGCTTGATACTGGACCGCAATGGCGTGGTGCTGGCCACCAACTATTCGGCCTATACACTGGAGATCACGCCCTCCAAAGCCGGCAACCTGGACGAAACCATAGCAGCACTCAGCACCGTGATTGACATCCAGCTGCGCGACAAGCGCCGCTTCAAACGACTGCGCGAAGAGGCCAAAAATTTTGAGTCGTTGCCCATTCGCACTCGGCTCACAGATGAAGAAGTGGCGCGTTTTGCGGCGCAGCGTTTTCGCTTTCCTGGGGTAGACATCAAGGCGCGGCTGTTTCGCAGCTACCCGTATGGCGAGTTGGGCAGCCATGTGGTGGGCTACATCGGCCGCATCAATGCACAAGAAAAAGAAGCCATAGACGGCAGTGAAAACGAAGGCAACTACCGGGGTACCGACTACATCGGCAAGCTGGGTGTGGAGCAAAGTTTTGAGCAGCAACTGCACGGCACCACAGGCGTTGACCAGGTTGAAACGTCTGCGGGTGGCCGCGCGGTGCGCAAGCTGGCCACCAGCCCCGCCACACCGGGCGACACGGTCATGCTGTCGATTGACATCAAGCTGCAGCATTTGGTCGAGGAAATGTTTGGCGACAGACGCGGGGCTTTGGTGGCGATTGACCCCAAAACCGGCGACCTGCTGGCCTTTGTCAGCAAGCCCACCTTTGACCCCAATTTGTTTGTGGACGGCATTGACACCGAGAGTTGGCAAGCGCTGAACGAATCGCCAGACAAGCCGCTGCTCAACCGGGCGCTTCGCGGCACTTACCCGCCCGGCTCAGCCTACAAGCCATTCATGGCCATGGCGGCGCTGCACACCGGCAAGCGCGCGGCAGGCACGCTGATCAATGACCCTTTGTATTTCATGTTCGGCGGCCGGCGCTTTGGCAGCCCTGAAAACGAAAAGGGCGGCGTCATGGACATGAACCGCTCGATTGTTGAGTCCAGCAATGTGTACTACTACTCGCTGGCCAATGAGATGGGCGTGGACGCGATTCATGACTTCATGAAGCCGCTGGGTTTTGGCCAAATCACGGGCATTGACATCAACGGCGAAGTGCGCGGTATTTTGCCCAGCCAGGACTGGAAGAAGAATTATTTTAAAAAACCTGAAGCCAAAAAATGGTTTGCGGGCGAGACCATTTCATTAGGCATTGGCCAGGGCTACAACAGCTTTACCATGCTGCAGATGGCGCAGGCCACTGCGGCGCTGGTCAACAACGGCATCAAATATAAACCACGTCTGGTGATTGGCACGCTCGATTCAGTGACTCGCAGCATGAAGCCGATGCCGCTGGCCGAGCCTGAAAACCTGGGTTACAACCCTGAGCATGTGGCCGTGATCCGCAAGGCGCTGGTCGGTGTGACGCAGAGCGGCACATCAGCCAAGGTGTTTGCAGGCGCGGGGTACTTGAGCGGCGGCAAAACCGGTACGGCTCAGGCGGTGGCGTTGAGTGCCAATAGCAAATACAACAGCGCCAAAATGGAAGAATCGCAACGCGACCATTCGCTGTACGTGGCTATGGCCCCTAGTGATGACCCCAAAATTGCGATTGCCGTGATCGTTGAAAACGCGGGTTGGGGTTCGGCGGCCGCTGCACCGCTGGCTCGGCGCGCTTTTGATTTTGTGCTGCTGGGCCAGTACCCTAGTGAAGAAGACATGGCCGCCGTCAAGCTGGGTCAGGTGGGTGCGCCGATCGGCAAGCCGCGCAAGGCCGCTGACATGACGAATCTTTTACCGGGTGTCGCAGGGGGTGCCAGCGTGGCCGGGTTGGTGCCGGTGGGCAAGCCCGCGCCGCCAGTAGCAGTCACCGCGCCAGACGCCAAGCCCGTCAAGCTGGCTGCAAAAACCAGCCCCTGAACTTGCAGCCCGCTACTTTAAAAACGCATCAAACCCGGTTTTTAAAATCAGCGCGCTGACCACAACGATAAAAACGATTCGCACAAAACCCGAGCCATGCTTGAGCGCCAGCCGTGTGCCGAGCAGACTGCCCACCACATTGGCCACCGCCATCGCCAGTGCAAAGTGCCACCACACATGCCCTTTATAGGCAAACAAACCCAGCGCGGCCAGATTGGTGGCGGTGTTCAGCAGCTTGGCCGATGCCGAGGCGTTTAAAAAGTCGTAACCCAGCCAGCGTACAAATAAAAACACAAAAAAACTGCCGGTACCCGGCCCAAAAAAGCCGTCGTAAAACCCCAGCACCAGGCCAATGCAGCAGGCGGCCAATGTTTCCGCCGTCCCTTTGAATCGCGGCGCGTGGGTGTGGCCCAAATCTTTTTTAACCAGCGTGTAGATCAGCACCGCCAGCAGCACAAACGGCAAGGCCTTGCGCAAATAGCCAGACGACACCATCGTCACCAGCCAGGCCCCGCCCAGGGAGCCTGCAAACCCTGCACCTGCGGCAGGCAGCAGGGTTGACCAGCGCATGTCCACCCGCTTGGCGTATTGCGCAGCCGCAGCGGCTGTGCCCCAAACCGAGGCCACTTTGTTGGTGCCAAACAGGGTGGCAGGCGGTGCAGCCGGGAACACCGTGAACAGTGCAGGCAGCAAAATCAACCCGCCGCCGCCCACAATCGCATCCACAAAACCAGCCAGCAGCGAGGCCAGCGTGACAATCAATAATTCCATCGGGCTGATTGTCGCATTCAAGTAGCAAAATTAAACGCTATTAATTCAGGAGCTGCTTGCGCCCGTATTGATTGGGCTGGAGGCCTATTTGATGCATAAATTGAGTGCTGCAAGGCAAAAAAAAGCGCTGGGGTTGCCAGCGCCTTGTTGTCGTCATGCACCTTGTAGAGCGCCAGACGGCTTGTGATTGAATCTCGTGTCTCCTCGGCTTCTCGCTCACAAAGCCCGCAAGCTTGTTTGCAATAGTCTGACTATAGCCAGCGCACCAAGGCCGTGCATTGGGACTTTCCCGTGCTGGCTGACGGGTCATTTTGCTAAGGGTTTGTACGCTCAATGATTCGCTTTTGAGGGCTTGATTTGGTTATTTTAAATAATCATAATGAGCGTTCTTATTGGCACACCCATGACATCACCCCACCTTCATTTCGAGCTACGCGGCACCATCGCCGTTGTCCGTTTAAACCGCCCGGCCAAGCGCAATGCGCTGGGCGATGCGCTGATTCTGGCCTTGCGCAACCTGTTTGAAACCTTGCCCTCTGACGTCAAAGCCGTTGTGCTGCACGGCGCGGGCGACCACTTTTGTGCGGGCTTGGACTTGAGCGAGCTCAAAGAGCGTGACGCGGGCCAGGGCCTGATGCATTCGCGCATGTGGCACGCGGCGCTCGACCTCGTGCAGTTTGGCCCGGTGCCGGTGGTGGCCGCCTTGCACGGCGCAGTGGTGGGCGGCGGGCTGGAGCTGGCCAGCGCCTGCCATATCCGGGTGGCGGACGATTCGGCTTTTTATGCGTTGCCTGAAGGCTCGCGCGGCATTTTTGTCGGTGGCGGTGGCTCGGTGCGCATCCCCAAACTGATTGGTGTGGCCCGCATGACAGACATGATGCTGACTGGCCGGGTTTACAACGCGGCAGAGGGTGAGCGCACTGGCCTGGCGCAGTACCTGACACCCAAAGGCGGTGCTTTTGACAAGGCCATGGAACTGGCAGAGCGCATTGCGCAAAACGCGCCGCTGACCAACTATGCGCTGATGCACGCACTGCCGCGCATCGCAGAGCAGCCAGCAGACCAGGGCTTTTTTACCGAGGCGTTGATGGCCGCTGTGGCGCAAAGCGCACCCGAGGCCAAGAGCCGGGTCAAAGCGTTTTTGGACGGCAAGGCTGCCAAGGTTAAAAAAGACTGATGTCCGCGAAGATCGAGCCCAAATTTCGCCCCCTGACGTTCGGCGTGACTCAGGTCAGCCTGCGTCATGGCGTTGAAGGCGTGCAGTATCTGAGCGCCGAGCAGGCACTCAATGACTTCCCCGACCGCATCACGGACCGACTGGCGCACTGGGCGCACACAGCACCAGAGCGTACCTTCATGGCCAGGCGCGCGAAGTTGGCGGGCGGCACAACCGGCGACTGGCAGCACATCCGCTACGCCCAAGCCTGGGCCAGCGCCAGGTGCATTGCGCAAGCGCTGATTAACCGGGGTTTGGGTGTTGAGCGCCCGGTCGCCATCCTGTCTGAAAACGACCTTGATCATGCGCTGTTGGCCCTCGGTTGCATGGTGGCGGGTGTACCGTTTGTGCCTGTGTCGCCGCCGTATTCGCTGGTCAGCCAGGACTTTGAAAAACTCCGTCATGTGCTGCAAACCACCACGCCCGGCCTGGTATTTGCGGCGGATGGCGCGCGTTACGCCAAAGCCATCAAAGCCGCCGTTGGCAGTGACATTGAAGTGGTGCTGGCCGCAGGGCATGTCGACAGCCACCACACCACTGCCTTTGCAGACCTGCTGGCCACGCAAACCACGCCCGCAGTTGATGTGGCCATGCAAGCCACAGGCCCTGACAGCATCGTCAAATTCCTGTTCACCAGCGGCTCGACCAAGCTGCCCAAGGCTGTCATCAACACCCAGCGCATGTGGTGCGCCAACCAGCAGCAAATGACGCAGTCGATGCCAGTGCTGCTGCATGAGCCGCCCGTGCTGGTCGACTGGCTGCCGTGGAACCACACCTTTGGCGGCAACCACAACTTTGGCCTGACATTGTTCAATGGCGGCACGCTGTACATTGACGACGGCAAGCCCACGCCCGCGCTGATGGCCGAGACATTGCGCAACCTGCGCGAGGTTGCGCCGACGGTGTACTTCAATGTGCCCACAGGGTTTGAGGCGATTGCCAACGCGATGCAAACAGACGACGCGCTGCGGCGCAATTTGCTCAGCCGCGTCAAGATGTTTTTTTATGCGGGCGCAGCACTCGCCCAGCCCGTGTGGGACAGTCTGTATGCGTCTGCCGAAGCAGAAGTCAACGAACGCATCGTCATGACGACTGGCCTGGGCATGACCGAGTCAGCACCGTTTGGCCTGTTTGTCACCAGCCCGAATGTCAAGGCCGGTGACCTGGGTGTGCCCACGCCGGGCATGCACCTCAAGCTGGTACCCGCCAGCGGCAAAACCGAGGTGCGCTACAAGGGCCCCAACATCACGCCCGGCTACTGGCGCGCGGCTGACGCAACAGAAAATGCATTCGATGACGAGGGCTACTTTTGCACGGGTGACGCTGTCAAGTGGATTGACGAAGCCAACATTCACGCTGGTCTGAAGTTTGACGGCCGCATTGCAGAAGACTTCAAACTGGCCACTGGCACGTTTGTCAGCGTCGGCCCGCTACGCGCCAAAATCATTGCCGCAGGCGCGCCCTATGTGCAAGACGCGGTGCTCACTGGCATCAACGGCCATGAAGTGGGTGCGCTGATTTTCCCGACGGCAGCAGGGCGCGTTTTGCAAAACGAGTTGTCAGCAAAACACTTTCAGCAACTGGTCAACGATTTGGCGACGGCCGCCACAGGCAGCGCCACCCGCATTGCGCGTCTGCATGTGATGATTGATCCGCCATCCATTGACAAGGGCGAAGTGACCGACAAGGGCTCGGTCAACCAGCAGGCGGTGTTGACGCACCGCAGCGCGCTGGTTCAGGCGCTGCATGCCGATGCAGTTCAACCGATTTTTAAACCCAACACTTGATCATGACGAAAAAAGGTTTTGTCTCGCAATTCAATGACGTCTGGCTGCTGGACGGCATGCGCACACCGCTGGTTGATTACTGCGGTGCGCTGGGCCATGTCTCGCCAACTGATTTGGGCATCAAGGCAGCGCGTGCGGTGCTGGCCAAAGCTGGCATTTCCCCAGAGCATATTGATTCAGTGATTGCTGGCAACATGGCACCGGGCGACTTTGACCAGTTCATGCTGCCGCGCCACATCGGTTTGTATGCGGGTGTGCCGCAGGACGTGCCCGCCATCATGGTGCAGCGCATTTGCGGCACGGGTTTTGAGCTGTTCAGGCAGGCCGGTGAACAAATACAAAGTGGCGCAGCAGAAGTGGCGCTGGTGGTGGGTAGCGAGAGCATGACGCGCAACCCGATTGCCGCGTTTGACCACCGCACGGGTTTCAAGCTCGGTGCACCGGTGGGCTTTAAAGACTTCATGTGGGAGGCGCTGCAAGACTCTGCACCCGGCATCAACATGATTCAAACCGCTGAAAATCTGGCCAAGCAATACAGCATCACGCGCGCAGAGGTGGATGCGTTCGCGTCCAGCTCTTTTGCCAAAGCCGTGGCGGCGCAAGAGCGCGGTTTTCATGCGGGCGAGATCACACCCGTCATCACAGAAAAGTTTGAGCTGGCAGGTTACGCACCACGCGGCATTCGCTTGCCAGGCAAAGTGACTGACGTGGCGCTCGACACCCATGCACGCATCTCGCCCGTCGATGTACTGGCCAAGCTGCGGCCTGTGTACGAAGGCGGTGTGCAAACTGGCGGCAACAGCGCAGCGTTGGTTGATGCGGCTGCGGCCAGCATCGTGGCATCAGGCGCGTTTGTCAAAGCCCAAGGCAAAAAACCATTGGCCCGCATCGTTGCCGCCGCTGCCGTGGGTGTGCCGCCCGAGATCATGGGCATCGGTCCCGCTCCGGCGATTCGCCTGCTGTTGGAGCGTTGCGGTTTGAAACTTGACGACATTGGCTGCTTTGAAATTAACGAAGCCCAAGGCGCGCAAACCTTGGCCGTGGCCAAAGAGCTGGGCCTGGACATGGCTAAACTGAATGTGAATGGCGGCGCCATTGCCCTCGGCCACCCGCTGGCAGCCACTGGTGTGCGCCTGACGGTCACGCTGGCCAGGCAGATGCAGGCCAGTGGTGTGCGCTACGGCATATCATCTGCCTGTGTCGGTGGCGGGCAGGGCATCGCACTGCTGCTGGAGTGCCCTGAATTTGCCTGAAACCCCTCAAAAACGATGTTTTCAGGTATGTTTTATGCCTGTAGCCCAATAAATACGGGCGCAAGCAGCTACTGAATACATAGCATAACAATCGGAGTCCAAGATGAGCAAAGCAGTCGTGTCGGTGGTCTATGAGGTTGAAATCATGTTTGGTGATTGCGACCCGGCGGGGATTGTGTTCTTCCCCAACTTCTCAAAGTGGATGGACGCTTCGTCGCTGAACTTTTTTGTCAAGTGCGGCGTGCCCACCTGGCGCGACCTGTACAAAACCACTGGCATCATCGGCACGCCGCTGCTGGAGGTCAACACCCGCTTCATCAGCCCCGCCACTTACGGCGAAAGACTGCGCGTCTACACCAGCATACAAGAGTGGCGCAGCAAGGTGTTCATTCAAAAACACATCGTCAAGCGCGGCGAAACCCTGATCTGCGAAGGCACCGAGACGCGCGCCTTTTGCATTCGTCACCCAGAAGACCCCGACCGCATCAAAGCCATCACTGTGCCTGAAGACATCAAGGCTTTGTGCTCATAGTTTTCATCGTTCGCTTTTTTAACCACAACAGGAGACAGACATCATGACCACTCGGCGTCAACTTTTACAGGCTTCCATCGGTTCAACCTTGCTGGCCACTTTGAGCGCCGCTCCGGCGTTTGCCCAAGCCTTGGAGCAAGTCAAAATTCTTTATGGCTTTCCGGCGGGTAGTGCGGGCGACATTTGTGCGCGCCGAGTCGGTGACAAGATGGGTGGCACGCCCTATACCAAAAACAATGCGATTGTGGAAACCAAAGCCGGTGCTGGTGGACGCATTGCGCTGGAAGCTCTCAAAACAGCGCCTGCTGACGGCTCTGTACTGGCCATGACACCGTTTTCGGCCCTGTCGCTGTACCCGCACGTTTTCAGCAAGCTGGCCTATGACCCGGTCAAAGACTTTGTGCCAGTGGGTACGGCCTCGGCCATGCTTCATGGTTTGGCTGTCGGCCCGCTGGTGCCGGCATCCGTGAAAACCGTCAAAGACTTTGTGGCTTGGGCTAAAGCCAACCCGAAAGACGCCAGTTATGGCTCGCCAGCCGCAGGATCAACCCCGCACTTTATCGGCGCTTTGCTGGGTATCAACAACGGCTTTGACTTCAAGCATGTGCCCTACCGCGGCTCAGTGCCGGGCGTCACCGACGTGGTGGGTGGCCAGCTTGCCTCCATGGTCACGCCGCATGGGGACTTCATTCCCAACCACAAAGCCGGGAAAATCCGCATCTTGGCAACGTCGGGTAAACAGCGCTCACCGTTTGTGCCAGAAGTCGCCACTTTTGCCGAGCAGGGGTTTCCTGAGTTGACGGTTGAGGAGTGGTTTGGTTTTTACGCACCCGCCAAAACGCCCGCTTCGGTCGTTGCAGCGGCCAACGCAGCAATCAACGCTGCCATCAAAGACAAATCCGTTCTCGACTCACTCACCGTGGTCGGGCTGATCCCTTACGGCGGCAGCGCCGAAGACATGGCACGCAGCCAAATGGTGGAGCTAGACCGGTGGGGCCCACTGATCAAGAAAATCGGCTTTACTGCAGAGTCGTGAACGTGGGTTGGGGTAGCATCAATCGCCATGTCGTCAATGCTTACACCCGCTCCCCGTGCCATTGCCACTGACGCGCCCAGCGTAGAACGTGTTGACACCAGCTACCTGCAAACCCTGCTGGGCTACAACGCCCGGCGGGTGTCCCTGCAGGCCATTGAGCTGTTCAACCAGCGCATGGCCGCGTATGACCTGAGCCCGGTTGACTTTTCAGTGTTGTCGCTGGTCAATCACAATCCCGGCATCACGTCGCGCCAGTTGTGCAGCGCCCTCAACTTGCTGCCACCCAACCTGGTCGGCAAAATCAGCCTGATGGAAAAGCGCGACCTGCTAGCCCGCAAGCCCCACCCAGACGACGGCCGAGCCATTGGCCTGCACCTGACAGATGCAGGCAGCCAGATGATGCAGCAGGCAGAAAACACCGCGACGCAGGTAGAGCTTGAGGTCAGCAGCAAACTGACCACCGCTGAAACCAAAACCTTGCTGCGGCTGTTGCAGAAGGTTTATCTTTAGTGGTTTGATGGTGTTTTGGGGATTTTGACTAATAAATACGGGCGCAAGCAGCTACTGAAATAATAGTGTTTGGGGCCGGATTTAAACCCCCGCCTGAATCCACTCAGCCGCTTTTTCAGCAATCATCAGCGTCGGTGAGTTGGTGTTGCCACTGGTGATCAGCGGCATCACACCGGCATCGACCACGCGCAGGCCGCGTATGCCGCGCACGCGCAGGTGCGAATCGACGACGGCCATCGGGTCGTCGCTCTTGCCCATCTTCGTTGTGCCCACCGGGTGAAAGATGGTCGTGGCGATGTCGCCTGCGAGCCTGGCCAGGTCGTCATCGGTTTGAAACTGAACGCCGGGTTTGAACTCTTCAGGCTGATACCCGGCCAACGCGCTTTGGCTGACGATGCGGCGTGTGACGCGCAATGAGTCAGCGGCTACTTTTTTGTCTGCATTTGTGCTGAGGTAGTTGGGTGCGATGGCGGGTGCGTCTTCAAAGCGTGGGCTTTTGATGTTGACTGTGCCGCGGCTGGTGGGGTTCAGGTTGCAGACGCTGGCCGTGAAGGCATTGAAGCTGTGCAGCGGCTCGCCAAAGGCGTCTAGCGACAGAGGCTGGACGTGGTACTCAATATTCGGGTAGGGCTGCGCCGGGTCTGAACGGGTAAAGGCACCAAGTTGCGATGGCGCCATGCTCATGGGGCCGGTACGTTTGAACAAGTACTCCAAACCAATGCGCGCCTTGCCCAGCGTGGTACTGGCCAGGGTATTGAGGGTTGAATGGGCAGGCCCGTTGATTTTGTAGACCGAGCGGATTTGCAAATGGTCTTGCAGGTTAGCGCCCACGCCTGGCAAGTCTTGCAGCACCTGTAGGCCATGCTGCTGTAGCAACGCGCCAGGGCCAATACCCGAAAGCTGCAAAATTTGCGGCGAGCCAATCGCACCTGCGCACAAAATCACTTCACCGATCAAGCCCCGCGCACTGCCTGAATCACGTGTCGCCATCACCTTGATGTGCTCCAGGCCTGTCCACACCTCAACCCCGGTGCAGCGCTGGCTGCCATCGGGCTGCTTTTCAATCACCAGCTTGCTGACCTGGGCTTTGTTCCACAGCTCAAAGTTGGGCCGGCCATAACAGGTGGGGCGCAAAAAGGCCTTGGCGGTGTTCCAGCGCCAACCGTCTTTTTGGTTCACCTCAAAGTAACCCACGCCTTCGTTGTTGCCCCGGTTAAAGTCATCCGTGGCGGGTATGCCAGCCTGTACAGCAGCTTTGGAAAACGCATCCAGAATGTCCCAGTGCAGGCGCTGTTTGCTGACCTGCCATTCACCGCCGGCCTTGCGGTGTCGCAAGACTTTTTGGTAGGGCACGGTTTTGTCTTGCATCAGTTCAGGTGCTGTACCCAACGCACCATGAAATTCATTCGCACCCTTGTAATGGTTTTCATGCAGCTTGAAGTACGGCAGGCTGTTGTCCCATTGCCAGGCCGCGTCGCCGGTCAGTGCTGCCCAGTCGTCGTAGTTACGCGCCTGGCCGCGCATGTAAATCATGCCGTTGATGCTGGACGAGCCACCCAGCGTTTTGCCGCGCGGGTAACGCAGGCTGCGGCCATTCAAGCCCGCTTCGGGCTCGGTGTTGTACAGCCAGTCGGTGCGTGGGTTGCCTATGCAGTGCAGGTAGCCCACAGGGATGTGAATCCAGTGGTAGTCGTCCTTGCGGCCTGCTTCAATCAGCAGCACTTTTTTGGACGCATCGGCAGACAGCCGATTGGCCAGCAGGCAGCCCGCTGTGCCACCACCGACGATGATGTAGTCAAAAACGGAGTCGCTGGCAGGGGTGTTGTCTTGCATGGTTTTGTCTCAATTTATTTTTTGCGCTGTTCTATTTTGCCTTTGTCGTCCAACGCGAAACTGACCTCACATGGTGTAGGACAAAACCACACCTGTGTTTGACCGTGAACGCAAACACGCTTTCGCCAGTACGATGGCAAAAGTTTTGTTTTTCACATCTAAATGCCGTCATCCGCCCCTCGAATTGACACCCAGCAAACCCCGCAAGGCGAGCAGCTTGTGGTGCTGGGCGCATGGACGGCGGCTGACCTGACAGGCAAGGCCGAGTGGGACGCACTGACGCTTCAGTTGAAGGCACTGGACAAGTCCGCCGATGCCACCTGGGACTTGCGGCAAATTGACCAGCTTGACCACCTGGGCGCGCAGCTGCTGTGGAACCACTGGGGTCGCGCCTGGCCGGCTTACCTTGAAGTTGAGGCCAGCCAGCGCGCCGTACTTGAAACGGTGGCTGAGTTTTCAGCAATGCCTGCCAAGGTCATCAAGCCAGACTGGAAAGAACCTATTCGTGTGCTGGGCAGTCGGCTGCTCAGTTTGCTGGATCACATCAGGTCACTGACGCGGTTGATTGGCCAGTTGTTGCTCGACATCGTCCGTTTGATTCGTCACCCGCAAGAAGGCCCCTGGCGCGACTTGTCAGGTCATCTGTATCACATTGGCGCGACCGCTTTGCCGATCACTGCGCTGGTCGGGTTCTTGATTGGTGTGGTGCTGGCGTATCTCATCTCACAGCAGCTCAAACAGTTTGGGGCCGATGCTTTCATTGTCAACATTCTGGGTATTTCTTTGATTCGCGAACTCGGGCCCGTGCTGGCCGCGATCTTGATTGCCGGGCGTTCAGGCTCGGCCATCACCGCGCAAATTGGCGTGATGCGTGTCACGGAAGAGCTGGACGCGATGCGCGTGATGGGCATTGCCAAAGGTTTTCGCCTGGTCATGCCGCGTGCGCTGGCCCTCGCCATTGTGATGCCGCTGATCAGTGTCTGGACGACGGTTGCGGCACTGCTGGGCGGCATGATAGCGGCCAGTGCGTCAATGGGCATCACGCCTGCGTTTTTTATCAACGCACTGCCCGCTGCGGTGGAGGTGTCCAACCTGACGCTGGCCAGCGCCAAGTCGGTGGTGTTTGGTTTGCTGATAGCGCTGGTGGCGTGTCATTTTGGTTTGCGTGTCAAGCCCAACACTGAAAGCCTGGGGCAGGGCACAACGGCATCGGTGGTGACGTCGATCACTGTCGTGATTTTGGTCGATGCGCTGTTTGCAGTGCTTTTTAAAAATGTCGGAATCTAGCATGGCCGAGCCCGTCGTTGACATCCAAAAACTCTGGACTGTTTTTAAAAACGGTGACAAGGAGTCGGTCGTTCACAAAGACCTGGATCTGATGGTTGAGCGCGGTGAAATTTTGTCGCTGGTGGGCGGCTCCGGGACTGGAAAAACGGTGCTCTTGAGGCAAATGCTGGGGCTGGAACACCCAACCCGGGGTGACATCACCGTGCTGGGTCGGCCAGCTGCCGAGCTGAGCCGGCGCGGCGCGGCCAGCCGGGTCGGCATGCTGTTTCAGCAGGGGGCTTTGTTTTCGGCTTTTACCGTGCTGGAGAACATTGCCTTTCCGCTGCGGGAGCTGAAAGTCTTGCCGCCCGAGCTGATTCGTGAGGCGGCGTTGGTCAAGCTTCAAATGGTGGGCTTGAGTCCTGACACCGCGGGCAAGATGCCCAGTGATTTGTCGGGCGGCATGGTCAAGCGGGTGTCACTGGCGCGTGCCCTGATCATGGACCCGCCCCTGCTGCTGCTGGACGAACCCACCGCCGGCCTGGACCCGGCGGGTGCCGACAGTTTTTGCACGCTGCTGCTGTCACTGCACAAGGCAATGGAACTCACCGTGGTGATGGTGACGCATGACCTGGACACGCTGTTTGAACTCAGCACCCGCATTGCGGTGCTGGCTGACCAGCGCGTCATCATTGCCGCCACGCCGAGAAAAGTCGTCGCCTTCAAACACCCGTTCATTGAAGAATTTTTCAGGGGCGGCAGAGGCCAGCGTGCCATGGGGCTGCTGAAAGATTCGCCGCATGAAGACCTATCGATCGAGATGAAAGGAACCTGATATGGAAAACAAGGCCCATGCCATGGCTGCTGGCGCATTTGTATTGGCGGTCAGTGCGCTGCTGGCGCTGCTGGCCGTCTGGCTGCTGCGCGACACCAGCCAGCGCGACATGTACGAAATGTCAACCTCCGAGACCGTCAGCGGCTTGCAGCCGCAGGCGGTGGTGCGCTTTCGGGGTGTGCCTGTTGGCAAGGTCGAGCTGATAGGCTTTGACAACAAGATCAAGGGCAATGTGCTGATCCGCATTTCGATTGACCGGGGCGCACCCGTGACGAAATCGGTGTTTGCCACCGTGGCCTCGCAAGGCGTGACGGGGCTGGGTTTTATTCAGCTTGACGACAACGGCGAGTCCAAAGAGCTTTTGGTGCACAACGACGACGACCCGCCTCGCATACCGCTCAAACCGGGCGGGCTGGACAAGCTGCTCAAACAAAGCGAGGTGATTTTTGACCAGGTCGAGCAGGCCAGCACCAAGCTCAACCAGATGCTGGCCGAGGACAACCAGAAGCGGCTGGTCACAGCACTTGAAGCGATGGGGCAAGCCGCCAACAACGTGAGCAGTTTGTCAGTCACCATGACCAGCATTTTGAATGCGCAGTTGGGGCCTGACAAAACCAACATCCCACGGCTGGTCAAAAATCTGGATGCCGCGATGGTGTCGCTGCAAGACACTTCCACCAAGGCGGGTGCTGCGATTGCTGAGGTTGGCATCACGGCCAAGCGCCTGAATGAAAAAGGCGGCCCGCTCGACAAGCTGTCTGAAGGCGGTACAGCGCTGGCTGCCGGGGTTGAAACCTTCAGCGCCGCAACGCTTCCCAAACTGGGTGCGGTGGCTGACGAAACCGCCAAGGCCATGCGCCAGTTGAGCCGCACCGTCAACGCGGTCGATAACAACCCGCAGTCGCTGATATTTGGCAATGGCATACCGCAACCCGGGCCGGGTGAGCCAGGGTTTGGTGCGAATGGAGTGAAAAAATGAAGATTTCAGACGCTATTGATTCAGGAGCTGCTTACGCCCGTATTTATTGGTTAAAAGGCGTATTCGGCATGATTTTTGGGGCTTTTTTGTTCGCTGGCTGTTCCGCCTTGCCCGACAAGCCCGTTCGCGCCAGTCTGTATGATTTTGGGCCCGGCAGCATGGCAGCCCAGCCCACCACACGGCAGGCAGCACTGCCCGCGTTGGCGATTGACGACATCAGCACTTCAGGCGGTGCGCTGGACAATCAGGCCGTGTTGTACCGGCTGATGTACCAGGATGCGCAGGAACTGCGTCCCTACACCCTGGCCCGCTGGGCCATGCCGCCTGCCCAACTGGTGCGCCAGCGTCTGCGTGAACAGCTGGGTCAGCGGCGCAACATTTTTGACGCACGCGGTGGCCTGGCCCTTAACCGCAGTCAGAACGCCGTGCTGCCTGTGTTACTGCGGCTAGACCTGGAAGAGTTCAGCCATGTTTTCACAGCGCCAGAGACCAGTGTGGGGCTGATCCGCCTGCGCGCCACGTTGATAGAGCAAACCACCAGCGGTGAAAAGCTGATCGCCCAGCGCAGCGTGGTGGTGCAGCGACCCGCCCCATCGGCTGATGCGCAAGGCGGTGTGCGCGCCTTGACGACTGCTACTGATGCAGCGATTGAAGAGATTGATGCGTGGTTGCAGCAGAGTGCGCCGCGTTGATCAGCTTGCTGCGGACTTGATGGCTGTGACTTCAATTTCAATCAGCATGCGCGCATCCAGCAGCCCGGCAGAGATCATCATGGCAGCCGGGCGCACATCGCCAAAGTATTTTTGCAGCACAGGCCAGCAAGCTTCAAACTGCGATGCGTCAGGTAACACATAAGTCACCCGCACCACATCAGCCATGGAACTGCCCGCCTGCTGCAAAGCGGCGGCAATATTTTTCAAACATTGCTCGGCCTGTTCGGCAACATCGTTTGAAATGGCCATGGTGCTGTAGTCAAAGCCGGTTGTGCCCGAGACAAACACCCAGTCACCCACCACCACGGCGCGGGAGTAGCCGATTTGGGTTTCAAAGGGGGAGCCTGAGCTGATGAGGGTTCTTTGCATGATCCGTCTAGCCCTTCATCAACAGCGGAAACAGTTTCCCCAAGCCATCAGCCATCACCTCTACCGCCAGCGCCGCCAGGATCAAACCCATCAATCGGGTCATGACGTTGATACCTGTTTTACCCAACACGCGGGCAATCGGCTCAGCCAGCGAGAAGCACAGCGCGGTGGCCAGGCCAATCACCACGCCATAGCCGACCAGCGTGCCAAGCTGCAAAAAGGTTTTGGCTTTCTCGGCATAAATCACGACGGTGGACATGGTGGCCGGGCCGGTCAGCAGCGGAATGGTGAGTGGCACCACGGCGATGCTGGCGCCCATCGCGGCTTTGGCTGCACCGTCTTCCATCTCATGGGTAGAGGGCTTGGCTTCTGCGGGCTGGGCGTTCAGCATGTTCATCGAGCTGATCAGCAGCAGCATGCCGCCGCCGACCTGAAAACTGGCCAGCGAGATGCCGAAAAATTCCAGAATTTGCAGCCCCGCCAAAGCGCTGGTGGCGATCACCACCAAGGCGCTAAACGATGAAATCAAAATCGTGCGCTGCTTTTGCGCTTTTGAAAAACCCTGCGTGTAGTGAATGAAAAACGGTACGATCGCCAGCGGGTTGACGATGGCCAGCAGGGTGATTAGGGGTTTGAAATCCATCAGCGGCCTCCGGTGACATCCAGCAGGGTGCCAGTTGTATAACTTGAATTTTCGCCCAACAGCCAGACGATGGCTTCGGCCACTTCAGCCGCCGTGCCTGCGCGTTGCATGGGCACCAAGGGTGCCAAATCTCTGACGCGATTGGGCAAACCGCCAGATGCGTGAATGTCGGTGTCAATGATGCCGGGGCGCACTGCGTTGACACGAATACCTTCTGCCGCCACCTCTTTGGCCAGGCCGATGGTGAAGGTGTCTATCGCGCCTTTGGCGGCTGCGTAGTCCACGTACTGGCCCGGTGCGCCCAGCCGTGCGGCGGCGCTGGACACGTTGACAATGCAGCCGCCAGCGCCTTGATATTTCGTGCTCATGCGCTTGACGGCTTCACGCGCGCACATGAACGAGCCAAACACATTGATGGCAAACATGCGCTGCAGCCGCTCAGCGCTCATCGCGTCCACCCGGCTGGCCATGTCCACCACGCCTGCGTTGTTAACGAGCGCTGTCAGGCGGCCCAGCTTGGCATCAACTTTTTTGAACATGGCCAGCACGTCGGATTCAACCGCCACATCAGCCTGCACCGTGATGGCCGTGCCACCACCAGCGCGTATCTGCCGCACCACCTCGTCTGCGGCCAGTGAGTTAGCGGTGTAGTTGACAGCGACGCTGTAGCCTTGTGCAGCGGCTAAAAGCGCGGTAGCTGCGCCTATGCCGCGCGAGCCACCGGTGATTATCAGGACTTTGCTCAACACTTTCTCCTCAACATGGTTAGTTTGCTATAACAATGTACCTTACCAAATGGAAACAAAACATGGGCCAATTCATTCACATCAAAGCAGCTGACGGCTTTTCAGTCCCCGCCTATCTGGCTCAACCTGAGGGCAAAGCCAAAGCGGCCGTCGTCGTGATTCAGGAAATTTTTGGCGTTAATTCACACATCCAGGCGGTGACAGACCGCTTTGCCGCACAGGGCTACCTGGCGATTGCGCCCGCCATGTTTGAGCGCGTCACACCCGGTGTTAACCTGGGCTACCAGAGTGACGACATGACCGCAGGCATGGGCTTGAAGGCGGCAGCCACGGACTTGCCCAGCCCCGGCGTGATGCAGGACATACAAGCGGCCATTGACTACGCAGCCATTCAGACAGGCGGCAAAGTCGGCGTGATTGGTTTTTGCTGGGGTGGCTTGCTGACCTGGCAGTCGGCCTGCACCTTAAGCGGCATCAGCGCTGCAGCGCCTTATTACGGTGGCGGCATGACAGTAGCATCTGAAGTTGCGCGAATTCCGAAGTGCCCGGTGATGGCACATTTCGGCGAGAAAGACCATTACATTCCGATGGATGGCGTAAACGCTTTTGCCGCGGCACACCCTGATGTGACGGTACACAGCTACGATGCCGACCACGGTTTTAACTGTGACCAGCGCGGGTCGTACAACGAAGCCGCCGCCACGCTGGGCAGAAGTCGCACGCTGACGTTTTTTGCTGAAAAACTGGCTTGAAAAAGGTTAAATATGCCTCAAAAAACCGGTTTTCAAGTGTGTTTTAGGCCTCTAGCCCAATGGATACGGGCGCAAGCAGCTCCTGTATTTATAGCTATTGTGATGCCCCTGTTTGTGACGGTGCAGGCCGCCGACTACACCGGCCCGCTGTTTGACGCCCACCTGCACTACAACGACGAAGCCTGGAACGGTCAGACCGGCCCGCACCCGGTGGCCGACGTGCTGGCACGCATTAAAAAAAGCGGCGTCAAAGCCATCATCGCCAACAGCCGCCCCAACGATGGCAGCAAGGCGCTGGTCAACGCCACACGCGGCAGCGCTGACTTGACCGTCGTGCCCTTCATCCGCCTGTACCGCAACCGGGCGGACTACGACAGTTGGTTCAAGGACGAGACCATTTACGACATAGTGGTGGCCGAGCATGCACGCGGTGCAACCGTGGCGTCAAGCCGGGTCGAGTTCAGGGGCATTGGCGAATTTCATTTGTACGACAGCGCCAATGCAAATGGCCCTGTGGCCAAAAAGCTGATGCAGTTTGCCGCCAAAAACAAGCTGGCCGTACTGGCGCACGTTGACGACACCGCCATTGACCTGCTGATGGCCCATGCACCTGATGCAAGGCTGATCTGGGCGCACACCGGCATTGGCGGCGCGTCTGCAGAGCGCGTCGATGCACTTTTGAAAAAATACCCGCTGCTGATGGGTGAGCTGTCGTACCGGCCAGGATTGACCTGTGACGGCGGAAAGCTCTGTGCAGAGTGGCGCACATTGCTTTTGAAATACCCTAGCCGCTTCATGATCGGCTCAGACACCTGGGTCAACCAGCGCTGGCAGTATTACGAAGAGCTGATGAAAAGCTACCGCACCTGGCTCGGCGACTTGCCGCCGGATGTGGCAAGCAAGATTGGCTGGCGCAATGGGGCGGATTTATTCGGCCTGAAATAAAAGCTTAAGCCCGCCGCAGCACCCGCCCCGCATGGCTATTAACAGTCTGCCCTTGTACACAAGCCAGCACACCGTTGACATACACAGCATCAATCCCCGTGCTGACTTGTGTGGGTTGCTGGTAGCTGGCGCGGTCGGTGACGTGATGTTCGTCAAAAATCACCACATCGGCAAAGTTGCCAACGGCTAAAACGCCGCGCCCTTGCAGGCCAAAACGACGAACGCTCAGCCCCGTCATTTTGTGAATGGCCAGTTCAAGCGACAGCAAACGCTGCTCGCGCACATAGCGCCCCAGCACACGGGGAAACGTGCCCCACAAGCGCGGGTGCGGAGCCGCGTCATGCGCCAGGCCATCCGAGCCAATCATCGCGAGGGGATGCGCCATGATGCGGCTGACATCAGCCTCGTCCATCGCAAAATAAATCGCCCCCGCAGGCTGCAGTGCTTTGGCCACGTATTCAGGCGCTTGGTTTCTTTCTTTCGCCAGGTCAAACAAAGATCTGCCTGCGGCTTGCGGTTCAGTTTTTGACCAGGTCACCAGCACGTCGCTTGACTGGTGTACGCGCGCGGGCAGCAGCATGGTGCTGGATGCGTTGTAGGGGTAGCAGTCCATACACACGCTTTGGCCTTGCGCATCGGCGGCTTCAATCATGCCAAGCGTTTCATGAGACCTGCCGTGATTGGCTGTGCCTACCAGCTTGTGATGCGACAGTACGGTGGTGATGCCGAGTGCCTTGCCCACATGCAATGCCTCACGCAGCGCGGCGGTAATGGCATCGCCTTCATCCCTGATGTGCATCGTCACCAGGCCAGAAGCTGCGCTCAAGGGCTTGCCAACGGCTATCAGCTCGTCAGTGGTGGCGCTTTGTGCGGGCGGGTAGTACACGCCA
This sequence comes from Polaromonas sp., assembly GCA_049653085.1. Lineage (GTDB taxonomy): Bacteria > Pseudomonadota > Gammaproteobacteria > Burkholderiales > Burkholderiaceae_C > Polaromonas. The sequence goes on from JBASFP010000060.1 coordinate 117,554, forward strand.
GTCGACATGCCAATCGCACCGGCCTGCAATGCACTTTCCAGGTCATCAGCCATGCGGGCGCATTCATCTGGCGTGGCAGCTCTGTCAAGTGCCTGCATGTGCTTGACGCGCAGCGTTGAATGACCGACCAGGCACGCGGCGTTGACGATAGGCTGAGCTTGTTCAAGCGCATCCAGATAATCAGCGAAGCTGTCAAATCGCCAGTCGCTTGTGCCCAGCAAGTCCAAAGGAGCGGGCGGTGCTTTGGTCAGCAATGGTGCAAGGCTGATGCCGCAATTGCCAGTGATGACCGTCGTCACGCCCTGCGACAGCTTGGGGTGTACGCCGCCAGGCGAATGCAACAGCAGACAATCGTCATGCGTATGCACGTCAATAAAGCCAGGCGCAACAATGCGGCCTTTGGCATTGACCCGCTGGCGCGCGGGCTGGTCAGCCAGCCTGCCAATGGCCACCACTTTATCGCCCATGATGCCGATATCAGCAAGGCGGCGCAGCCCGCCCGTACCGTCAATCAGCTCGCCACCCTCAATAAGCAAATCCAGCATTGATTCAGTCAATGCGCGCACCAGACCGTTTGATCACGCCTGCCCACATCGGCGTCTCACGCAGTGCGCGGTCTTGCAGGCGCTCAGGTGGGCCGATGGTGCTTTCCCACGACACGGCCACCAGCTTTTCGTTGGCAGCCGGGCTGCCCAGCACTTTGTTGATGTCAGCGTTGATGCGCATCGCCATCTCGCGCGGTGTACCCGGTGGCGCGACGATGCCGCCCCAGGCGCTGGTCTCATAGCCCGCAACGATTTGACCTATCGTGGGAATATCGGGGAAAAGCGGGCTGCGCGCGCGGCCAGACACGCCCAACACTTTCACCCGCCCTGACTTGATGTGCGGCGCAATCGACGACAGGTTGTCAAACATCAAGTCCACTTGGCCGCCCATCAGGTCTTGAATGGCCTGCGGGCTGCCGCGGTAGGGCACATGAATCATGAAAGTGCCCGTCATGCTTTTAAACAACTCGCCACCCAGGTGCCCGGTGGTACCGTTGCCAGCCGAGCCCATCACCAGCTTGCCAGGTTTGGCCTTGGCCATCGCAATCAGGTCTTTGATACTGTTTACGCCCAGATCACTGCGCACCACCAGGGCGTTTTGCACATAGCCCAGCAACGCCACGGGCACCAGCTTTTCAGGCTCATAAGGCAGCTTGGCAAACAGCGATTTGTTAATCGCCAGCGTGCCCACGTTGCCGTAGCCCAGCGTGTAGCCGTCCGGTGCGGCGCGAAATATTTCTGACATGCCAATGTTGCCGCTGGCGCCAGGCTTGTTGTCAATCACGATGGGTTGGCCCAACAGCTTGGCCAGCTCGTTGGCCACAATGCGGCAAATCACGTCGGGCGCACCGCCTGCGGCTGACGGCACCACCAGGCGTATCGGCCGCTCTGGCCAGGCGGCGCGCGCCAATGTGGGCAAAGCAAAAGCAGAGGCGGCGACGAGCTTGAGCAGTTGACGGCGGTCTGTGTTGAGAGTGTGATTGAACAGGGTCATTGGGACATCCGTGAGGTTGTGAATCGCTCAATGATGCGCAAGCCGATGTGAATCCGCAAACGATGTTTTATGGTTTAGCCATGATTATTTCTCATGCTCTACTGAGTCAAGCTTGTTATGCTGTGGCCTCATGACGTCATTGCTGCGCGCGCCTTCCACCATGTCACTGCTGTGCCTGGAGGCCAGCGCGCGCCTGCATTCTTTTACCGCTGCTGCCGTTGAGCTGCGATTGACGCAAGGCGCAGTCAGCCGTCAGATCATTGCGCTAGAAGCGCGGCTGGACACCAAGCTGTTTGTTCGCAAGCGCGAAGCACTGGTACTGACAGAGGCCGGGCGTTATTACCTGGACGAGATTGCGCCGCTCTTGCAGCGACTGGAGCGCGCCACTGCCAACGTGATGGCGCTCAAAGGCCGGGGTGGTTTGCTCACGCTCTCGGTCGGTGCGTCACTGGGCAGCTACTGGCTGATTCCGCGTTTGCCGGCCTTCACACGCGCGCACAGCGAGATCACGCTGAACTTTGCCACCCGTGTGGGGTCGGTTGACTTTGCCGACACAACAGTTGATGCGTCGCTGGAGTTTGGTGAAGGCCAGCGCCCCTATTTAAAAAATGAATTTGTATTGCCCTTGCTCTTGAGCCCGTATGCAGCGCCCTCATGGCTGGCTGTGCATGGCAAAACACTGACCAGCAACACCCCGGCGTCAGCCTTGATCCATCACAGTACCGTACCTGAAGCGTGGCAAGCGTGGTTTGAAATGGAGGGCATTGACGCCGAAACGGGTCGTCAGGGTCCGCGCTACGGCTTGATGTCGATGGCGCTCAATGCCGCCGTGGCCGGGTTGGGCGTGGTGTTGTTGCCCGCCTTTATGGCGCAAGACGCGCTGGCCATGGGGCGGCTCAAGCGCTTGTCAAAGCGCCAGTGGTGCGCATCGCGTGGCTACTATTTGGTGTACCCGCCGGAGTCGGAGGAGCTCAAGCCGCTCAAGGTTTTCAGGGACTGGCTCTTGGGGCAAGTTGCCAGTGAGCAAAACTAGATTTTTTGTTGCGCCAGGCCATTCTGCTCCAGCCCATGCTGAGCCAGCCAGTTCAGCATTTGCGGCCAAAGCACTGCACCCACCTGCGAACGAAAGTAACCCATGTGCCCCACCTGCTCAACGCCCAAACTGGCAGGCTGCAAGTCAATCGCATCAACCGCCGCATTGGCATAACCTTTGAAAAATGCATCGCGTGAAGCGGGTGGTGCCCATAAATCATCGGTACTCACCGCCGCGCCAATCGGTATGCGCACATTGGCAAATTTATCGGTGATGGCTTTGGCCTCGGGGTCGTCAAAAAAATAGTGTGGCAGCGCGCACCAGCGCTTCCAGTCGCGGTACACGCCCATAGGCAGGTCTTCGCCTCCACTCAGTTTGCTCATCGGTAGATAGCCCAAAAGCCGTGTGGCTATAGGCCCGGCCAAGTTCCACATCGCCCACGCGCGGTAGCGTTCAGGGCGCGGCATCCAGCCATGCCAGCCCGCCCCTGTGCCGCAGATATAGGCTGCTTGCAACACATTGGCGTCAGGCAACTGGCCAATCGCGTGGCCGCCCAGGCTGTGGCCAACCAGCCAGACCTTGCCGCGCTCAGATGCGTAGTCAACCGCCGCCGCCAAATCAAGCGTTGACCATTCGGCGTACTGCATGTCAAAACCTTTGAGCGTGACGGGTTTTGAGTCGCCAATGCCCCGGTAGTCGGTAGCGATGACGTTGATACCGCGCGCCTGTGCAAACTCGGCAAAGCGGCGGTAAAAACCGCGCGGCACACCGGTCGCGCTGGCAATCACGATGAACTGGTTGCTGTCAGTCGGGTAGTGCGTGGCAGCCAGTGTGTAGCCGTCTTTGGCAGGGAGTGTGATGTGTAGCGATGTTGTCATTTGTATTTGGCTGGCTATGATGAAAGACATGATTCAACTCCACTACTACCCCAGCACCGCATCCATGGCGCCGCACATTTTGCTGCGTGAGTTGAAAGTGCCGTTTGAACTGCTGCTGGTTGACCGCACGCAAAACGCGCAAAAAATGACCGCGTATTTGAAGCTAAATCCGAATGGGCTGATACCCGTGCTCAAAGATGGTGATTTGATTTTGTACGAAGCCGCAGCCATTTGCCTTCACCTTTGCGACACGTATCCAGAAGCAGGTTTGGCTCCCAAAGTCGGCACAGTGGAGCGCGCGCACTTTTACAAATGGCTGATGTGGCTGACCAACACCCTGCAAGCCACATTGATCACGTACTTTTATCCGGAGCGGTTGGTGAATGCGGACAATAGCGCAGGCGCGGCACAAGTCAAAGTGCAAGCTGAAATTAAAGTGGGTGTACTGCTTGACCAGCTAGATGCCGAGCTGGCCAGGCAAGGTCAGCTGCATGCCGAACCCTGGCTGCTGGGCGCCAACTATTCAGCCGTCGATATCTACACCTTGATGCTGTGCCGCTGGACGCGGAACTTTGAATCAAAACCTGCCAGAGACAGAATGCATCTTGGCCCCTACTTGCAGCGCATGCTGGCGCGGCCTGCGGTGGTCCAGGCGTTTGAGGTTGAGGCCTTGGGTCAGCCTTGGGTGTGAGTCAGCACACCCAATCAGCGACTACTTGGCCTCTGGCCTTACTCCCAAAGTACGCAAAAAATCTGCCAGCGTTTTACCCGCCTCCTGTTTAAAGCCCACTGTCAGCAGTTCAAAGCTTTCAATCCGGTCCATCCTGAAGTTGCGAAAGTCTGACCTTGACTCGCACCAGGCAGTCAACGTCCAGACTTTGCCCCAGTAAAAGCAGCCCAGCGGGCGCACGATGCGCTGGCTGGTTTTGTTTTGCAGATCTTGGTAGGCGATACGCACTTTGCGCTGCGCCTGCACCGCTTCGCGCAGCGCTTGCAGGCGCTGGCGCGTGGCAGCATCCAGGCCCGTCATGACGTTGAGCGGTGCGTATACGGCCTGACTTTCGGCGGCGGCACGGGCGGCGGCAGGCAGCACCGACAAGATTTTGCTCAGCGCTGCCTCTGCACCTGCCGCCAAGCCTGCATCCAGCCCGATCTGCGCGACGCGCACAGCGGCTACCAGCGCTTTGGCCTCATCTTCGGTAAACATCAGCGGCGGCAAGTCAAAGCCCGCACCTAGCCGATAACCCACGCCTGCTTCACCCTCAATCGGCACGCCTTGGTGCTGCAAATCGGCCACATCGCGGTAAATGGTGCGCGGGGTCACGGCCAGCCGCTCAGCCAGATAGGCGGCGGTGCTCAGCCTGCGGCCCCGGATGAGCTGTACGAGCTGAAAAAGGCGGTCTGCGCGGCGCATAAAACTTGTTTTTAGGCCATTATCAAGTATGTTTTAGGGCTGTAGGTCAATGAATACGGGCGCAAGAAGCTCCTGAAATCATAGTAAATAGTCATAACATACGGGTGCTGATCAGTTGCTTTTCAAAGTCTTGCACCACAAATCGTTTGCCTTTTTGCACGACGGTGTGGCCTTCAGCTTCCAGTTTGGACATCAACGCTGATATGCCGCCCGGGTACTTGGCGTTCAACTCGCCATCTTTTTTAAGGCAACGCCAGTACGGTGTGGCATTTTTCCCATCGGCCTCATCTTCACCCGCCGCCCGTGCCGCCATGTTGGCAAAAATACCGGTGGTGACGGTGCAGGCGATGGTGGTGCCATGCTGATAGGCCAGCTGGTCACTGATCTGGAAAATAGTGACCAGCCGCGTCTCAGGGATTTTGGCCATGATGGCGTTGACCTCCTGAGGCGACGGGATCACGATGCTGCCCTGCCCGTGCCTGGCCTGCATGGCCTGGGGGATCGGTTTGACCTGCGGCAGGTGTTGAAAACCCGCCAGCCGCTCACGCCATGACTTGCGATCAGCCATGACTCAAACCTGAACGCCGATGTGAATCTCAACCTTGTCAGTGCCTGAATACGCCTCGAAGTCCGTTGCGTAACTGCGCTGCACGTTCGGGTTGCTTTGAAAATACTGCCACACCACACCCCAGGTTTGCAGCACCGTTTGCGGCATCGGCCCCGTGGCGCTGAAGACCAGGTACTCACCCGCTTGCAGTGCCAGTGGCTTGTCGGGCTTTGTGACCGCCACGCCAGCCGTCACATCAAACGCGCCCATGTAGTCCGACTCGTAGCCTGAATACACGCCGTAAATGGGTGAATCAGGCAATTTGTTGGGCAATGAATCAAACAAACCTTCGCTGAAGAATCGACCCCACAGCCCCGCGATTTTGCCGGTCACGGGGTTGAATTCAGCGGCGTTGGTGGTGCGAATGCTGATGCCTGCGATGGGTATCGGTTTGGCAAGGCTTAGGCGGGTGGGTTGCATGACGAACTCCTGTTGAATCGACTCGATACTTTACAGCCTTGGTATTTAAGCGCGGCTTGAGTCAAGCCAGCGCATGCAGGCCAACCCGATTGCCATCGAGGTCAGTGATGTGGGCAATAAAACCCAGGCCAGGCGGCAAAGCCTGGCGCGGCATGGCAATTTGCCCACCGGCTTGGATGCTTCTGGTCAAAGCAGCATCAAGTGATGGCGAGGCATCCAGATAAACCAGCGTGCCTGTTGCACTTGGCTGCGGGGCAGTGGTGCCGCACAGCAGTGCGCCGCCGGTGCCGCCTGAATGGTCGTGAGCAAACACAGCGCCCTCTGATGGCCCCATGTTTTCAAGCCGCATTTTGTGGCCCAAAACGGCCTCGTAAAAAGCAGTGGCTTTGGCCAGATTGGTTGTGCCGATTTCAAACCATGTGATGGCGTTTTTCATGAAAGACTCCTGAGTTGTTAAAGGAGCCTTGATCATGCTGGGGGACTACTGACAGCGTGGTGTCAGTAGCGTGGCGCGCTTAGGCGCTGAATTGCCAGTCTTCTACCTGCAAGCCAGACACGCGCTCAAACTCCCGGGCGTTGTGGGTCACCATCGTCAAACCGTGCTCCAGTGCCGTTGCAGCAATCAACAGGTCGTACGGGCCAATCGGCAAGCCGCGCCGCCTCAAATCTGCCCGGACAAGCGCTGCTTTGGCCACGATGGCAGAATCAAGCGGCAGTTTGGGCAGCATTGCCAGCAGGCGCTCAAGCACTCCTCGCAATTTGAACTGCGGGTTGTAGGCGATGCCGTAGAGCAACTCATGCTCGGTCAGCACGCTGATGGCGAGGTCACTTGGTGCAAGCCTTTGCAGCCGGGCAATCACTGACGAATCTTTTTTAGCCCAAGCTGTTACCGCATTGGTGTCAAGCAAATATTTCATGCTGCGCGATGGCTAATCTGAAAAATCTTTGAGCAAACCGTCAGAGCGAGACTGCCAGTTGTCGTTGCTCTGCTCTCGCATGGCGTCAAAATCTGGCAAGCCGAGCGCTTCTTCCGCATCTGGAGGCGAAGCCATCCAGGCCAAAACATCAGCTGGCCATTGGCTGGCTGTTTTTTGCGCCAAATAATTTTCGACTGCATCGCGTACCACGCCGCTGCGGCTGATGTTGTGGCTTTTTGCGAAGTTGTCTAAATTGACCAGCAACGGCTGTGGTAAATGAATGCTGAAGTTCATGGCGATGCTCCAAAATCACATATTGAACATGTTATGTCATATTATATTTGATGTCGAATCCGTGCCTGATGTTATTGGCTGAGGCTGGAAGTCAAAGCCTCGTCCAGCACCTCCACCCAATGCCGCACCGGCGTAGCTGTGCCGCTTTGCAGGTGCGTGATGCAGCCGATGTTGGCTGAAACGATGACCTCTGGCTTCATCTCGCTCAGGTTGCCCAGCTTGCGGTCGCGCAGCGCGTAAGACAGTTTGGGCTGCAATACCGAGTAGGTACCCGCCGAACCGCAGCACAGGTGCGCTTCGCAACTGGCTGTTTTGACGTTAAAGCCCAAAGCACCCAAATGCTTTTCAACACCGCCGCGCAACTGCTGGCCGTGCTGCAAGGTGCAGGGCGGGTGAAAGGCAATTTGACCTGATTTGGTGGAAACTTTGTCTTTTAAAACATCCACCAGATCAGGCAGCAACTCGCTCAAATCGCGCGTCAATGCGCTGATGCGTTCGGCCTTGGCGGCGTAGGCTGGGTCATCACGTAACACATGGCCGTAGTCTTTAACCATGCTGCCGCAGCCCGACGCATTCATCACGATAGATTCAACGCCAGTTTCAACATGCGGCCACCACGCATCAATGTTGCGCCGCATCTCGGCCTTGCCGCCGTCGTGGTCGTTCAGGTGGAATTTCACCGCGCCGCAGCAACCGGCTGTTTTGGCCACCACCACCTGTATGCCAGCCGCGTCCAGCACCCGCACGGTGGCGGAGTTGATGTTGGGTGACATGGCGGGCTGCACGCAGCCTTCGAGCATCAGCACCTTGCGCGCGTGGCTGCGGGTGGGCGCGGGCCCGGTAGCTTGCTTTGCAGGCACTTTGTTTTTAAGCGACGCGGGCAGCAAGCCGCGCACCGCCTGGCCCATTGCCATGGCCGGTGCAAACAGCGGTGACGGCAAGCCTTCTTTGAGCGCCCAGCGCACAGTCTTTTCAAGCAGCGGCCGTTCAACCCGCTCATCCACCAGCTTGCGGCCAATGTCGATCAAGTGGCCGTACTGCACGCCGCTGGGGCAAGTGGTTTCGCAGTTGCGGCAGGTCAGGCAGCGGTCTAAATGCAGCTGGGTTTTGCGGGTGGGTACTTCACCCTCCAGCACCTGTTTGATGAGGTAAATGCGGCCGCGCGGGCCGTCGAGTTCGTCACCCAGCAACTGGTAAGTCGGGCAGGTGGCCGTACAAAAACCGCAATGCACACATTTGCGCAAAATGGCTTCGGCCTCCAGGCCTTCAGCAGAGTTTTTGAATTCGGGGGAGAGGTTGGTTTGCATGTTTAGAACGCCCCGTACATGCGGTGCGGGTTGAAGACGCCTGCCGGGTCAAATTCGCGTTTTAACTCGCGGTGAATGCGGTCCAGAGGCGGTTTTAGGGTGTCAAATCGGTCTTTAACGCCCTGTTGACGGGCGTGAGCAGCTATAAATAATGTAGCGCTTCCGCCTGCGGCTTGAGCCAGTGCGCGAAGCTGTGTACCCTGCGATTCGTCCGCCCGCACCCAGCGCTGGCCGCCATGCCATTCGATCAAAGGCGAATCAGGCAAGTCAAGCTCGGGCGTGGTTTGCGGCACTGACAAGCGCCACAGGTCTTGGGTGTCGGTGCGTTCGTTGAACCACGGCAGTTGCTGGTCTCTGGCACGTTGCCAGTCGGATATGGCTTGCTCGTTTGGCAGTCGATCACCGCCCAGTTTGGCGCAAGCCGATTCAACCGCCGCCACCGCGCCGCGCAAACGCAGGTACAGCGTGCCAACGCCGTTCTCATCCAGCCAGCAACTGGCATTGAGCGGCAGTGGCTGGCCACCCCAGGCATTGAGTTGCTTCAGCGCCTGGGCTTGCGGCATTTCAAATTTCAAGGTCGCCTCAAGCGGGGCTATCGGCAATACCTTCAAGCTCACTTCTGTCAGCAGCCCCAGCGTACCCATGGCACCGACCATCAGCCGCGACACGTCATAGCCCGCCACGTTTTTCATCACCTGCCCGCCAAAAATCAAATACTCGCCCTTGCCGTTGATCAGCTTGACGCCCAGCACATAGTCACGCACAGCGCCCACGCTGGCACGCGCCGGGCCACTCAGGCCTGCGGCCACCATGCCACCGACGGTCGAATTTGTCGAAAAATGCGGCGGCTCAAACGGCAGGCACTGGCCTTGCGCCAGCAGCAGCGCCTCCAGTTCAGCCAGTGGCGTGCCTGCCAAAGCCGTCACCACCAGCTCGCTGGGCTCGTAACTCACCACGCCATTCAGCGCAGCGGTATCCAGCAGTTCGCCAACAAGTGCCTCGCCATAAAAGTCTTTGCTGCCGCCCCCGCGAATGCGCAAGCTGCTGCCTGAAGCAGCGGCCTGGCGTACCCGCTCAGCCGTTGCATGAATGAAGTCTGTGTCTATTGCCATACCCTATGGTACGCGGCGCGGGCTGGGAGCGGGTTGAATTTTTTGAACGAGGTTTGTTCGGTTTTTTATTTGGCAGTCTACAACCCCATCAAAACACTGAATCACCTTCAACTACCAAACAACTCCGCATGCGAGCCAGCGCGTACAAAATTCAGTTGATTGCCTTCAAGCTGGTAGATCAGCAAAAAGTCACCACCAATATGGCATTCCCGGTGGTCTGCCCAATCGCCTTTCAAAGCATGGTCTAGCCATTCAGGGCCAAGCGGCGCGTCATTGGCGATGAGTAAAAGCATCGCTTCTTTGAGCCGCACCATGTCATACCGCCCCGAATGCGACAGCCGAACCCAGTCTTTGAGAAACGACTTGGCGTAGTCGCAAGCACGCGGGACGCTGGCGCGCTTACTTGCTGCTGTTTTTTTCAAGGTCGGCAAACAGTTCTTCAGCGGACGCAAACCGCGTTTTGCGGCTAGCCATCATGGCACGCGACTCTTGCATAGCCAATTGCGTTTCAGCGTTAGGCACTTTGAGCTCCAGCGGAAAAGCCTGGTCAACCACCACCCGTCGCAAAAACAGTCGCACCGCGTCAGACACAGACAAACCCATTGCCGTCAGTGCCAGCGTGGCCTGATCTTTGATGTCGTCATCGACCCGGATGTGGAGCATTGAAGTTTGTGCGGGCATGATGGTTGGTTTTTTTGGTTAAGACTCCATTTTGTCTCTCAATTGAGATTTTTGCAAGTGCATTGGTCAGCAAATCTAAAGATGCTGCTTTCTTTGCGACGGAATTTGTCGCACATCAGAACAACAATTTGGTCTTGCGATTCCCGCATGAATTCTTTAAAGAATGGCCAAAGTTATGACGCGACAAATATTTCTGGATGTTGAGACCACCGGTTTAAGCCCACATCAAGGTCACAGGATTGTTGAAATAGGGTGCGTTGAAGCGCACGACAACAAAATAACAGGTCAAGTGTTTCACTGCTACTGCAACCCAGAACGGCGCGTGTCACCTGCCGCTCTTGCAGTGCATGGTCTGGACGATGCTTTTTTACAGACGCACCCGACGTTCGGCGCCATCGCCACAGACTTGGTCGCCTTTGTCGGCGGCGCTGAAGTCATCATCCACAACGCCCGATTTGATGTTGGCTTTCTCAACGCTGAACTGCACCGCATACAAGGTGGCTCACTGGCTGACCATACCGCTGCAATCACTGATAGCTTGCACCTTGCAAGAAGACTCTACGCGGGTCAGCGCAATGACCTGGACACACTGTGCAGGCGATTCGGCATCTTGACTGCCTCGCGCGACAAACACAGCGCATTGCATGATGCCCAATTGCTTGCAGCCGTCTATGCGCAACTAAGAACTCGACCTGCAAACACATCAACCTGAAGGTGCTGAAAGTGAAAAGACAAATATTTTTTGATATCAACACAACCAGCAGGCAACCCTACGCTGACGGGCGGATGGTGGAGATCGCTTGTGTCGAGGTGATCAATAGAAAACTGACAGGTCACGTGTTTCACCATTACCTCAACCCGCAAAAGCCTGTCTCGCTAGAGCAGCTAAAAAATCATGGCCTGACGGATGCGTTTTTAGCTGACAAGCCCCGGTTTAGTGCGCTGGATGCGGAGTTCGTAGCATTTATCCGCGATGCAGAACTCATTTGTTTGGAACTGACCTACAGCAGACGATTTATCGACCTAGAAATAGAAGCCATGAGCGACCTGCTTACTTTGGATATTTTTACTGACGGCTTTATAGAAGCGGCAAATATTGCGAAAAACAAGTTTTTTGGATGGCCTAGAGACATTTACAGCCTCAGTCGATATCTGGATATACCTGTAGAGCCTGACAACCTGAAAAGCGCGTTGTACCGCGCAGTTCTTTTCGTAGAGGTCTACCAAGCAATGACGTCGCTGCCCAGCATCGATACCTTTGCCAAATTGCCGTACAAAAAAGAGAACGCATGGACAGCTTACATGTTTGAGTTGTGCCAAAAGCATGGCATTACGGGCAAGATCAAGTTCGACTACGGCATGACAGTACCGCCACATACGATCAGCCATGGTGGCTATCGTTTTTGTCACCAAAAAGGCACGATGACGGAGTTTGAAGACAACTGGTTTGTGCGACGGGTCATGCAAACGAACCAGTTGATGTTTGAAGAGCGTTTGCAGCACGGCCTGCTGGATTTACCCGGCGGAGAAATCATCATGACCCAAGATGCTGTCACTATCAGGTGGTGTACTCCAGCGCAAATCACGCTGTTGTTTGACGATCCGTACTACGCCGACAAGCCAGATAAAGTAGAGCCAAATGACCTTTTAAAGAGAGCGCAAACGTAAATGACAAATGATCTGCTCAAAACGGCATACCTTGACATTTTGAAGGATGCGCCGCTGGAATACTTTGAGGCAAGGGACAAGCGACCCGGGGGAGTGAAGGGCTTGTCAGGCTTGTTTTTAACTGGCGTTGGCGACAAGTACAGCACAGCAAAAAACAAAGTGATGGTCGTGGGCTGCGAGACTGCTGGTTGGGAGCCACTCGTAAAGCGAATCGAAATACCTGGAAAGCTTGATACTTATTCGTATCCGTCATTCAACGGGTTGGAGAACTACGTTGATGGTTCGATGCGATTACAGCAAGCACATCTAAATAATGAGCTGAAACCGGATAGAAAAAATGACCGAGGTAGAACTTTTTTCAATTTTTTTCGAAGTGCTGCAAAGGTAGCGGATCGTGAAGGATTGATTTGGGCGAACTTATTTTGCTTTGATTGGGGCAAGGGATCGCCCATTAAGCAGTTCCCTGAATTTGGCTTGATAAAAGCGCTAAGCCAAAAGCTACTGGACAAACAAATTGAAATTTTGCAGCCGGATTTCATCATCTTTGCGAACGGTATAGCAGCAGCCAAATACCGGCGAGAATTTTTCCCTATTGGCGTCAACGAAAGATGCGTGAGCTCTCCGCGCTCAAATGAAAATATCAAAACGCACTATCTATGGGAATTCAGACTCGACAAACGCATCAAGTGTTTTAGAACACATCATCCTTCGGCACGCAGTCCACTTGCACAAGTTGGGCTGAATGAAGCCTTAAAACTTTTGGCCAAAGCCATTGCAGAAAAGCCAGAAACAAACTCAGTCTGATCTACCGCGCATCTCTTTTACAGCCGTCTGTAGTGATTCGGGAGCCAGCACTTCAACCTGTTTGCCGAAACCGAGCAGCCACCAGATCAGCCTCTGTGAGTCATCTACGGTCGCCTTGACCAACACTTTCTTTGGCGTGTCTTCTAGCACCTCAATGGTTTGATGTTTCGACAACGGTGTGTCGTGCAGATGCGCGGCAGCAGCAACGGTCATGCGCAACTCAAGTTGGATTTGCTTGCCGTTGCCAAAATTCAATCGGTCTTGGCCTAGATAGTTGTCAAGGTTAAAGCCTGGCGGAGCAACGCAAGCGTCTTCAAGCAGCTGGACGTTGCGCAGCCTGTGCAGTGCCAACAAACGTGGATCTACAAAATCTGAAAAAGTTGCCACCAAATATGTCACGAGCCCGGTGCGTACGAGCCCCAGCGGATGAAGGCGCACCTTGCGATAGCTTGAGGCTTGCGCAGAACGGTATTCAGCCGTCATTTGCCGCTCAGTAAAAAGAGCGTTTGAAACCATCTCGACGGTAGCTCGCGCAACCTTTGCCACAAGCAGCGGCGCGCCCTGCGGGCGGAAGGCTACTTTTTTCGCCCAACGCGATGCTTTGGTGTGGCTTTCCTGTGTGAGCTTTGACTGAGACTTGTCAAACCAGGGCTGGAGTGCGTCCATTACGGACGGTGGCATCAAATCTTTGAATTCACGATTCAGCAGGTTAAAAGCCAGAGCCTGCGCTACGTCCATTTCTGCCACGACAGGGCGCACTGCGCCTGCTGCCCAAGACCAGCCAAAAGGCTTTTCTCTGTCGTCACATATGAAGTCATATGACGTTGATAGAGCCAGTAAATCCCGCTGCACAGTACGCACCGTGACATCGTGCCCGATCGATGTGAGGCGCGTGTGAATATCAACAGTAGTCAGCTTGCGGCCTACTGGCACTATGCGCAAAGTGTCGAGCAGGCGAGCGAAGTTTTTATCCATGTGAGTTCGTCGGCATCAATCTGGTTTGCTGGGCAGCTTTTGATTAGCATCAATGCTGGCCAATCTGCGCAAAGCCTCTTTTGCCCAAAGACGCTCAATCTCAGGATCAGGCGGCGGCAAAGTCGCTTGCAAGATTGCCGCCAAGTCGGCGCGCTCATGCGGCTCAAGCCGTTGAGCCAACGCCAAGACCTCCTTGAGCGTGATCGTGTTCATTTATTTGCGATGCGATTAAACCAATATTCAGGCTGGCGGCGTTGGTGAGCGACGGCGACAACCAAGAGATGGTCAGCTTCGATGATGTAAAGCAGTTTGTAGGGGAAGCGCTTCAAAACTACTCTGCGCACATCCTCAAACTCGATTCGACCCGATGCAGGTTGTGCCAAAACAAGCCTCAAGCCCTGACGAACTGACTCTGCAAATGCCTCTTTCAACTCAGCGTCTATAAGCGCGTAATAAGCCTGCGCTTCATTGAACTCCGATTGTGCTTCCTTATTAAAAACCGCCTTCACTAAAAATGGCCCAGCACTTCCGCAGCGGGTATGCCAGGCTCACGTCCCGATCTGTATGCCGTCACGCGGCGCAGCACTTCTTGTCGCCAGGCAAATTCAGCTTCGCCCTCATGGTCTGCTTTTGCATCTTGTGGCTGCATTGTTTGCAAAATGGTTTGTACCAATTCAAGGCGTGAAGCCCAGCCAAGTTTGCACGCCTCAGCAACGATGTCTGTAGTTTGCATAACGGATTCCTTTCAACATCAAGAAGCGTAATTTACACCCCAAAAGCGCTAGCTGCTAGCGCAAAGGCAATCAACCCGCCTTCACCTTCAACCGCCACGCATGCAGCAGCGGCTCGGTGTAGCCGCTTGGCTGGGCCAAGCCTTTGAACACCAGGTCACATGCAGCCTTGTACGCCATCGACGAGTCAAAGTTGCCCGCCATCGGCTGGTACAACTTGTCGCCCGCATTCTGGCCATCGACCACCGCCGCCATGCGCTGGAAGGTTTCGGTGATTTGCGCTTTGGTCACCACGCCGTGCAGCAGCCAGTTGGCCATGTGCTGGCTTGAGATGCGCAGGGTGGCGCGGTCTTCCATCAGGCCGATGTTGTGGATGTCGGGCACTTTGCTGCAGCCCACGCCCTGGTCTACCCAGCGCACCACGTAGCCCAAAATGCCTTGGGCATTGTTGTCAAGTTCCTGGGCTTTTTCTGCTGCGCTCCAATTGGGCGTGGTGGTTACTGGGATTTGCAGCAGGGCGTTGAGCGTGTCGCTGCGCATTTTCTTGGCGTCGGCCTTTTCAACGGCTTTTTCCATCGTTTTTTGCACCTTGGCCACATTGACCTGGTGGTAGTGCAGCGCATGCACTGTGGCGCCTGTGGGGCTGGGTACCCAGGCGGTGTTGGCACCGGCCAGGGGGTGGCCGATTTTCTGGGTCATCATGGCGGCCATCAGGTCGGGCATGGCCCACATGCCTTTGCCAATTTGCGCTTTGCCGCGCAGCCCGCAGGCCAGACCCACTTGCACATTGTTTTTTTCGTACGCTGCAATCCAGGTGCTGGTTTTCATGTCGCCCTTGCGAATCATCGGGCCGGCCTGCATGGCGGTGTGCATCTCGTCGCCAGTGCGGTCTAGAAAGCCGGTGTTGATGAAGGCCACGCGCGAGCTGGCCGCGGCAATGCAGGCCATCAGGTTGGCGCTGGTGCGGCGCTCTTCGTCCATGATGCCGAGCTTGACGGTTGAATCTTTCAAGCCCAGCATTTTTTCAACCCGCCCAAACAGCTCGGCGGCAAAGGCCACTTCAGCCGGGCCGTGCATTTTCGGCTTGACGATGTAGACACTGCCCTTGCGGGAGTTTTTAATACCAGGCTTGCCTTTGAGTTTGAGGTCATGCATGGCAATGGTGGTGGTAACGACCGCGTCCATGATGCCTTCAGGAATTTCTCTGGTTTTGCCGTCAGCTGCCGTGTAGGTGATGGCCGGGTTGGTCATCAGGTGGCCGACATTGCGCAAAAACATCAATGAACGGCCATGCAGCACCACGGGCTTTTTGCTGGTAGCGGATGTGTAGATGCGGTCTGAATTCAGGCCGCGCGTAAACGTCTTGCCGTCTTTGGTCACGCTCTCCGTCAGCGTGCCCTGCAAGATACCCAGCCAGTTGCTGTAGGCCAGCACTTTGTCGTCAGCATCGACCACCGCAACCGAATCTTCCAGATCCAGAATGGTTGAGAGCGCGGCTTCAAGCACCAGGTCGCACACGCCTGCCGGGTCGGTTTTGCCAATCGGCGTGGCAGCGTTGATTTGAATGTCCAAATGCAGGCCGTTGTGCTGCAGCAGCACCGATGTCGGCTTGGTCATGCTGCCCTGGTAGCCAATGAATTGTTTGCCGTCCGCCAAGCCAACACTTTTGCCGTTTTTGAGTTTGACAGCCAGCTTGCCGCCGCGCACGCTGTAGGCGACAGAATCAATGTGTGAACCGCTGGCCAGTGGGGCGGTGCGGTCTAGAACATAGCGCGCGTATTCAATGACTTTTGCGCCGCGCTTGGGGTTGTAGGCTT
Source organism: Polaromonas sp. (assembly GCA_049653085.1). Taxonomy (GTDB): domain Bacteria; phylum Pseudomonadota; class Gammaproteobacteria; order Burkholderiales; family Burkholderiaceae_C; genus Polaromonas. The sequence goes on from JBASFP010000060.1 coordinate 133,751, forward strand.
TGCCTTTCTCCGCGCCATCTGCCTCGCTGATCACATCGGTGCCGTACAGTGCATCGTACAGGCTGCCCCAGCGTGCGTTGGCGGCGTTCAGTGCGTAGCGTGCATTCAAAATCGGCACCACGAGTTGCGGGCCGGCTTGTTTGGCCAGCTCGGCATCGACGTTGTCGGTGGTGGCTTTGACTTTTTTCGGGGCTGGTACAAGGTAGCCGATATCGGTTAAAAACTTTTGGTAAGCCTTCATGTCGCTAGGGCTTGACGAATCACCTGCGGTGATGGGGCCAGGGTTGGCTTTATGCCAGGCATCCAGCTCGGTTTGCAGGCGGTCACGCTCGGCCAGCAGGGCGATGTTTTTGGGTGCCAGGTCGCAAACGATGGCGTCAAAGCCTTTCCAGAAATCCGCCGCTGTCACGCCTGTGCCGGGCAATACTTTGCTGTCAATAAACTGGTGGAGCTTGCTGGCAACTTGCAGGCGGTGAATGGGGGTCATGGTGGGTTTCGTTGTGGCGGGGGCGGTCATGAAAGGTCTCCAAAAATAATCAAAATCAATCAATGGGAATGACGTTACTTTATTCGATACGCTGCGGCGCTTGGTAAGCTGTGCGCATGAGTACACCTCCCCAACTGCCTTTTGCAGGTATCCGCGTCATTGAGTTTAGTCACATGGTGATGGGCCCGACCTGCGGCATGGTGCTGGCTGACTTGGGGGCGGAGGTCATCAAAGTTGAGCCTTTGACGGGCGACAGCACGCGGCACTTGCTGGGCTCTGGCGCAGGCTTTTTTGCCATGTTTAACCGCAACAAAAAGAGTGTGGCGCTTGACTTGCACACCCCTAGTGGACTGGAGGCTGCGCACAAGCTGGTCGCTACCGCCGACATCGTGATTGAAAATTTCAAACCCGGCGCCATGGCCAATCTGGGCTTGGACTACGCCAGCTTGACCAAGCTCAATACACGGCTGATTTACATCAGTCACAAAGGTTTTTTGCCCGGCCCGTATGACCACCGTCCAGCGCTTGATGAAGTGGTGCAAATGATGGGAGGCCTGGCCTACATGACCGGCCGACCCGGCGACCCGCTGCGCGCAGGGAGCAGCGTGAACGACATCATGGGCGGCATGTTTGGTGCTATTGGCGCGATGGCCGCGCTGGCTCAACGCGCTGTGACTGGCAAAGGCCAAGAGGTGCAGTCTGGCCTGTTTGAGAACAATGTGTTTTTAATGGCGCAGCACATGATGCAGTTTGCCGTGACAGGCCAGGCCGCCGCGCCCATGCCAAGCCGCATTTCTGCCTGGGCGGTGTATGACGTTTTCACCGTCAAGGGTGATGAACAGATATTTTTGGCCGTGGTCAGTGATGGTCAATGGGCACTTTTTTGCAAAGCGTTTGACTTAGCCGACCTGCTGGTTGACCCGAGACTGGTAACCAACAACGACAGGGTCAAGGCACGCGAGTGGATGATGCCGCTGCTCAGAAGCCGCATGGCTTTGCACAGCGCCGCTGAGCTGAGCGACGTGTTTGAACAACATGGCCTGCCGTTTGCACCGATTACCAAACCCGAAGACTTGTTTGACGACCCGCATTTAAAAGCCACGGGCGGTTTGGCTGCCATGACCTTGCCTGATGGCCGGGCAACCCAAGCGCCTTTGATGCCGATGACGCTGGACGGTGAGCGACCCGGCTTGCGCATGAACCCGCCGCGCCTGGGCGAGCACACCAATGCCTTGCTAACAGAGCTCGGCTACACCGACGTTCAAATTCTGGCGATGAGGAATGTCCCCATCACCAAAACCGATTAGCGCGAAGCAGGCGTGGCCGGCATGATGACAACGGTGTCGCCACCCGTTGCACCCGTCGCGCCTGTAGAGCCTGTAGAGCCTGTACTGCCGGTAGCACCTGTGCTGCCGGTGTTACCCGTATTGCCGGTGTCGCCTGTCGCGCCAGTTGGGCCGGCGGGGCCTGGTACGGTGACCACGGCTGGCGTGGTGACAACCGTCGGGCGGTCACAGGCGGCCAGTGTCAAGGTGGCAAGAGCGATGAGTGCTGCTGGGAGAAGAATGGATTTTTTCATAGGATTTCCTGATTTCGGGTTTTCGGGTTGAAAGAATCCGCTTGTCCAGAATAGACACGCGGCATGGCAAAACCCCTTCTAATTTCGACATGACTATTTGTACGTTGCCCGGGCAGGGTCTTGCGTAGGCGCATGGCTGTACAGCGCGTGAGAACAGGCCTTATTTGTAAGTGTCGGTAGTTTTTTTGGCTCGGCGCTTCGGGTATGGGTTTGGATCAGGCCGATGGGGTACTCAGCTCCGCGGCTGTCCCCCGTGACCCCTATGGGGTCTACTCCTCCTTGATGCCGCTGCGCTGAGTACCCCATCAGCCTGATCTGGTCGGTAGTGTGTGGTTTCAAGGTTTTTACACAAGCAACCCAGCCACTATCGTTAACAGCTGGTGAGGTTGGGGTGGGCAGCGCAGCGAAATCAAGGAGGAGCTGATGGCCATAGGCCATCGCGGGGGACATTCGCGGAGCTGCTCAGCCCAACCTCACCAGCTACACGCGCAGACCGGTGGCGACCCTATCCCACCCTATACTCCAAAAATGAACGAACCAGTACATTCGCAAAAAAAGGCAATCAAAAAGGCGCCACCCACCCGCACCAACGACCCAGCCCGCACCATGGCTGGCATCATGGAAGTGGCGATGACCGAGTTTGCTGAAAAGGGCTTGAGCGGCGCGCGCATCGACGCGATTGCCGAGGTCACGCGCACCAGCAAGCGCATGATTTACTATTATTTCGGCAGCAAAGAAGGTCTGTACATTGCTGTGCTGGAGGAGTCTTACCGCCGCGTGCGTGCTATCGAGGCCGAACTGCATCTGGACGACCTGGCACCTTTGCAGGCGCTGCAGCGCCTGACCGAATTCACCTTTGACCACCATCAGGGCAACGAGGCCTACATCCGCCTGGTGATGAACGAAAACATCCAGCGTGGCCAGTATCTGGCGCAAAGCAAAAGCATTCAGGAGCTCAATGTCCCTGTCATTGCCAGCCTCAAGCGCCTGTACGACCGGGGCGTGGCCAGCGGCGTGTTTCGCGCCGGGCTGGACCCGATCGACATCCATGCATCCATCTCCGCGCTGACGTTTTTCAATGTGTCCAACCGCCACACGTTTGGGCTGATCTTTAAAAACGCCGGACAAACGAAAAAAGCCCAGGCCACCCGCCGCCAAAACATTGTTGAGCTGATTGAGCGATTTGTTTGCGTTTAGGTGCGTTTTGAGCGTCAAAACAGCATAAAATCACTCGGCGGTCTCAACCTCCAAGTGCAACAGCAGGAAGTTTAAGCTGCTTGGCCCAGTAGGCCTTAAAGTCAAACTCACCCTCCGGCAAGAACAGCTCAGCCGGGCACTTCCAGCCCAGCGACTTGCGC
>JBASFP010000061.1:0-29919 GCA_049653085.1 Polaromonas sp.
GGCTGGAAGTGCCCGGCTGAGCTGTTCTTGCCGGAGGGTGAGTTTGACTTTAAGGCCTACTGGGCCAAGCAGCTTAAACTTCCTGCTGTTGCACTTGGAGGTTGAGACCGCCGCGGCTTTTTGCGCCATTTCTGGCGTTTCAGCGTCAAAAAGTCAGTTCAACCATAGCTTGCGGCCTTTCTAGTGTCCACTGCGCCACCAAACCCGCTAACCCACCGCCGGGGCTGGCGTGTGCCACCAAGATAGTTGTAGCCAATTGAGCTGCAAGGTTGTTTCTAGCCATGGCAACTTCATTTGTTAACCGGGTTGTGGTCATGTTGGCACTCACTACCGCCATCAATCCCTGATTTAAAGGTCTAACCCATTCAGGTGGCAATTTCGCGCCGCCCACTGGCCGTGCCAGCACTACCACCACCGGGCTGCGCGCTTGAATTAAAACTTTTAATACCGATTGCTCCAGCGGCGAATGAAAGCCGCTGACCACCACCGCCTTTGCTCTGGCTTGCTGCAAAGCCCAGTCCATCGCCGCGCGTATGGCGCCGCCGGGGCACTGGCGTGATGCAAAAACCGCCGTCATGGGCAAGTCCAGCAGGTCGGCGTTACCGGTGCCTGTCAGGCTGTGCTTGGCGTGTGCTTTTTGCCAGGTTTGCATGTATAAAAAATCAGCTTTAGATAATGAAGGCGATGCTAGATCGTTGATAAATAAGGGTTTTTAGCCATTTTCAATTTCATTGTCCAGAGCGCTTGGATAATGATAATGAAAGCGCTTAAGGGTTCTCTCAGGCTTATTCGTCCTGTTTTTTGTCGTTTTGCATTGAGCCGTGAAAGTATGGGGTTTACCCCTCAAAAATCACGCTTCAGATAATGACGATCAGCATAACTCGTTGATTTAAAACATTTTTTTAGATTTTTCAGTTTCATTATCTAAGCCCAAAGATAATGAATCAGCCGGAATTGCCAGTAGTTCAGGCTTGGTGTAGCTCGCGTGCTGACGTGAGGCTGCTGGCAAAGCCACCAGCACGCCTTGCCCTACCCAACTCTTGAGTTGTTTGGAGGCAGCCAAGGTGTCCAAGCCTGAAATTTCACGCAGCTTGCTGTTGGTAATGGCGCGCTCCCGGTCAAGCCAGTCGCTTACCTCGTCCCACGTGCTGGGGCGCGCCAGGTTAAGCAAGGTCACCGTCACGCTCTCCACGGCGGCCTCAAGGTTTTGGCTGTAACGGGGCGGGTACAGCTTGGCGGCGGCCATTTCAGCAAACATCATCTTCACGCCCTCACCCGCGTCAAAATTGGGTGCCACCGGGAATTCGCGCAGGTTTTGCACAATCAGCGGGTTGCGCGCCTTGCTGCCTGTGCGTGAAATGTTGCCTGCCGTGATATTGCCGGGGAAAGTGCCGGGGCTTTCAACCTCAATGCGGTCATCAAAAATGCGCACAAAAATATCACGGTTCAAACGGTAGTCGCGGTGCACCACGGCGTTGACTATCGCTTCTTTCACCACCCGCTCAGGGTATACGTGCTCGGTTTTAAACCCGCTGCTGGCCAGCGTCAGGCCTTCTTCCAGCTCACGCAATACAGCTTTGACAGCATCGTCAATCTGCACAATCAATGGGCCGCGAATCGTCAGTGGGGCTTTACGCATGTTAGGCAGCGCACCTGGCGCAACCGCTTTGCCGCTGTACACCATCAGCCGAATATCAGCGCGCGAGCCATGCGCCGCCAGCAAACTGCCCGGCTCGTCAGCAAACAGCAGTACCGCTGCCCGCGTGGGCCGCAGCTCACCGCCCAGCGTGTCGGCCAGGCCAATGCGTTGCAACTGCTCGGCTGTCGTGCCTGTTTTTAAGCCGCGCGCAGCCACAAAGGTGCGCCATGTCGGTGTGTCGAGCAACGCAAGGTTCACCGGCACCAGCTCGCTGGCGGCGCTGCGCACGCCACGCTGGTAGCAAAGCTCAGCAATTTCAGCGGCAGTTAGCTCACGGTTACTTGCATCCATGCGCGTCCAGGTGCCGTTGCCCACGACTGTGTGTACCTGGTCGCTTTTTTCTACCCGCAACATCACCACGTGCCCCGGCTGGCCGTTTTGCAACGTACAAGCCAAACGCAGCCAGTGCAGGCCAGCTATTGGCGGCGCAAAGCGCTGCATCACCAGGCGGCGAAGGTCATCAAAGCTTTCTGGGTTCTCTTCAATGCCGAACAGCAGCGTCTCGCGCTTGGCACCTGGTTTTAATTCTTTGGGGTCTGCCACACCTATGGCGATGATGCCGCCGTCAGTGTTGGCGAACGCGCAAATGGTTTCAATCGTCTTGTTGTGTTTGGTACCGATGCGCTTGAAGTCCAGCGTGCGGCTTTCATGCGCGGCCAGCAGGGCGGTGATGCGGTTGGCGGCTTGGGTGGGAGATAGGTCAATCATTCAATGCGCCCCCTGCTCCTGTCTTAAATGTTTGTGCATAAAGCAGTTCTAACTCACTCCAAATTTGAATGCCACCTAAATAAGTTGAAAACAAAGTGTCGGATACATCAGTCAGATGACGAACTTTAGACAGATTAAAGTTTCCTAACTTTTTGCCATGCATGGTCATGAACGACAAAGTACTAAATATCTCTAGATCAAGATTCTGGGCAAGTGAATGCAGAGCCTCTTTATCCTCAGCGCTGATAGTTGAAAAATTGATTGGAAATGATTTAAACATCCAGCTGGCCAAATGGAAGTCGTCGCCAACTATTGACCAATAAAGATATTGAAACTTGCCGTTCAACAGAAGATAGGCAAGATTTAAAGCTTCCGCATCGCGAAAATATATTTCGCCGAATTCGTTTTGAGTAATGCTTTCGCCGTCAACATCAAAACAAGGAGGAATATCTTTGCAAAAAGTGAGCCAGTTATAGCCACTCTTTTTGTATAACAACTTGTGCTGCGTAATTTGCGATGAAACCATGCTACCCAACGTTTGTAAGTCTTGACGAGTGCCCAAACTATTTAAGAGATTCTCCGCGCCCGCTTTGGGGATGAAAGAGGGCCACGCTAACGCTGTGTAATTGGCGTAACGCAAACAGGAAAAAAGTGTATCGCGTGAACCCGCGTACCAACGATGAATTCGAGTTGTATAGCTCGCAGCCGGACTTCGGCTTGTTGTCTGCCTTAGACCAATGTGCACGGTACACCGGATCTGTACGCCATCAAAAAGCATAGATGGGCGCTTGGCATACGAAGAAAAATAATTTAAGTGATAGCTTTGATAAAGATATTGACGGAGCGCACTAAAGTCGCGACTGAACGAGAGACTTAGTGGGACGATCATTCCAGTCGCGCCGTATTTAGACAAGATATGGCCGGCCCGCTCTAAACACCAGGCATAAATATCACTCGCCTCTTTTGTTTCGTAGTTTTTTACATCGTAATTACTGCGTACTTTCGATGCTGCAATGTAGGGCGGGTTTCCAATAATTGCGTCGAACCCACCACTTGCCATCAACGGATAAAAATCCACATACCAATGAAACGGCTGGTGGCTGAGCTTCCACTTTTCATAGTCAGCCGTCTTGGTGGTGTTAACGCCGTACTCTCTGGCCAGGTGGTAGTTCAGCATTTCTTCCAGCTCAGCCAGCGTATCTACTAATGCCTGTTTGTCGCTGGGTGCCACATGGCCACCACGCTGCACTTGCTGAATTTGAAAGTGGTTGTACTGCTGCTCAACCGCCGTCAGGCGAATGCGAATGTCTTCCCATGCGTCGCTGAACATGTTGACCTGCTTCGCGCCTTTGACGGCTTTTTCAGTCTCATCTGCCGTGGCGTAACCCACCAGCGTGTTGCCGTGGCGAATATTAAAGTCAATGTCTGGCAAGGGCTCAATGTCATCACCTGGCTCTAGCAGGGCGACCAGTTTTAAAAATAGGCGCAGCTTGGCAATCTCGGTGGCCTGTTCTTCAATATCAACACCGTACAGGTTGTTGACGATGATGTGTTTGATCACGGCATAGTCTTGATGCCGGCCTGAGGCAGAGGCAGCAAACCGCTTGAGAATCTCGTCCACCTCTGCCCATTTCTCTGGGTGGCTGGCTTCGCCCGCTATCAGTGCGTCGCTGCGCACCGCCTGCAGGGTGTGCAGGGTGGCGTCGTACAGCGGCTTCAAAATGTTCAATGCCGCAAACAAAAACGCACCGGAGCCGCAAGTCGGGTCAAGCACGCTCAGGCCGTGGCGAAACTTCTCGTTGCTCTTGCGTGGCAAGCGGCCAGCCAAGGCAAACCAAAAGCTTTTAAGCAGGGCTACATCTGTGCAACGTTCAATCAAGTCTTGCGCAAACTGGCGAATGTCAAGGTTGTAGGTGATCAGGTCGCCTACGTCTTTCAGCTCACCCGCGGTAATTTTTGCGCGTACCTCACGGGTGCGCTGGTGGCGGGCGATGGTTTCACGCCAAATTTCGGTGGGCAAGCTAACTGCGTCGTCAGCACGCTTATTCCACGGCTTGCGGCGGGCCAGCAGGTCGGGTGCTTCGGTGTCCAGCCCGTCGGTAATGTCTGGCGGGTAAGCAGCGTCAACGCCTTTGAGCATGGCGGGGTAAATGTAGGCATCACCGCTTTGCTGCAACAGGGGCCACACCAAATCATCAAACGCCTTGGGGTGCTCGGCACGCACCTTGGCCAACAGGCAGGGGATGATGGTGTTTTTGCCGATGTAGTCGGTAATGTCTTCCTTGGTGTAGTACGCCCCCATCTGCTTTTGGTTGACGAACTTTTCAAAGATGTAGCCCAGTACGTCGGGGTTGATTTCTTTGCCGCCATCCTTGCCCGTTTTTAGCGGCCGCTCGTCAAGGTGCCATTCCCATTCGTCAAAAAAGGCGAACAGCTTAATGAATGCAGCGTCAGCTACATCGAGCGCGCCACGGTATTTTTGTTCAAGCTGATGTTCAGCAAACAAGCCGCCGTTTAAATAAGGCACGTTGCCAAATGCTGCTTCAATGCTTGCGCGGTTGGCTGCTGTGCGCTCTTCAGCAAAGCCGCGAAAGAACAGGGGCGCCAAAAAGCTCTTGTAGAAAGTGGCATCCGCCGGGGCTGCTAGGTGAGCGGTGAGGCGGCTTTGCAAGTAGTCCTTCTTGCCGTCTAAAAAGCCTTTTTCTTGCAGAAACCACAAGAACATCAAGCGGTCAATTAGTACGGCGGTGTACCAGCGCTGATCTTCGCTGGTGGCGGGTATGCCGTTAATAAACTCTGCAAATGCTTTGCGCTGCTTTTCAAAATCACCATAAAACTTCTTGGTGACTTTTTCACGCGGAGCTGCATCGTCCATGCGCTGGGTAACGCCCAGTACGGTCAATAGTTCTTCTTCATCCAGCGTGAAGTGCAGGCGGCTGAGTTTTTGGGTTAGCAGCTCAGGTGTTTCGCCTTTGCGGAAAACCACCTCGCGGTACTGGGCAGTTTTGCCCTGCAACCGCGATACCCATTGCCATACCTGTGTGGTTTGCGCCGCATCAGTAAACACAATCAGGTGCTCGCGTACCTCGGGTGTGACTTTGCGCTCAATCTTCTGGCGACTGGCGTAGTCGGGCGGGTTGCCTTTGGCATCTGGCCGACAGTGCAAAACCTGTACGCCTTTTTTAACCGCCACCACGTCGAGTAGCCACGTATCAATACCCACTGCAACGCTAAAAGGCTGCTGCTGGGTAGGCAAGTCCCAGCCGAGTTCGTTAAAAAGCTGCTTGAACTGAAAGCGCTTGATGTGGTCTTGGTTAAAGGCTGGTTTGGTCATCGTTGAAGTCATTTAGAGATGAGTCCCATCGAGCAAACCACACGCGGCTCGCGCAACGTGGCATCGTCTTCGGCATAGGTCAGCCGGCCTTCTTCGCGCAGGGACTTGACGGCACCTGCCAGCTCTTCTTCGTTCACGCCGCTGCGCATCAGGCGGTTGAGCAAATCACTTGATGTTTCCAGCAGGGGGCGCTGGTACATGTCGTCCAGCGCACGCTCCAGCTCTTCATCACGGAAGAGTGTTTTCATTTGCTCACCGGCATAGGGTTTGAGCCGCTCGTAAGCGCGCCTGCGTGGGCTGCTGGGGCGGCCCAGGCCGCCGCCTACCGCTTTGTCTTGCGCTGTTGCCAGGTGCAGGCCGTTGGCTACCAAGTCGTGGTGGTTCTCAAGCCGGGGCATGGCTGGTGTGCCAGGCGCGCATTCAGCCGCGCGTAGCACGGCAAACTGTGATTCAGTCACCACCTTGCCGTTCGCGCCTACCCAAGCCAGGTGGTCATTGCCTTCAGGCGATTTAACGTAGACCAATGCGCCGCCTCTGGTGGCATCAGTGCCTAGCAAGGGAAAGCGCGCTTCATCTAACTCGAATGCTTTAGCTGAGTAAACGACTGGCGGCAATGATTCGACGGCGCGCGCCAAATCCGGGTCGTCTTGCGTAGCCTGCTTCCATATCTGCCAGGCATAGGACGCCAAATCAACCTCGTCGTCATTGTCGTCAAGTACGCCTGATTGCTCGGTGTACAGGTTGCGCAGGGTATTGGCTTCTTCTTGCTGCTCGTCGTCAAAAAATTCTTCGTCAGTACCGACGACTTCAGCGTTTTCTTTCAGGCGCTGGCGAATGCGGGCGCGCAGCTGGATGAGCGCTTCCACGCCATCAGCCGGCAAAAACGAATAGCAAAAAATCTCTTCAGCCCGCTGACCAATGCGGTCAACCCTGCCCGCACGTTGTATCAGGCGAATGATGGCCCAAGGCAAGTCAAAGTTAACCACCACGTTGCTGTCTTGCAGGTTTTGCCCTTCAGACAACACGTCGGTACAGATCAGTACCCGTACCTCGTCAGCTTTGGTCACCGTCTTGTTGTTTGACTTGGGTGAAAAGCGGCAGGCTAGCGCGTAAGGGTCAGCGCTTGCACCCGTGGCTACTTCAACATGGGTGGCCCCGGCTTGGCGAATTTCTTTGGCAAGGTAGCGCGCTGTGTCGGCAAACTGGGTAAAGACCAGCACTTTGTCTTTGCCGTGGGTTTGGGTGATCAGCTTGCGCAGCGCCAATAACTTTTGGTCGTGCGCTGGGTCCCATTGGCCTTGGGTTTGCAGCAGCTCGCTGAGGGACTGGGTGTCTTCTGCCAAATGCTCCGCGAGCGATGGCTTGAATAAGCTGGGGCGAATCCACTTGTACCGGGTTTTGTACTGCTGACGGTATTGTTCATACACAGCTTTGGCTCTGGCCATGCTGTCGGGTATGCCGTCAGTTTCAAGCGCAGCTTCAATCATGCCGTCAAGTTGATCTTCAGGGTCACCCTCTACGCCGTCGGCGTCTTCGTCTACCCGCGCCAGGTCAAGCAGGCCCGCGTCTAGTACGCCTACGGGCAAGTCAAGCCCGTTTTCAATCGCGTACAAATAAATCTTGTTGCGCAGGATGTGCCGGTCAATGGACTGGAGAAATGAATAACCATTGGATTCCAGCCGTTTGAACAGGTTGGTGCGGCAAAAACCCATCAGGCGTTTGCCTGCGCGGCCCAGGTTTTCTATGGTTTTGCGTTCACCTGTTGTGGCCGATTTTTCAGCCGTTGGCTCCACGTATAAGCCCAAGCCGTAACGCGGCACATGCAGTGCGTTGATCTGGTCAACCACGGCTTTTGAATACAAGCGGGCATAGCGGTCTGCGGGGTCAGCATCATCCACCGTAAACCCTAACGACACTGGCTTGCGCACCGGGAAGTAGCGCTTTTCACCGTCCTGCCCTGCAATATAGCGACGTCCGTTTTTATCGGCCTCGGTGTAATGCTGAATGATGAAGCTGCGGGTGCGCCGCACCATGTACAGGCGAATCAGCTCGCGCCAGTCGTCAAACTCTTCGCTCTTTTCAATGGCAAGAATGGAATTGACGCGGCACTGATGCTTGCGCTCAAACTCGGCTTCACTGATCTGAAACTTGCGCATGTGGTGTTCTGGGCGAATGCCAATGTTGGCCTTTTCGTCAATGAACAACCGTAACTGGGCAGACAGGTCGGCCTTGCTTTTGTTGTACGGCGTGGCAGTGAGCAAAATGACCTTGGCGTCGCAGCTTTTGATGTACTCTGCAATGGCTTTGTAGCGGCGGCCTTCGCGGTTGCGCAGGTTATGGCTTTCGTCAATCAACACCAGTCGATAGCGCTTGAGGTCGGGCAGTTTCTTGGTGACTTGCGACACTGGCAAGACCATGCCGCGCAGGCCGTACTCCGTTCGGTAACGCTCCCACATCGGCTCCAGGTTTTTGGGGCAGATGATGAGGGTTTCATAACCCAGGTCATCCTCAAACATGCGGGCCAAGGCGGTGGCCATCATGGTTTTGCCCAAGCCCACCACGTCACCAATCATCACACCGCCACGCCGGTGCAGGTGCCGGGCAGCGATTTTGACGGCACTTTTTTGAAACTCAAACAGCTCTTGTTCAAACCGCGCGGGCAAGCGGAATTGGGTCAAACCAGCGCGTGCCTCGGTGCTCAGGTGATAAGCGATGTTTAGGTAAATGTGGTGTGGTGGTATAGGCTCTTCGCGCGCCCAGCTGGTTTCAATAATAGTGGCCAGCTCAAGTGACACATCGAGTGCCCAGCGGTCAGCCCATCGCGCGTCAAACCACTTCGACAACTTCTCGGTACCCATGTGGTCAAGCACATCTACGTTCAGCTCGCCGTTACCTGATAGGCCTGAAAGCGTCAGGTTGCTACTGCCCACAAAGCCGGTGATCGGATTATTCACGTCGTCACGAAACAGCAAATACAGCTTGGCGTGAAGTGGGTAGGGTAAAAAAAGTTTGACCACTACTTGCCCGGCGCGCAGCTGACGTGCAAAGCGGCGCAGGCCTGCTTCGTCTTGCCCGGTTGGGATACCTAGGGTGATTTGCTCACGCAGGTGAGCGGCAAACTGGGTTTTGAGGCGGCTGGCGGTGGCGTTGTCAATCAAGCCTGTTTCATCCGCCTGGCGGTACAGCTCACGAATTTCTTCATACGGTGGCCGCTGCATACCCACTAGGACTCGGCAAACCTGTCCGATGTCAGGGTTCCAGGGCGCTACCAAATCATCAATCGCTTGCCAGCCCCGCAGGTTGAGGTAGCCGACACAGAAGTCCGAACGATGCGACACCTGCATCGTGGCGCGCAGCGTGGTCAGCAGGTCGTTGTCTATGTTGTCAAAGATGCGTGCCATGGGTTGAATCGGACTCATTTTTTTAGGTCAAGCCATTGTGCCTTTAGTACATACTTCTAAATCAAACGATGTGGGAAAATCAATTGCTATTAAAATAATAGCTTCTCGCGCCCGTATTCATTGGTTAAGAGGCTGATTTGATGCCCTAAAAAACAAAAACCGGCTCAAAAGCCGGTTTTGCAGGGGTCAAGCTGACTTACTTGGCAGCGTTGACCATGTATTCAACCGTGGCGCGAATGTCGGCATCTGATGCAGCCGAACCGCCTTTGGGTGGCATCGCGCCTTTGCCTTTGATGACGCTGGTCGTCATCGCGTCAATACCGGTTTTGATGCGAGGTGCCCAGGCGGCTTTGTCGCCAAACTTGGGTGAGCCTGCCACTGACTGTGCGTGGCAAGCGGTGCAGACTTGCTTGTAAAGCGCTTCACCATTGTTGGCCACCACTTTGACAGCGGCAGGTGCCGCGGCAGCAACTGCCACTGGCGCAGCAGCCACCACGGCAACCGGTGCAGCAACAGCCGCCGCAGCAGGTGCTGGCGTACCCGCAGCAGGTGTGGCAGGTGCAGCCGGCACGGCAAATTTGCCGCCCGCAGCATTGGTCAGGTAGACCACGGCACGGCCAATTTCAATGTCGTCGTAATCACCGCCGCCTTGCGCACCCATCGCGCCTTTGCCTTTGAGGGCTGAGGTCAACAGCGCGTCGTACCCGGTTTTGATACGTGCAGCCCAGGCACCCGCGTCACCCGTTTTGGGCGCACCAGCCAGGCCAGCCGCATGGCAGGCGGTGCATTGCGCTTTATAAACATCTTCGCCCGACTTCAACGCGCGGTTCGCATCACGAATCTCCACCGAGCCGACTTTTTGAATCCGCATCGCGATGGCTTTTTCAGTGTCAACAGCACCCGGCGCGGTTTTGTTGGCCGACGTCACGTAGTAGACCAGACCGATGATGGCGAAGATGGGAATGACAAATGAGAAAAATACCGCTGCCAGCAACTGCTTGGGGGTTTTGATCGGACCGGAATGGTCTTCGTCGTGCGAGGTGGTGTGATCGTTTGCGCTCATGGCGTCCTCAAAAAAACGGGAAATCGTGGCTACTGGGGGGTGTTTTGGCGTGCTGAAACAGGTTCAACCCGCAATGTCGGATTATAACGGGGGCATTGCAATTCATAAGCAGCCAGACTGGCTGCAAGAGGCCGACTGATAGAATCACTATGCTTTTCAAGCACTTCACAGCATCGCGGCTGTAGCTCAGTGGATAGAGTATTGGCCTCCGAAGCCAAGGGTCGTGGGTTCGATCCCCGCCAGCCGCACCAGAACTTCAGACTTCAGCAGCTCAAGCTGGCCGCAACGGTCAGCCGTGCCGCCACCAAATCACTCAACCCTACGCCAACAGCTTTAAACAGCATGATGTCGTTGGGGTTTTGCCGCCACGGCGCTTGGCTGGCCAGCATCTCTGGCAAGTCTTTGATGCGGTCCAAGCTCAAGCTTTTGTCTTGCAGCCCCTGCACAATTTCACCGGCTTCCACCAGGCTTTGCGGCTTCCATTCGACAATGACCTGGCTGCTGCGTTGGCGGGTTATAGCGTCTATTTCTGATCCGCTGGGCAAACTCGTACCGACTGCGCAAACGCTGGCACCCGGTTTGAGCCATGCGCCGTCAAACACTGGCGTTTTTGACCGTGTGATGGTGACGACCACATCAGCAACTGTGACGGCTTCCTTGGGCAAGGCCTGGTACACCGGGATGCCCAGTTGGCTGGCCAGCAACGCGCATTGCGCCGACACATCGGCGGTATCAACCACTGCAATTTCTTTGAATTGAAGTGTTTCCTGCAACGCCTCCAGGTGCGTGCGACCTTGAAGTCCCAAGCCAAACAGCGCAAGCTTTTGTGGGTTCGGGTTGGCCATTTCGCGCGCGGCCCAGGCTGTCATGGCTGCGGTGCGGGCTCTGGTGATCTCATTGCCGGGCATGACGTGGTGCGCCCCAGTGGCCAGGTCAAACAGATTGAGCAAAAAGTTGAATTGCCCGGCCACGCTGGTGTAGGTTTTGTATGTCGCCACTTGCCTGCTTTGCCACACCGCACCCATGCTGCTCAGTTTGGCTACGCCGCAGTCAACCCGCTGGCGCGGCGCAATGCTGGCATCGCCCGTGCGCAACGCTTCAAACGCAGCGGGCAGGTCATGCAGCACATCACGCCAGGTGATGGCGCTGGCGATTTGCTGTTCTGTGTAGGTGTGGATCATGGACGGTCTCGTGTGTTTAAAACAGACGACCATCCTAGTGGCGCTGGGCGTGTACAGCTATCAGATTAGCGAAGAGGCAATAACGTGGCGTTATGGGTTGTTTAACACCTTGAGCGGCGGCCTGCAAGGTGCAGAGAGCTACACGCAGAGGGCGAAGGTGGGGGCTCTATTTCTCGGCGAACGCACGCTCAATCACAAAATCGCCTGGCTTCGAAGTCGTACCTTCCTTGAAGCCACGCTCTTCCAGCATGGCCTTCAGGTCTTTCAGCATGCCGGGGCTGCCGCAAATCATGACGCGGTCGTTGGCGACGTCCAGCGCGGGCATTTTCAGGTCTTCAAACATTTTGCCGCTCGCCATCAGGTCGGTGACGCGGCCCATGGTGCGGTAGGACTCGCGCGTGACGGTGGGGTAGTACAGCAGCTGTTTGCCAATCATGTCGCCCAAGAACTCATGCTGCGGCAGATGCTCGGTCACCAGGTCGTGGTAGGCCAGCTCGTCTTTTTCGCGCACGCCGTGGACCAGCACGACTTGCTCGAATGCCTCATAGGTTTCAGGGTCGCGGATGATGCTCATGAACGGCGCCAGCCCGGTGCCGGTGGACAGCAAGTACAGGCGCTTGCCGGGCAGCAGATAGTCGATCAGCAACGTGCCGGTGGGCTTTTTGCCGACGATCACCGTGTCGCCAACCTGGATGTGCTGCAGGCGTGATGTGAGTGGGCCGTCGGGCACTTTGATGCTTAAAAACTCCAGATGATCTTCGTAGTTGGCGCTGACGATGCTGTAGGCGCGCAGTAGCGGCTTGTCGTTGACGCGCAGCCCAATCATGGTGAAGTGGCCATTGCTAAAGCGCATGGACTCGTCGCGTGTGGTGGTGAAGGTAAACAATTTGTCGGTCCAGTGGTGGACGGACAGCACACGTTCTTCGTTGAAAGCGCTCATGGAGGTAGACGTTTAGAGAGGGGAAACCCTGATTTTAACGTCTTGAGGTTTTCAGGATGCGAAGTGGTCAAAGGAGGTGAATTGTGCGGATACGGACTGACCATGACCGTCAACAAGCCGCAAACCTTGCCCTGCTTCAATCACCCCAATTCGCGTCACGGGCGTCTGGCTGCTGGCAGATAGCGCTAGAACGGCTTGGCGCGCTGAAGTTGGCGCGGTGAAGGCTAATTCGTAGTCGTCACCGCCTGAAAGCACTGTTTTGAGCTGTTTTTGGGTATCAAATTGGCCTCCAGCCCAATCAATACCGGCGCAAGCAGCTATTAAATTCATAGTGATCTCGGTGTCTACCTGTGCGCCCACACCCGATGCTTTCAGGACGTGAGCCAAGTCACCCGCCAGCCCGTCGCTGATATCAATCGCCGACGTGGCGATGCCGCGCAGGGCGGTGCCGAGTGCGACTCTGGGCGTGGGTTGTTCAAGCTTCAGCCTGGCCGCTTCCAACACTTCAGGCGGTAATTCAATCTTGCCTTGCAGCGCATCCAGCGCCAACCGTGCATCGCCCAGCGTGCCGCTGACGTAAATATCGTCACCCACCTTCGCGCCTGACCGCAGCAACGCTTGGCCTTGCGGCACTTCGCCAAACACAGTGATGCAGATGTTGAGCGGCCCTTGCGTGGTGTCGCCGCCTATCAGCTCGCAGCCATGCGCATCGGCCAGCGCCCACAGCCCGCGTGAGAACTCTTGCAGCCAGGCTTCGTCAATTGAAGGGAGCGCCAGCGCCAAAGTGAAGGCCACGGGCCTTGCGCCGCAGGCCGCCAGGTCACTCAGATTAACCGCCAGTGCTTTGTGGCCGAGTGAGTAGGGGCTTACATCGTGAAAAAAATGACGCCCCTCGACCAGCATGTCACTGGAGACGGCCAACTGCATGCCGGGGGATGGGTTGATGAGTGCGCAGTCATCGCCCACACCCATGGCCGCACGCCGGGCGGGGCGGGTGAAATAGCGGGCGATCAGGTCGAATTCGGTCATGTGCCAAGGATACAACCCTTAGCGGAATTTACCCCTGCCCATACGCCGCATCCCCCCTGAACCGCTGCGCTGCTTGCCGCACCACTTCAGCCAGCAAGGCTTCTTCGCCCTGCCTCTCGCGCAGCCAGCGGGCATCGTTCTCGCCACGCTCCACGCCGCTGTGCAACATGCTGAGGAATGAACTCGCACCCAGCCGCTGGGCATGCACTTCAATTTGCCGAAAGGTCAGCCAAATATGTTCGCGCAGCGGCATGTGTTTGCCAGTGGCAGGGTCCACATACACCGCGTCCAGCCCAAAACGGCAGGCCTGAAAGCGGTTGTAGGTGTAGACCAGGTAGTCGTCTTCTTGCGGCATGAAGGGCTGGTCATGCATGAACCACGCGGCCAAGGCTTGCACAAAGCCTGACAGCGCCGCAGCGCGCGTCACCGTCAACGGTGTGTCAAACACGCGGATCTCAATCGTGCCAAATTCTGGCTTGGGCCGAATGTCCCAATAAAAATCCTTCATGCTTTTGACAACCCCAGTGCGCGTCATTTTGTTGAAGTAGGTCGTGAAGTCGTCCCACGTCAATACAAATGGCGCGCGGCCAGACATGGGGAAGGCAAACACCGAGTTGAGCCGCGCCGAGTCAAACGCCGTGTCTTGCCCCTGCACATATGGGCTGGACGCCGACAGCGCAATAAAGTGCGGAATGTAGCGCGACATGCGGTGCAGCGTGAGCAGCGCAGTGTCAGCATCCGGGCAGCCCACATGCACATGCTGGCCGAAAATGGTGAACTGCTTGGACAGGTAGCCATACAGCTCAGACAACTCCCTGAAGCGCGGCTTGTCGTAAATGCGCCGCTCATGCCAAGCCTGGTAAGGATGCGTGCCGCCACCGACGATGGCAATGTTCAGCTTGTCGGCGCTTTTGACCAGCGCATCGCGGATTTGCGTGAGCTGCCCCAACACCTCAGACGATGACTGGCACACGCCGGTGGATATTTCAATCATGCTCGATGTCATCTCGGGCACCACCGCGCCAGGCAGCGGTATTTTTTTCATCAGGCGCAGCATGTCCTCGGCATACGGGGCCAGATCGTAGTCATGCGTGTTGACGAGTTGCAGCTCCAGCTCTACGCCGAGTGACAAGGGATCAGATTTTTGAAAGGCTTCAAGACTCATGGACTGGGCCTTTGGACGCGCTTCGTATTTGCAATTTTGGCGGGCGCGAGCTTTCACCAGCTCGCGTGATGGCCACGGTGGCCAGCACCGCACCCAGCACCTCCATCAGCAAAATAACCGGCAGCGCAATGCTGGCAATCTGCTTGCCCAGCACGGGTGCCGCCACCATAAAAGTTGACACCAACAGCAGCGCCACCGACGACATGGGCGACATGGCGCAACCCACCCACAGCGCTTGCTGCCAACTGGCACCACTGCCCACATTGCCCAGCGCCACGCCGACTATTTTGGCCAGCACCCTGACCCCCACCAGCACGGCCACCAGTGCAGCAACAGGCCCGCCCCAATCTGCCTGTGCTGCCACTACCGATACCAATACAAACATCAGCATCGTCAACATGCTGGACGCCGTGCCCATTTGCCGGGGCCACGACCACGGGCGTGGGTTGAGCTGCTTGAGCAGCATGCCGCCCAGCAGCGCCGCCAGCGGTGCCGAGCCGCCAAAATGCGCTGCCAGCGCCGCACCGGCAGCAATCACGGCCAATAGCAAAATGGCAGTGTTTTCACTCGTCGGGCTCATCACCCGCAAGGCGCTGCGCAGCACCAGCGCCAGAGCAGCCCCCACCACCACTGACAGACCCAGCACCACCAACACCGGGTAAAAGCTGCTTGTCAAAGTGATCGGCCCCAACACTTTTTCACCTTTGGCCATCAGGCCCGCACTGGCGCTGCACAGGGTGAGTGCATACAGCGTACTCAGGGTAGACAGTACCATGGCGCGGTCGCTGACCGGGCCTGATGCACGCGTGTCTATCAGCACCCGTGCCAGCACGGCGGGAGATGCGGCCATGGCCAGCATGGCCAGCGGTTGGGCCACGGCATCGCGTACGCCCATTGCCTGCATGGCGTAGTACACCGCAATCAGTGTCAAACCCGATTCAAGCAGGCTTTGCACCAGCACCATTGGGTTGTGCTTGAACCAGCGCAGCGGGATGCGCCCGCCCGCCTCAAACAGCACTACCGCCACGCCGAGTTCCAGCAAAAAAAGGCCAATGCCTTGCAGCGGCCACAACGCGCCGGTAAAGCCGGCAAAGCCTGCCAGCGCCCCCACGACTGAATAACCAATGACCTTGGGCAGGCCAGTGTAGCGCTGCACCAGGTGGCCTGCCGCCGTAGCCAGCGCCAACAGCACCGACCACTGCACCGTGGCCAGGCCGGCTGAGGGCTTGATCCATTCAGCCCAGATGTTTAAAAAATCTTGAATCAAAAACGTCCTTGAAGTTGACCCACAGGGTACTGGCGTTCGACGGGAGTCTGTGTAGGCGGGCAGCGTGACAGTCGTAACTGTCTGCAAATAAACTTACAAGCGCGTCGTTTATTCAGGTAATTTGTGCGGCACAAAAAAGCTGCCCGGCTGGCTGCGCCAGCGCGCCCAGATGGCACGACTGATGCGCGCCCGGTCAACACCGCTGACGTTGTGCGCCTGCAAAGCCAGGCGAAACGCGCAGTAAAAACTGACCGATAAATTCAGCGCACCAATCAGCGGAATCGCCGCGATACACCACCAGATCAGGGGTTGCCTGAAGGCTTCAAGACCCAGCGCCGCGCCCGCTGCGGCTAGTTGCCCGGCTGACAGGGTGACGTGGCGCGCTTCCAGTTCAAAGCCAAAAAACCCGGTAAAAGCCGGAATCAGCCCGAGCATGAAACCCAGCGAAATGTTCGACGCAAAACCCGAAACGTTTTGCCGCATGAAATCTGACCAGCGGGCTGCGCGCTGCATGCCAAGCACGCGGGTAAAGCGCGGGTTGTGGGCAATGGCCGAGTCAAGCCGGTGCAACACAAACCAGTTTTCAAACCAGCCCGCCACCATGCTGGACGCAAAAAGAATCAGCCCGGTAAACGCCGCCCAAAGTAGCGTTGGCCCCAGCAGGCTCAAAGTGCCCAGCACATGCAGCGCCTCTGGCTGGCTGATCATGGGGCGACCAGCCACCAGCAAAATCATCACATTCACAAGCAACACAGCGGGCACCACCATCGACACATTACCCTTCACTGCCGCGGCTTGCGAGCGCACTAGATGCGTGACTTCATCCACAAAATCTTCAATCGCATGGCCAGAATCAATTTCTGTCAGCTTGGCGGCCATGGCCGGTGCTGTCATGGCCGGTTGCTTGGTCGCCAGCGTCAGGTGCAGCAGTTGAATCAATATAAAACTGGCGGCATAGACAAAGCCTGACGCAAAACCATTCCAGAAGGCCGACAAGCCAATGGCCACCACGGCAAACTTCAGCCCCGTGGTCAGCGCTGTCACCGCGCCGCCACCCATTGCCTTGCCCAGCATCTGCTTGTATTCAGCCCGGTCACGGGTGATGTAGTGCTCACCGGTTTCGGCGCTGCGCTCAGCCATCTTGGCCGACAGCAAGGTAGAGTTGACACGAATCAGCGCGCCAATGCTTTTGCTGTCCTGGCCAATCGCAGCGCGCCGTGCCAGCAACCTGATGGCAGCCGCAGCGGTGTTGCTGGCCGTCAGCGTGTCCAGCAGTTCGCGCACCCGCACAATGCGCTCACGCAACTGGCGCAGCATAAACACCATGCCCACCGAGATGCCGTTGTCATTCAAATGCGTGTAGACACTATTGACGGCCTGGCGGCAGGTCTCCAGCCGGGCGCGCAGTTTGGCGATCGCGGTTTTCAGCGCGTCATCGCCCTGCGCGGGGTCAAAAAAGATTTGCCGCAGCTCGGCCAGGTCATTGGACAGGGGGTGAAAAGCCCGGTCATGGTCGTTGGCCCGGCTCATGCGCAGCCGCAGCTCGGGCGCAAAACCCGTGGCACGAATTTGCGCGGTGCAATAGGTCAGCGCATCCATCAGGTGGTGCTGCCAGATCAGTGTGTCAGTCTGTGAGTTGTCCGTTAGAAGCGTCGTCAACTGCTCAATCTGCACATCAGGCAGGGCGGCCAGCCACTGCGCATCAAAACGTGTGGGAGCCACCAGCGCAAACAGCTCGGCGGCGTCAATGGTTTCTGGCGTGCCCGGCAATATTTTGCGGCGCAGGCGATTCGTCAGCTCGCTCACAAACGCCGTGCGCGGCGCAAAACCAAAGTCAGCCAGCAAGGTGGTGACGTCAACGGTTTGCAGCAGGACTTGCCACCAGGCTTTCAGGCGCAGTTGTAAATCAGGTTGCGCATGAACCGCGTCTATGAAGGTCTGCAAGCGCGCCAACGTGCCGTCAACAGCGCTTTCGTCCCCGCGCAGCCACTCAAACAAGCCAATCAGCCAGACATGGCGCGCCGCTAGGTCGGCGTTAGGGTCTAACGCTGCGAGCAGTGTGCGCAGGTCTTTCATTTAATGCAACGTTCGGCTTGGCGGCGTGCTGCCACTGGCCTCCAGAACGAACATCGGTATCAAAGCTTCAAACCGCTCCCCGTCTTCAGCCACACAAAAGTAGGTCCCGTGCATCGCGCCCGTCGGCGTGCGCAGGCGCGAACCGCTACTGTACTGAAACGATTCACCGGGTTTGAGCAGCGGCTGATGGCCGACCACACCCAAGCCTTTGACTTCTTCCACATGGCCGTTGGCATCCACGATTTCCCAGTGGCGCGAGATCAATTGGGCGGTGACTTGCCCGGTGTTGGTGATGGTCACGGTGTAGGCAAAGCCGTAAACGCTGTCGTCAGGGGACGATTGCTGGGGGATGTATTGCGCAACAACGGCGCAACTGAACTGGTATTTTGTGAGAGGCATGGCGATTTTTTGGACAGAGCCAGTCATATTAACCGCCGCCCAAGTCCAGCGTTACATGCTGCGACAATCTGCACATGCCTCAAACCGCCAGCACTTACCGCATCGCCCCGTCCATCTTGTCAGCCGACTTTGCCCGCCTGGGCGATGAAGTCAAAGCCGTGATAGCGGCAGGCGCCGACTGGATTCACTTTGACGTGATGGACAACCATTACGTGCCCAACCTCACGTTTGGCCCGATGATTTGCCAGGCGCTCAAGCCGCATTGCAAACGCGCCGACGGCACGCCTGTACCGATTGACGTGCATCTGATGGTTGAGCCGGTTGATGCGCTGGCTGCCGCATTCGCCGATGCAGGCGCAGACCTCATCAGCTTTCACCCCGACGCATCGGGCCACGTCCACCGCAGCATTCAGGCCATCAAAGCCAAAGGCTGCAAGGCAGGCCTGGTGTTTAACCCCGCCGCACCGCTGGATGTGCTGGACTGGGTGATCGACGACATTGACCTGATTCTGATCATGAGCGTCAACCCCGGCTTTGGCGGTCAGTCCTTCATCGACAGCGCCCTGCGCAAGATTGAAGATGTGCGCAAGCGGATTGATGCCTGCGGCAAAGACATTCGGCTGGAGGTCGATGGCGGCATCAAAACCGACAACATTGCGCGGGTTGCCGCTGCGGGGGCGGATACGTTTGTGGCGGGCAGCGCGATTTTTGGCAAGCCGGATTACAAGGCTGTGATTGACGCGATGCGGGTGGAGCTAGGCAAGTAAAGCCGGGCATTCTGATTGTGAAACTTTCCGCCGCCATCATCGACCTGGACGGCACGATGGTGGACACGATGGGTGATTTTGTGGTGGCCATCAACCTGATGTTGCATGACTTGGGCTACGACGCGGTTGATCGGGCTGTTGTGGTCGTCAGAGTCGGTAAAGGCTCTGAAAACCTCGTCAAATCAGTGTTAAATCATGCTCTAGACCAACAAATACGGGCGCAAGCAGCTCCTGAAAATGTAGCAAACTTTGAGCTGGCACTTGAACTTTACCAGCAGCATTACCGCATCATCAACGGCCTGCATGCGCAGGTGTACCCGGGCGTGGTCGATGGTTTGCTTGCTTTGCAGCGCTCTGGGCTGAAGCTGGCGTGCCTGACCAACAAGCCTGTCGGCTTTGCGCGTGAGCTGCTCAAGCTCAAGGGGCTGGACGGATTTTTCAGCCACGTGTTTGGCGGCGATTCGTTTGCCGCCAAAAAGCCTGATGCATTGCCCGTGTTTGAAACCTGCAAGGCGTTGGGGTCGCTGCCAGTTCAAACCCTGATGGTGGGCGATTCTAGTAACGATGCCCAAGCAGCCCGGGCTGCGGGTTGCCCGGTGCTGCTGGTCACTTATGGCTATAACCATGGTGAGCCGATTCGCCATGTCGATGCGGACGGCTATCTGGATAGCCTTGCCGAGATTGAGCAGCAGCTTTTGACTATTTGCCCAGCAGCGCGTCTTTGAGCTTGAAGTCAGCAGGGTTCGGACCTAGCCAGATGCGCATCAGCGCGGCATAAAACTCGGGCTCTTTGAAGGCATCGCCTTGTACTTTGCCTTTGATGGTGACGATGGTGCCTGTGCCAGGAATCCAGTCAATGGTGAAGTTTTCACCGGACAGCATTTTTTTCTGGTCTGAAAAAATTTGCCCCATTCTGATCAGACCGGGGATGAGCTTGGACATCTCGCTTTTCGGTGAGTTTTCTTCAAAGCCTTTGGTGAAAGCCTTGCCCAGCTCGTTGGAGTCAATGTCGCGCAACATGGTGATGCTCAGGCGCTTGGAGCCAGGCGCTGCAAAAATTTCTTCAGGCGTACCGGCTTTTTTGCCAAGGTACAAACCTGCTGAATAAACTTTGAATACTGCGCGATAGCGAATGCCAGCGCCATTGAGCTGTAATTTGCTTCCTTGCAGGTCGAGGGTGTCCTCGATTTTCACACCGTTCACGTCAACGATGGCGGCGGTTGCGCTGAACGAGATTGCCAAGGCGGCAAGTGTGGTCATGCAAAGTTTAATAAAACGCATAGATGTCTCCAGTGTCGGATTAATAATAGAACGGTCGTGCTATTTTGTGGCTCGATTTTGAATGCCTTGATGAAATACCGCAATAGGGTTTGCGCGAGGCAAGACTCAAATTTCAGGTTTGATACACTTCGCCCACATGCACACGCAACGCATCATTCACCCAAGCTGTACCAGCCAGGCAGGTCTTTCAGACCGGGGAGCTTGGCTATGGCGAGGCTCAAGCTTTATTTGAGTCGCCACGCGCCCGCATCACCGGGCGCACATTGAATGAACCGATGCCACACGTTGAGCGGTGGCTGAATTGCGAAGGATTCCCCCGTGATCACAGAACTTGAATTTAAAAGCCTGGCCGCCCAGGGCTACAACCGCATTCCCTTGATGGTTGAAGCGTTTGCTGATTTAGAAACGCCGCTGTCGCTGTACCTCAAGCTGGCCTTTGCCAAAGACCAGGGCAAATACAGCTTTCTGCTCGAATCGGTTGTGGGCGGCGAACGCTTTGGCCGCTACAGCTTCATTGGCTTGCCTGCCCGCACGCTGGTACGTGCCTCGGGTTTTGGGGCGGATGCAGTTACCGAGGTCGTGACCGACGGCAAGGTGGTGGAGACGTCCAAACAAAATCCGCTGGACTTCATCAGTGACTACCAAAAGCGATTCAAAGTCGCGCTGCGCCCCGGTTTGCCAAGGTTTTGCGGCGGCCTGGCAGGCTATTTTGGCTACGACGCTGTGCGCTACATCGAGAAAAAGCTTGAAGCTTCGTGCCCACCTGATTCGCTGGGTTGCCCCGACATTTTGCTGCTGCAATGCGAAGAACTGGCGGTGATTGACAACCTGTCGGGCAAGCTTTACATGATGGTGTATGCCGACCCGAAGCAGAGTGAGGCCTACACCAACGCTAAAAAGCGCCTGCGTGAATTGAAAGAGCAACTCAAGTATTCAGTCAGCGCCCCTAGCGTCAAACCCAGTCAGGGCTACCCGGCCGAGCGCGACTTCGCCAAGGCCGACTACATTGCGGCGGTTGAAAAAGCCAAGCGCATGATTGAAGCAGGCGACTTCATGCAGGTGCAAGTCGGCCAGCGGATTAAAAAGCGCTACACCGAGTCCCCGCTGAGTTTGTACCGGGCGCTGCGGTCATTGAACCCATCTCCATACATGTATTACTACCACTTTGAGGACTTTCATGTGGTGGGCGCGTCGCCAGAGATTTTGGTGCGGCAGGAGCTGGTATCTGAAAGTGAAGGGGGCGGTCAGAAAGTAACCATCAGGCCACTAGCAGGCACACGCCCACGCGCTTCCTCGCCCGAGGCCGACAAAGCCGTTGAACAAGAACTCGTCAACGACCCGAAAGAGCGCGCCGAGCACGTCATGCTGATTGACCTGGCCCGCAACGACATTGGCCGCATCGCCAAAACCGGCACAGTCAAAGTGACCGAAGCCTTTGCGGTAGAGCGCTACAGCCACGTGATGCACATCGTCAGCAATGTAGAAGGCGCGTTGCTGGACGGCATGACCGGCATGGATGTGCTCAAGGCCACCTTTCCAGCGGGCACGCTCAGCGGCGCGCCCAAGGTGCATGCGATGGAAGTGATTGACCAGCTGGAGCCGACCAAGCGCGGTTTGTACGGCGGCGCGTGTGGCTACTTGAGCTATTCCGGCGACATGGATGTGGCCATCACCATCCGCACCGGCATCATCAAAGACCAAGTGCTGTACGTGCAGGCGGCAGCAGGCGTGGTGGCTGACTCCGTGCCTGAGCTGGAGTGGAAAGAAACCGAGGCCAAAGCGCGTGCGCTGCTTAGGGCGGCTGAGCTGGTTGAGGAGGGCTTGGAGTGAGTGCGGGGGAAAAGCTTCCATCGCAAAGGCGCGAAGATGCAAAGGACGCAAAGGAAAAAAATGCCACTGAAATTAATCGTGTGTCAGCGGTACTGGTTGACGCTGCTTTAGAGGTGCATCGTGAGTTTGGGCCGGGGTTACTTGAATCTGCCTATTGCGCCGCACTCACTATTGAACTTGAACAGCGGGGCGAGTCTGTAGTTCGCGAGCGTGAAGTCCCCTGCTTTTACAAAGGAACTGTGCTTGGCATCAGTTACAGAATGGATATGGTGGTGAATGCCTGTGTCATTGTTGAGGTTAAGGCGGTTCAAGAATTACTACCGATTCACCATGCACAGTTGCTAACCTACCTTCGCCTTTCTGGCCACAAACTTGGTCTGTTGATTAATTTCAATGTTCCGTTGCTAAAAGGATCCATCAAAAGAGTGGTTAATCGTCTAAGACTTCCTTTGCGTTCTTTGCATCTTTGCGCCTTTGCGTTGGAAACTAAAAGGTAACCGTATGAAACTCCTGATGATCGACAACTACGACAGCTTCACCTACAACATCGTCCAGTATTTCGGTGAGCTGGGTGCTGAGGTTGAAGTCTTCCGCAACGACGAAATCACCATTGCGCAAATCGCCGCCAAAAAGCCAGACCGTCTGGTCGTCTCACCCGGCCCGTGCTCACCGCTTGAAGCAGGCATATCAGTAGCGGCGATTCAGCATTTTGCTGGCAAGCTGCCCATCCTGGGCGTTTGCCTCGGTCATCAGTCCATAGGCGCGGCGTTTGGCGGCAATATCATTCGCGCGCAAGAGCTGATGCACGGTAAAACCAGCGTCATCACCACCACCCAGCAAGGCGTGTTTGCCGGTTTGCCCAAGCAGTTCACCGTCAATCGTTA
Source organism: Polaromonas sp. (assembly GCA_049653085.1). Lineage (GTDB taxonomy): Bacteria > Pseudomonadota > Gammaproteobacteria > Burkholderiales > Burkholderiaceae_C > Polaromonas. The sequence continues at coordinate 23,025 of JBASFP010000061.1, forward strand.
CCATTCGCTGGCCATTGATAAGTCGTCTTGCCCGGACGTGTTGGAGGTGACCGCCTGGACAGACGACGGCGAGATCATGGGTGTGCGGCACAAAACGCTGGCGATTGAGGGCGTGCAGTTTCACCCAGAGTCGATATTGACTGAGCATGGTCACGCGATATTGAAGAATTTTCTGGTTCAGATCAGATGATTATTTGCTATTAATTTAGTAGCTGCTTGCGCCCGTATTCATTGGTCTAGAGCCCTATTTGATACCTAAAAAACAGCCTTTTGGAGCACTTTTATGCCAAATTCTCACAAAATCACCGCCAGCCAGGCCTTGCAGCGCACCATTGAACACCGCGAGATCTTTCATGACGAAATGCTGCACCTGATGCGGCTCATCATGGGCGGCGAGATGTCCCCTGTCATGATGGCGGCACTCATCACCGGGCTGCGTGTCAAAAAGGAAACCATTGGCGAGATCACCGCTGCGGCGCAGGTCATGCGCGAGTTTTCGACCAAGGTCCATGTGGCGGACAAAACCCATCTGGTGGACATTGTGGGCACGGGTGGCGACGGCTCGCACACCTTCAATATTTCGACCTGTTCCATGTTTGTCGCCGCTGCGGCGGGCGCCAAAGTCAGCAAGCACGGCGGCAGAAGCGTCAGCAGCAAGTCGGGCAGCGCCGACGTGATGGAGTCACTCGGCATCAACATCAATTTGCCGCCCGAGGCCATTGCGCGCTGTATTGAAGAGGTCGGTATCGGCTTCATGTTTGCGCCCAACCACCACCCCGCTATGAAAGCTGTAGCGCCTATCCGCAAAGAACTGGGCGTGCGGACGATTTTCAACATCCTCGGGCCCCTGACCAACCCGGCCAGTGCGCCGAATATCTTGATGGGCGTGTTCCACCCTGATCTGGTGGGCATTCAAATCCGCGCCTTGCAGCGCCTGGGGGCTGAACATGCGCTGGTGGTGTACGGCAAAGACGGGCTGGACGAGATCAGCCTGGGTGCAGCCAGCGTGGTCGGCGAGCTAAAAAACGGTGAGATCACCGAATACGAGATTCACCCAGAAGACTTTGGCTTCACCATGGCCAGCTCCCGTGCCTTGCGGGTTGAAACGCCCGAGCAGTCCAAAGCCATGTTGCTGGGGGTGCTTGACAACCAGCCCGGTGCAGCGCGCGACATCGTGATCCTGAACGCCGGGGCAGCACTGTATGCGGCCAATGTGGCGGGCTCGATGTTGGAAGGCGTTGAAAAAGCGCGGGCAGCGTTAGCGTCTGGTGCGGCCAAAACACGGCTTGAGCAACTGGTCAAGATGACAAACCAGCAGGCAAACCCTGTGTAGGTTCAGGCCTACAGCGCCGCCATGCTAGGAGTTTCCCTAGTTTGGCGGTAAAAGTTGGCATGAAGTAAGACTTCGGTAAGGCCGGGTGTTGACATTGCAGGTTTACAAATCTTTGCATTCATGCTTTTCGCCCTCAACACTCTTCAGTTGATTTTTTACATCGCCCTATTGTTACTGGCCGGGCAGGGCGTGCTGTGGGTCATCTCGGGTGCCAAGGGGGGCAACAATCTTTTTTATCAGCTGTTTCAACTCGTCAACAAACCATGGGTGACAGCTGCACGCTGGATAGCGCCCAAACAGGTGGCAGACCATCAGGTGCCGGTGGTGGCTTTTCTGGTGGTCGGTGTTTTGTACATCGCTATTACTTTGGCCAAAATTGAGCATTGCGTGACGATTGCCATGCAGGGGTGCAAATAATGAAACCCATAGCCTGGCTGCTCCAGAAATATCAGGCCATGGCCTGGCTGGTCATTGGCCAGCGCGATGCTGCTGGCAAGGTGTTTGAAGTCATGCTGCAAGCCAACCCCGAAGACACCTATGCGCTGGCCAGCCGCGCGCAACTGGCGGTGCAACGCGGCGACAAAACAGCGGCACTCAAAGACATGCAGCGCCTGTGCGAGCTTGACAGCGAATCAGCACACGCCTGGTACAACTACGGTTATTTGCTCAATGAATGCGGCCATGTTGGCCAGGCCGAAGACATGTTTAAAAAAGCGCTTGAGCTGGCGCCCAAACTTGACTTGGCCTGGTACGGCCTGTCGCTGGTTCACATCCACCAAAAGCGGCTGGATGAGGCCATCACAACCCTCAAGAAAAACACAGAATTGCAACCCATGAGTCCTTATGGCTGGTATCACCTAGCCAGGGTACACGTGGATCGCAAAGAACCCGATGAAGCGCGCAAGGTTATTGCGCACTTGCGCGGATTCGAGCCCAAAGTCGCCGACCAGCTGGTGCGCGAAACAGGGTTGGTGGCCTAGCCTTTTAACAATGGAGACAAATGATGCAAATTACTGACAATCACCGCCGATATTGGAGCAAGACGCTCAATATCACTGCCGTTTTGTTGAGTATCTGGTTTGTAGTGACCTTCGTGGTGAGCTACTTTGCCAGGGATCTCAGCTTTAACTTTTTTGGCTGGCCCTTCAGCTTCTGGATGGGTTCTCAGGGCTCACTCATCATTTACTGCCTGATCATCTGGTTTTATGCCAGGTACATGAACAATCTTGACATTGAACACGGCGTTGCCGAAGTGGAGGAATAATCATGGCTGGACTCTCTCCCTCAACCACCGCCTCGGGCGGCGTTCAGTCAGGTGCAGACTTTAAAAAGCAGCTCAACAAGGTTTACAAGTGGTACACGGGCGGCTTTTTGACATTTGTTATTGTGCTAGCCATTGCCGAACAAATGGGTTTGCCACGTAACTGGATCGGCTTTATCTTCCTGCTTGCAACTGTTGGCTTGTACGCTGGTATCGGCGTCATGAGCCGTACCACGGATGCCGACGAATACTATGTTGCTGGTCGGCGCGTACCTGCTGTGTACAACGGCATGGCCACCGGCGCTGACTGGATGTCGGCCGCATCGTTTATCGGCATGGCCGGAACGCTGTATTTGACCGGTTACAGCGGTCTGGCGTTCATCATGGGCTGGACGGGCGGTTACTGCCTGGTGGCACTGTTTTTGGCACCGTACATGCGCAAGTTCGGCCAGTTCACTGTGCCAGACTTTTTGGGCGAGCGCTATGGCGGCAACTTTGTGCGCTTTTTGGGCGTGTTCGCGGCCATCTTGTGCTCATTTACCTATGTTGTGGCGCAGATTTACGGCGTTGGCCTGATCACTTCACGTCTGACGGGTTTTGATTTTGTGGTCGGTATTTTCGTCGGCTTGGGCGGTATTTTGGTCTGCTCATTTTTGGGCGGTATGCGTGCCGTGACCTGGACGCAAGTTGCGCAATACATCATCTTGATCGTTGCCTACATGATTCCGGTGGTGTGGCTGTCGGTCAAACAAACCAGCGTGCCGATTCCCCAAGTCATCTATGGCTATCAGCTTGAGAAAGTCACAGCACGCGAAGCCGTGTTGCTGAAAGACCCGAAAGAGCTGGAAGTTATTGAGGTGTTTAAAAAGCGTGTGGCTGACATTGATGTGAAGCTCAAAGACGTGCCCGCCGCGATGGCTGCAGACCTGGCCGACGCGACCAAAAAAGTAACTGACCTGAAAGCCGCCAACGCTGGTGCTGCGGACGTTGCTGCAGCTGAAAAAGCGCTGGCAGCCTTGCCCAAAGATGCCGCCGCAGCGACCAAAGCCTACACCGCAGCACGCGCGGCTGCACAAGGCCGTACCGCGCCACTGGGCGGTATGCCTCGTCATGCACAGCAGTTTGCAGGGGACCCGAAGGGCGATGCCAAAGCGGTTGCGGCTTATGACACATCTCGCCGCAATTTCTTGGCGCTGATCTTTTGCCTGATGGTGGGAACCGCTGCTTTGCCACACATCCTGATGCGCTACTACACCACGCCAAGCGTCAAGCAGGCGCGTGAATCGGTGACCTGGTCTTTGTTCTTTATTTTCCTGCTGTACTTCACCGCACCTGCCTTGGCTGTGCTGGTCAAGTATGAGGTGTTCAACGTGCTGGTGGGTACCGAGTTCACCAAGCTACCTGGCTGGATTGCGCAATGGGCTAAGGTTGACCCTAGCTTGCTGAGCGTCGTGGACATCAACAAAGACGGTATTTTGCAATTAGGTGAAATGCGCATTGGTGGCGACATCGTTGTGCTGGCAACTCCTGAAATTGGTGGCCTGCCCTACGTGATCTCTGGCTTGGTGGCGGCTGGCGGTTTGGCTGCTGCGCTGTCAACTGCTGACGGCTTGCTGCTGACGATTGCCAATGCGCTGTCGCATGACGTGTATTACAAAATGATCGACCCGAATGCACCTACCTCACGCCGGGTGACGATATCCAAAGTATTGCTCTTGGTGGTGGCGTTGGCAGCGGCTTATGTGGCGGCGCAAAAACCGGCGGACATTTTGTTCCTGGTGTCTGCGGCGTTCTCGTTCGCAGCGGCGGCGTTCTTCCCGGTACTGGTGTTGGGTATCTTCTGGAAGCGTGCTTCGAAGTGGGGTGCTGCAGCGGGCATGATTGGTGGCTTGGGCATCACGGTGTACTACATGGTGATGAACCAGGTCTGGCTGCGTGGTCTTTTCGGCATCACCACCCCGATTGACTTGTGGTTTGGCATTGCACCCATCTCTGCTGGTGTGTTCGGCGTACCGCTGGGCTTTGCGCTGGTTCTGGTGGTCAGCCTGGTGACCCCAGGGCCTGACAAGAAGACGCAAGAGCTGATTGAGTATGTGCGTTATCCGGACTTGAAAACGGCTTGATGAGCCAAAGTATTAACTTGCGGTAATGCCCGCAAGTTGAGTCAAAAGCCCACTGCAATCGCAGTGGGCTTTTTTATTTGCTTTTGACGCGGCGATAATGCGATTCATGTCTGATATTCTGGAAAAAATCATCGCCGTCAAGCAAAGCGAAGTCGCGGCTTTGATGCAACAAAAACCCTTGTCAGCCATGCGCATGGATGCAGAATCGCGTGTTTTGACACGCGATTTTGTGGGTGCCTTGCGCAGCAAAATGACTGCTGGCAAGCCTGCTGTGATTGCTGAAGTCAAAAAAGCCAGCCCGTCCAAAGGTGTGCTGCGAGCTGACTTTATCCCGGCTGATATTGCGCAAAGCTATGCTGAATTTGGTGCAGCATGCTTGTCGGTGCTGACTGATAAGCAATTTTTTCAGGGCAGCATTGACTATTTCAAGCAAGCACGTGCCTCATGCAGCCTGCCCGCTCTGCGCAAGGACTTCATGATTGACCCGTACCAGATTTACGAGTCGCGTGTCATGGGTGCGGACTGTATTTTGCTGATTGCCGCCTGTCTTGATGATGCGCAAATGAAAGACATGGAGGCGTTGGCCATGTCGCTGGACATGGCGGTGTTGGTCGAGGTGCATGATGCGGCTGAACTTGAGCGCGGCCTGAAACTGAAAACACCGCTGATTGGCATCAACAACCGCAACCTGAAGACATTTGAAGTCTCTTTGGACACAACGTTAGCTCTTTTGAGTCAGATTCCTGAGGGTCGCATCGTCGTCACAGAGTCGGGTATTTCGACCAAGCAGGATGTCAAACGCATGCAGGACGCCAATGTCCATGCGTTTTTGGTTGGCGAGGCCTTCATGCGCGCTGAAGATCCGGGCCTTGCGTTGGGCGCGCTGTTTGGCGCGTAAAAATGAACAGTCAAAGTCAGTTGCTGTCAGCCAATCCATCGGCGTGGCTTGTCGCGGCTGGCTGGCAAGCTGTGACTGGCGATTTCTTTGCCAGCGCTGCGGGTCTTGGCCTGCTGGCGTTTTTGGCGGAGCGTCTGACAAATCAGGCGGTGATTTTCCCGCCGCAACCCTTGCGCGCATTGGCATTGACGCCGCCTGAAGCGGTGCGGGTGGTGATTTTGGGACAAGACCCGTATCACGGACGCGGTCAGGCTGAAGGACTGGCGTTTTCAGTGGCGCCGGGCGTTGCTTTGCCACCATCGTTGCGCAATATCTTCAAGGAAATTCAGCGTGATCTGGGCACACCGCCGCCAGCCTTTCCTGTGCCGGGCGGCAGTCTGGTCAAGTGGGCTGAAAATGGCGTGCTGCTGCTCAACACCTGCCTGACAGTCGAGGAAGGCCAGCCCGCCAGTCATGCCAAGCGCGGTTGGGAGCTACTGACGGATGCTGTCATCCGGCATGTGTCTGTGCATCAACAAAACGTTGTTTTCATGCTTTGGGGCGCGCATGCCCAAACCAAGCAGGAACTGATTGATGCCAATCGCCACAAAATTCTGCTGGCCAATCACCCTTCTCCCCTGTCAGCTTTGCGTCCACCCCTGCCTTTTATCGGTTGCGGTCATTTTTCTGTGGCACGAGCCTGGCGGGACGCGCCTCCCCCTCTTGAAGGTACGCCAGTGACTGGCCATGCGACATAAAAACATGGCATAATCCGAGGTTCTCTTGAATGGATGGGTGTCCGAGTGGCTAAAGGAGGCAGACTGTAAATCTGCTCGCTAACGCGTACGCTGGTTCGAATCCAGCCTCATCCACCAGTTAGCTGCACCAAGCAAAAGTGCGGGAGTAGTTCAATGGTAGAACCCTAGCCTTCCAAGCTAATGACGCGGGTTCGATTCCCGTCTCCCGCTCCATGAGCAAGTGTGGCGTTGTAGTTGACTTGAAAAATTGATCTGAAAAGGTTTTAGCCCATTTGGCTCAGTGGCAGAGCACTCCCTTGGTAAGGGAGAGGTCCCGGGTCCGATTCCCGGAATGGGCACCAGTTTTAACGCAATGCATAGTCGTGTTGCTTTGTTTTTTTCTTTGTGTATTTCTCTTTAAATTTCTGGAGTTTGGAAAATGGCAAAAGGCAAATTTGAGCGGACCAAACCGCACGTCAACGTCGGCACAATTGGCCACGTCGACCACGGCAAGACCACCCTGACCGCAGCGATTACCACCGTTTTGGCAGCCAAGTTTGGCGG
>JBASFP010000062.1:0-3460 GCA_049653085.1 Polaromonas sp.
TCAATGGTCAGGGAGAGCTACACGCAGCCAGACTTTGTCTGGGCTCTGCAAACCGTGTGCGCGGTTCATAAAAAGCCGTTTGATGCGGCGCTGCTGCTCCAGCAGTTCCCACCGCCGTATGACGAGGCCGCTCTGGTGCGCTCAGCGCAGGCGCTGGGTTTTAAAAGCCAGTTGCGTGATGTGCCGCTTGAGCAATTGGCGCATCTGCCTTTGCCACTGCTGGTTGAATTGCAGAGCAAGCCGCCCAACAACGATAAGACCGATGCGCCCGTCACAGACATCCTCCCCGCCAGCCTTGGCCTGGCTCTACTGGTAGCCATCAGTGATGAGCAGGTTGTCTGGCTACCCGCCAACACCCAGACGCCCATCACCCAACCGCTGGCCGAATTCACCGCCACGTTGACTGGCCGCGTCTACCTGCTGCACCCGCAAGACGAAGTCCTGCGTGACCCTGACGCCGCGCAAGGCGCATCAACTTTCGGCTTTGGCTGGTTTGTGCCCGAGCTGCTCAAGCACCGCAAGGTGTGGCACGAGGTGCTGGGCGCCAGCCTGGTCATTCAGCTATTGGCCCTCGGCCTGCCACTGTTCACACAGGCCATCATAGATAAAGTGGTCGTGCAGCGCACCGACAGCACCTTGATAGCACTCGGCATCGGCATGACTGTGTTCATGCTGTTCACCGCGCTGCTGACCTGGGTGAGGCAGTACGCCATCTTGCATACCGGTAACCGGGTAGATGCGGTGCTCGGCTCCAGTGTGTTTCAGCACCTCTTCAGCCTGCCGCCCAGGTATTTTCAAAACCGGCCAACGGGTGTGATTGCTGCCCGCTTGCACGGGGTAGAAACCATTCGCGAGTTCATCGCATCTGCCGCTGTCACGCTGATTCTTGACCTGCCGTTTTTACTCATTTGCATGGGCGTGATGTTTTATTACTCGGTCACCCTCACACTCATCGTGTTGGGCATTTTGAGTGTGATCGCACTGATCTCATTCATGATAGCTCCCGTATTTCAGACCCGCCTGAATGAACAGTTCTTGCTAGGCGCACGCAACCAGGCCTTTGTGACTGAATACATTGGCGGGCTGGAGACGGTCAAAAGCCTGCAGTTTGAACCGCAGTTGCAAGCCCGGTACGACAGCTACCTGGCCACCTACCTGCAATCGGGTTTTAAAACCAAGCAAATCGCCAACACCTACAACGTGACCGCCAACACACTGGAGCAAATGATGACGCTGCTGGTACTGGTGGTCGGCGCGTGGATCGTCATGCACCCAGACTCGGTGGCCATCGCCTCTGGCACAGGCACTGTCTTCACCATCGGCATGCTGGTGGCATTTCAGATGTTTGCTGGCAAGCTCAGCCAGCCCATGCTGCGCATGGTCGGCTTGTGGCAGCAATTTCAACAAGCCCGGCTGGCAGTCGACAGGCTGGGTGACTTGATGAACGCCCCGGCAGAGCCCTACCGCCTGGCCCCCAGCCGCAAGACTGAAGGCAAAGGCGCGATTGAACTTGTGGCAGTCGGCTTTCGCTACACACCCGACTTGCCCCTGCTTTACCAAAACGTCAACCTGACGATTGAACCAGGCCAAACCGTGGCCATCATGGGGCCCAGCGGCACGGGCAAATCAACACTGACCAAACTGCTGCAAGGCTTTTACCGCCCGACCGAAGGGCGCATTTTGGTTGATGGCATTGATGTGTTGCACCTCAGCGCCAACGAGCTGCGCGCCAACTTTGGCGTGGTGCCGCAAGAAAGCGTTTTGTTCAGCGGCACCGTATATGACAACCTGCTCATGGCCAACCCGCTGGCCAGCTTTGAGCAAGTGGTGCAAGCCTGCCAGATGGCGGAGATACACGACGCCATTCAAACCCTGCCGCAGGGCTACCAGACGGAAATTGGCGAACGCGGTGCCGGTTTGTCTGGTGGGCAAAAGCAGCGCCTGGCCATTGCGCGTGCTTTGCTCAAGCGGCCCAAAGTCTTGATATTTGACGAAGCCACCAGCGCGCTGGACGCGCAAACCGCCAATGCCTTTGCCACCACCATCAACGCCCTGCGCGGCAAGGTCAGCATGCTGTTTGTGACCCATGCGCTGCCCCAGGCGCTGGTGGTGGACGAGGTGTTTGTCATTGGCGATGGGCAATTAAAAAAGGCAACGAAATGATCAATAAAATTACCAAGCCATTGCTAACCGATGTAGCCGAGTTCTCCCCCGGCTTGCTGGCCATCACCCAAAGCCCCATGCCCAAGCTGCCCCGTGTTATTTACTACACCGTCGCGGTGCTGTTCAGCATCTTGCTGGCCTGGGCCATTTTTGCCAAAGTAGACATTGTGGCCACGGCTGAAGGCAAGCTGGTACCCACCACTTACACCAAGATTGTTCAACCCGTCGAGGCGGGCGTGGTGGCCGACATACTGGTGCGCGAAGGCGACAAGGTGCAGGCCGGGCAAGTGCTGATACGGCTAGACACCACCCTGGCAGGCGCAGACGGCCGCAGCCTGGCCAGCGAGCAGGCCCTCAAGCGCCTCACACTGCGCCGGGTAGACGCAGAACTGGCAGGCCAGCCATTGGCAATGGCAAGTGGTGACGACCCCGCCATGCTCGCCCAGGTGCAGGCCCAGGCCAACGCACACCGCCAGGCTTTCAATGACTCAGTCGCCCAAGAAGTCGCCACCCGCGAGCGCGCACAAAACGAACTGAGTGCCGCTCGTGAGACTTTTACCAAACTGCAAAGCACCTTGCCCGGCTACGAGCAAAGCGCCCAGGCGCATAAAAAGTTGGTGGCCGAGGGCTTCTTCAGCCCCATCGCAGGTAACGACAAAGAGCGCGAAGCGATTGAAAAATCCCAAGACCTCAAAGCCCAGGCCGCCACCGTGCAAGGCCTGCAAGCCACCATCAATGCACAAGACAAAAAAATAGCCGGCCTGAGCAGCACCTTTCGCAGCCAGCTATTGATAGAGCGCACAGAAGCCATGGGCCAACTGGCCAAGCTCGAGCAAGAGGCACAAAAGATGGGCTACAAAACCGGCCTGCTAGAGCTCAAAGCGCCGCAAGCAGGCATTGTCAAAGACGTGGCCACCACCAGCAAAGGCGCAGTGGTGCAACCCGGCATGGTGCTACTCACACTGGTCCCCAAAGGCGAAAGCCTGCTGGCTGAAGTGCAGGTTAAAAACGAAGACGTTGGCTTTGTACAAACCGGCCAGCTGGTACGTATCAAAGTAGCCGCCTACCCGTTTCAAAAATACGGTTTGATAGAAGGCCGCATCCAGACCCTGGCACCTGACGCGCAAGCGCCCAACAGCCAAAACCCAAACGCCCCCCAAGGCTACAAAGCCATCGTCGCACTCGACACGCAGTTCATTGAATCACTCAACGGCAACGCCGCGCAGCGCAAAGGTTTGGAGTCAGGCATGCAGGTGGTGGCTGAAATACACCAGGGCCGCAGAACCATCATGGAGTA
>JBASFP010000063.1:0-7369 GCA_049653085.1 Polaromonas sp.
GCTTGGAACTGGATTCGGTTCATTGCCATGGTGATACCTCTGTTAATAACTGTGTATATATACAGTATTAAGCATCTCTCAAGCAATGTCAAGTTTGTCTGAGGCAGGTATCTAATCAGGCAATTTAATGCTTAAAAATAGCACTCATCGGGTAGGTTTCGGGTTTTGACACCCCAAACCCGACCATCAGCCTCGGGCGCGCTCGTACAGCCCGCGTACCTTGGGTACGTTGGACTGAAGTACCTGGATACGCTGCGGGCCTGATGGGTGGGTTGACAAAAAGCTGGGGCCACCTGCGCCACCGCTGGTTTGACCCATTTTTTCCCACAGGCTGACGCTGGCTTGCGGGTTGTAGCCGCCACGCGCGGCAAGCTCCAGCCCCACCAGGTCAGCATCGCTTTCGTCTTCACGGCTGAACTTTAAAGTCAGCAGTTGCGTGCCCAGACTGGCGGCCACGTCGCCCAACTGGCCCAAGCCCAGCAGTTGCGCACCGATGGACAACAGCGTGCCGGTGCCCTGGCTTTTGGCGATGCGGGCCCGTGCATGCTCACGCAGGGCATGGGCCATTTCGTGGCCCATGATCATGGCGGCTTCGTCGTCGGTCAGCCTCAATTGATCCAGGATGCCGGTGTAAAAAGCAATCTTGCCGCCCGGCATGCAAAACGCATTGATCTGTTTGCTGTTGAGCAGATTGACTTCCCACTTCCAGCCTTTGGAACGGTCATTCCACTGCGCGGTTTGTGGTACCAGCTTGGTGGCAATGCGCTGCAGCCGCTGCAATTGCGGATTGCCATTAGGCGCTAGCGCGCCCTTGCTGCGCGCCTCAGCCATCATTTGCGCGTACTGCTGGTTGGCGGCAGTTTCCAGCTCCTCTGCCGGTACCAGCTTGCGCACGCTGGACGACGGCCCCACGTCCACCTGCGCCAAAGCGGGCACAGTGACAGCGGCAGAGCCAGCAGCCAATAAAAATGCCCGGCGGCTGGACCAGGCGGATGATTTAGCCTCACATATAAAACACATGGGCTAATAATAGTCACAAATTATTTAACCTGCGTCAGCTAAAACCCCGTCATCCAAAATGTCAGCAGAAACAATGGCCGCAACGACTGAACCTGTTAAAAAACCCTGGCGCGAAGTCTTCGCCGTTTATGCCGAGCCCGCCACGCTGCGCATGTTGTTGCTGGGCTTTTCAGCCGGGTTGCCGCTGCTGTTGGTGTTTGGCACGCTGAGCTTTTGGCTGCGCGAGGCGGGCATCAACCGCACCACGATTGGCTACCTGAGCTGGGTTGGCCTGGCCTATGCCTTTAAATGGGTGTGGGCTCCACTGGTTGACCGGATGCCAATACCGGTGCTCACGCGCTTGCTGGGCAGACGGCGCAGCTGGTTGCTGGTGTCGCAGCTCGTCATCATCAGCGCCTTGATTGGCATTGGTTTGACCGACCCGCGCCTGGCACTGACACCCGTGGTCTGGTGCGCCCTGGCGATTGCTTTTGGCTCGGCCACGCAAGACATTGCGCTGGATGCGTACCGCATTGAATCCGCCGACACTGACCGCCAAGCCGCGCTGGCCGCCGCCTACCAGACTGGTTATCGCATCGCCATGATTTGGGCTGGTGCGGGTGCGTTGTGGATTGCGGCGCGGGCTGAAGTCTCTGGCGTGGTCGGCTACCAGCAAGGCGCGTGGCAAACCGCGTACTGGGTGATGGCGGCGTCGATGCTGCTGGGCGTGGCTACGGTGCTGTTGTCACCCGAGCCCGTAGCGCGCGCCTTCAAGCCTGCCCGCAACGCGGCTGAATGGCTGCAAGGCGCATTGATAGAACCGTTTGCCGACTTTTTGCGCCGTTACGGCAAACAGGCGCTGTTGATATTGGCGCTGATTGCCATCTACCGCATCAGCGATGTGGTGATGGGCATCATGGCGAACCCGTTTTATGTGGACATGGGCTACACCAAGGACGAGGTGGCAGCGGTGACCAAAATCTATGGCGTCATCATGACGCTGGTCGGCGCCTTTGTCGGCGGTGTGCTGGCCATGCGCTATGGCGTGATGAAGGTGCTGATGCTGGGCGCGGTGCTCAGCGCAGGCAGTAACCTGCTGTTTGCCTGGCTCACAACCCGTGGGCACGACGTGATGGGTTTGACGTTTGTGATATCTGCCGACAACCTGTCCAGCGGCATTGCATCAGCGGCGTTTATTGCCTATTTGTCGAGCCTGACCAACATCAACTACTCAGCCACACAATACGCGCTGTTCAGCTCCATGATGCTGCTGTTGCCCAAGTTTTTGGCGGGCTATTCAGGCAAGTATGTCGATACGTTTGGTTATGGCAACTTTTTTACAGCCACGGCATTGCTGGGTTTGCCGGTGCTGGTGCTGGTGTGGATGGCAGCGCGGCATAAACATCCAACGCAAAGACGCGAAGACGCGAAGTAACGCAAAGATCGACAATTTTAATTTTTTGGTTTTACTTATCTTTCTTTGCGTCCTTTGCGGCTTTGCGTTGGAAGCTTGAATTCTGAGTTTTACCCCATCTTTACCCAAGCGACAACCCCGCTTGCCACCCACCCTTGAGGATGCACTGATGGCACAACAACTGTTAATGATTGAAGACGACACCCGCCTGGCGACCATGGTGGGTGAATACCTGCGCCAGTCCGGCTACGCTTTTACCCACGCGGCGGATGCTGCCAGTGGCCTGGACGCACTGCAAGGCACGCCGCCAGACCTGGTGATTCTGGACCTGATGCTGCCCGACATGGACGGCCTGGAGGTCTGCCGCCGCATCAAGGCCAGCCACCCGGCCACTGCGGTGCTGATGCTGACCGCCAAGGGCGACCCGATGGATCGCATTGTGGGCCTGGAGATTGGCGCTGACGATTATTTGCCCAAACCGTTTGAGCCGCGTGAATTGCTGGCGCGCATTCGGGCGGTGCTCAGGCGCGGCGCGGAGGCGACCAGCGGCGGCGGCATGCACAAAACCATGCGCTTTGGCTCGCTGGAGATTGACCGCGATGCACGCATCGTTACCGTCAGTGGCAAACCCTGCGAGCTGACGTCTTACCAGTTTGACTTGCTGGTGGCATTGGCTGAACGTGCAGGCCGGGTGCTGACCCGCGACCAGATCATGGAGGCCGTGCGCGGCCGCGAGCTGGAGGCTTTTGATCGTTCGATTGACGTCCACATGGGCCGCATCCGCAATGCGATTGAAATTGACGCCAAAGACCCGAAGCGCATTTTGACCGTGCGCGGTGTGGGTTATGTGTTTGCCAAGCAGCAAGATTGATCTAAAAAATTTATGTGGTCACGCTTGACGTCACGGCTTTACGTTCGCATCTGGCTGGCCGTGGTGGCCACCGTGGTGGTGTTGACCTTTGCTGTGGCCGCTGCCTGGCGCTATACCAAAGAGCCGCCACAGTTACCCATTCGTGAACTGGTGGTACGCAACAAGGCGGGTGAAATCATTGGTACTGCGCAAACCCGGCTTAACCGAAAACTGGGCGACGGGCTGGAGTTTGATCTGGTCACCAAAGACGGCCAAATCCTGAACCTGCAACTGCCCCGGCCACCGCGCCCGCCTGCTGGTGCTTTGAACCGACTGCCATTTGGCTTTGGGTTTGGCTGGATGTTGGGTCTGGTTGGCCTGGCGGTGGCACTGGGCTCGTACCCCATCATCCGGCGGCTCACGCTGCGACTCGAATCACTGCAAAGCGGTGTGGAGCGTTGGGGCACCGGCGATTTGTCAACCCGCCTGAAGGCCGATGGCAATGATGAGGTGGCCTTTTTAGCCCAACGCTTTAACCAGGCCGCCCAGCGCATTGAAACGCTGATGAACTCGCACAAGTCGCTGCTGGCCAATGCGTCGCATGAATTACGTTCGCCGCTGGCACGCATCCGCATGAGCCTTGAACTGATGAACCTTGACACCTCATCGCCGCAGCGGATTGAAATCTCCCGCAGCATCTCTGAGCTGGATCAACTGATTGACGAAATTCTTTTGGCCAGCAGGCTGGATGCCAAACAGGCTGATGCAGAACCGTTTGAGTCGCTGGATTTGACCGGGCTGGCGGCTGAAGAATGCGCCCGGGCCAATGCCGAGCTTGGCTTGTCTGCCACCGGGCAAAGCCTGGTGCTTGACGGCTCGCCGCGCTTGCTGCGCCGATTGATGCGCAACCTGCTGGAAAACGCCAAGCGCTATGGTGTTATTGACGCCAGCGGGGGTGATGTGACCCTTGAACTGACAGAAAAGCAGATCAACAGCCATCCCTTTGCCGAAATCGCTGTCCACGACCGCGGCCCGGGCGTACCCCCATCGCAACGCGAACGCATTTTTGAGCCTTTTTACCGCCTGCCCGGTGCCAGCGAGCGCGAAGGCGGCGTCGGCCTGGGTCTGGCACTGGTCAAGTCCATCAGCGAGCGGCATGGCGGCACGGTGCGCTGTGAGGCGCGGCCTGGAGGCGGCGCCACCTTCGTGGTTGAACTGCCGATGCGTCAGGCCTGAAAATCCTGTGGCGTCAACCACGACATTCGTGCCTGTAACCAGCTTTCTCATCTACTTGGAGGATGTTCAATTGAACAGTCTTTCGGCATGATAAAGATGTTGCTGTCACAACCTGTCGGCAAAACACTTGGGAAACCCAAAAGGGCAACTTCCAGTCGATCTCCCAACGACAGCCTTCTGTAAAAAGAAGGCTTTTACAAGACCACCCTCGGGTGGTCTTTTTTTGTCTTCTTTAAGTTGGCAAGGCAGCCAACACCCGCTCAGGCGTGATGTCATTCAGGCAACGTGTGTGGCCCAGCGGACACACCCGCTCAAAGCACGGCGCGCAGTCCAGCGGTGGCTGGTAGGCGGCATCATTCTTGAGCCACAACACAACAGCCTTGTCGCTCAATGGCGGCGTGTGCAGCGGGCTGCTGGAGCCAAAAATCGCCACCTGCGGCACGCCCAGGGCAGCGGCAATATGCATCAGGCCTGAGTCATTGGTCACTATCAATTTACTAGCTGCTTGCGCCCGTATTGCTTGGGCTAGAGTCGTTTTTCCTGCAAAATTCAGGCAGTTTTTTGCCTTTTCGGCGATCTCGGAGCACAAATCAGTCTCTTTGCCAGAGCCCAGCAGCACCACCGAGCCAGCCAGCTTGTTGGCCAGCGCCGCATAGTGCGCGGCAGGCCAGCGTTTGGCCTGCCCGTATTCAGAGCCCGGCGCAAACACGTTGTAGGCGCCGCGCTGCAGCCCTAGTTCAGTCAGGGTTTCGTTCATCTCCCCTTCAGGCACCTGCAATTGCGGGCGATCAGCGTCAATGCCTGCTTCACCACTCAGCGCTGAATAAAACGCCACCATGGGCGGCCGATTTTTAGGATTTTTGAGCCGATGCGTCAGCAGCCCAATGCGCGCCTCACCCAAGTAGCCAATGCGTTTGGGGATGCTGGCTAAAAAAGGCAGCAGCGCGCTTTTCAGCGAGTTGGGCAACACATAGGCCGCATCAAACTGCCCCTCAATCCGCTTGGCAATGCTGCGCCGCGCCTTGAACTGCAAGCCACCATGCGCAAACGGGAACTCAATGACCTCAGCGACTTGCGGCATTGCCCGGTAAACCGGTGCCACCCAAGGCAGCGCTCCCACTGTCAACCTCTCACCTCTGGCAGCCAAGCGGCGCATCAAAGGCTCGGTCATGACCGCATCGCCGATCCATTGCGGGGCAATAACCAGAGAACGCATCAAAACCAGAATTTAATTGGAGTCTGACCCCAATTAAAGAAGTTAACTCGCCTTTTAATTGGTTTAATTGGGGTCAGACTCCAATTAATTCGCGGCTTGTTCAATGATGGCTGCCCGCATGCTCGCCCGCTTTGAGCTCGTAAACCGTGCCGCAATACGGACACTTGGCGCTGCCTGTGCGCGCCACGTCCAGGTAGATCTTGGGGTGGCTGCTGTAGATTTGCATGTGCGCTTTGGCGCTGGGGCAGTACACGCCGCCTTGGGCGTTCAGGTCTGTTGCCAACAGCTCGATGTGGGAAGACACGTAAGTTGGGGTCGTCATGGTGCTTAAACCTTGGCCAGCCAGCTTGCGTATTTCGGGTTGCGGCCGTTGACGATGTCAAAAAACGCAGCCTGGATTTTTTCGGTGATTGGGCCGCGTGAGCCGCTGCCAATCTCAACCCGGTCCAACTCACGAATCGGCGTCACCTCTGCCGCTGTGCCGCTGAAGAATGCTTCGTCAGCGATGTAAATTTCATCACGGGTGATGGCTTTTTCTTTGATCTCAATGCCGAGGTCTTTGCAGATCGAAAAAATCGTGTTGCGGGTGATGCCGTTCAATGCGCCAGCGCTGGAGTCTGGCGTGTAAACCACACCTTTGCGCACCACAAACACGTTCTCGCCAGCGCCTTCAGACACAAAGCCTTGCGGGTCCAGCAGCAGCGCCTCGTCGTAGCCCTCGTCAGTGGCTTCCATGTTCGCCAGAATCGAGTTGGTGTAGTTGCTCACCGCCTTGGCGTGGATCATGGTGATGTTGACGTGATGGCGGGTAAAGCTGGAGGTTTTGACGCGAATGCCGCGCTTCAAGCCCTCGTCACCCAGATACGCGCCCCAGGGCCAGGCGGCAATCATCAAATGAATTTTGTTGCCCTTGGGCGACACGCCGAGCTTTTCAGAGCCGATCCAGGTCAGTGGGCGAATGTAGCAACTGGGCAGGTTGTTGACGCGCACCACATCAAGCGTGGCCTGCATGACTTCAGCTTGCGTGAATGGGATCTTCATGCGCAAAATTTTGGCGCTGTTAAAGAGCCGCTCGGTGTGCTCTTCAAGTCTGAAAATGCCCGTGCCACCATCTTGAAGTTTGTAAGCGCGTACACCCTCAAAAGCGCCGCAGCCGTAATGCAGGGTGTGGGTGAGCACGTGGATTTTGGCGTCGCGCCACTCAACCATCTGGCCATCCATCCAGATTTTGCCGTCACGGTCTTCCATGGACGGGGCGGCTTGCGGGGCGGTGGCGGCTTGGGTACTCATGGGCTTGTCTCTCCAGTAACTTTTAAATAATTTTCGATTTTAAGGGGAGTTATGCACAAAACGGCTGGTTTTGTCAGCGGCAAATTTGCCGAATGTCACGGCAACTACATGTTTACCCTTAAGAATAAACCCCAGTCGAGTCGGTTTTTATTTTTAACAGGGGAAATCATGAAAAATACGTTGAAATTTGCTATATTTTTAGTAGCTGCTTGCGCCCATATTCATTCAGCTACAGCCCAAATTGCCTGATTAGATACCTGCCTCAGACAAACTTGACATTGCTTGAGAGATGCTTAATACTGTATATATACACAGTTATTAACAGAGGTATCACCATGGCAATGAACCGAATCCAGTTCCAAGC
>JBASFP010000064.1:0-89061 GCA_049653085.1 Polaromonas sp.
TCGATGACCAAGCGATCTTCTTCGCTCAAGGTGAGTTCCGTCTGACGCATGACCACTCCTTTGTATGCCGGATGGCGATACCTAGAGTTTAATAAGGTTTCGTTATTTATGTGTCAATGTACTAGCCAACATAGCCAGCACATGGGATCGCAACCCCGACGGCATGATCAACGCCTACACATCAGACACCAGCAATCCCCGCGTCGCCATCAATGGCAACGTGCCCGCCATTACAAGTCAGCCAAGCCAAGCGGGCAACAGCAACACAACCAACACCCGAGACGACCCTAAAGTGTTCGGGCGCTCAGCGCGGGGCGGATAAGTACTGGGCACTGAAACTACGATTGATGAAAGAAGGAGAACAAGTATGGAAATTTATAAACCGAAAAGTCTGAATCAGCGATTTAATTGGAGTCTGACACCAATTAATTCCCGTCTTTTTGCATGACTGGCGTTGATCCCTAGTTTATGTAAAATCCAAGTACAACTTTGATTTTGCATAACTTATGACCATCCAAAGACAGTTACTTCAGGCTCTTGTACGGCGCGCCAAGCCCTACTCGGTGGTCACGCTCACTGGGCCGCGCCAGTCGGGCAAGACGACGCTTTGCCGCCAGGCTTTTGCGCACTTGCCATATGCCAACCTGGAAGACGCCAACACGCGCCAATTTGCACAAACCGATCCGCGCGGGTTTTTGGCGCAATTTCCAGGCGGTGCGATTCTGGACGAAGTGCAGCGCCTGCCAGATATTTTGTCGTCGATTCAGGTGCATGTGGATGAGTGGCGATTTTCTCAAGCGCAGCAGCCCGACTCAAAAGATCCGCGCAAGTTTGTCCTGACGGGCAGCCAGCAGCTTGATTTGATGGGCGCTGTACGCCAATCTCTGGCGGGGCGCACCGCTGTACTACGGCTGTTGCCTTTGTCTTTGCTGGAGCTGCGTCATGCGGGCTTGCCTCACAGCACGCACCGCTTGATGCACTGTGGTGGCTACCCGGCGGTGCATACCCAGCGCATCAAGCCTGCAGATTTTTTCAACGACTATTTTGAAACCTATATCCAGCGTGATTTGCGCGAACTGGTCGAGCTGCGCAGCTTGCCAGAATTTCGGCGCATGGTGCGGCTATGCGCAGGTCGCGTTGGGCAGATTGTTAACTTCCAAAGCTTGGCCAACGATGTGGGTGTGTCGCAAACAACCATTACCACCTGGATCAATCTGCTTGAAACAGGTTATGTGCTGTTCTTGCTGCCGCCGTGGTTTGAAAATCTCGGCAAACGACTCATCAAATCACCCAAGCTGTATTTTTATGACACCGGTTTGGCCGCCTGGCTGATGGGCATTGACGACCCAGCTCAGTTGACCACGCACCCTTTGCGTGGGCATTTGTTTGAGAATTTGGTGATCACCGAATTTGCCAAGTATTTTGAAAACCAGGGCGAACGGGCACGTCTGCATTTTTGGCGCGACAGCAACGGCCAAGAAGTAGACTTAATCGTTGAAAACGGTTTGCCACCCGGCAAGCTGGGGCTGGTAGAAATCAAGTCGTCACAAACTTACCATGCTGACTTTGCCAAAAGCCTGCACCAGGTCAGCAAAGTGCTGGGCGACCGTGTGGCGCGGCAAATGGTGGTGTACGGCGGCAATGACCACTACATGCGTGACGGTGTTGAGGTGGTCGGCATTCAAGCCGTCACTATCCAGCCCTCAAGCGGATCAACATCGGGCGGCAAACCGTAAAGCGGCGCGCCCTGATCGTGCTGACCTTGCGCCCAGGCCGCCTGCATCAAACACAGCACAGCGTCCAGCGCATCGCCTTTGGCATCGCCGACCAGCATGTCGCGCTGGGCGTGGGTCAGTTTGAGCCGCAGCTTCAGGCGGGTTTGGCCCAGTTCTAGCGCGGTGATCAAATCTTTGCGGGCAATCAGCCGCTCGGGCGTTTGTTTGGCTTTGTCGTCGCTTTTGTAGCTGCGGTTGCCCAGCACCTCACGCGCCAGCAGGCCGGGGTAGCCTTCCAGTGCCACGCGGGTTGTGTCGCCCGCATGCAAACCAGGCAAATGCACGCCCGCATCCAGCAAGCGCGGCACGCCCGCATGCAGCATGAAGGCCACAGGCGGGTTAACCCATTTCATCGACGGGCTGGAGCCTGCGGGTTTGTCGGCTGCGCGATGGGCGAACTTGCCGCCAACTGGACGCGCGTTGCAAAACGCGGCAAAGGTGGCGCGAATGTCGTCGCGGCTCAAGGTGGCGTAGTGTTTGATCAGCTCTGGCCAGGTGCGTGGCCAGCCCAGATGTTCCACCAGCTCGCGCGGTAAGCCAAACGGCAAGTCAAACACGCCAAGCCAGCTTTGCGGCTGGGTCAGCCACTCATCAAACGCATCAAGCGATGCGATCTGCTCTAATTTTAATAGCTGCACACGCCCGTCTTTAGACGCACCAAGGGCTAAAACAATCGGTTTTTGGCGGGTTGGGCTGCTGGAAAAGTCGCAACCCAGCAGCAGTGGCAATTTATGAACGACCAATGATGGACGCGGTGGCCATCAGCTCTTCCAGCAGCGCCAGCGACACCTGCCCCGACACCGCATACGGGTTGAACTCGGGCTTTTCAGAATACTTCAGCAAGATGGAGGTGTTGAGCTTGGCCACGTTAACCTGGCCCATTGTCCAGCCGCCAAAGCGGCGCTCCATGATTTCTTCATAGTGCAACAACACCACATCTTTGTGGCGCACGTCTTTTTGAATGTGACCATACAGCTCGCTGACCTGCATGCGGCCGCCTTCAAGCGCCTGCAAAAAAATACCGCCGCCATAGCAAAGAATGCCCGTGATGCCACTGGCCGGGTTGTGAGCCCGCGACTGCGCCAGGATGGACTCTGTGGCTGTGGTGGATTCGGTATCGGCCAGACGACTGGCGTAAAGAAGGCGGACCAGCATGGTGGGTTTCTCAGGTTGCTGAAAATTATTGAGAGGACGTTTTGGGAATCAGCGACAAAAACTCACGGCGCAAATTCGGGTCTTTTAAAAACACGCCGCGCATGACCGAGTTGATCATCTTGCTGTCCAGGTCTTTGACGCCGCGCCAGCCCATGCAAAAGTGCGTCGCTTCCATCACGATGGCCAGGCCATCAGGCGAAGTTTTCTCCATGATCAGATCCGCCAGTTGCACCACGGCTTCTTCCTGGATTTGCGGACGACCCATCACCCATTCAGCCAGTCGCGCGTATTTGGACAGGCCAATCACATTGGTGTGCTCATTGGGCAGCACGCCTATCCAGACCTTGCCAATCACTGGGCAAAAGTGGTGTGAGCAGGCGCTGCGCACCGTGATGGGCCCGACGATCATCAGCTCGTTCAAGTGCTCGGCGTTGGGGAATTCAGTGACCGCCGGCGCTGGCACGTAGCGGCCCTTGAAGACCTCATTCAAATACATTTTGGCCACGCGCCGCGCGGTGTTGTTGGTGTTGTGATCCGTCTCGGTGTCAATCACCATGCTGCTAAGGACGCCCTTCATCTTGAGTTCTACTTCGTCCAGCAGCTTTTCCAGCTCGCCAGGCTCAATGAACTGGGAAATGTTGTCATTGGCGTTAAAGCGCTTTTTGGCAGCGGCCAAGCGTTCGCGGATTTTGACGGAGACTGGCGTCCCCTCGTCTGTGGTGTCTTGTAATGAAGTAGTTGATTTCATAAGCATGCTTCATGTTACCAAACCGCTAAAAACCCCTGTTTTATACCTATTTTACCTATGTTTTAGGCCTCTAGACCAACAAATACGGGCGCAAGCAGCTACTATTTTAATAGCAATTTAAGATCATTCAGTGTGTTGGCCTCGTGCAGCGGCTTGTCACTGCGGATACGCAACATGCGCGGAAAGCGCACAGCAATACCGCTTTTGTGGAGCGGGCTCAGGTTGATGCCTTCAAAACCCAGCTCAAACACCAGCGTTGGCTTGACGCTGCGCACCGGGCCAAACTTTTCGAGTGTGGTTTTGCGGATCACGCTGTCGATCTGCTTGAACTCTTCGTCGGTCAGGCCTGAATAGGCTTTGGCAAACGCCACCAGTTGCAGCGGTATCGCCCCCACGCTTCCCACTTCGTGTGGTTCGCTGCCCCCCGAGGGGGCCGCCGCTTGCTCGGGGCGGCCCGTCGCGGCGCGGTCTTTGGCGGGTTCGCGTTTTTCAATGGCTTTGACGACGGCATCGGCTTCGTCTTTGCTGACGGGTGGGCGATTCCAGACGGCGAAGGTGTAGTCGGTGTACAGCGATGCTCTGCGGCCGTGGCCAGCTTGTGCGTAGATCAGCACGCAGTCGATGGTCATGGGTTCAATCTTCCACTTCCACCACAGGCCGTCGGCTTTGGTTCGACCTGTTCCATACGCTGCATCCAGGCGTTTGAGCATGAAGCCCTCAACCCCACGCGCCCGTGATTCAGTCCTCAGCGCGGCAAAGCCAGCCCATGACGCAAGGCGCTCAATCGGCGATATTTTCAAGTCTGTACCGCACAGAACTTGTTCCAGCAGATGACGGCGTGCATGCTGCGGCTGCATCCGAATGTCCTGACCATCTGCTTCCAGCAAGTCGTAAGCCATGAAGGTAACGGGCGCATCGGCGAGTATTTTTTTACCCAGCGTTTTGCGGCCAATGCGTTGCTGTAAAAGCGCAAACGAAGCCGGAGAGCCCTCACCCCTGCCCTCTCCCAGAGGGAGAGGGAGTAAAGCGTTAGCCCACACCATGATCTCCCCATCCAGCACCGTGCCATCGGGCAAACCAGCAGCCAGCGCCACAATTTCAGGAAAGCGCTCCGTCACCAGTTCCTCCCCACGCGACCAGACCCACACCTGAGAAGCCCGCTTGACGATTTGCCCCCGAATGCCGTCGTACTTCCACTCGACTTGCCAGTCGCTGACTGGGCCGAGCTTGGCATCCAACGCTTCAAGGGGGGTGTCGAGCTGATGCGCCAAAAAGAACGGGTACGGCTGGCCTGCATCCATTAAATCGGCCACGCCCGAATCATTACGGGCGCAAAGCGCTTCAAATTTGCTAGCGGTCGGCAGTACCTTGGCATCGACATAACCCATCATGCGCTGCGCAATGCGCTTAGCGTCAATGCCTGAATGCGCAGCCAGCGCGCGTTGCACCAGCAGCTTGCTGACACCGACACGAAAACCGCCACCGACCAGTTTGATGAGCAAAAAACGCCCACGAGAATCCAGCTCGCGCCAATAGCTTTTGATGCGCTGAGCTATCTCTTCTTCACCCAAGCCGCGCAAGGGCAGCAAGCGTTCTTCCATCCACACGGCCAGCCCGATATCAGATGCCTCAAAGTCCAGCGGCAAGATGTAGGCAATGGTTTCGGCCAGGTCGCCCACAGCCTGATAGCACTCGTCAAACAGCCAGTCGTCGACGCCCGCTGCCTCGCGCGCCAAGGCGCGCAGGGCCGCAGTTTTAACCACTTGCCTGGGCTTGCCGCCCGATAAAAAATACACCGCCCAAGCCGCATCGGCTGGCGTTGCGATTTGAAAATATTGCTGTAACGCCAGCACTTTGGCATTGGTTGAGGTGGTGCTGTCCAGCTCGGTAAAAAGCGCTGCAAAGTGCTTCATACAGCGACTTTTTCTTCAGCTGCGTCGTCGCCGTACTCGGTTTGAAAAGACTCAGCCTGCAGCCCTTGTTCCGTCAAATACCGCACCATCACCGCAATGCTGCCATGCGTGACGATGACGCGCTGCGCACCGGTCGCACCAATCGCACCCATCAGCCCCGGCCAGTCGGCGTGGTCACTCAGCACAAAGCCTTTGTCATAACTGCCACGTCGGCGCGCGCCGCGCAACTGCATCCAACCGCTGGCAAACGCATCGCTGAAATCACCGAATCTTTTTATCCATGGCCCCGTTGCGGCACTCGGTGGGCACAACACCAAGGCGTGTTTGAAGTCTGCCGGATCTTGTACTTCACTGACCAACTTCGTATCAGGCAACTTCACACCCGCATCTCGATACGCCGTGTTGAGTGTTTGAATCGCACTGTGAACAACGATAGGCGCTATTGACGCATCCACCCCACTCAAAATGCGCTGCGCCTTGCCAAAGCTGTAGCACATCAGAACGCTGGCTCTGCCCAATGCCGCGTTGGCGGCCCACCAGGCATTGATTTCTGCAAATACTTCGGCATCATGTCGCCAACGGTAAATCGGCAAGCCGAAAGTGGATTCGGTGATAAAAACATCGCAGCGCACGGCTTCAAACGGCACGCAGGTGGCATCGGGTGCAACCTTGTAGTCGCCACTGGCCACCCAGGTCTGGCCGCCGTGTTGCAAACGCACTTGCGCAGAACCAAGCACATGGCCTGCGGGATGCAGCGACACTGTGACGCCGTTGTGCG
Source organism: Polaromonas sp. (assembly GCA_049653085.1). Classification (GTDB taxonomy): domain Bacteria; phylum Pseudomonadota; class Gammaproteobacteria; order Burkholderiales; family Burkholderiaceae_C; genus Polaromonas. Next base: position 6,370 of record JBASFP010000064.1, read on the forward strand.
TGACCACTTCACCGTATTGCACGGCTTGCAGCGCAATGCCCTGGCCCAAGCGCGAACGCAGCACGCCTTCAGCCGGGGCAGCAGCCAGGTAGTGGCCGTGGCCCGTGCGTGCGTGGTCCGCATGGGCGTGGGTGATCACAGCGCGGTCTACTGCGCGCCACGGGTCAATGTAAAAATCACCTGGCGGGCAGTACAGGCCTTCAGGTCGCTGAACAATCAAATCTTGCATAGGGGCAGGCTATCAATAACGCTTGCCAGTCACCCACAGCAATACCCGCATCACACCGTAAGCAAACCAGTCCAGCATGCGTTTGACGACGGGCCGTTGAGAGTGAGCCAAAGGGTCGATACGGCCATCTTGTAGCGCAACAGCACCCAGTAAACAGTCGCGCAACTCGTTCGCAAACGCTGCGCCTTCAATCACCACATTGGCCTCGCGCGCGAGCAGCAAGCTCAAAGGGTCCAGATTTGACGAGCCAACCGTTGCCCAATGACCATCAATGACCGCCACTTTGGCATGCAAAAAGCTTTTGGCGTAGGCATGGATTTCAATGCCTTCTTTGAGCAGTGCATCAAACACAGGCCGCGAGGCGTGGTACTGCATGAAGTATTCGTACCGGCCTTGCAGCAGCACTGTGACTTTAACGCCGCGCCGCGCCGCGCCAATCAGCGCCCGACGCAGCTTGCCACCGGGTAAAAAATAGGCGTTGGCAATCACAATGTCGGCCCTGGCATGGCCGATGGCCTTGAGGTAACTTTTTTCAATGCTGCTGCGGTTGCGCAGGTTGTCACGCAAAACCAATGCTGCATGGGCAACCGGCATATTGCTGCCCGGCTGTGCAGGAGAAGCAGGTGGCAATGCTGCTGTTGTGCGGCCACCGTAACCCGCTGCCTTGAACGCCTCCCAGGCAGCACTTAAATGCCGTTGGCGTGCGCTGTAGCCAGCTTGTACGCGCCACCACAGCAGCGTGACGGCCTCGGCCGCATCAATGGCCAGCGGCCCGGTGGCTGAAATGGCAAAGTCAAACCGGGGCTCTGTCAATGCGCCGTGGTTGGGGTCATAAAAATCGTCCAGCACATTGATGCCGCCGCAAAACACCCTGTGCTGATCAATCACACACAGCTTGCGATGCAACCGGCGCCAGGCCAGTGGCCGCAAGAGCGACCAGCTGGAAGCCAGAGGCGAGTACACGCACCATTGCACGCCTGAGCTGCGCATTTTTTCTTGCCACTCGGGCGGCAGTGGGTGCGAGCCAATGCCATCGACCAGTACCTGCACCGTCACCCCACGCTGAGCCGCGCGAATCAAGGCATTGGCCACATCAGCACCCGCGCCAAAAATATCAAACAGGTAAGTCTCCATCTGCATCCAGGCAGCAGCGCCGTCAATCGCTTCAATCAAAGCTGGGAAATACTCGCGACCACCTTGAAACAGTCGCAGATTTTCAGCGACGTGTCGGGCTCTTTTATCTGGCTGGCGGCTTGGCTTCATTGCCCCAAGGTTACGTTATAAATCGGGGCAACATCAGTATTGCCTCTGCATTGGAGGGTGAATAGCAGGCATCCGCAGCCGCGCGGTAAGGCAGCCACTGAAATGCCGTGTGCTCGCTGGGACTCAGCGTAATTGGCGTTCCGGTGGGTACACACAAGCTGAAGACATGTTCAGTGTTGCGGGTGACGCCGGGTGCATAGCGGTGTTGCCAGGCGGGGTAAATGTCGTAGATATTTGAGACTGACCAATCCATGAATTCAGCGGCAAGAGCGTTGATGCCCGTTTCTTCAAACACCTCACGCTGAGCCGTTAGTTGCAAATTTTCTTGCAAGCTGTCTTTGGAGCCCGTCACGCTTTGCCAAAAGCCAGGGTGGTCAGCGCGTTCAATCAGCAGCACATCGAGCTCAGGCGTGTGGATGACGACCAGAACGGATTCAGGTATTTTGAAGTTTTTCATGACCTCCACTACCTGCCGTTGCCAGCCTTCACAAATGAAAACTAGGCGACTGCTGGAGCGCGCAGACGAATGTGAAGTTCTTTCAACTGCTTCTCATCCACCGGACTCGGCGCATGCGTCAGCAGGCACTGGGCGCGCTGGGTTTTCGGGAAGGCAATCACGTCGCGGATGGACTCTGCGCCGGTCATCATCGTTACGATGCGGTCCAGGCCAAAGGCCAGGCCGCCGTGCGGTGGTGCGCCGTATTGCAGGGCATCGAGTAAAAAGCCGAATTTTTCTTGCGCTTCTTCCGGGCCAATTTTCAGGGCGTCAAACACTTTGCTCTGCACATCGGCCTGGTGGATACGCACCGAGCCGCCACCGAGCTCCCAGCCATTGAGCACCATGTCATAGGCCTTGGCGATGCAGCGCCCTGGGTCGGTGTCCATCCAGTCCTCGTGGCCGTCTTTGGGCGCGGTGAAGGGGTGGTGTACCGCGCTCCAGCGGTTGTTGGCTTCGTCATGCTCGAACATGGGGAAGTCCACCACCCACAATGGCTTCCAGCCTGGCGTGAACAGACCCAGCTTTTTACCCAGGGCGCTCAAGCCGACCTTCAAACGCAGTGCGCCAATACTGTCGTTGACGATTTTTGCCTTGTCAGCACCAAAGAACAGTAGGTCGCCGTTGGCTGCGCCTGTGCGCTTCAATATTTCGGCAATGGCTGCGTCGTGGATGTTTTTGACGATGGGGCTTTGCAGGCCTTCTTTGCCCTTGGCGATATCGTTGACCTTGATCCAGGCCAGGCCTTTGGCACCGTAAATTTTGACGAATTCGGTGTAGGCATCAATTTCGCTGCGCGGCATTTCAGCACCGCCTGCCACACGCAACGCAACCACACGACCGCCAGGTGTCGTCGCAGGCACGCTGAAGACCTTGAAGTCAACGTCAGCCATCACGTCGGTGAGTTCAGTGAACGCCATGTTCACGCGCAAATCAGGCTTGTCTGAGCCGAAGCGATGCATCGCATCGGCGTAGGCCATGACGGGGAACTCACCCAGATCCGTGTTCAAAACAGTTTTGAAAATGTTGCTAATCATGCCTTGGAACATGTCGCGAATGTCCTGCTCGCCCATGAAGGACGTTTCAATATCAATCTGTGTGAATTCGGGCTGGCGGTCAGCGCGCAGATCTTCGTCGCGAAAGCACTTGGTGATCTGGTAGTAGCGGTCAAAACCGGCCACCATCAGCAACTGCTTGAACAATTGCGGGCTTTGCGGCAGCGCAAAAAACATGCCTTCGTTGACGCGGCTTGGCACCAAGTAATCGCGCGCGCCTTCGGGTGTGCTTTTGGTCAGCATCGGCGTTTCAATGTCGATGAAACCATTGGCATCCAGAAACTTGCGGGTCTCCATCGCCACGCGGTAGCGCAGCATCAGGTTGTTTTGCATGTAGGGGCGGCGCAAATCCAGCACGCGGTGCGTCAGGCGCGTGGTCTCTGACAGGTTGTCGTCGTCAAGCTGAAACGGCGGCGTCACACTCGCATTGAGCACCGTCATCTCGTGGCACAGCACTTCAATCTTGCCGCTTTTCAAATTGTCATTGACCGTGCCAACAGGGCGCGCACGCACGATGCCTTTGACCTGAATGCAAAACTCGTTGCGCACGCCTTCGGCGGTGGTGAACATGTCGGCCCGATCCGGGTCGCACACGACTTGCACATAGCCTTCGCGGTCGCGCAAATCAACAAAAATAACGCCGCCGTGGTCGCGTCTGCGGTTCACCCAGCCGCAAAGAGAGACGGTTTGGCCCATCAGGGCTTCGGTCACCAGACCACAATAGTTAGATCGCATTTGTGAAGACATAGATAAATAATTATTTTGGTTTGTAGGTGGCAGCACTGCCAGGCACGACGACGCCCATGGAGATAACATAAGTCAGGGCTTCATCGACGCTCATTTTGAGTTCGATGCAGTCTTCACGCTTGAGCATGACGAAGTAGCCACCGGTCGGGTTGGGTGTGGTGGGCACGTAAACACTCAGGTAGTCGCCGGGCAAATGATTCACCACGTCGCCGCCGGGCGCACCCGTTTGAAAGCCAATCGTCCACACCCCTTCACGCGGCCACTGCACCAGCAAGGCTTTGCGAAAAGCGTTGCCGTTTTCTGAAAACAGTGTGTCTGACACCTGCTTGACGCTGGAATAAATCGAGCGAACGATAGGAATCCGCCCGAGCAGCGCATCCCACCAGCTGACCAGTCTTTTGCCCAAAAAATTGCTGGCAACTGCACCAATGGTCAGAACAATGGCCAACGCCAGCAACACACCAAAGCCGGGAATATGAAAACCGATAAGGGTATCGGGCTGCCACTCACCCGGCAGGATTTGCAAGGTTTGGTCCAGTGTGGCGATGAACCAGTTCAGCAACCAGACCGTGATGGCCAGCGGCACCAACACCAGCAAGCCAGCCAGCAACCATTTGCGAATGGCGGCCATCATGGTGCGGCCTTTGGGGCTGGTGCTGGGCTTGCTGCAGGTGCGGGGGACGGTGCTGGCGCCGCTGTTGTTGTTTCAGATTTGGCAGGCTTGGCCGTGGCATCGGTGGCCGTGCTAGCAGGTGCTTCTGCCTTGTCAGTGCTGCCGGATTCTTTGGGCTTATCCGCGCCACCTTTGCCATCACGAAAATCAGTGACATACCAGCCAGAACCCTTGAGCTGAAAACCAGCGACGGTCAACTGCTTTTTAAAGGTAGCCGCACCGCACTGCGGGCAATCCACCAGAGGGGCATCTGACATTTTCTGCAAAACATCTTTGCTGTGCCCGCAGGACTCGCATTTGTAGGCGTAAATTGGCATGGTTCAGGAGAGGATTTTCAGGTTGATGCGCGCATGGACAAACCAGCAGCAAAGCCCATGATTATAAGCCGCCGCCTAAAAAAGCCTGACCCGCAGCAACACCTGCATGGCAATCAGCCCCAGCAAAAAACCCACACCACCGTAAATAATGCCCTGGAGCAATTTGTTGGTACGCTTTTGCTCGGCCAGCAGTTCTACCAGGCCGCGCTGATTGGCATCGGGCTGGCGTTTGAGGTAGTCTGACAAAAGCCGGGGAAGTGCGGGTAGCAACTTGGCATACGACGGTGCCTCAGCCTTGAACTGAGCCAGCAGCTTTTCAGGGCCGACTTGTTCAATCATCCATTTTTCTAAAAACGGTTTGGCGGTGCTCCACAAGTCCAAATCCGGATCCAGTTCACGCCCCAGTCCTTCAATGTTGAGCAGGGTTTTTTGCAGCAACACCAGTTGCGGTTGAATCTCGACATGAAAGCGGCGTGAGGTTTGAAACAAGCGCATCAGCACCAGACCCAGCGATATTTCTTTGAGCGGCCTGTCAAAGTAGGGCTCGCAGCAAGCGCGAATGGCCGACTCCAGCTCATCAACCCGGGTGCTGGCAGGCACCCAGCCTGACTCAATGTGCAGCTCGGCAACACGCTTGTAGTCACGCCTGAAAAATGCGCTGAAGTTTTGCGCCAAATACTCTTTGTCTGTCTCGGTCAGCGTACCCACGATGCCAAAGTCCAGCGAAATAAAACGCCCGAAAGTAGCCGGTTCCAGGCTGACCTGAATGTTGCCGGGGTGCATGTCGCCATGAAAAAAACCATCGCGAAACACTTGGGTAAAAAATATCGTCACGCCATCGCGTGCGAGTTTTTTCATGTCGACACCGAGATCACGCAAACGCTGGGTTTGACTGATCGGCACGCCCTTCATGCGCTCCATCACCATCACATCAGTCATGCAGTAGTCCCAAATCATTTCGGGAATCATGACCAAGTCCAGCCCGGCCATGTTGCGCCGCAGCTGGGCTGCACTGGCGGCTTCGCGTAGCAAGTCCAGCTCGTCGTGCAGGTATTTGTCAAACTCGGCCACCACTTCGCGCGGCTTTAAGCGTTTGCCATCGGCTGACGCACCTTCGACCCAGCCCGCCATCATGTGCATCAGCGCCAGATCTTTTTCAATCGCCGGCTTCATATTGGGCCGCAGCACTTTAACGGCGACTTCGCGGCCATTTGGCAATACCGCGAAATGCACTTGGGCAATCGACGCACTGGCAATCGGCGTGTGCTCGAAGCTGGCAAAAATTTTATCCAGCGGCCTGCCAAATGATTTTTCAATCATCGCCACCGCAAGCGATGATTCAAACGGCGGCACGCGGTCTTGCAGTCTGGCCAGCTCATCCGCAATGTCGGGGGGCAGCAAATCGCGTCGCGTCGACATGACCTGACCGAACTTGACGAAAATCGGGCCCAGACTCTCCAAGGCCTCCCTCAGCCTTTCGCCGCGCGGCGCGCGCAAATCACGCCCCACCGACACGATGCGTTTGAGCAGCTTGATCCACGGCTTTTCAAAGCTGGCCAGCACCAGCTCGTCCAGGCCAAAACGCAGCACCGTCCAGACGATGAATGTGCCTCTGAAAATCCGGCTCATGAAGCGGCTTTCATAACTGCGTCACTGCCAGACTTGAGAGGGCTGCCGGGCGCTGTGGCTAAAAACGACTTCACCGCTTGGCCAATCTTCTTGGCAGCGTCTGCCATGGCATGAGCCGGTATGTCGCCCACCAAGCGGGACAAATCTTCTTCAAAATCCCAGCGCAGATTTTCAGCCAGCCAGCCCAGCTCGGCAGCCAGTTGCACATCTCCTTCGATTTTGACGGGTGGTGGTTTGCCAGCCATGGCTGATTGCAACAATGTCATGGGTGAATCAACGGACACGGCTATCAGCAAATCAGGCTTGGCAGCAGAGCTGGCTTTGTCGAGCAAGCCCGCAGGCGTGATGAGCAGATCGAGCTCAAACAGACCCCAGCGAATGTGCAGCACGCTGCCCTTTTTGCGGGCCAGGCGGTCTTGCGCCTCTTTTTCCTGCATCAGGACATGGTTTAAAAATAGCACCAGGCGCTGTTGCATTTCACTGACCATCCAGGCGGGCGGCTGAAAACGGGTGGCGATGGATTCCAGAAAGGAAAAAGGGAACGTGTTATTCATACGTTCCCGATTTTGACGGATTATTTAACCCCAAGGGGTTAGCGAGTCATTTATTGCAGAGCTTGAACTCCGGCCACTAACCAGCCACCGCTGCCATTGCGCGGCTTGGTCATGTTCCACACCTCGCGGAACGGGCTCGCACCAGCAGATGCGTCTTCGCGGATCATGCCCGAGAACTCGACGCTGGCCATGTACACATCGGCCATCTCTTCAATGCCCAGCAGCTTGGCGTCCAGCATTTGCACGTCGGTCTTGTTAACGCCCGCACCGGTGTGGGATTCGCGCTCTGCCAATTGCGTTTTGATTTCGCTCAGCATGTCGTCGGTCATCATGGCGCGCAGGCTGTTGATGTCTGAGCGATCCCAGGCGTCTTGCAGCGTCATGAAGTTGGCTTTGCTGGCCTTCAGAAAGCCGTCCGCATCAAAGTCAGCAGGCACGCCCCATGACTGTGAGCCTGACAAGCCTGAACCAATCATTGAGCCGGTACCCGTCGTTTTGGTGGCATCAAACGCCATGCTGTTGCGCTCCCAGGGGCGCGCTGATGCGTCGTTGCCGACATTTTCAGGGCTGTAGCTGCGCGGTGTGGTGGCGTTACCTGCGCCCTGCATGGCAAACGGCGATTGACCCTGCGCGTTGTTGCCGCCTTTCATCTTGCGCATGATGAAACCAATGACCACCACCGCCACGATGGCCAGCAAGGCGAACATCATGATGTTGGCCATTGCGCCGCCCAAACCGAGCGATGAAGCCAACCAGGCCAGACCCAAGCCAGCCGCCAGGCCGCCCAGCATCGCGCCCCACGGCTTTTTAGGTGCGGCGGCGGCTGCACCTGCCGCCGCAGGGGCAGCGGGTGTCGCAGGTGCGGCTTCGCGCTTAGTCACGTTCGACGATTGTTGGCCGACGGATTTACCGCCGCCCATGCGCTTGGCGGCTTCGGCTGTTGTGCCGGCCAGGGTCATGGTGACAGCCAGCGCACAAGTGGCAATGATGGACCAGAATTTCATAACGTCTCCTTCAGCAAAAAATCAATACAAAAATTTCAACACTTGATTGCAACATGCAACGCCACAACCCCGCCAGACAGGTTGTGATAGTCCACATGACCAAAGCGGCTTTGCAGCATCATCGCTTTGAGCGCGTCCTGGTCAGGATGCATGCGAATTGACTCTGCCAGATACTGGTAGCTTGAATCATCGTTGGCTACAAGTTTGCCCAATTTGGGCAATACCTTGAACGAATACCAATCGTAAATTTTTGTCAACGGCTTGGCTACCTTGGAAAACTCTAATACCAGCAGTTTGCCACCGGGTTTGAGGACGCGGTTCATCTCCAGTAAGGCAGCGTCTTTGTGCGTCATGTTGCGCAGGCCGAAGGCCACGGTGACCAGATCAAAATAATTGTCAGCAAACGGCAAATGCTCAGCATCACAGGCCAGCGTTGGCAAGCTGACACCTGCATCCAGCAAGCGGTTGCGACCTTCGCGAAGCATGGCCTCATTGATATCGGTGTGAACCACCTGCCCTGTTGCACCCACTTTGGGTGCAAACGCGAGTGCCAAATCACCTGTGCCGCCCGCAATGTCCAGCACCCGCTGGCCCGGTTTGACGTTGGCCACCAGCACGGTGTAAGCCTTCCATGCACGGTGCATGCCGACCGACATCAGGTCGTTCATCAGGTCGTATTTGGGCGCGACAGAATCGAACACGCCGCGCACCGCTTTGGCCTTGTCTTTTTCCTCGACAGATTGAAAACCGAAATGGGTGGTGGTCATGGTGTTAATGCTAGAGGGCGCTGGCCTATTGAATGACGACAACCCTAGAGCGAATCAGGGCATTGCTGTGTTTTGTGATGCAAAAACAACGAGCCGGGCGAAAACCTATCAATGGCTGCTGCAACTGTGGCCTCCAGCGATTTTCATAGTCGCGTCACGCGACATGCCTGCGGCTTCAAGTAGGCGGTTGTAGTCGCTCCACAACTGGTCTTGGTTGGCACCCAGGTGGTAGAGGTAGTCCCATGAAAATATGCCGCTCTCGTGGCCGTCTGAAAAGACCGGTTTCACAGCATAGTTGCCAATCGACTCCAGCTCGACCACGCCAACGTCGCGTTTGCCCGTTTGCAGCACTTCCTGGCCCGGGCCATGGCCTTGGACTTCTGCCGAGGGTGAATACACACGCATCAACTCGAACGGAATGTTGAACGCAGCGCCGTCTGAAAAAACCACCTCGAGAATGCGCGACTTGCTGTGAACAGTCAGTGCCGTGGGCGTCGGTGAGTCGGTTTGTAAGCCTGCCATGGTGTTGTCTTTCTAAAAATTCAGGCCGAAAGTTTTGCAGCCAACAGGCGATTGACCTGCTCGCACTGCAAAGCGAGTTGCGTGAGTTGTCCAGCATCCGTTGCACGCTGCGGCGCAGCCCAGACCGAGCCCGGAAAGTGGCTGTCCCAGTCAAACCGGGCAATCACATGCCAATGCAAATGCGGCACGGCATTGCCCAGCGCGGCGAGGTTGATTTTGGTAGGTTTGAGTTGTTCGCGCAAAACCTCCTCAACCGCCACCACAGCATTCATGCAGGTGTTACGCTCAACAAGCGACAAGTCTGAAAACTCAGCCACATGCGCATTCCACACCACACGGTAAAACGCCGGAAAACCCGCTTCAACGGCCTGAATGACGCGAAATTGGTCGTTCTTGAAAATCAGCAAACCGCCGTCTGTTTCGCACAAAGGGCAACCGGTTGTCGTCACACCAGCACCCGCTCAATACCACCATGATTGGCCGAATCAACATAGGTCTGCAGCCAGTCTTTGCCGAGTATTTGATTGGCCATTTCAACGACGATGTAGTCGGCTTCCAGCAGGCCATTTTTCATGTCGTCCTGGTAGCGTGACAGGCCCTGCAGGCAGCTCGGGCAACTGGTCAAAATTTTGACGTTTTGCGTTGAAGACACTGCACCCGATGCTCGCAATGCGGCTTCGCCTTTTTGCAGTTCTTCTTCTTTTCTAAACCGCACCTGGGTAGAAATGTCAGGCCGCGTCACGCCCAGCGTGCCGGACTCACCGCAGCAACGCTCGTTCTTCAGCACGTTGTCGCCCAGCAGTGCTTTGACGGTTTTCATGGGCTCTTGCAGCTTCATCGGGCTGTGGCATGGGTCGTGGAACAGGTATCCGTTCCCATCGCCATTTTCAGGCCGCAGCGTGATGCCTTTTTCCAGCAGATATTCGTGAATGTCAATGATGCGGCTGCCGGGGAAAATTTTGTCAAATTCGTAACCCTGCAACTGGTCGTAGCAGGTACCGCAGCTCACCACCACGGTTTTGATGTCGAGGTAGTTCAGCGTGTTGGCGACGCGGTGAAACAGCACCCGGTTGTCGGTGATGATTTTGTCGGCCTTGTCAAACTGGCCGCTGCCTTTTTGCGGGTAGCCGCAGCACAGGTAGCCAGGTGGCAACACGGTTTGCACGCCTGTATGCCACAGCATGGCCTGCGTGGCCAAACCGACCTGGCTGAACAAGCGCTCAGACCCGCAACCGGGGAAGTAAAACACCGCTTCCGTCTCAGCCGTGGTGGCCTTCGGGTTGCGAATGATGGGCACGTAGTCTTTGTCTTCAATGTCCAACAGTGCGCGTGCGGTTTTCTTGGGCAAGCCGCCAGGCATTTTTTTATTGATGAAGTGAATCACCTGCTCTTTGATCGGTGCTTTGCGAGTAGTTGACGGCGGCGCTGCAGTTTGCTTAGCCGCCAAGCGTTTGAACAAATTGTTAGCCAGCCGCTGGGCTTTAAAACCCACATCGACCATCGCCGTGCGCATGAGCTTGATGGTTTGCGGATTGGTGGCGTTCAAAAACACCATAGCCGCCACGTTGCCCGGGCGGAAGGTTTTTTGACCCATTTTGCGCAGCAGGTTGCGCATGTTCATCGAGACTTCGCCAAAGTCAATATCAACCGGGCATGGACTCAAACACTTGTGGCACACCGTGCAGTGGTCGGCCACGTCTTCAAACTCTTGCCAATGCTTGATGCTCACGCCGCGCCGGGTTTGCTCTTCGTACAAAAAGGCTTCAACCAGCAGCGATGTCGCCAAAATCTTGTTGCGCGGGCTGTACAGCAGATTGGCGCGCGGCACATGCGTGGCGCAGACCGGCTTGCACTTGCCGCAGCGCAGACAGTCTTTGACCGAATCGGCAATCGCGCCAATGTCGGACTGCTGCATGATCAAGGACTCATGGCCCATCAACCCAAAGCTCGGTGTGTACGCATTGGTCAAATCGGCCAAAAGAGGCTCTTTTTGACCAACTTCAGGTGTGTTTTTGGCCTTCAAACCAATAGATCCGGGCGCAAGAAGCTCCTGATTTCGTAGCAACTTGCCTTTGTTGAAACGTCCCTCGGGATCTACTTTCGCCTTGTAGTCAGCGAACGGCTTCAGTTCCGCATCGGTCAAAAACTCCAGCTTGGTAATGCCAATGCCATGCTCGCCAGAAATCACGCCGTCGAGCGAGCGCGCCAGCACCATGATGCGTTCAACCGCGTGGCGTGCGGTTTGCAGCATCTCGTAGTCGTCACTATTCACGGGCAGGTTGGTGTGTACATTGCCATCGCCCGCATGCATGTGCAGCGCGGCCCACACGCGGCCCTTGAGCACGCGCTTGTGAATCGCCACGCACTCGGTAAATATCGGCAAAAACGCGCCGCCGGTGAAGATCGCTTGCAGCGGTGCCTTGAGCTGGGTTTTCCAGCTGGCGCGCAGGGTATGGTCTTGCAACTCGGGGAACAGCGTATCGACGTTTTGCAGCCAGCCAGCCCACAGCGCACGAGTTTCCCCAACCAATGCCAAAGCCTGCACCACCCGGTCTTCCAGCATCTCGGGTGAAGGCACATCGCCCGCGTCTTCCGCCTTGCCGAGAGGCAGGTTGCCCTTGCGCAAAAAGGCCTCCAGTTCGTCGCACAGCTTGATCTTATTGGCCAGACTCAGCTCGATGTTGATGCGCTCAATGCCGTCGGTGTACTCGGCCATGCGCGGCAGCGGGATGACCACGTCTTCGTTGATTTTGAAGGCGTTGGTGTGGCGTGAAATGGCGGCGGTTTTTTTGCGGTCTAGCCAGAATTTTTTGCGTGCCTCGGGGCTAATCGCAATAAAGCCTTCGCCGCTGCGCGAGTTGGCGATGCGCACAACCTCGCTGGTGGCGCGGGCTACGGCATCTGCGTCGTCGCCCGCAATGTCGCCAATCAGCACCATTTTGGGCAAACCGCCGCGTTTGGACTTGGTGGCGTAACCCACGGCGCGCAGGTAGCGGTCATCCAGATGTTCCAAGCCAGCCAGCAGCACGGGCGAGCCAGCGGCCTCGCTGCGCTTTTGCTCGGCAAACATGAAGTCCTTGATCTCGACAATGCTGGGCACTGCGTCTTTGGCATTGCCAAAAAACTCCATACACACCGTGCGGGTGTGCACCGGCATGCGGTGAACAATCCAGCGGGCGCTGGTGATCAGGCCGTCGCAGCCTTCTTTTTGAATGCCGGGCAGGCCGCTTAAAAACTTGTCGGTCACGTCTTTGCCGAGGCCTTCTTTGCGAAAGCTCTTGCCGGGAATGTCCAGCCGCTCAGAGCGCACTGGCGTTTTGCCGTCCGCCTCAAAATACTTCAGATCGAAGCTGGCCAGCTCGGCATCGTGAATCTTGCCCAGGTTGTGGTTGACGCGCGTCACCTCCAGCCACTGCGAGTCTGGCGTCACCATGCGCCATGAGGCCAAATTGTCCAGCGCCGTGCCCCACAGCACCGCTTTTTTGCCACCTGCATTCATGGCGATGTTGCCGCCAATGCACGATGCTTCAGCTGAAGTCGGGTCGACCGCAAATACAAAGCCGCCGCGCTCAGCCGCATCGGCCACACGTTGGGTCACGACACCCGCTTCGGTCCACACCGTGGCCACTGGCTTGTTCAGGCCCGGCAACGTAACCATTTCCACCTCGGTCATGGCCTCCAGCTTTTCGGTGTTGATAACGGCTGATTTCCAGGTCAAAGGAATCGCACCGCCGGTGTAACCCGTGCCGCCGCCGCGCGGGACAATCGTCAGCCCCAAATCGATGCAGCCTTTGACCAGGCCCGCCATTTCAACTTCAGTATCGGGCGTGAGCACCACAAACGGGTATTCCACCCGCCAGTCTGTGGCATCTGTGACATGGGAGACGCGCGACAAACCGTCGAACTTGATGTTGTCTTTGGCGGTCAGTTTGCCAAGCTTGCCTATAGCGAGGCGGCGCAGGTCATAAACTTCTTCAAACGACCTGGCAAAACGGTTAACCGCGTCGCGCGCGGCCTCAAGCAGCTCCCCTACCACCGCATCGCGGGTTGGGTCCACACCCGGCGTGCGGCGTTTTTCAACTTCGCCCAGGCGGTGCTGAAGCGCATCGACCAGCAGCTTGCGGCGCTTGGGGTTGTCCAGCATGTCGTCTTGCAGATACGGGTTGCGCTGCACCACCCACACATCGCCCAGCACCTCATACAGCATGCGGGCTGAACGGCCGGTTTGGCGCTCACCACGCAGTTGATTCAGCAGGTTCCAAGCGCGTACGCCCAGCAGGCGAATGACCACTTCGCGGTCAGAAAAGGACGTGTAGTTGTAGGGGATTTCACGGATACGTGATTCGTCGGCCTTTGCGTTAACGGCAAAAACATTCAGTTCTTCAAGTTTTGTGGGTGCGTTCATCGTGCAAATTTAGAGGCTTTGAGGGGTATGCCCCAAGCAATCTTCAATGTTACCGCAGTGCAACATGCGTGACAGACTTGCCCATGAACCCCCTGCAAACCCGGCTTGCTAAAAATTAACGCTGCATTTAAATAGCACTGTCATAAACCAGACATATGCTGTTGGCTGGTTTTACAGCCTCACTTTTATAGCGTTACCTTTCAGGAGTTTTTATGAAATACCGTTTTGCAGCAGTTGCCTTGGCAGCCTTGACGACCTGCTTGCCGCTGGCCAGCCAGGCTCAAACTGAAATCCAGTGGTGGCATTCCATGGGGGGCGCTTTGGGCGAATGGGTCAATGACCAGGCCAAGGACTTCAATGCCAGCCAGAAGGACTACAAAGTCGTGCCGACCTTCAAGGGCAGCTACGACGAGTCCATGACCGCAGCGATTGCCGCCTTCCGCGCAGGCAACGCCCCACACATTTTGCAGGTGTTTGAAGTCGGCACCGCCACCATGATGGCCAGCAAGCAGGCCATCGTGCCAGTCACTGAAGTCATGAAAAAAGCCGGCATCAAGTTTGACCCCGCAGCCTATGTGCCCGCTGTTGCTGGCTACTACACCGCCCCCAGCGGCGACATGCTGAGCTTTCCGTTCAACAGCTCGACAACCGTCTTCCACTACAACAAAGACGCCTTCAAAGCGGCTGGCATTGACACCGTGCCCACCACCTGGCCAGAAGTGGCTTTGGCAGCCGCCAAGCTCAAAGCCAATGGCCACAAATGCCCGTTTACCACCAGCTGGCAAAGCTGGACCCAGTTGGAGAGCTTTTCAGCCTGGCACAACGTCGAGTTTGCGACCAAGAGCAATGGTATGAAAGGCCTGGACACGCGCCTGGCTTTTAACACGCCGCTGCATGTGCGCCACATCGAAAACCTGGGCAACATGGCTAAGCAGGGCTTGTTTGCGTACAAAGGTCGCGGCAATCTGGCAGACGCTACTTTTGTGTCTGGCGAATGCGCCATGATGACGGGCTCGTCCGCGCTGTACGGCAACATCAAACGCAATGCCAAATTTGCTGCTGGCACTGGCGCACTGCCCTACTACCCAGACGTGCCAGGCTCGCCACAAAACACCGTCATCGGTGGTGCAAGCCTGTGGGCTATGTCGGGCAAGCCAGCGGCTGACTACAAAGGTGTGGGCCAGTTTTACGCCTTCTTGTCGCAACCCGCCGAGGCTGCCAAAAGCCACCAGCGCACGGGCTACCTGCCACTGACCAAGGCATCGTTTGAGCTGACCGACAAATCAGGTTTTTACAAACAGAACCCGGGCACCGACGTGTCGGTCAACCAGATGATCCGCAAAACGACCGACAAATCGCGCGGCATTCGTTTGGGCAACTTTGTGCAAATTCGCGCCATCAACGACGAAGAGCTGGAACAAGTCTGGGCCGGTAAAAAGTCAGCCAAAGAAGCGCTGGACACGGCTGTCAAGCGTGGCAATGAGCAACTGGAGCGCTTCCAGGTGGCCAATAAGGGCAAGTAAGCTGCAACACTGAACTGTCATTGCGGGCTAGACCCGCAATCCATGACCCCGCTTGTAGCGCGCTGCATGAAGTCATGGATCCCGGGTCTAGCCCGGGATGACAGTAAAGTTAACGAAAACGGTCATTTTCAGGTATCAAACAGGGCTTTAGTCCAATAAATACGGGCGCAAGCAGCTCCTGATTTAATAGCGTAAAACTTAAAGCAAAACAAGTTGGAAAAACGAGTCCTCTTCAAATCAGCCTGGTTGCCGTGGGCGCTGGTCGCCCCGCAAATGGCGATCGTGCTGGTTTTCTTTTTCTGGCCAGCCAGCCAGGCGGTGTGGCAAAGCATGCTGAGTGAGGACGCTTTTGGCACATCCAGCGAGTTTGTCGGCATGCTGAACTTTTCTCGGCTGTGGGCCGACAGCACGTACCTGAATTCATTCAAGGTCACTGCGATTTTCTCTGTATTGGTCGCGGGTTTTGGCCTGGCCATTGCCCTGCTGCTGGCCGTGATGGCCAACGGCGTGATTCGCGGCGCGGGCGCTTACAAAACGCTTTTGATTTGGCCTTACGCCGTCGCACCCGTGGTGGCGGGTGTGTTGTGGGTGTTCATGTTTTCATCACCGATGGGCGTCATTTCGTTTGCGCTGCAATCGGTCGGCATTCAGTGGAATCATTTGCTCAACTCCAACCACGCCATGACATTGATCGTGGTGGCTGCGGTGTGGAAGCAGATTTCATACAACTTTTTGTTCTTTCTGGCGGGTTTGCAGTCCATCCCCAAGTCGCTGCTGGAAGCCGCAGCGATTGATGGCGCATCGCCCGCCCGGCGCTTTTGGACGATTGTTTTCCCGCTGCTCACGCCCACCACTTTTTTCTTGCTCGTCATCAACGTGATTTATGCGTTTTTCGACACCTTCGGCATCGTCGATGCGGCCACCCAAGGCGGACCCGGCAAAGACACCGCGATTCTGGTTTACAAGGTCTACTTTGACGGCTTCAAGGCGATGGACATTGGCGGCTCGGCGGCGCAATCGGTGGTGCTGATGGTGATCGTGATTGCGTTGACGGTTTTGCAGTTCCGGTTTATCGAGAAGAAGGTCAACTACTAGATGATTGAACGCCGCCCCATCGCTAACTTTTTTTCGCACGCCATTTTGTTGCTGGGCGTGGCGATTGTTGCCTTTCCGCTGTACCTGGCCATCGTCGCTTCAACTCAGTCGCCTGACCAAATCGCGCAATCGAATCCGCTGTCTTTAATTCCCGGCACGCACGCGCTAGAAACCTATCGCATCGCGCTTTTCGGGGGTGAAAACACGCGCGGCGGCACGTTTCCGCCCGCGCTGCCCATGATGTGGGTCAGCCTCGTCACGGCAGTCGTCATTGCCGTCGGCAAAATTGCGATTTCGCTGCTGTCGGCGTTTGCAATTGTCTACTTTCGCTTTCCCGCCAAAGGCATCGTGTTCTGGATGATTTTTATCACCCTCATGCTGCCGGTGGAGGTGCGCATTGGCCCGACGTATGCCGTGGTGTCTGACCTGGGCATGCTCAACAGTTATGCGGGCTTGACGATTCCACTCATTGCATCGGCCACCGCCACGTTCTTGTTCAGGCAGTTCTTTTTGACTGTGCCTGATGAGCTGGTTGAAGCTGCGCGAATGGACGGCGCGAGCCCGATGCGGTTTTTTTGGGATGTGCTGCTACCGCTGTCAAAAACCTCGATTGCGGCGCTGTTTGTGATCCAGTTCATTTACGGTTGGAACCAGTACCTCTGGCCGCTCTTGGTCACCACCAACGAAAACATGTACCCGGTGGTGCTGGGCATCAAGCGCCTGATTGCGGGCGAGGCGTACACCGAATGGAACGTGGTCATGGCCACCGCCATTTTGGCCATGCTGCCGCCTGCTCTGGTGGTGATGCTGATGCAAAAGTGGTTTGTAAAAGGCCTCGTCGATACCGAAAAATAATATGGCATCCATCAACCTCAACAACGTCACTAAAAGCTACGGCAACGGCGCTAAAGCGCTGCAAGTCATCCACGGCGTGACAGCCGCCATTGCTGACCACGAATTCATCGTCATCGTCGGCCCATCGGGTTGCGGCAAGTCCACCCTTTTGAGAATGGTGGCTGGGTTGGAAGACATCAGCGGCGGTGAAATCAGCATTGGCCCGCGTGTGGTCAACAAACTGGAACCTGCCGAGCGCGACATTGCCATGGTGTTTCAAAACTACGCGCTGTACCCGCACATGAGCGTGTTTGACAACATGGCCTACGGCTTGAAAATCAAAAAAGTCCCGGTAGAGGAAATCAAGCAGCGGGTGGCCAAAGCCGCAGGCATATTGGAACTGGGCAAATTTTTAGACCGCAAGCCGCGTGAGCTGTCAGGCGGGCAGCGCCAGCGCGTGGCGATGGGCCGCGCCATCGTGCGCCAGCCCCAGGTGTTCTTGTTTGACGAACCACTCAGCAACCTGGACGCCAAGCTGCGGGTGCAAACCCGTTTGGAGATTCAAAAACTGCACCGTGAACTTGGCATTACCTCGCTTTTCGTCACGCACGACCAGGTCGAAGCGATGACGCTGGCCCAGCGCATGATGGTGATGAACGCCGGCCGCATGGAGCAATTTGGCACGCCAGAAGAGGTCTACCACCGCCCTGCCACGACCTTTGTGGCCAGCTTTATCGGCTCTCCGCCGATGAATCTTTTGAAACATGCGCAAGGCGCAAAGGCAGGCCACATTCTGGGCATTCGACCTGAGCATCTGGACATTGGAACGGGTGGCTGGCAAGCCGTGGTGGAGTCGGTTGAAATGCTGGGCGCTGAGCGTCTGCTGTATTGCCGCTTGGGTGACGAACAACTGGTGGTACGAACTGAAGAGGCCACGGTAGCGCCCGCGCTGGGCCAAACCATCGCCCTCACGCCGCGTGCTGACCGGGTGCATCACTTCGACGCCGCCACTGGAATGCGTATCAGCGACTGACTGATAATTTGCGAATGACACATCGCCAAATTACCCATAGTTTTCTTTACCTTTTGCTGGCCAGCACACTGGCCGCCTGCGGTTTTTCAGACGGCAAGTTCACGCTCGATTTTTCAGCCAAACAAATCCAGGACGCGATAGCGCCCAAGTTCCCGGCTGAAAATTGCCGACTGCCGCTGGCCTGCATCAAGTTGCAAAATCCGATCGTCACGCTGCAAGACAACTCTGACCGCATCACCTTGACGCTCGACACCACCGTGTCGATATTGCAGCAGCCTGTGACGGGTACAGCTGTGGTGTCAGCCAAGCCGCGTTACCAGCCCAGCACAGGCGAAATATTTCTGGATGATTCGCAAATACAGGATTTGAAGTTTCCGGGTGTATCGCCCAACGTGACGAATTTTGTGACGCAGTACGGTTCAGTATTGGCCAAGCAAAGCCTGGAGCGCACGCCGATTTACAACTTTAAAAATACCCAGACAGAAAAGATGGCGCGCATGAGCATTGCCGATGTGAAAGTGGTGGGCGGCAAGCTTCGCGTGTCGATTGACCCCACCATGCAGCAACTGCCCAAGACAACACCATGACGCCCGATTGGCCGTACCCACGCTGGGTAGCACACCGGGGCGCTGGCAAACTAGCCCCTGAAAACACACTGGCCGCCTTCAAACTCGGCGCCAGCCACGGCTACCGCATGTTTGAATGCGACGTGAAACTCAGCAGCGACGGCGTGCCTTTTTTGCTGCATGACGACACGCTGGAGCGCACCACCAGTGGCACAGGCATCGCGGGTCTGCAAACCTGGCAAGCGCTGCAAAAACTGGATGCAGGCCGTTGGCATTCAAGCCCCTACACGGGTGAACCCATACCCAGCCTGGACACCATCGCGGCGTATTGCATCAGCAACTGCTTTGATCTGAACATTGAAATCAAACCCACCACTGGCACCGATGAACTTACAGGCAAAGTCGTAGCCCAACACGCCGCGCGCCTGTGGCAAAACGAAGTGCGCAAACCACTTCTCACATCATTCAAACCCGACGCTTTGCAAGCCGCGCATGACGCAGCACCCGACCTGCCGCGCGGCCTACTACTGCACGAACTGTGGACGGGTTGGCTTGAAACTGGTCTGATGCTGGGCTGCCAAGCCGTGATCTGCAACCACAAGCTGTGGGACACCTCCAGCGTGACACAAGCCAAAAGTGCAGGCTTCAAATTGCTGAGCTACACCGTGAATGATGCGGTTGAAGTGCAACGCCTGCTGGCGTTGGGGACGGACGGCATCATCACGGATCGTGTGGATATTTTTGCCCCATGAGGGGATGTGTCATTGCGGCCATCGAGCCGCAATCCATGAACCCGCTTCCCGCCAGTACCGCAGAATTCATGGATCCCGGGTCAAGCCCGGGATGACAGATATGCTATTAATTAAATAGCTGCTTGCGCCCGAATTTATTGGCTTAAAAGCCAAAATGTTAGTAAAAATAACCAGAAATCGACATTTCAGCGCTTCAACAGCACGGTCAGTGCTTTAAGCAGTTGCCCTGGTGCCAACGGCTTGTGCAACAGGGGCACACCGCTGCTCATGGTCTCGCGCAGGCGGTCGGGCGCTGTGTCGCCGGTGATCATCAGCGCTGGCAGGCTTGACCTCACCAAGGCCCGCAATGCGGCAATGGCTTGCCCACCCGTTTGCTGGCCACGCAAGCGATAGTCACTCAGCACCACGTCTGGCGGTATTCGCGCCGCCAACGTCAAGGCGTTTTCAATCGAGTCTGCGGTGTCTACCACGCAGCCCCAAGCACGCAGCAATTGCGCCATGCTGGAAAGAACCGCCTCATCGTCATCAATCAACAGCACACGCACGCCTGCCAGCGCATCTGGCAACGAATGCAAAACAGGCGCAGCCAGGGGAACAGAACTCAAACTCAGCGGCAATGCCAGCCTGAACACGCTGCCGCGCCCAGGCGTCGATTTCAAACTCAAGACATGACCCATGGCTTTGGCCAGGCCATCGGCAATGGCCAAGCCCAGCCCCAGGCCTTTGCGGCGGTCACGCTCGGGGTTGCCCAATTGGTGAAACTCTTTGAATATCTCTTGCTGGTTGTCGTGCGCAATCCCCATGCCGGTGTCCCACACCTCGACCACCGCCATGCCCCGGTGCAGGCGGCAGGCCACCAGCACGCCGCCACGTTCTGTGTAACGTATGGCGTTGCTGACCAGATTGCGCAGCACCATCTCGACCAGTGATGCGTCTGAATGGATCACTGCGGAAGTTTCGCGCGAGCGGTAAACCAGCCCCTTCGCATTGGCCAGCGGTGCCAAGTCGTTTTCAATCTTGTAGAACAGGTTTTGCAGCTTGAAGGGTGCTGACTGCGGCTCGACCACGCCCGCCTCAATGCGTGAAAAGTCCAGCAGGGTGTTGAGCATGTCGCTGGACGCCTGGGACGCCAGCCTTGCACTGGCCAGCACCTCGGCCTGGTGGGCATCCAGCTTTGTGCGCGCCAGCACCTCCAGAAACAGGCCTTGCGCATGAATCGGCTGGCGCAAATCATGGCTAGCCGCTGCCAAAAATTTTGACTTGGCGGTGTTGGCTTGCTCTGCATTTTTTTGCGCCGCTTCAGTGCTTGCCAGCAAGGCCAGGTTTTCAAAACGCAAATTGACAGCGGCCAGCACAGCCCGCCCAGCCATATAGCTTTGGGTGATCAGCGTGCCGATGTAAAACAGCGAAATCACGCCGAAAGCGGCATAGGCTGGGTCGTCCAGCTGAAACAGCCGCGCCACCGTCAAGCCTACCAGCGGCAAGATAAACGCCACGTACACCGCAAACACCGGTGAAAACAAACCCACCGAGCCGCCTGACACACCCGCCAGCACGCTGATGACCAGGATGCTGCCGACCGCCGTGGTGTTGCCCAGTGCGCCAAAAGCCAGCGCGCCCCAGGACAGGCCTGCTATAAAAATCGACAGCACCAGCCTGCGCAGCAAACGCCTGGCATCGTGCGCCACCAGCCCGCGTGCCAACTGGCGACGCGCATCAAAAATTGAATACGCATTGGTGGCCGAGACCACTGCCGTCCAGGCCAGCAAATGACCCCAGTTACCGCCCTGCCCCAGCGTCCACACCAACACCGCAATCGCCGGAAAGGTCGGCACCACGGTGATGGTCATGTTGGCGTAAATCAGCCGCAACTGCTCAATCAGGATCCGGTCGTCGGCCAGTCGTAGCCACGCCAACCGCATCAATGCACCAGCCCGATACGCCGCGCGGCAAAGGCCGCCTCAGACCGGCTGGACACGCCCAGCGCGCTCAGCGTGGCCTGCACATGGCCGCGTACCGTGTTTTCGCTCAGGTTCAGTTTGCGGCCAATGACTTTGTTTGACAAGCCCTGGCACAGCAAATCAAGCACCTCGGCCTGGCGCGGTGTCAGGCGCTGGGACGCAGCACCGTCGCCTAGGGCAGCAGGCTGGCTGTCAGCAAAACCATTAACGGTGGTGGCCACCGCCTCGCCCTTCATGAGCGAGC
Organism: Polaromonas sp.; assembly: GCA_049653085.1. Classification (GTDB taxonomy): domain Bacteria; phylum Pseudomonadota; class Gammaproteobacteria; order Burkholderiales; family Burkholderiaceae_C; genus Polaromonas. Next base: position 28,039 of record JBASFP010000064.1, read on the forward strand.
CAATCACCGACACGATGATGTCGGCCGTTTCAGCTTTTGAGACGAAGGCCGCCGCACCGCGTTGCAGCGCCAGCCGCACCGTGCGCGGCTCGGCATGGGACGACAGCATCACCACCTGCGCAGCAGGCCAGCGGCGGTGTACCAGGGCAATGCCCTCCAGCCCATTAAGGCCCTGCAACTGCACGTCCAGCAGCACCACGTGAGGGGCAGTCAGGGCGACATTCATGGCTTCTTCGAGCGACGCGACCTGCGAAACCTGTACATCGCTGACACCGTCTTTGAGCACCAAGGCCAAGCCTGAACGGAACAGGGCATGGTCGTCAATCAGTAAAACATGTATGAGTGGCATGGGCTCTATTAAACCGACAGTCACGAGTCAATTCAAGTGCTTTGTTGCCTACCAGTCCAAATGGACTATAGGAAATCAGCGCTGTTTTTCTTACGATTCCTGTCATGTTTTTGATACAGGACAAGCCATGAAAAGCCACGCCAGCATGAACCGCATTTACCGTTTGGTCTTCAATGCCGCGCTGGGCATTTGGGTTGCAGTGGCCGAGAACGCCAAGGGGCGCGGTAAATCGGGCCGGGCGGCATCCGCCGTGCTGGCGGTGCTGGCTATCCTGTCACCCGCAGCCTATGCCGCCAATGCTGCGGATGCGACGCTCAGAGGCGGCTCAGGTACTGTTGCGACTGTCGGCAACACCACAACGATTAACCAGACCAGCCAGCGCATGGCATTGGACTGGACGCAGTTGTCAACCGCTGCGGGTGAGGCGCTTAACTTCAACCAGCCTAACGCCCAGGCGATTGCGCTAAACCGCATCACCGGCAGCAACCCCAGCAGCTTTTTGGGCAGCCTCACGGCCAGCGGGCAAGTCTTCATTCTGAATCCCAACGGCATTCTGTTTGGTGCGGGCAGCCAGGTCAATGTTGGCGGCATTGTGGCCAGCACGCTGGGCATGAATCCAACCGACTTCATGAATGGCAGCAACACATTTACCAAAACGACTGGCACAGGCAGCGTGGTCAACCAAGGCAGCATGACCGCAGCTCAGGGCGGCTATCTGGCTTTACTAGCCCCAGAGGTCAGAAACGAAGGCGTGATGACTGCATCCCTTGGCACAGCACTGCTGGCCGCAGGCAACAAAGTCACGCTGAATCTGAACAACGGCTCACTCCTTGGTTACGGCATTGACCAGGGCGCTGTCAACGCCCTGGCTGACAACAAGCAACTCATCAAAGCCGATGGCGGGCAGGTGCTGTTGTCTGCCAGGGCACTCGATGCACTGACCACAGCCACCGTTAACAACACCGGTGTGATCGAAGCCAAAACGATCCAGAACATTGCGGGCCGCATTATGTTGATGGGCGATATGGAACACGGCACGGTCAATGTTGGCGGCACGCTTGATGCAAGCGCAACCCAGGGCAACGGCGGCTTTATTGAAACGTCAGCCGCCAAAGTCAAGGTGGCAGACAACGTCAACGTCACCACCCAAGCGCAAAACGGCCAAACAGGCACCTGGCTGATTGACCCGACCGACTTCACCATTGCAGCCACGGGTGGTGACATCACAGGCGCGGCGCTGGGCAGCCAGTTGGCCAACAACAACATCACCCTGGCCACGCCCACCACAGGCGCTGGCAATGGCGACATGTTTGTCAATGACAGCGTCACATGGTCAAGCAACAACAGCTTGACGCTGAACGCCCAGCGCAACATCGACTTTTCAGGCGGCGGCAGCTTGAACGCCAGCGGCGCAACCAGCCGGGTTAATTTGTCTGCGGGTCAGGGCGGTACGGGTGCAGTCATCGGCGGTGCAGGCGTGGCGGTAACGGCTAACACCCTGAGCATCGACGCCGCCACAGGCATTGGCAGCGCAGCCAATGCGCTGCAAACCAATGTGACCAATCTGCGGCTGAACAACACCACGTCTGGCGGGGTGTACGCCCACAACGCCAAAGACGTGACGGTAGCCGCCAACTCAATAAACGGCGATGTGCGCATCAGCACGGCCAATGGCGCAAACGACCAATTTACCGGCATCGAAATCGCCGCCACCAACGGCGGCAGCATCACCGTAGGCGCGGTGGCGGGGATGAATGGCATCACGGCCACAGGCACGGGCAACGTCACGCTCACCACAGGGTCTGGTGGCAATCGCGAGGCTACGAGCGGCACCGACCCTGGCTTTGGCGGCAGCATTCGGGTGGATCAAGCTGTGGCTGCTGGCGGCAGTGTGGGGCTGTACGCAGGCATGTCTGGCGGGGGCGGGTTTGGCGGGTTTGCGGGTGTCACCGGCAATGCGGGTGGCAGCATTGTGGTGAATGCTGACATCACCGCAGGCGCCAACGCCACGCTGGCTGCGGGCGGCGCACCCGATCTCCTCGCTCTAGGCGGCGGCAGAGCTGGCTCGGGCGGCGGCATCACGCTCAATGCCCTGCTGCAAACGGGGGGCTCTGCGAGCTTGGCGGCTGGCAATGGCGGCATGGCACCCGTTGACGAAATCAACCTAGATGACAACTTCGCATGGGGCGGTGCTGGCGGCTCGGTGGCCGTGACGGCGCTCGGCCGCTTGAATGCAGGCACCAGCGGCACGCTGACAGCCGGTACGGGCGGCTCCAATTTGGTTGAGGCGCAAGCCCAAGCGGGGTCGGGTGGTTCAGTCACATCGCACGGCACGCTTACCGCAGGCACCGATTTGCTGCTGCGCGCTGGCGACGGTGGCCGCACTGTGGGTGCCATGCACCCGTCCCACGCTCGTGGCGACGGCGGCTCAGTGAGCACCCATGCGCTGGTGCAGGCTGGCAACAACCTCACGCTGCGCGCAGGAGACGGCGGCGCAACCAGAGGTGCCTCCACCGGCAGCCATCCCGGGGCTGCTGGTTCCGTGAGCACGCATGGCAGCCTGATTGCAGGTGGCAATGCCTCTTTAATGGCGGGTAACGGCGGCGCGTCCACTGGAGGCCACGGTAACGGCACAAACGGCGGCAGCGTCGCCCTCAACGCGGGCTTGACTGCGGGCGGCACTGCCAGCTTGACAGGCGGCGCAGGTGGCGCGGGCGTGGTAGCGGGTGCGGGCGGCAATGTGGTGCTGGCCAGCAGTGTGTCAGCCGCTGCAACGGGCGAGGCGCTGCGCATCAGCGGGAAAAACTTTATCAACAACGCTGGCGCCAACGCCTTGCAGGCCGCCAATGGCCGCTGGATTGTCTGGAGCGCAAGCCCGACGAGCAACAACTTTGGCGGTCTTCAAAGTGGCAACACCGCGCTTTGGGGCACGGCGTACAACCCGGCTAACCCCAGCGTGGCTAGCCCGGGCAACCGATTTGTTTTCAGCAATGCAGATGCAGGCGTGGCGGTAGTAGCCGCCAACAACACCAGCAAAACCTACGGCGATACGTTCAGCGGCAGCTACAGCTACACCGCTCAAGTGGCGGGCGGGCAAGACTTTGCCAACGCCTTTACCGATGCGCGCGGCGCTGCGGTGGCACTGACGGGCACAGCCCCCAGCTTGAGCAGCGCAGGCGGGGCAGCCACGGCCACCCGCACGGGCGGCAACGCAGGTGGGGCGGGCTATGACATCAACATCGACATCACAGGTGCAACGGCTGCGGGCTACACCTTGCAGTCGGCCAAGGGGCTGCTGACCGTGAACGCCCGGCCCATCAACATCACCGGCAGCCGCACCTACAACAGCAACACCGACGTGCTGGCAGCGGCGCTGACGGCAGGCAACACGCGCAATGGCGATGTCATCACGCTAGCGGGCACAGGCAGCGTGGCAGACAAAAACGTGGCCAACGGCAAAGCCTTGAGCCGCGGCACACTGGCGCTGGGCGGCGCGGCGGCGGTCAACTACACGCTGGCAGGCGGCGCGGCCAGTGTCAACATCACCCCCGCTGACCTGAGCCTGACGGTGACAGGCGTCAACAAGGTCTACGACGGCACAACAGCAGCCAGCGTGACCTACAGCGACAACCGCTTTGCAGGTGACGCTTTGAGCTTTGGCAGCAGCGCCAGCTTTCAAACCAAAGACGCGGGCTTTAACAAACTGATGAACATCAGTAACGTGACCATGGGCGGGCTTGACGCAGGTAACTACGCAATCGCGGGTCTTGTATTGGGCAGCGCAGCAGACGTCACACCAAAAGCCCTGACGGTCACGGCGCGGGACGATGTCCGTATTGTGGGCACAGCAGGTGCCACGCCCTACAGCGGCGGCAATGGCGTGACGTACAACGGCCTGGTGGCGGGTGAAACGCCAGCCGTGCTGGGCGGCACGCTGGCCTACAGCGGCGACTCGCAAGGCGCACGCACACTGGGTGCTTACGACATCACACCGGGCGGTTTGACATCGACCAACTATGCCATGAGCTTTGTCAATGGTGAGCTGCAAATCGTGCCTGGGGGCACGGCGCTGCCGGGTGTTGTAGTACCCGACGTAGTGACACCTGTCGTGGTGACTGCTTCACCCGCCAAATCAATCGAGCCCTTTGTTGCCAAGCTGGGTGGCACAACATTGGTACCGGCTTATGCAGGCGTGTTGCAAAGCGTGGCTGGGCTTGGCGCCTTAGCAGGCGGCGGCGTTGCCAGTGGTGGCGGCAGTGGCGGTGGCTTGAGCAGCGGCGCGGGTGGCAACACAGGCGGCCAGGTGTTCCTGTTGGCGCCGTCGGTGGAGGAATAGAGGGTTTCAAGCGTCGTTTGACGCTATTAATTTTATAGCTAATTGCGCCCGTATTCATTGGTCAAAAGCCCTAAAAAATGCTTAAAAATGAGTAACGACAAGGCTTTTAAGCTTCATGCGGTGGCATTGGCCCTGTGCAGCCTCACAGCTCACGCCCAGGCTCAATCCATAGTTCAGCCTAATGCAGGCCAGGTGCTGCGCGAGCTGCAAACGCCAGCACCTGCTTTGCCCAATGCTGTTCCCGCGCCGCGTATCGAGCCTGCCGCTATTGCCACCGACAGCTCCACCAAAGTCCTCGTCAAATCCATCCACATCACAGGCAACCAGGAGATTGCGACTTCCGAGCTGACCCCACTTGTTGCTTCTCTTGTCGGCTCTGAACAAACCCTGACCCAACTCAACGCCGCAGCCCGGCGCATCACCGCTTTCTATCGTTTACGTGGCTTTGCCGTCGCCCGGGCGCGTCTTCCGGCGCAAGACATCACATCCGGTGTTGTAACCATTTCAGTCATCGAAGGCCGTGTTTCAAGTTCCCGCGTCGCCAACAAATCCCGCCTGCCCGATGCGTTGGTCAATTCTTATCTGGCAGAAGTCAAACCCGGCGATGTGATCCGCTCATCCCAGATTGACCGGGGCATTTTGCTGCTGCAAGACACGCCGGGTATCGCTTCATCACGCGCTAGCTTGCAGCCCGGCGCTAGTGTGGGCACATCTGAGCTGTTGATTGAAGTGACTCCCGCAGACCTGCTGACAGGCAGCACCACGCTAGACAACTACGGCAGCCGCTACACCGGGGAATACCGGCTGGGCGATAACTTTTCCTTGGGCAGTCCACTCGGGCGCGGTGATCAGTTGTCTTTCAGTGCATTGACATCCGGCTCAGGTCTGTCATTTGGCAGATTGGCTTACCAAACACCTGTCGGTAGTGATGGGTTTCGTTTGGGTGCTGCCTACTTTGACACCCGCTACAAGCTGGGCCGTGAGTTTGCGGTGCTTCAAGCCCAAGGCAGTGCCAACAGCACATCTGTCTTTGCGGCCTACCCTTTCATCCGCAGCCCAGCCAAGAACCTGAATGGCACAGTCAGCTATGAAAGCAAGAACCTCAACGACAAAGTCAACGCCACAGCCACCACCACTGACAAGAAGATTGGCCTGACCAGTCTGGGTTTGAGCGGCAATTTGCAAGATGCATTCATGGGCGGCGGCATCAACAGCTTTGATTTGGGTCTGGTGATGGGCAACCTGAACATTGCCTCAGCCGGGGCATTGGCGATTGACGCCGCATCGGCTCAGACCAACGGCAGCTACAGCAAGATGACGTATGGCCTAAGCCGCCTGCAAAGAATCAACAACAGCACGATCATCTCAGCCTCACTGAATGGCCAGCAAGCAGGCAAGAACCTCGATTCATCAGAAAAATTCAGCTTGGGCGGGCCCACCGGGGTGCGCGCATACCCGTCTGGTGAGGCCAGTGGTGATGAGGGCTTTAAAGGAACACTGGAATTGCGCCATAGCTGGAACGCCAACTGGCAGAGCACGCTGTTCTATGACTTTGGCAGCATCAGCAAGATCAACAAAACACCTTTCGGCGCAGCGGCGAGTAACAGCAAGAATCTGGGCGGCGTTGGCATTGGGTTGAACGCGACGTTTGACAAGGTGCAGGTCAAAGCGGCTTTGGCCTGGCGTACGGATGGGGGTTTGCCGGCGTCTCTGCCAGCCAGTGCGGTGAAGACGCCCACGCTGATGGTGCAGGCGAGTATTGGTTTTTAAGGCAAAGCAGTCACTATTAATTCAGGAGCTGCTTGCGCCCGTATTGATTGGCCTACAGACACTTTTTTATGTTCAAATAAATCCTTTTTGCTTGCGTTGAGGCATCTTTTCATGAATTTACACCCCCTGCTTCGTAGCGCCTGCGGATTTGTGGCCGCAGCAGCCTTTGCCGCCGTGGCTCACGCGCAAACCGCCTCAACCACTGACCCTGTGGCCGAGCTGGTCAAAATCACCGTCCCCGGCATGGGCACGTTTGGCAGTGACGCGGCGATGGTGACGCATGTTTTCAAACCCGCAGGCGCTGGCCCTTTTCCGGTGTTGCTGTTTTCGCATGGCCGGGCTGGTGATGCAGCCACGCGCAGCAAGCTGACCAACCCGCTTGCGTTGGGTCATGTGCGTTATTGGTTAAACAAGGGCTATGCCGTTGTGGCACCCGTGCGGCCTGGTTATGGTGATACCGGCGGCTCGGACACAGAAAGCTCGGGCAGTACTTACAGCGCCACGGGTGAATGCCGTGGGCTGCCTGACCCCAGCCGGACTGCCAAAGCGGCCGTGCGCTCCGTCTCAGTCGCTTTAGACTGGGTACGAGCGCAGCCTTGGACAGCCGCCAATAAAATTTTGCTGCAAGGTCAATCGGTTGGCGGTTTGACCACGGTAGCGTTTTGCGCAACCAGCCCGCCGGGCGTGGTGGGTTGCATCAATTTTGCAGGCGGGGTGGGCGGCAACCCGGACACAGCACCCGCCCGCATGTGCTCACCTGAAGTCACCACCGCGTTGATGGCAGAGTTTGGCCGCACCACCAAGCTGCCGAACATCTGGCTATACGCTGAAAACGATTTGTACTGGGGCGCTGAGCCGCCCAAGCAGTGGCATGCTGCATTTGCGCAAGGCGCCAATCCGACAGAGTTCGTTCAAACCACGGCGGTTCAGCCCGACGGCCACCAACTGCTGTTACGCGGCGGCAGACTGTGGAGTGAGCCGCTCAATGCGTGGTTAAAAAGGCATGGGTTTTGAAACACGGGTTTTAAAACCCTGACCGTCAGGCCTGCCAGCCTTTGAACAGCACCCACAGGCAAATGCCCGAGGCCAGCACCAAGGCGGCGTAGGTCGCCATCTTGCCGTCATTGCCAAAAATCACCAGGCCAACTACCAGGACGCCCACATTCACTATAAAAATAATAGCTGTTTGCGCCCATATTGATTGGACTATAGGCCTTTTTGATACCAAAAAACGGCTAAAAACACGCGCAAACAGCACCAACAGCAGCGCCACCACCGCCGCCGGGGCGATGAAGTTCAGGAGGTGGTCAGTGAGCAGATAGGCGGTCATGGGTGTTTATCCTGATCAGGCGGCCTGGCGGGTACTTCAATTTTATAATGTGTGAATGTCTGTCTGGACCCTTGGGCTGAACCATAACACTGCACCGCTGGATTTGCGTGGGCGGTTTGCTTTTTCAATTGAGCAGATGGCCCCGACGCTCAAGGGCTTGCGCCAGGCGCATGCCAAGCATCCTGAAGCCACCATTTTGTCGACCTGTAACCGCACCGAGGTGTATTGCGCCAGCGACGCACCAGCGCTAGACCACACGCTGGCCTGGCTGGCAGGCAGTGGTGGCGTATCGGCCGATATGCTGCGCGCCCATACCTACACCCTGCAAGGCGACCAGGCAGCGCGCCACGTGTTTCGCGTGGCCAGCGGGCTGGACTCGATGGTGCTGGGCGAGCCGCAGATTTTGGGCCAGATGAAAGACGCGGTGCGCGCGGCTGAAGGCGCGGGTGCGATGGGCAGCACGCTGCACCAGTTGTTTCAGCGCAGCTTTGCAGTGGCCAAAGAGGTGCGCAGCACCACCGAGATTGGCGCGCACAGCATCAGCATGGCGGCGGCCAGTGTGCGTCTGGCAGGCCAGTTGTTTGAAGACCTGGCAAAAATCAAAATATTGTTTGTGGGTGCGGGCGAGATGATTGACCTGGCCGCCACCCACTTTGCAGCGCGCAACCCGGCCCTGATGGTGATTGCCAACCGCACCATGGAGCGTGGTGAATCACTGGCCCGAAAATTCAACGCACAAACCATGCCGCTGGCCGATTTGCCAGCCCGCCTGCATGAGTTTGATGCAGTCATCAGCTGCACCGCCAGTGTGCTGCCCATCATTGGTCTGGGCGCGGTAGAGCGGGCTGTGAAACAGCGCAAACACCGCCCGATGTTCATGATTGACCTGGCGGTGCCGCGCGACATTGAGGTCGAAGTCAAAGAATTGCCCGACGTGTATCTGTACAGCGTGGACGACCTGGCGCAAGTGGTGCAAACTGGCAAAGACAGCCGCCAGGCGGCAGTGGCTGAGGCTGAAATCATCATCGACGCAGGGGTGGACAACTTCATGACCTGGCTGAATCAGCGCGATCCTGTTTCAGGAGTGGTGCCGTTGATTCAGCAACTGCAGGCACAAGCCGATGATTGGCGTGCGCTGGAAATTGCCCGAGCCAAAAAGCTGCTGGCCAAAGGCGAGTCAATTGATGCGGTGCTGGAAGCGCTGGCGCGAGGCATGAGCCAGAAAATGCTGCACGGCACGCTGGCTGAGCTGCATGCGGGTGATGTTGGGCAGCGCGAAGTAACAGCGCAGACCGTGTCAAAACTGTTTTTGCGTGGACGTGGGCGGGCTGACGACGCCGAGCGTTAGCTGATCGGTTCTTGGTTTGTCATTGCGGGCCTGACCCGCAATCCATGAACCCGTATTTCCTCAACGTTCGCAAAAGTCATGGATCCCGGGTCGAGCCCGGGATGACAGACAAGTAAAAAATCTCAAATGAAACCCTTTCTAAGACAAACCCTGGACCGCCAACTGCTCCGCCTGCACGAGCTTGACGCACTGCTGTCTGCCAGCGACGTGGTCAGCAACATGGAGCGCTTTCGCACATTGAGCCGCGAACATTCAGAAGTCAGCGTGGTGGCCGAGCAATACCGCAAGCTGACCAGCCGCGAAGCCGATTTGGCAGGCGCTGAAGATATGCTGAAGGAAAGCAAAGGCGATGCCGAGATGACGGCCATGGCTGAAGAAGAAATTAACGCTGCCAAGGCCGACATCACACAGATTGACGATGCGCTGCAACTGATGCTGATCCCGAAAGACCCGGACGATGTGCGGCCTGCTTTTGTGGAGATTCGGGCCGGCACGGGTGGTGATGAATCGGCCTTGTTTGCCGCAGATTTGTTCAGGCTCTACACCCGCTATGCCGAGCGCAGCGGCTGGCGAACAGAGATCATCAGCGAATCGAACAGCGAGCTGGGTGGCTACAAGGAAGTGGTGCTGCGCATTGAAGGCGCACCCGATGCGCAAGGCGTGGGCGTGTACGGCAAGCTGCGCTTTGAGTCCGGTGGCCACCGGGTGCAGCGCGTGCCCACCACCGAGACGCAAGGCCGCATTCATACCAGCGCCTGCACTGTGGCGGTGCTGCCCGAGCCCGATGAGCTGGAAGCCATCAAGATCAACCCGTCTGACCTGCGGATTGACACTTACCGAGCCAGCGGCGCGGGCGGTCAGCACATCAACAAAACCGACTCGGCTGTGCGCATTACCCACCTGCCCACCGGCATCGTGGCTGAATGCCAGGACGGCCGCAGCCAACACGGCAACAAGGCGCAAGCGCTGAAAGTGCTGACGGCGCGGATTCATGAAAAAGACCGCTCAGAGCGCGCCGCAGTTGACGCCGCCATGCGCAAAGGCCTGGTGGGCACGGGCGATAGAAGCGACCGCATACGTACCTACAACTTCCCGCAGGGGCGGCTGACCGATCACCGCATTAATTTGACGCTGTACAAGCTGCTCACCATCATGGAAGGTGACTTGGACGACGTGGTGACGGCCTTACAGGTCGCGCGCGGTGCGGAGCAGTTGGCGGAACTGGAAACGGCGTCGCAAGGCTGAAAATATGCTCTTTTTAGGCATTAAATTAGCCTTAAGCCCAATGAATACGGGCGCAAGCAGCTCCTGTTTTAATAGCGTCTGGAATGCTGTCATTGCGGGCCTGACCCGCAATCCATCTGCTTCCCCAGAACCAGGCGCGTACTGGATCCCGGGTCGAGCCCGGGATGACAGCCTTTGAAGCCATTGGTGATTAGCCAGGCACTGGCAGCCGCTCAAACTTTGGGTTTAGACCGGCTCGACGCGCAATTGCTGCTGCTCCACGCACTGCGCAAACCAGACAACCAGCGCGCCTGGCTGCTGGCGCATGACGGTGATGTGCTGACAGAGCCAGTGGCCGAGGCGTTTCGTCGCTTCAGCCAGCGCCGTGCTGCGGGTGAGCCGGTGGCTTATATCGTCGGCTACAAAGAATTTTTTGGGCTGCGCTTTGAGGTTGACTCGCGGGTGCTGGTGCCCAGGCCTGACACTGAAACGCTGGTGCAGTGGGCGCTGGACGCTCTAAGCAACGTGGCTGAGCCTGAAGTGCTTGACCTGGGCACAGGCAGCGGCGCGGTGGCAGTTGCCATTGCACACAGTCTCAAAGCCGGCGTGACGGCGACTGATTTCAGCGAAGCTGCCTTGGCAGTCGCGGCTCACAATGCCAAACAGCTAGGCACAGATGTACAGTTCATTCGCAGCCACTGGTTTGAAAAAGTCAGCGGTCGCTACCACGCCATCGCAAGCAATCCGCCCTATATCGCCAGTGCAGACCCCCACTTGGCAGCTTTGGCACATGAGCCGCTGAGCGCGCTGACCGCAGGCGCAGACGGCCTGAGCGACATCCGGCAGATCGTGCAATCGGCACCCCAATATTTACACCCCGGCGGCTGGCTGCTGCTGGAGCATGGCTACGACCAGGCGGTTGCGGTGTGCGAACTGCTGACTCAAAATGGCTTCAAGCAAGTGCAAAGCCGCGCTGACCTGGCGGGCATCGCACGCTGCTCGGGCGGACGATGGGATAATCAACGGATTGATTTTTAAAAGGATATGAACCATGGATGAGACCCAAACCCGCATTGACCAGATCGTTAAATCCAGCGACGTGGTGCTGTTTATGAAAGGCAACCCGAGCTTTCCGCAGTGCGGTTTTTCAGGCAAGGCGATTGCCGTACTCAAAGCCTGCGGCGTGCCAAAACCCGTGACAGTCAATGTGCTGGAAGACGGCGACATTCGTCAGGGCATCAAGGAATACAGCAACTGGCCAACGATTCCTCAGCTTTATGTCAAGGGCGAGTTTGTGGGCGGCTCTGACATCATGATGGAGATGTACGAAAGCGGCGAGTTGCAGCAGATGCTGGGCGCACCCGTCTGACGATTTATTGCGTATAGCCGGTACAGGCACCGGCGTTGACAGCACCCTTGCACTCGCGTGTCAACCGGGCGCTGCGTTCTTTTTTGGTTTCTTGTGAGCCTGGAATGAATTTGGCCTTTGAGCCTTTTTTGCCGCTTTGCGTTTTAGGCTTTTTTGCTTTCTTCTTGGCCTCGGTTTTGACAGGCGGGTTCAACACCTCGGGCGCTTGCGCCCATGCGCCAGTCGTGATCAAAAAGCCCGATAAAGCAGCAGCCCACAAAAGTTTGTTGTTCATCACGCTCTCCTTTTCAGGTCATTGAAGTTTTGGGTCGCCATAAACCTCGTCATCCGGCGGCGCATCGACTGGCATGCGAAAGCCTTCACTGGCCCAAGCACCAAAGTCAATGTTTTTGCAGCGTTGGCTGCAAAACGGCCTGTACGGATTGCTGGGTGCATACACGCTGTCGCCCTTGCATTCGGGGCAAACCACGATTTTTTCAGACCCTGAATCGGCCGTCATATCAGGCATTTCCAGGCGCCTTCAGGAGCAGAGCGTCAGTTCAAAAGACGCATCGGTATTGGCGGCATGCAGGCGGTCGTCGCTGCCGTGGTTCATCAGCCGCACCGAAACAATCAGGCGGTTGCCACTGATTTCGGGGATCAAACCCAGCGCTGGGTCAATCCGCAAGCGCAGCAGCTGAAAGGTACGACCTTGCGGCAAATTTTGTTGGTACACACCCTCAGGTGCGGTGACCATTTGCGGCGCACCCGAGTCGCGCAGCATTTGCAAAAGCAAGCGGACCGATTCGGCCAGCGGCACCAGGGTGGCCGCCCAGCGCTGCAAATCCTGCTGACGACTTTCGGCACTCAGGTGCTGCCAAGCGTAGTAGGCAGGCAAGTCAAACTCGCAAGTGCCGCCGGGTATCCCCACCCGGCTGCGGATGCTCATCAACCAGTCGTTCTCTGTCAATGACTGACCAGCCTTGCCAGGCAAGGCACTCAGGTTTGAAAAACAGACCTCCAACTGGCTGGTAACGTCGTCCAGCACAGCTTCAGCAATCGCCGGGTTGCCACGGTAACCATTCAAAATGTGTTTCTGCTTTTCCAGGTCTTTGAGCACATCGGTTTTCAAATCAGCCCGGGCAGCCACATCCATCACTTCAAAGATGGTGGTGATGGCGTAGTGGTGATCGGTGGGGTGCTCGCGTGCAGCCAAATCACCCAGGCGGCGAAACAGATGCTCCAGGCGCAAATAGGTGCGGATGCGTTCGTTGAAAGGGTATTCGTAAAGAATCACGGCGTGGTCTTGGTCAGCGCTTGGGCGAAAGGCAAACACGAATCATAGCGTGATGTGCTTGGTCAATTGAGCAACTTGTAGGGCCAATTCGTCAAGCCTCAGGCCGTCGTTGTAAATCACCAGATCGGCTGCGGCCAGGCGCTGGGCCCGGGTGGCTTGTTGGGCAATGACTGCCTCAACCGCTTCTTGCGTCCAGCCGCTGCGCAGCATCACACGGCTGATTTGTGTTCCCACTTCGCAGTCAACCACCAGCACCTTGTCCAACTGCTGTCGCCAGCGTTTTGACTCCACCAGCAAGGGAATATCAAAAACAAGCAGCGCACAGCCCGCTAGCCGTGCTGCTTCAGTCAGCCGGGCGCCTTCAGCACTGACCAGCGGATGAATGATGGCTTCGAGTTGCCGCTTGGCATTCGGGTCAGCAAACACCCGCTGGCGCATCACATCGCGATTCATTGCACCGTCTGGTGTGATGACGTCAAGCCCAAATTGCGCAGCGATCTGAGCGATGGCTGAGCCACCTGGCGCTGTGGTGGCGCGCGAAATGGCGTCGGCATCGATCAGTGTTGCGCCCTGCGCCAACAGCATCTTCGCAACCGTGCTTTTGCCACTGCCAATACCGCCCGTCAAGCCAAGCCGCAACACTTATAGCCCTACAAACCGCAAGATAGACTGCGGGCCAAACGCCATGGCGGTAAAACCCGCAGCCGCCAAGAACGGGCCAAAGGGCACATAGCCGCCTTCACGCAAGCCGCTTGAAAATTTCATCGCAATGCCAACCACCGCCCCTATCACCGACGCCATCAAAATAATCGGCACCAGCGCTGACCAGCCGAACCAGGCGCCTAGCGCAGCAAAGAGCTTGAAGTCACCATAGCCCATGCCTTCTTTGCCTGTGACCAGCTTGAAAGCCCAGTACACCAACCACAGCGACAGATAGCCACCGACTGCGCCCCACACGGAGGCATGCAAGCTGACAGCCGGGTTGAGCTGCAGGGCGGCCAAAACAAGACCGGCCCACATCAACGGCAGCGTGATGTCGTCAGGCAGCAGAGTGGTGTCCCAATCAATCACGGCCAAGGCCAACAATGCCGCTGAAAACCCGCACCAGGCCATTGTTGCTGGCGTGTTGCCCCAACGCCAGGCGCAAAAGGCAAACAACAGGCCTGCCGTCAATTCAACAACGGGGTAACGTATGCCGAACGGCGTGCCGCACACCGAACATTTGCCGCGCAGAAAAACATAGCTGAGCAGTGGAATGTTTTCGTACCAGGCAATCATGTGGCCGCAGTTGGAGCAGCGCGAGCGCGGTGACGTGAGGCTGAGTTTTTCGGGTGGGGCTTCAGCGGCTTGCCCAGTCAGCTCTGCGCACTCCGCCGCCCATTGCTGCTCCATCATCTTGGGCAGGCGGTAGATCACCACATTCAAAAAGCTGCCGACCAGCAGCCCTAAAAAACCAGCCAGCGCCACCAGCGCCTCTTGCGGCAAACCGTCCAGCATCAAACGACTTGACCCAGCTTGAAAATTGGCAGGTACATGGCCACCACAATGCCGCCAATCAATCCACCCAGAAACACGATGATGATAGGCTCCATCAGGCTGGACAAACCGGCCACCATTTCATCGACTTCAGCTTCGTAAAAATCAGCGGCCTTGCCCAGCATGTGGTCGACCGAACCGGACTCTTCACCGATCGCCGTCATCTGCAAAACCATTGAAGGAAACAAGTTGGCATTGGTCATGGCCGCCGTCAGGCTGGTACCGGTAGAGACTTCCTGCTGAATTTTTTCAGTTGCATCAGCGTATTTTGAATTGCCCGACGCACCGCCTACCGAGTCAAGTGCCTCAACCAGCGGCACGCCCGCCGCAAACATGGTGGCCAGAGTGCGCGTCCAGCGGGCAATGCAGGATTTTTCAATCAGGATGCCGAATACCGGGATTTTGAGTACGGCTCTGTCCATAAAACGCTGCACTTTTACACTGCGACGCCAAGCCTGCATGAAAAAGTAAAAGCCGCCACCAATGCCGCCAAAAATCAGCCACCAGTAAGCGACAAAAAACTCACTGATGGCAATCACGAACAGCGTGGGCGCTGGCAAATCCGCACCGAAGGAGGAAAAAACACTTTTAAACGCCGGAATCACGAAAATCATGATGACCGCGACCACCACAAAAGCCACAATCACCACTGAAATCGGGTACATCAGCGCCGACTTGATTTTCGACTTGATGGCCTCGGTTTTTTCCATGTAGACCGCCAGTCGATCCAGCAGGGCTTCCAAAATACCAGCGGCCTCGCCAGCTTCGACCAGATTGCAGTACAGCGCACTGAAGTACAGCGGGTATTTGCGAAAAGCCGCGCTCAGCGATGTACCCGTTTCAACGTCAGTACGCACATCATTGAGCAGCTTGGTCACGCTGGCATTGGGGTTGCCCCGACCCACAATGTCAAACGACTGGAGCAGCGGCACGCCTGCTTTCATCATGGTGGCGAGCTGGCGGGTAAAAATGGCAATGTCTTTGGGCTTGATCGACTTGCCCGAGCGCATGCGGCGTTTTTTGATCTTGGTGGGCAACACACCTTGGCGCCGCAATGCAGCTTGAACCTGGTTTTCGCCGGCCGCACGAATCTCACCTCTGACCTGTTTGCCGCCCCGGTCTTTGCCTTCCCACTCGAAGACAAACTCCTGAATACCTTTGGATGCAGTTGCCATGGTGCTTTCTCGTTATTGAGGTCGTGACAGGTCAGACATTCGTACAGCCCAACACCTCTTCCAGCGAGGTCATACCGAGTTTAACTTTATACAAACCAGACTGGCGCAGGCTGTTGACGCCCTCTCGCTGGGCCTGTTCGGCAATCTCCAGAGCCGTCCCGTCGCGCAAAATAATGCGCTGAATTTCTTCAGTGATTGGCATGACCTGATAAATACCGACCCGACCCTTGTAACCGTTGTTGCACTTGGAGCAGCCCACCGGGCGATAGGGTGTCCAGCTGCCGTCCACATCATCTTCCTTAAAACCAGCTTCCAGCAAAGTTTCACGCGGAATATCTGCCACGGCCTTGCAGTTGGGGCACAAACGTCTGGCTAGCCGCTGGGCGGTGATCAAAATCACGCTGGACGCGATATTGAACGGTGCAATGCCCATGTTGCGCATTCGCGTCAGCGTGGTCGGCGCATCGTTGGTGTGCAGCGTTGACAGCACAAGGTGGCCGGTTTGCGCGGCTTTGATCGAAATGTCGGCTGTCTCCAGATCGCGGATCTCGCCGACCATGATGATGTCCGGGTCTTGCCGTAAAAAGGCCTTGAGCGCCACCGGGAAGGTCATGCCCGCTTTGTCATTCATGCTGACCTGGTTCACGCCCGGCAAGGTAATCTCGGCGGGGTCTTCAGCTGTGGCAATATTGATGCCCGGCTTGTTCAAAATATTCAGGCAGGTGTAGAGCGACACGGTTTTACCCGAACCCGTCGGCCCCGTGACCAGCACCATGCCATACGGTCTGCCAATGGCGACCAGCAGGCGCTTTTTTTCAACCGGCTCGTAACCCAGCGCGTCAATGCCCAGCTTGGCGCTGCTCGGGTCCAAAATACGAATCACGATTTTTTCGCCAAACATCGTTGGCAGGGTGCTGACCCGAAAATCAATCACCCGATCAGGCCCGATTTTCAGCTTCATCTTGCCGTCTTGCGGCACCCGTTTTTCAGAAATGTCGAGCTTGGAAATCACCTTGATGCGGGCGGCCAGCTTTTCCTTGATGGCCACGGGCGGCGTGGCAATTTCACGCAGCTCGCCGTCAACCCGAAAGCGCACGCGGTAGTAATGTTCAAATGGCTCAAAATGCAAGTCAGACGCGCGCATGCTGAAAGCGTCGAGCAGCATTTTTTGCAAATACTTGACGACCGGCGCGTCTTCAACTTCAGAGACTGCGGCTTCAGGGGTTTCGCCGGCCATGTCGGCGCTGGACTCGTCAAACTCAAAATCGTCGCCAATGATGCTTTCCATCGCCTCGGCGGCCGTGGTGGTGGACGCCTCCACCAGCTTGGACAGCTTGTCGTACTCGGCAATCACCCAGTCCACGCCCATCTGGGTCGAGAACTTGATTTTTTCAGCCGCTTCCTGGTCGGAGGGATCCGCCGTGGCAACTATCAAACGGTTGCTGCGCTTGCTTAAAACAACAATCCGGTAGGTCTGGCAAATTTTGGCATCGATCAGGCCTTTGGGCAGGCGCTGGGTGTCTATCGCCTCCAGGTCTAAAAGCGGCGCAGCAAAGGCGGTAGACATGGTGTGCGCCAAGTCAAACGGCGACACCGCGCCCGAGCCGGTCAGCTCGGCAATAAAACTGGTGCGCCCGCTTTTGGCCTTGTTGAAAATCTCTTCCGCCGCTTTTTGACCGAGTTTGCCCGCAATCACCAGTGCCCTGCCCAAGCCGGGCAAGGCTACCGTAGCGGTTTCTTTGGTCAGGGATTCAACGGCGGCCATAAGCGATTCAATGTCTCCGTTTTAAGGCAAAGGTAACGGTTTGGGTAGCAGTCATCATGCACGCCTTTCAAGCAACTGCGAGGCCAGTTGCCTCAATGCATCAGCGTAGGCATTTTGCGGCAGGTTTTGCAAAGCGTCCAGCGCGCGTTGTGCTTCTGCCGCAGCGGCATCGCGAGTGGCCGTCAAAGCACCGGTTTTTTGCACAATTTCAATGATTTTTCCCATGTTGTCGATGCCGCCTGTCACGATGGCCTGCTCAATCAGGGTTCTCTCGGCAGGTGTCGCCCGCTGCATGGCAATGATCAGCGGCAAGGTGGCCTTGCCTTCGCGCAAATCGTCACCCAGGTTTTTGCCCATCTCATGCGCATCACCGTCGTAGTCAAGCACGTCATCAATCACCTGAAACGCCGTGCCCAGCGCCTGGCCGTAATCAGCGCAGTTTTGCTCAACTGCGGGTGACGACTTGGCCAGCAGCGCTGCCAGCCGCGCACTGGCTTCAAACAGCTTGGCGGTTTTGGAGCGGATGACCAGCAAATAACCCTCTTCAGACAGGCTGGCGTCGTGCATGTTCATGAGCTGCAACACCTCGCCCTCGGCGATCACATTGGTCGCCTCGGCCAAGGTTTGCATGATGCGCATGTCGCCCGCATCGACCATCATCTGAAACGCCCGGGAGTACAAAAAGTCCCCCACCAGCACGCTGGCCGGGTTGCCAAAGGCTTCATTGGCAGTGGCTCGCCCCCGGCGCAGCGTGGATTCATCCACCACATCGTCATGCAGCAGTG
The DNA here is from genome assembly GCA_049653085.1 of Polaromonas sp. Taxonomy (GTDB): domain Bacteria; phylum Pseudomonadota; class Gammaproteobacteria; order Burkholderiales; family Burkholderiaceae_C; genus Polaromonas. Next base: position 46,302 of record JBASFP010000064.1, read on the forward strand.
TGGCGGTGTGGATGAATTCCACCACTGCCGCCATGTTCAAACGCTGCTTACCACTGTAGCCCAGCGCACCGCACATCAAGAGCAGCAAGGCTGGCCGCAACCTTTTGCCGCCAGCGGCAATGATGTACTGCGACACCTGGCTGACCAGCGGCACATCAGACGTCAATCGCTGCGCAATCACCGCATCCATCCCGCGCATGTCGTCGGCAATCAGGGCGAGCGCAGCGGCAGTGCTGGATGAATTGGCAGACAAAAGAAGTAAATCCCAACGATAAATTTAGATGATTATAGGAAGACAGACAATGACAATCGCCACCTTGGCAGGCCGAATCCGGCAGGTGTGGCTATTTTTAGCCCAGCATGCTAGAATGTTGGGCTCTGCGGAAATCCGTCTGCAGAACTCAATTTAAGAGGTCTTACATGTACGCGGTCATAAAAACCGGTGGCAAACAATACAAAGTTGCTGCTGGTGAAAAAATTAAAGTAGAACAGATTGCTGCGGACGTAGGCCAAGAGATCGTTTTTGACCAGGTGTTGGCTGTCGGTGACGGCGCTAGCATTAAAGTCGGTACGCCCTTGGTTCTAGGTGCCAGTGTTACTGTGACAGTCATCTCTCACGGCAGAGGCGACAAAATTCGCATTTTCAAAATGCGCAGGCGCAAGCACTACCAAAAGCGCCAGGGTCATCGGCAGAACTACACAGAACTGCAAATCGGCGCTATCGCTGGTTGATGCGGTAAATATCTGGAGTAACTGAAAAATGGCACAGAAAAAAGGCGGCGGCTCTACGCGAAACGGGCGTGATTCACAGCCCAAAATGCTCGGCGTCAAAAAATTTGGCGGCGAAGTCATCAACGCAGGCAGCATCATCGTGCGCCAGCGCGGTACACGCTTTCACCCCGGCACCAACGTCGGTATCGGCAAAGACCACACCCTGTTTGCACTGGTAGACGGTCAAGTCTCCTTTGCCATCAAAGGTGCGCTGTCCAAGCAGACTGTCAGCGTGACGGCTGTTGCCACCCCGGCATAAGACGATCACTTCGACTTTGTTGAAGCCCCGACGTGTCGGGGCTTTTTAGTTTGTAGACTTGCAATTTGCAGGCAAAACCAACCCGAGCCACACTATGAAGTTTGTTGACGAAGCCTTTATTGACATCTCCGCTGGCGATGGCGGGGCGGGCTGCGTCTCGTTCAGCCATGAAAAGTACAAAGAGTTCGGCGGGCCCAACGGCGGCGACGGTGGGCGTGGTGGCCATGTGTATGCAGTGGCCGACATCAACCTGAACACACTGGTGGACTTTCGCTTTTCCCGCCGCCACGACGCCAAAAACGGCGGCCACGGCATGGGTTCAGACATGTTTGGCGCCAAGGGCGATGACGTGATTTTGAAAATGCCGGTTGGCAGCATTTTGAGCGATGCCGAAACAGGTGAAGTGCTGTTTGAGCTGATGGAGCCCGGCGAGCAGATATTGATTGCCAAAGGAGGCGATGGTGGCTTTGGCAACCTGCGCTTTAAAAGCTCGACCAACCGCGCGCCGCGCAGCAAAACACCCGGCTGGCCAGGTGAGCGCAAAAGCCTGAAACTTGAATTGAAAGTGCTGGCCGATGTCGGCTTGCTGGGCATGCCCAACGCTGGCAAGTCCACTTTTATCACCGCCGTGTCTAACGCCAGGCCGCGCATTGCCGACTACCCTTTCACCACCCTGCACCCCAATTTGGGGGTGGTGCGCGTTGCACCCGAGCAAAGCTTTGTGGTGGCCGACTTGCCGGGTTTGATTGAAGGCGCATCTGAAGGCGCTGGCCTGGGGCATCTGTTTTTGCGCCATTTGGAGCGCACCCGGCTGCTGCTGCACATTGTTGACTTGGCCCCGTTTGACGAGAGCGTTGACCCGGTCGCCCAGGCCAAGGCGATTGTTGGTGAGCTGAAAAAATACGACGAGGCGCTGTATAAAAAACCGCGCTGGCTGGTGCTGAACAAACTCGACATGATTGACAACGACAAGCGTGCCGAGATTGTGAAAGATTTTGTCAAACGCTTCAAGTTCAAAGGCCCGGTGTTTGAAATATCGGCTCTCACGCGCGAAGGCTGCGAACAGCTGATCAAGACGATTTATCAGCATGTCAAGAAGGTGCAAAAAAGCGAACAGCCTGCAGAAGAAGTCGATCCACGCTTTGTGGTGCTGCCGCCCGAGTAACTTGAATGCTATCAATTCAGTAGCTGCTTGCGCCCGTATTTATTGGTCTAAACCCCTAAAACATACCTGAAATGCATCCAATACCAGTCTCCAGCGTCCTGCTCAATGCCAAACGCATTGTGGTCAAGGTCGGCTCCAGTCTGGTCACCAATGAAGGGCGGGGGCTGGACGCTGAAGCCATCGGCCAGTGGTGCGAGCAATTGGCGGCATTGGCCAAAGGCGGGCGTGAAGTCATCATGGTCAGCAGCGGGGCGATTGCTGAAGGCATGAAGCGGCTTGGCTGGGCCACACGCCCCAAAGCGATTCACGAACTGCAAGCCGCAGCCGCTGTGGGCCAGATGGGGCTGGTGCAGATGTATGAAACCAAGCTGCGCGAAAACGGCATTGGCAGCGCCCAGGTTTTGCTGACGCACGCCGACCTGGCCGACCGTGAGCGCTACCTGAATGCGCGCTCCACATTGCTGGCACTGCTCAGTTTTGGCGTTGTGCCCGTCATCAATGAAAACGACACCGTCGTCAATGACGAGATCAAGTTTGGCGACAACGACACACTGGGCGCGCTGGTGGCCAACTTGGTCGAAGCTGATGCACTCATCATCCTGACCGATCAAAAAGGCTTGTACACCGCCGACCCGCGCAAAGACGCGAACGCGCAATTTGTCAGCGTCGGCAAAGCAGGTGATGCGGCACTCGAAGCCATGGCAGGCGGCGCAGGCTCCAGCATTGGCAGTGGCGGCATGATCACCAAAATCCTGGCGGCCAAGCGGGCGGCAGGCTCGGGCGCCAGCACTGTGATTGCCTGGGGTCGTGAGCCGTCGGTTCTTCTGCGCCTGACGCAAGGTGAAGCCATCGGCACGCTGCTGGTGGCGCAAACCGCAAAAAATCAGGCGCGTAAACAGTGGATGGCTGACCACCTGCAAATGCGTGGTTCGGTCACGGTCGATGCAGGCGCGGCAGCCAAGGTGGCGGGTGAGGGCAAAAGCCTGTTGCCGATTGGCATGACGGCAGTGCAAGGCGAGTTTTCGCGCGGTGATGTGATTGCCATCAAAAATCCGGATGACGTTGAAATCGCCCGTGGGCTGGCCAATTATTCAAGTACCGAGGCGCGCCAGATTTGCCGCAAGGCCTCAAGCAAATTTGAAAAACTGTTGGGCTACACCGGTGAGCCGGAGATGGTTCATCGGACCAATCTGGTGCTGACGCGCTGAACCTGATTTATTCGACGCTGGGGCTTTTGAGTCGCCGCTCCAGCTCAGCCACGCTTTTGACGGGCGCAGCATTCTGGCAAGCGGCCGCCTTGGCAAACCGCAATGAATGCCTTGGCAGCGAAATGTCGAACGCTGATTTCCACTCTGAATTGGCCACCGGTATCCAAGTACCATCCGGCTTGGCGCGTGCATAGGTTCTGACCTCACCCGTTGCGCAGCGCAGTCCCTCATACATCACGTTTTTAGCCCCGGCAGCGCTGGTGGCCACCACCACGTAGCGCACAATGCCGTCGCTTTGTGAAATGCTGAACGAGGCCGGGTCAACACCGTACACCAGAGGAGACCCGCGTGTGACCTCAAAAGTCAGCAGCTTGCTCATGTCATAGGCGGGTGGCGGAGGCACGTCTGTTTCTTTCCAGTCAGCGGGGTCGGTCAGGATTTGGGCATGAGCCATGCTGGTCATCAGCAGACCCAAAAGCAGCCAACTGCAAACCCGGGGTGTACGAACTATCGTCATCATCAAGACTCCAGGTTTTTCAAAACGGGGGCACTGGTGCGGGGATCAGGCTCAAACGTCGCGCCGGGTGGCAGCTCTAGCGCCGCACCTGAACGGCTGTGAAAGTGCCCTACCCCGGCTGAATGGTCATGCTGCGCATGTTGCCGCAAATCGGGTCGGTTATCGCCTCGTTCAGAACGCTCCGCGCGGTCATGGTTGCCAGGCCTGAACTCTAAATGCGGCACAAACCGCGCCAGTTCCAGCAAGGCCATTTCGTACACGCCACGTTTGAACTCCACCACCACATCCAGCGGTACCCAGTAGTCGTTCCAGCGCCAGGCATCAAACTCGGGGTGGTCGGTGGCGCGCAGGTTCAGGTCCCAGTCGTGGCCAACCAGTTGCAGCAGAAACCAGATCTGTTTCTGGCCTTTGTAATGGCCGCGCGCATCGCGGCGAATGAACCTGTCGGGCACCTCATAGCGCAACCAGTCACGGGTTCGGGCCAGCACATGAACATGCTGCGGATGCAATCCGACCTCTTCATGCAATTCACGGAACATCGCCTGCTCGGGGTTTTCGCCCCGGTCAATGCCGCCCTGTGGAAACTGCCACGAATGCGTGCGGATACGCTTGCCCCAAAATACCTGACTTTTCTGGTTGAGCAAGATGATGCCGACGTTGGGCCTGAAGCCGTCCCGGTCGAGCATAATCAAACCTCAAATTTTTTAAACTGATTGCATTATGCACAGGCAAACCCGCTATGCCAAGCGGTCGCCATGAACAGCATCAGTCAGCACACACCGTAGTCCAGAAAAGCAGCCCATGAAAGCCTCCCAGTTTTACATCTCCACCCTCAAAGAAGCGCCTGCTGATGCAGAAATTGCCAGCCACCAACTCATGACGCGCGCCGGCATGATCAAAAAGCTGGGCGCAGGCATTTACAGCTACATGCCGATGGGGCTGCGAGTGATTCGCAAGGTGGAAGCCATCGTGCGCGACGAGATGAACAAAGCAGGCGCGATTGAAATGACGATGCCCGTGATTCAACCTGCCGAGCTGTGGCAAGAGACGGATCGCTTCACCACCAACGGCCCAGAGCTGCTGCGCATACAAGACCGCCACGGTCGCGACTTTGTTGTGCAGCCGACCAGTGAAGAAGTCGCCACAGACGTGATGCGCCAGGACATTAAAAGCTACAAGCAGTTGCCGAAAAACATTTACCAGATTCAAACCAAATTTCGCGACGAACGCCGCCCCCGTTTTGGCCTGATGCGTGGGCGCGAGTTCATCATGAAAGACGCTTACAGCTTTGACCGCGACGAGGCATCGGCCAAAGTCAGCTACCAGAACATGGCGCTGGCTTACCGCAAGATTTTTGACCGCTTTGGTCTGAGCTACCGCGCCGTGGCGGCTGACAGCGGCGCGATTGGCGGTGATTTGAGCGAAGAGTTTCAGGTGATTGCTGCGACGGGCGAAGACGCCATCGTGTATTGCCCGACGAGTGACTATGCGGCGAATATGGAGAAGGCTGAGGCGCTTGCGCCAACTACTGAACGCAAGGCTGCTACGCAGGCCATGACCAAAACTGCCACGCCGGGTAAGTCAACCTGCGCTGATGTGGCTGAATTTATGGGGATTCCGCTGCAATCAACCGTCAAATCTCTGGTGCTGGCTACGGACACGCTGAACGACAAGAACGAAGTGGCAAAAACCCAGGTCTGGCTGCTGCTGCTGCGCGGCGACCACGACATGAATGAAGTCAAGGTTGGCAAGATTGAAGGCCTGGCAGGTTTCAGATTTGCCACCGTGCCAGAGATTGAAGACCACTTTGGCTGCAAGCCCGGCTACCTCGGCCCACTGAACATGCTCAAACCCGTCAAGCTGGCAGTAGACCGTGAAGTGGCCGTCATGGCCGACTGGGTCTGCGGTGCGAACGAAGTTGACTTTCACATGACGGGCGTCAACTGGGGCCGTGATTTGCCCGAGCCTGATTTGATCGCTGACCTGCGCAATGTGGTGGCAGGCGACGCATCCCCAGATGGCAAAGGCGTGCTCGCCATCGAGCGCGGCATTGAAGTCGGCCACGTTTTTTACCTGGGCACCAAGTACAGCAAAGCCATGAACGCTACCTTTTTAGGTGACAACGGCAAGCCGCAGTTTCTGGAAATGGGTTGCTACGGCATCGGCATCACCCGCCTGCCCGCTGCCGCGATTGAGCAAAACCACGACGACAAAGGCATCATCTGGCCGGACGCGATTGCGCCCTTCACGGTGGTGCTGTGCCCCATCAGCCCAGATCGTTTTGCCGATGTCAAAGCCGCGTCTGACACGCTGTATGCCGAACTGATGGCTCTGGGTGTGGACGTGATTCTGGACGACCGCAACGAGCGCCCAGGCGCGATGTTTGCCGACTGGGAGCTGATTGGCGTGCCGCACCGCGTGACGATTGGTGACCGGGGCTTGAAAGAAGGCCATGTGGAGTACCAGCACCGGCGTGATGCGGAATCGACCAAAGTCCAAACGGCTGATGCATTGGCGTTCATCAAAGGCAAGCTGGGGCTGTAAAACAGTGACTGACCGCTTTTTTACAAGAAGAAAAGCCCTGCAAGCCAGCATTATCGGGTGCAGTCAGCTATTATTTACAGAGCATGCAAGCGCTGGCGGGCAGCTTGAAGAGCCGCTGATTGACTCGGTACGCACAGCGCTCAGCTCAGCCATTGCCAACCAGGCACCGCCGACACTGGAGTTTAAAGACACCGAGGCCAAGCTGGCTCACCTGCGCTGGCTGGCCGCCATGAGCGACCGCCTGCTGACCAAAAAAGCCGAGCTGCAAATCCGCAAGGAGTTTTTGCAGACCGTCTGGTATGAGAGCAAGCGCGCTGGGCTCGACACGGCGCTCGTGCTTGGACTGATTCAGGTCGAAAGCAACTTCAGAAAATTTGCTGTCAGCGTGGTCGGCGCACGCGGCTACATGCAAGTCATGCCGTTCTGGACGCGAGTGATTGGCGATGGCGATGCGAGCAAGCTGTTTCACATGCAGACCAACCTGCGTTTTGGCTGCGTGATTTTGCGGCATTATTTAGACCGCGAAAAAGGCGACCTGTTCATGGGCTTGGGCCGCTACAACGGCTCACGCGGCAAAGCGCCCTACCCTGATGCGGTGCTGGGTGCCAGACGAAAGTGGGAATTCAATGGTTAAGCTGATCAACCTTTTTTATCTGGCCGCAATGCTGCTTGGCCACACCGCCTTGTATGCCCAGGACACCGGCAACGTGTTGGGTTTGCCTGCCGTGCCGCAAAACGTGACGCCTGCTGCGTCAGCGGCCAAAAAACCTCTAGACGCTGCCAAAGCGAGCGAAGCGGAAATCAAGTCGGTGCTGTCGGGCAATTTAAAGCTGGCGTCGTTTTACCCTGAGGGGCAAGTCATTGTGCGGGTGACGACAGACAGAACCTTTATTGGCAATGCTGTGCGTGCGCAGGCTGTGCAAGCCGCACGCTTGGTGCAGCGTGACGCACGCCAGGCCTGCGGCAAGCTGTGCAAGCCTGCGCCCATGCCTGCGCCCACGCTGCAGAGTGACAACACACTGAGCTTTGACATTGTGGTCAGCGGTTACGAGGGCGTGATGAGCACGCCAGACATGGTCAATCTGGTCAGTGGCAAGCGGGTTGGCCCGGCTGCCAAGCCGCCCTGAGCATGTTCAAAAAAACCCAATCTGCAGGCTGGTTTTTGGGGCTTGCCCTGTGCCTGCTGGGCATGGCCAACACGTCATTGGCTGCTGTGTTTACCCTGCAGAGCGCCGACAAGTTTGGCCCGGTGTCGGTGTTGATCAAAGGCCGTATTGACGTGGGTGACTTTGACAGGTTCAAAAACTTTTTAGTCCAGCCCGGCCACCTCAAAGCCTATGCGAATTATGTCTGGCTGGACTCGATCGGCGGCGACTTGAACGAGGCCATGAAGTTTGCCAGCCTGTTTGAAGCCAGCAGCGCCAGCGTGGTGGTGGGGCCTGACGGCAAATGCTACAGCGCCTGCTTCATGATGTTTGCTGGGGCGGCTGACCGCTGGCTGTACACCTTTGGCGAGCTGGGCGTCCACAGAGTCAGCGTCAACAGCCCGAACGCCGACCGCGCACAGCGACGCGACATTGAGCGCAGAGTGTCTGACGACTTGCGGCGCTACCTGGCTGTACAAGGCATACCCGCCACGCTGATTGACCAGATGATGGACACGCCGGCGTTTGACATGACCATCATCGACACCAAAATGCTCAAGCGCATGGGCTGGCTGCGCGGCCTGGCCAGCCGGCCCTCGTTTCTGGCGGCGGTTGAAAGGGTTTGCGGTGCGCAGCCTGACATTGAAACTGTCAACACCGCCAAGCCGGGCACCTGGACGGCCTGCAAGATTGACTACCAGATCAGGAGCACCAAAGCCTTTGCGGCGGCTGAACTGGCGCTGCTTGAAGCTGGTCAGCCCAGTGTGCTGTTTGCGCCAGGCAAGCTGGTGGAGGCCAGGCGTGCGGTTGGTGAGCTTTAACAAACCGATGTTGCGTCTTGAACCGTTCGCCCTGAGCCTGTCGAAGGGTTTCACCAATTGGTAAGGCTTCGACAAGCTCAGCCCGAACGGATATCAGGTAACCCATTCAAGCCATCAGCGCCACATTGCCCCCCTGCAGCAGTAGTATTCACCGTCACGGTTTGCTCAGTACAAAAGCGGTGCAAATAATGCGGCCCGCCCGCTTTGGGCCCGGTGCCACTCAAACCCTCACCGCCAAACGGCTGCACGCCGACCACCGCCCCGGTCATGGCGCGGTTGATGTACACGTTGCCGACATGCGCGCGCGCGGCCAGCTGCTGGGCGCGTGAGTCGATGCGGGTTTGAATGCCCAGCGTCAGCCCATAGCCCAGCGCGTTGACCTGATCAATCACCGCCGCCGGGTCGCCGCCCCAGCGCACGATGTGCAGCACCGGGCCGAAGATTTCGGCTTTGACATCGCTGATGCTGGCTACTTCAAACGCACAAGGCGCTACAGTATTAGGAGCTGCTTGCGCCCGTATTTGTTGGTCTATAACCACTTTTGATGTGTTTTTCAGGCGTTCAATGTGCTTTTGAATGTTGTCAAACGCCTCAGCATCGATCACCGGGCCCACATCAGTCGCCAGCAGGGCTGCGTCACCTGCTGCCAATTCAAGTGCCGCGCCCTGCACCATCTCAATGACTTTGTCGGCAATGCTTTCATGCACACACAGCAGCCGCAGCGCCGAGCAGCGCTGGCCCGCCGAGCGAAAGGCGCTGTTGACCACCGCATCGACCACCTGCTCAGGCAATGCGCTGGAGTCCACCAGCATGGCGTTGATGCCGCCCGTCTCGGCAATCAGCGGGGTAATCGCGCCGTCTTTGGCGGCCAGTGCGCGGTTGATGATTTTGGCCACTTGGGTGGAGCCGGTAAACACCACGCCCGCCACACCAGGCGCTGCCACCAGCGCTGCGCCCACGGTGTCGCCCGCACCGTGCGCCAACTGCAATGCGCCTTCAGGCACACCCGCAGCATGCAGCAGTTTGATGGCCTCCCAAGTCACGCCTGGCGTTTGTTCGGCTGGCTTGGCGACCACCGCGTTGCCGGTGCTGAGCGCCGCCGCCACTTGACCGACAAAAATCGCCAGCGGGAAATTCCACGGGCTGATGCAGACCCACACGCCGCGCGCATGCAGTCGCAGCTCGTTGGTTTCTCCTGTCGGCCCAGGCATCGCCATCGGCTTCATGATTCGTTCGGCCTCGTCAGCGTAGTAGCGCAAAAAGTCGATGGCCTCGCGCACTTCGGCCACCGCATCGCCCCAGGTTTTAAACGCTTCTTTGACCAGCAGCGCGCAAAACCTGGGCAATTGGGTTTGCAGTTCGTCAGCAGATCGGCGCAGCACAAGGGCTCGTTCAGTCACGGTTACAGCGCTCCACTTTTGATAGCTGCTTGCGCCCGTATTGATTAGGCTAGAGGCCAATTTGGCATCAAATGACGGCACCTTTGGCAAGCTTTGCACGTTTGCAAGCTGCCAGGCATCCAACAGCGGCTGACGCATGGTGCTGACCGTCAAGTCAAGCCCGGCGCTGTTCTTTCGGTCGCCCAGCAATTCAGCAGGCAGCGGCAAGGACGGCAACGCCTCGGTGTAAAGCGGTGACAACAGCAAGACGTCCATGCCGACTGACTCGTCTGCCAACTGATGCACAAATGACGAATTGGCCCCGTTCTCCAGCAACCGCCGCACCAGGTAGGCCAGCAAGTCGCGGTGCGAGCCGACGGGTGCGTAGACCCGGCAAGCGATGTTGGGGTTCTTTAAAACTTCACGAAAAATACCTTCGCCCATGCCGTGCAATCTTTGAAGCTCAAAAGGCACGTTGTTTTTAGCTGCCATCTGCAAAATCGCCGCAATCGTGCCCGCGTTATGCCCTGCAAACTGCGGGTACACCGCATCGGGCGCGTCCAGCAGCGCCTGGGCACAGGCCAGGTACGCAATGTCGGTGTGGTGCTTGTGTGTGAGCACCGGGTAGTGCGGCAAACCGAGTTCTTGGGCGCGCTTGATCTCAGAGTCCCAGTACGCGCCCTTGACCAGGCGGCACATTAAACGCAGCTTGTATTTACGAGCCAAGCTGATGATGTGTTGAACCAGATCAAGCGCACGCGACTGGTAGGCCTGCATGGCCAGGCCAAAGCCTTGCCACTGCGGGTGGTGCTGTGCAACCAGCGCTGCCAGCGCCTCAAACACGTCCAATGACAACTCCAGCCTGTCCACTTCTTCGGCATCAATCGTCAGGTTGATGTTGGCCCTGGCCGCCAGCTCGCACAGCGCCCAGACGCGCGGCACAAGTTCAGCCATCACTCTGGTGCGTTGGGCGTCTTCATAACGCGGGTGCAGTGCGCTCAGCTTGATAGAAATACCGTCATTTAGCTCCGTAGCCCAATCAATACCGGCGCAAGCAGCTATTGATTCAATAGCGTTTTTGTAGCTGGCCAAATACCCTTGAGCATCCGCCTCGGTGCGTGCGCCTTCGCCCAGCATGTCGTAGCTAAAGCGCAGGTTTGAAATTTTCTTGCGCGAACTCGTTGCCTCATCCATCGCCTCAGCAATCGTCTGGCCCAATACAAACTGCCTGCCCAGCAACTGCACCGCCCGCAGTGTGGCCGCCACCACGCTGCGTGCGCCCAGCTTGCCCAGCAGGCTGCTGCCCTCGTCGTCAGGCAAAAACTTCTTTGACAAACCAATCGCACTGGACGCCAGCCGCGCCATCGTTTTGTCACCACTGGCTTCAAAATCTGCCCTTCCGAGCTGGTCAGCCGTCAAAGCAATCGCGGTTTCAACATCGGGCACACGCAGCAGCGCTTCGGCCAGGCGCATCAGCGCCAGGCCTTCGGCGCTGGATATCGGGTACTCCTTGAGCAGGCTTTCCATCGCCCAAAACGGCTGCGGGTTGTTGCGCACCGCGTGTACCCAGGGCTGGGCAATTTGTGCAGCAGCGGCCCAATCGAGCGCGGTTTGCAGTGGGGTTAGCAGGCTGGAGACGACAGCAGCTTCGCTTTGGTACGGATTGGGCAAACGCTGGGGAGGCGGCGGGGAAGTGAACATTCAAAGCTCCATCAAAAAAAAATTCAGATGACTGATAATCCCCCAAACGCCACCGGATTTTTATCTGAAATTATTTGTTTTAACCGAATAAAAGATTAGCCATGATCCAAGATGAATCTGAAATTGACCGGATTGACCTGAAAATTCTGAATGTTCTGCAAACAGATGGACGCATCAGCAATTTAAAACTGGCCGAAAGCGTGGCTCTGTCGCCGACCGCAGTGCTGGCACGGGTGCAGCGCCTGACCAAGAGCGGCTACATATTGGGTTACGAAGCCCGCCTGAACCCCTTCAAACTGGGCGTGGGCATGATGGTGTTTGTCGAAGTGCTGCTAGACCGCACCACACCCAATGTGTTTGACGCCTTCAAGGCGGCGGTGCAGGTGTACCCCGAAATCATGGAATGCCACATGGTCGCTGGTGGCTTTGACTACCTGCTCAAAACCCGCATGCTGGACATGGCCGCCTACCGCCACTTTGCCGGCACAGCCCTGTGGCAGTTGCCCGGCGTGCGAGAGACGCGGACTTATGCGGTGATGGAAGAGGTCAAAAGCTCCACGCGGCTTGACTTGCGCTTGTAAAAACTTGTTGCACAGGGTTAGTGCCAACAATATGCATACTCATTATTTGTCAAAATGTGAATGACAATCCAATCTCGAATAAGACAGGAGACAACACCATGAAAACAAAATTTTGGGCACTTTCGATCTCTTTATTGCTGGCCACCCTCAACATCAATGCGCAGGCTGCAGAAGTGGGAGTTACAGATTCTGAAATCCGCATCGGCCAGTTTGCAGCCCAGACTGGGCCAGCAGCCGAGCTGGGCAAACGCATGCAGCTGGGCATTCAAGCTCACTTCACGGCCATCAATGCTGCGGGCGGCATCAAAGGGCGCAAGCTCACACTGGTGTCGCGTGACGATGGTTATGAACCTGAAAAAGCTGCGGCAGCTGTCAAGGCACTGATTGAAGAAGACAAGGTGTTTGCCCTGATTGGCTCGGTGGGTACACCCACCACACTGGCAGCAGTGCCCGCCATCAATGCAGCGGGTATTCCGCTGATTGGGCCGTTTACCGGTGCGCAGGCGCTGCGTGAGCCTTTTAACCGCAACATCTTTCATGTGCGCGCCAGCTATTTTGACGAAACCGAACGCATCGTCCAGCACCTGAGCACAGTGGGTATTAAAAAGATAGCGGTGTTTTATCAAAACGACTCTTACGGCAAAGCCGGGCTTGAAGGGGTGACGCGGGCACTGGCCAAGCGCAATCTCAAGCCAGCAGCTACCGTCACGGTAGAGCGCAACAGCGTGGACGTGGCTGGGGCATTGGCAGAAATTTTAAAAATCAGTCCGGAGGCGGTGATACAGATCAGTGCCTACAAGTCATGCGCCGCACTCATCAAGCAGTCACGCGCCAAGTCTTATGCCGGGCAGTTCTTCAATGTCAGTTTTGTCGGCTCCAAGGCACTGGCAGATGAACTGGGCGATGCCAGCAGTGCAGGTGTCAGTATTTCGCAGGTTGTGCCCTTCCCCTACACGCCCTCAGCTGCGGTGGTGCGCGAATACCAGCAAAGCATGACTGAGGCGGGTAACAAGGACTTTGACTTCTCAAGCATTGAGGGATTTTTGGCCGCCAAAATATTGACTGAAGGTTTGCGCCGCGCACCCGGTAAAAACTTGTCCCGTGAAAGTTTGACGACGGCGCTGGAATCTTTGCGTGACTTCGATATGGGCGGCTTTACTGTGACCTACAGTGCCAAAAGCCATGAAGGCTCCCGCTACACCGACTTGACCACCATTGGGCGCGGTGGGCGGTTTATTCGCTGAGGTTTTGCCCATTGATTAGCTGACCAGCATGATCAGTGAAAAGTTGCCTGCAACCAAATAATACGGGTGCAAGCAGCTACTAAATATATAGCAAATCAACTATTGACGGCTGCGCTGTTCTTCACGGCGGCGCTCTTCCATGGCGCGGCGTTCGATGCAGATCGGGTGCTGGGTGAATATTGGCCTGGCGCACTGCTCGGACATGCAGGTTTGAAAGCCCAGCAGCATGCGGTCTTCACAGGCGGCACGCGGGCTGTTGCCTGCGACCGGCGGGGTGGTGGCGGTTGCTGCGGGCGCTGCCCGGGCAGCTTGCGGGCTGGGTTCTGGCTGCGTCACGCCCACTTCATTGCCGGGTTTGTCTTTGTCGGCTGCGGCTTTTTTGGACGCGATCAACGCCGCCGCTCTGGACGCCGCCAGCGCGGCACGGGCGGCGATGCCTGCGCTGGACGCTGCGGGGCGCGCGGCTGATGCAGCAACCAGGGCGGGAGCGGCAGCAGAGGCCGCAGCTTGCGCGGCAACAGCTGATGCTGATGCTGGTAACTGCGCTGCGGCGCTGCTGGCAGGTGCAAGAGCCGCCGCTGGATCAAGCGCTGGGCTTGACCCGGACAGCAGCTTGAAAGCCACGCCAACAACGGCAAGCGCGGCCACACCAGCGATCAGCCAGACTGCTTTTTTAGGTGAGGCTGTGGCGGCTGCCGGTGATGGTGATGGTGGTGGTGATGGTGGTGGTGGTGGTGATGGCGAAGCAGAATTTGATTCACTAACCGGTATCGCTGGGGCGGCAGGCGATTTAACCTCCGCGCTGTCCTGCTTGGGCAGCAGCACGGATTTGTCCATATCTGTAGCCGCAGCGGTCGCGCTGTATGGGCTGACCAGTGTGGGCTCGGCAGGCAGTGCAACGCCCAGGGTTTTCAGTCGCCTGCGTGCCAGGTCCGCATAAATGCCCGACGGAAACTTGACCAAAAAACCCTGAATGTCTTCAATGTCGTTGGACTCTTTGATGTCTTTCCAGTACACCAGCTCGACTTCTTGCGTGACCAGTGAAGCGCTGGTGCCGCTGCTGATGCCGCTGCCTGTACCAATCCCCGATTCAGTGGCCACCAGCGACTCGCCGGGCATCATGGTGGCCGTCCAGGTGATGTTGCTGCCCTTGGCGGGCAAAACGGCGGCAGGCGCGATGGTGGTGTCTGTGGCCTCTTTGCACGCAGCCTGCAATGCGTTTGAAAAGTCAAGCGCGGTGGCATAGCGCATGTCGCGCGACTTGGCCAGCGACTTGGCCACCACAGCATCAATAGCAGGCGGCAATTTGGGGTTGTAAAAGGTGGCGGCAGCCGGCGTGTGGTTGACGATTTTTTGAATCACCGCAAAGTCGGTGTCGCCATCAAACGGGCGCTGGCTGGTCAACAACTGGTACAGCACCACGCCTGCCGCAAACAAATCAGCCCGGGCGTCAATCGGCCGGCCTTCCAACTGCTCGGGTGACATGTATTTGAGCGTGCCAACGATCGAGCCTTGCGTACGGGTGGCGTCGCCTGAGTCCTGGATGCGCGCCACACCAAAGTCTGCCAGCTTGATGCTGCCACTGGCCTGCACCAGCAAGTTGGCCGGCTTGACGTCGCGGTGAACGATTTTTTGCTGGTGCGCGTAGTTCAGTGCCGACAGCAGATCGCTCATGATGCTGAGGGTTTGCTCCAGCGTATAAACCTCGCCTTTGTCCAGGTGGTGCTTGAGGTCATCGCCCTCGACAAACTCCATCACCAAAAACGCCATGTCAATGTCGCGGTCAGAGTCATACACACTGACGATATTGGGGTGCTGCAGGCGGGCGGCAGAGCGTGCCTCGGTTCTGAAGCGCACCTCGTATTCAGCGGCGGCTTCGTCTGACAGGTTTTCGACCTTGATGGTTTTGATGGCGACGCGGCGGTCCAGGTTCGGGTCGCGCCCCTCATAGACCAAGCCCATTGCGCCCTTGCCGAGCACGCGGATCAAATCGTAACGACCAAGTTTCTTCAGGCTCATGAGGGGTTGTAAATTAACACGCTACGGGCGCAGCGCCAAGGGCAAAAACACCATGACCGCATATTATCGCGCTTGCATTTCAGCTTTTGATGACGAAATCAATCCGGGGTGCAGCATCGTCCAGCAGGCTGCAGCCCGGCACAATTTGCCCGCTGCCGACCAAATAGCATTCGGTACGGCGCAGCACCACCGCCTCGACCTGGTTGCCCATGTAGACCCAGGTGCCATAAGTTGATGCGTCAGTCAGCACAAACTGCCCGCCACGCCAGGCCAGCGCGCAATGCATGCGCGACACCCGCGGGTCGTTCAGGGGCAACGCCGACTCTGCCGCGCGGCCCAGGCTGATGGGCTGGCTTTTGGCGTCCAGCCGCACCACTAGGCCCGCGTAAGACAGCTCTAAAAAACTCGTCTGGCTGACGGCAAACATCGACCGCCCGGCCATGGTGGCTTCTTCATCGCGCCCGCTTTGCCATTCAACCCGGTAAACATGGCTGGCCTCGACCCGGCCACGCAAATACATCGGCCCCATGCTGCGCAGGGCGGCACGCTGGATGGGCAGCAACGCCGCCCAAACGCTCTGTGTCGTCAGTATTTGCCCGCCACCCGCCAGGTCAGCCAGCCGCGCGGCAGAATTAACCGTGTCGCCAAAACAGTCGCCGTTGATCTCAACCACTTCACCTGATTCAATGCCGATCTGCATCTGCACCGGCGGGCTCACACCGCCCGCCAGCAAGGGGGTGTCAAGCAGCTGTTTTTGAATTTGCATGCAGGCAGCCAGCGCGTCACCTTCGCCCGCAAACACCACAAACAGGCCATCGCCCAGCAGTTTGACGACGCGACCCTGGTGCTGCTCTAAGACCTGGCGCAGTTTACCCACCAGCTCATTGACAAAGCGCGACGCCGCTGCATCACCCAGCCTTTCGTACAAGGCGGTGCTGCCAACAAGATCAGCAAAAACAACGGTGGTCATGGGGCGGTGCAAAAGTCATGGGGTGCTTCAATATAGCAGTGGTTCAGGCGCCTGCATCAGGCAAAAGCATCCCAGAGCAATTTGCAGCCAGTTAAAAACATGCCGCCATACAGCAGCCGGTAAAACAGCAGCGGGCTGACGCGCCGCGCAAACCGCACGCCTACCCACACGCCGATGGGTGCCAGCGGCAACAGCACCAGCGACGTGGCCATGTTGCGCATGTCCAGCAAACCGAGCCAGGCATACGGGCCCCACTTGGACAAATTGATCACAAAAAACAAAAATGCCATGGTGGCAGTGAATTTGATCGGCGACAGGCGCAGCGGGATCACATATGCGCTGATCGGCGGGCCACCTGCATGCGCAATAAAGCTGGTAAAGCCCGATGTGATGGTGAGGATGGCACCCAGCCACCTGGGCGGCGGTGGGCTGTCTGGCTTGGGCGGGAAAAGCAGGCGCTGCGCCAAAAACAGCAGTGTAAAAGCCCCGACCATGCCAGCCACCACTTTGGCATCCAGTAATTTGAAAAGCAGCGCACCCAACAGCGTGCCCACCAGTGCGAAAGGGATTAAAAACTTCAGCAGCGTTTTATCAAAGTCCTTGCGAAAAACCGCTATACCCAGCAAGTCCATCACCAGCAGCACGGGCATCAACACCGCAGCGGCTTGCGGTACGGTCACAGCCAAGGCCATCAGCGGCACGGCCAGCGAGCCAAAGCCTGCGCCAAAACCGCTTTTGCTGATGCCCAGCAGCAAAACCGCTGGAATGGCGACCGCGTAAAAAAACGGGTCGGTGATGAGGGGGAAATTCAACCCGAAACTACCCGCAGTTGTCAGAAAACCGTGCAGGCCTGTTCAAGCAAAGCCAGCGGCACGGGCTGGTCGGTGAAGCCGTTGGCGGTGCGGGCTTTGCAGAAGAGCGGGTCCAAGCTGGTTTGGGGAATGGAGAGTTTTGTGGGCATGGTTATCTTTCAAACTTTCTACGGATCAACAAAGGCAGCTACTCGGTGACTGCCATCCCGGGCCAGACCCGGGATCCATGTCCCCTGCTGTGATTGCAAGGGCACGGGTTCATGGATAGCGGGTCAAGCCCGCAATGACATGCGAAGGAGTTAATCAACTACTAAAAAATACATAAAAAGGTTTTAAGCCAATAAATACGGGCGCAAGCAGCTATTAAATATATAGCACTCAAGCGCTATCCAGCTCATCCAGTAAAGCAGTTACAACCAAAAGCAGCTAGGCAAAGACTGCTGCGCAATATTCCAAACCAAAGAACTGTCAATGCCAGCGTAGGAATGGATCAACTGATTTCTGAAGGCCACGATTTTTGATATATCAGGAATTCGGGCCGCGATGGCAGCGTCATTTTTTGAAAGTTGGTTGAGAGCTTCGCCAATGATTTCAAACTTGCGCTCAACGGCTGCGTTGACGAGCTCAGAGCCCGCATAAGACTGCTGATTCATGCCCACCGTAAAAGTTTCAATCGCACGCGCTGCTTCAGCAACATCCCACAAAAAGGCGCGCGGATCACGTGGCGGCATACACCAATTCACGACTCAGGTTAATGCTGGCCAGCACATAAGGGTTGTTGACGGCTTTGGCTTGCACCAGGTCAATATCACGTTTCAAAATGATTTCAAGCTCAGCTTTGGCACCAAAAAACTCATCCAGCCCAGGCTGAGTTGATGGCAAAAACTCTACTAAAAAGTCTGCGTCGCTGGACTTTTCAGAAAAATCGGAAGAACGAGCAGCCGAGCCAAAAACCTCCAGCTTGGCAATGCCGTACTTGGCACAGACCTGGCCGATGGCATTAAGTTGGCGCTGGATGGAGACATGCATGACAGGATGTTAGCAAACAGGCCAGTTGAATTAAACCCGCTCCAGCACCAGCGCAATGCCCTGCCCCACGCCAATGCACATGGTGCAAAGGGCGTAGCGGCCACCTGTCTTGTGCAACTGATTCACAGCCGTGGTGGCCAGGCGCGCGCCTGATGCACCCAGCGGGTGGCCCAGCGCAATCGCGCCGCCGTTGGGGTTGACTCTTGGGTCATCATCCTGCAAGCCCAGCAGGCGCAGAACGGCCAGGCCTTGGGCGGCAAAGGCTTCGTTCAGTTCAATCACGTCCATTTGGGCCAGTGTCAATCCCGTCAGTGCCAGCACCTTTTGCGTGGCAGGCGCAGGGCCAATGCCCATGATGCGCGGCGCAACGCCAGCGGTGGCCATGCCGACAATGCGGGCGCGTGGCGTGAGGCCGTTTTTGGCGGCGCTGGCCTCGTCTGCCAGCAGCAAGGCACAAGCCCCGTCGTTGACGCCGGATGCATTGCCTGCCGTCACGCTGCCGTCGGGTCGCACCGCGCCTTTTAGTTTGGCGAGCGCTTCCAGGCTGGTTTCACGCGGGTGCTCGTCTTTGCTGACAACAACAGCGTCACCTTTCTTTTGTGGGATGGTCACTGGTGTGATCTCCGCATCAAAATGACCCGACTTTTGCGCTGCGACAGCTTTGAGCTGGCTGCCAAGGGCCATCTTGTCCTGGTCTTCACGGCTGATATTGAACTCTGCCGCCACGTTTTCAGCGGTCTCGGGCATGGCGTCCACGCCGTACTTTTCTTTCATCAGTCTGTTGACAAAGCGCCAGCCGATGGTGGTGTCGTACATCTGGGCGGCACGGCTGAAGGCGCTCTCGGCCTTGCCCATCACAAAGGGGGCACGGCTCATGCTTTCAACACCACCCGCTATCATCATGGTAGCTTCACCCGCCTTGATGGCGCGGGCTGCCGTACCAATCGCATCCAGGCCTGAACCACACAACCGGTTAATCGTGGCACCTGGCAACTCCATCGGCAAGCCAGCCAGCAGCGTGGCCATATGCGCCACGTTGCGGTTGTCTTCACCGGCCTGGTTCACGCAGCCGTAAATCACGTCGGTCACGGCCAGCCAGTCCACATTCGGGTTGCGCGCCATCAGCGCTTTGAGCGGTATGGCGCCCAGGTCGTCGGTACGCACGCTGCTGAGTGCGCCGCCGTAACGGCCGAAGGGGGTGCGAATGGCATCGCAAATAAAGGCGTGGTTCATAGGTATTTCCAAAAAAGCTTGTTCGTCAAGCGTCATTAGAAATAATAGCCCACCCGGCGCAAAGACAAGGCGGGTCGCCGATCAAGCCATTCAGGGCTTGCGAAACCCCATCACCAACACCACCGCGCCCAGAGCCAATGCGCCCAGGCTGAGCCACTGGGGAATATTGACGGACTCTTTTTCCTGAACCTTGAGTTCAATCGGGCCAATCTTGGCCGTGGTGGTGTCTTTGGTAAAACTGAAGCCACCTGTGAAAAAGCCCGCCAGACCGATGACGATCAAAACAATGCCTGTGATTTTTGCTGCGTTCATGAGGTTCTCCTCGCCGGTTGTTGTTTGCACTGAGCGCCGCCTGATCCCGGAGACAAGCAACGCTCTGACTAATCTACCGGCATGCCGCGCATTTGTCTGTAGGACACCGCCGGGGGCTTTGCTCAAGTTGGCAAGGGTTTACTATGCCGCGTGATAACCTAAGCATATGTTTACCCCATCCCAAGCCGATGTCCGCCGATTTTTTTGCGCCGTGCATGCCAAAGCCCAGTCCAGTCAGCCGTTGGAAGCTCTTGAAACCATAGCAAGTCAGTGGATTTCTGAACACCCTGAATACCATGCCGACTTTGCCAATGTCGATGCAGCACTGGCAACAATGTACGACGTGGAGGGCGGCAAGACCAACCCGTTTTTACATCTGTCAATGCACCTTTCAATCAGCGAGCAGTGCTCAATTGACCAGCCACGCGGCATTCGGCAAGCGGTTGAGCTGCTGACGGCCAGGCGCGATTCACTACACGACGCGCACCATGAGGCGATGGATTGCCTGGGCCAGATGGTGTGGGAAAGCCAGCGCGCGGGCAAACCACCTGATGGCGCGGCTTACATTGACTGCGTGCAGCGCCGGGCAACGCGCGACTGACTCGGGCTTCAGGCGTAAAAAAACCGCTTTGGCAGCGGTTTTTAATGGGTTATTTTGACGTGCGGAACACGCTTTGCGGAACGGTTCTCAAATCGCCTTCAAGCGACGACAAATAGTTCGCCATCAGCTTTAATTCAGCATTGGTGTACTGCTTGGCCATACCCGCCATGATCGCGTTGTTGCGGCCTACTTTGGCATTGCTGTCAACCTTGTAGGACTTCAGCGCCACCAGCAAATAATCAGCATGCTGGCCACCCAGCTTGGGGTAAGACGGGTCAATCGGCTTGCTGAAGTTGGCGCCGTGGCATGACGAGCAATTGGCCTTGGCCAGCAGCGCTAGCACTTGCGGGTTGGCCTCTTTTGACGGCTTGTCAGCCAGGGGCTTGGCGTCTGCCGCTACGCCGCTAGCGCTGTAATAAGCGGCCAAGTCGGCCATGTCCTGGTCAGACAGTGTTTCAGCAATGCCGCGCATGCTAGGGTGCTTGCGCTCGCCTTTTTTGTAGGCATTGAGCGACGACACAATGTACTTGGCGCTTTGCCCGGAAATCATCGGCACTTTATGAATCTCAGGAAAGCTGGCCTGGTAGCCCTTGATGGCGTGGCAGCCAGAGCACATGGCGTTTTTGCTTTCGCCCGCTTTGGCATCACCTTTGATGTCTTGCGCGAAAGCGGCGACCGTCACAAACGAGACAGCGAGGACAGAAATCTTGATTAACAGCTTGTTCATTTTGCGCGCACAATTAGATGAAATTCAGGTTGAAACGGTGGTCTTGGTCAGCCTTGGATTATATCTGTCCAGGCTGTTGGCCTGACTCAGACAATTCTCAAGTCCCACGCTTCCCGTTTTTTATCTCCTCTTTGCTTCTCAAACTGACTCCAACATGAAATTTCAAGGCTCCAAAAACTACGTCGCCACGCAAGACCTGATGCTGGCTGTCAACGCTGCCGCAACACTTAAAAAGCCATTGCTGGTCAAAGGTGAGCCCGGTACCGGCAAAACCATGCTGGCCGAAGAAGTGGCCGAAGCGCTTGGCATACCACTGCTGCAATGGCACATCAAGTCCACCACCAAAGCTCAGCAGGGCTTGTATGAATACGACGCTGTGTCGCGCCTCAGGGACTCGCAGTTGTCAACGATTGATGGCGGTGAAAAAGTCAAAGACATTCACAACTACATCGTCAAGGGCGTGCTGTGGCAGGCCTTCACATCTGAAACCCCGGTGGCGCTGCTGATTGACGAAATCGACAAGGCCGACATTGAGTTCCCCAACGACTTGCTGCGCGAAATTGACCGCATGGAGTTTTATGTGTACGAGACCCGTGAGCTGATCAAGGCCAAACACCGCCCGCTGGTGTTCATCACGTCCAACAATGAAAAAGAGCTGCCTGACGCCTTTTTGCGCCGCTGCTTTTTTCATTACATCAAGTTCCCCGACGCAGACACGATGCGGCAAATTGTCGATGTGCATTTCCCGGGGCTGAAAAAAGAGCTGCTGGCTGCGGCCATGAAAACCTTTTACGACGTGCGTAATTTGCCGGGTTTGAAGAAAAAGCCATCGACCAGCGAACTGCTGGACTGGTTGAAACTGCTGGTGGCTGAAGATATTTCGCTTGACGCGCTGCAAAGCAAAGACGACAAAGTCAGCGTACCGCCCCTGGTGGGTGCGCTGCTAAAAAATGAGCAGGACGTGACCCTGTTTGAAAAGCTGGTCTTCATGCAGCGCAACAACCGATAAAAAACTGACAAAGAACAACTCATGAATTCAAAAACAATGTTGATGGACGGCCTGGCAGATGCTGTCGGTTTTGTCGGTGGCTCGCTGCTGGCGTTCTGGATTGGCCGCTTGCTCGGGTTTGATATTTTTGATGCGGGCTACAGCAACACAACGATTGCTGGCATCGTGATGGTGGGCATTGGTGGCGGTCTGGGTTTGCAAATTGCGCGTCGCGTCAGGGCTACGCAACGTGCAAAACAGGAAAAGCAGGCAATAGCCGATGACATGGAAAGTTGACCATGGCTTTTGTTGAGCCTGTCATTCTTGAATCACGCAATGTTCGCCTGCTGCCTTTGAGCCTGGCGCACGAAGACGGCATTCGCGTCGCTGCCAGTGATGGCGAGTTGTGGAAGTTGCGCGTGACGTCAGTCCCCGAGCCACATGAAGCCAAAACCTACATTGAAACGGCGCTACAAACAGACAACCGTTTTGCTTTTGCAGTGCTTGATGCCACCAGCGGCGTAGTGCTGGGCTCCACCAGTTACCACGACATCTTGCCAGCGGTTAAACGGGTCGAGATTGGCTACACCTGGTACGCCGCACGCTGCCAGCGCACACACGTCAACAGTACCTGTAAACTGCTGCTGATGACGCACGCCTTTGAAACGCTGGGCTGCAACGTCGTAGGCTGGCGAACTGACAATTTCAACTTTGCATCTCAAGCCGCTATTGAGCGCCTCGGCGCACAAAAAGACGGCGTGATCAGAGGCCACGCCATGCGCCGCGACGGCACGATTCGCGACACGGTGATGTACAGCATGCGGGCTGGGGAATGGCCAGAGGCAAAAGCGCAGTTGCTGTACAGCCTTAATAAGCAAAGAGTCTAAAACTCAAGGAGAACCCATGAACGCCGTTCTTAAAACTTTGAATCACTTGTCAGTTGAAGAAAAACTACAGCTTGTGGAAGACCTGTGGGATGACATTGCTGAGCAAAAAGCAATTCCCGTGTCGCAAGCGACGCAGACTGAAGTTATGAAACGAGCTGCATGGAGAGATGCCAATCCTGGGCACGGGAAAACGCTGGATCAAATTATTCTGGAAGCAGGTGTCCGGCTGTGAATTTCACTGTTGAGTTTGATCCCGGTGCAGAAGATGATTTGCTGGAAGCGATGCATTGGTATGGCAGCAAAGCAGATGGTCTTGGCGCCGAGTTTCTTCGGCAAGCCAAGATTCAAGAGGCACGCTTAAAGCGAACGCCCCACATTCATGCAATCGACTACTCAGACATCCGAAGAGCATTGTTTGGCAAGTTTCCTTACTCATTTCATTTTCGAATTGAAAATCAATGCGTCAGGGTTCTCGGGTGTATTCATCAAAGTAGCGACCCGAAAAATTGGCCAGGCGCTTGAACCATGCTGATTGACTTTTTCTACACCCTGCGCTCGGCCAAGCTGCCCGTATCCGTCAAGGAATACCTGATGCTGCTCGAAGCCTTGCAGGCGGGCGTGGTGGGGCCCAACAGCGGCGCACATGATGAGGAAGACGGCTCTTACAAAATCGACGACTTCTATTACCTCAGCCGCACCATCCTCGTCAAAGACGAAAAGCATTACGACAAGTTTGACCGTGCCTTCGCCGCTTACTTCAAAGGCGTTGAGATGGTGGCCGACTTCACCAAGGAGATTCCGCTGGAATGGCTGCGCAAAAACCTGGAGCTGCAGCTGAGTCCCGAGGAAAAGGCGAAGATTGAAAAAATGGGCTGGGACGAGTTGATGGAAACGCTTAAAAAGCGTTTTGAAGAGCAAAAAGAACGCCACGAAGGCGGCAGTAAATGGATTGGTACCGGCGGCACGTCACCCTTTGGTACCAACGGCTTTAATCCGCAAGGCATTCGCATTGGCCAGGAAAAAAGCCGCAATAAAAGCGCCGTAAAAGTGTGGGACCAGCGCGCCTACAAGGACTATGACGACACACAAGAACTGGGCACGCGCAACATCAAGGTCGCGCTGCGCCGCCTGCGCAAGTTTGCGCGGCTGGGCAATGTTGAAGAGCTGGACTTGCCCGACACGATTCATTCAACTGCCGCCAACGCGGGCTGGCTGGACATCAAGATGATCCCTGAGCGGCACAACAATGTGAAAGTGCTGCTGCTGATGGACGTGGGCGGCACAATGGACGAGCACATTGGCCGCGTGGAAGAGATGTTTTCAGCGGTCAAAACCGAGTTCAAACACCTGGAGTTTTATTACTTTCACAACTGCGTGTACGACTTCATGTGGAAGAACAACCGCCGCCGCTTCAGTGAAAAGTTTGCGACCTGGGACATCATTCGCAAGTACAACAAAGACTACAAACTGATCTTTGTCGGCGACGCCACCATGAGCCCGTACGAGATTTTGCAGCCCGGCGGCAGTGTCGAATACAACAACGAAGAAGCCGGTGCCGAATGGATGCAGCGGCTGACCAACGCCTTCCCCAAATTCGCATGGATCAACCCCGAACCCCAAGGCGTGTGGCAGTACCGCCAGTCGATCAGCGTCATCCAGCAGCTCGTCAACCAGCGCATGTACCCGCTGACCATCAAGGGCCTGGAAGAGGCGATGAAGCTGCTGTCGAAATAGCCACCGCTTACAATCGTCAATCGGTTTGCCGCCATAGTTCAACGGATAGAACGAGTGCCTCCTAAGCGCTAGATACAGGTTCGATTCCTGTTGGTGGTACCAAATGAGTCAACGTCAGGCACTATTATTTTTATAGCTGCTTGCGCCCGTATTGATTGGGCTAGAGGCCTAAAAAGCCCTCTAAAACGGCCTAAAAACCTCAAAATCAGCCTCCCCAGTCGTCCCCAAACTGGTGAGCCTGCATCAATACCAGCTCTACAGCGGCATCCTCATGGTCTGGCGGGTACTTGTATTTGCGCAGGATTCGTTTGACCATCAGCCGCAGCTTGGCCTGCACGCTTTCGCGGGCTGACCAGTCCACGCTCAGGTTTTTACGCAGGTTTTCAGTCAGCTCATGGGCGATTTTTTTCAGCGTGTCGTCGCTAAGTTCGCGCACGGCTGATTCGTTTTCTATCAGCGCGTAATAAAACCGCACCTCGTCCTCCGTCAGCCCCAACTTTTCGCCCTGCAAAGATGCTTCGCGGAACTTCTTCGCCATCTGAATCAGCTCTTCCATCACCTGTGCGGTTTCAATCGAGCGGTTTTGGTAACGGGCAATCACGTTGCCCAGCATGTCAGAGAACTTGCGGTCTTGCACCACACTGCCTGCAAAGCGGCTTTTGATCTCGCCTTGCAGCAGCCGCTCCAGCAGTTCAACGGCCAGGTTCTTTTCAGGCAGGTCGCGCACTTGCGCTAAAAACTCATCGTCAAGCAAGCCAATGTTCGGTTTGTCCAGGCCCACCGCGTCAAAAATATCGACCACGCTTTCAGACACCACAGCCGACGAAATGATCTGGCGTATGGCCAGTTCGCGCTGCTCGTCGGTGCGTTTTTTGGCCGTCAGTTCCTTCTTGGTCAAAATGACTTTCACGCCCTGCAAAAACGCGACTTCTTCACGCACCGCTTTGGCCTCGTCCAGCGTGCAGCACAGGGTAAAGGCTTGGCTCATGGCCAGTGCGTTGTCAGCAAAGCGCTTTTTACCGTCACGGGTTTTGCCAGTGCCCAAGCCCAGTACATGGCTGGCAGCGCCCGCCAACGTTTTGTGGCCACCGGTTAAAAAGCCGCTGTAGTCAAAACCATGCAGCATGGCGCGCAGCACGTCTATCTTTTCAAGCAGCAGGCTGAAGGCTTCATGCGCATCCACCGTTGGCTTGCCGCGCCCGTGGCTGGCGGTGTATTCCTTCATCGCCAGTTTCAACTCGTTGCCAATGCCGATGTAGTCCACCACCAGGCCGCCCTGCTTGTCTTTAAACACCCGGTTGACCCGCGCAATTGCCTGCATCAGGTTGTGGTCCTTCATGGGTTTGTCTACGTACAGGGTGTGTACGCAGGGTGCGTCAAAGCCGGTCAGCCACATGTCTCGCACGATGACCATGCGCAGCGGGTCGGCTGGGTCTTTAAAGCGCTTTTCAAGCCGCTTCTTAACTTGCGCGCTGTAGATATGAGGGCGCAGCAGGGCTTTGTCGCTGGCTGATCCTGTCATCACGATTTTGATCGCACCTTTTTCAGGGTCAGCGTCGTGCCAGTCGGGCCGCAGGCGAATGATCTCGTTGTAGAGGTGGGCGCAAATGTCGCGGCTCATGGCAACCACCATCGCCTTGCCGGTTTGGGCTTTGTTGCGCTCTTCAAAATGCGCCACCAGGTCAGCCGCCACGCTGGCGATGCGCGGCTCTGCACCCACCACCTTTTCAAGTGCCGCCCAGCGGCTCTTCAACGCGGCTTGTTGGCTTTCTTCATCGTCTTCGGCCAGCTCGTCTACGTCATCGTCCAGCTGCTGCAAGTCAGCGTCTTTCAGGCTCAGCTTGGCCAGACGCGACTCGTAATAAATCGCCACCGTCGCGCCGTCTTCTTTTGACTGCTGCATGTCATACACGTGGATGTAGTCGCCAAACACGGCGCGCGTGTCGCGGTCTGTGCTGCTGACGGGTGTGCCGGTAAAGGCAACAAAGGTGGCTTTGGGCAATGCGTCACGCAGGTGCTGGGCGTAGCCTGCCTGGTAGTGTTCAGCCCGCACGTCATACACAGGCGGCTCAAACTCCACCCGGTGCGGCGTTACCACACCATCACCTGTTGCTACAACATTAGGAGCTGTTCGCGCACGTATCCATTGGTCTGAAGGCACATTTGATGCCTTTTTTAGCCTTAATTTGGCCTCAAAACCGTATTGGGTACGATGCGCCTCGTCGGCGATCACCACAATGTTGTGCCGCTCTGACAGGACGGGAAAGGTGTCTTCATCCTCCCCCGGCATGAACTTTTGAATCGTGGCAAACACAATGCCGCCTGATGGCCGGTTGCTAAGGAGCGTGCGCAGCTCTTGCCGGGTACGCGCCTGCACGGGTTGCTCACGCAGCAGGTCTTGCGCCAGGCTGAACACGCCAAACAGTTGCCCGTCCAAGTCATTGCGGTCGCTGATGACCACGATGGTTGGGTTTTCCATCGCGGGCTCTTGCATCACGCGGGCGGCAAAGCAGGTCATGGTGATGCTTTTGCCGCTGCCCTGCGTGTGCCACACCACGCCACCCTTGCCTCGGGTGCTGGGGTTGCCGCCGGGGCGCGACGCTTCAATCACCTTGGCAATGGCAAACCGCACCGCATGAAACTGGTGGTAGCCCGCAATCTTTTTAAGCAGCGCGCCGTCGTCTTCAAACAGCACAAAGTAGCGCAGGTAGTCCAGCAAATAGCTTGGCGCCAGCACGCCGCGCACCAGGGTTTGCAGCTCATTGAACTCGCCCAGCGGGTCCAGCGTTTGGCCGTCAATCGTGCGCCAGGCCATAAAGCGCTCCGCGTCGCTCGACAGTGACCCCATCAGCGCCTCGGTGCCGTCAGATATCACCAGCACCTCATTGGTCTGAAAAACGTCGGGGATTTGCTCTTTGTAGGTCTGTATCTGGTCGTACGCCTTCCACACGTTGGCGTTTTCGTCTGCTGGGTTTTTGATTTCCAGCAGCACCAGCGGCAGGCCGTTGACGAACAAAATGATGTCAGGCCGCCGCGTGTGGTGCGGGCCTTTGATGCTGAACTGATTCACCGCCAGCCAGTCGTTGCTTGCGGTATTCGCCCAGTCAATCAGCCGCACAAAATCACCCCGCGTTTCACCATCCTTCTGATACTGCACCGGCACACCGGTGACCAGCAATTGATGAAAGCGCCTGTTAGCCGTCAGCAGCGCGGCAATTCCCAAGTCAACCACCTGCTTAAGCGCATCGTCACGCGCCGCGGCGGGCACGCCAGGGTTCAGCCGGTCAATCGCCGCACGCAAGCGCCCCGTCAAAATCACCTGGCGGTAGTTGTCACGCTCAGGCTTTAGGCCATCGGGCGCCATGTCGGGGCCATAAACCACGCCGTAGCCAACGTCGGCCAGCCAAGCGCTTCCTGTTCGAGTTGGTCTTCGGTCATTTAAGCGAACGCCGGACAGATTTGGATATGTCGGTCAAATCAACACATTCAAAAAATATGTTTAAAAAAATGATAAAAATCGACACTTTATTTGAATGGGTCGATCCGATCAACATATCAGGCCACCAGCTCTTCCAGCAGCGCATCATTGATGTAATACTTTTCTCGTCCCTGCTTGCTCTCGCGCAACACACCCAAGCCTGCGAGGGTTTGTAAGTAGCCAGAAGCAGTTTGCCGCTTGGCGATGCCCTTGCCCACCAAAAACTGGATCTTTGTGTACGGGTGCATAAAGATAGCCTCGACCAAATCTTTGCTGTACACCCCCGGCGCTTCCCGCTGAACCTTCTCTCGCACTTTTTCCATCAGTGCCCGTATGCGCGTGACCTGGTCAAAAGTCTGCTGGGCTGTGCTTTCAACTGCTTTCAGCATGTAAAGCAACCAGTTCTCCCAATCATGCAGTTCAGTGACTCGGCGCAGTCCTTCATAGTAGGCAGCGCGGTTCGCGATGATGTAGCGCGACAAAAACATGACCGGGACATCAAGCAGCCCCTTTTCAACCAAAAACAGCAAATTCAATATGCGGCCCGTCCGCCCGTTACCGTCAGGAAACGGGTGAATCGCTTCAAACTGGTAGTGCATCACGGCCATCTTCACCAGTGGGTCCAGGTCATCGTCAGCATGGATGAACTTTTCAAGATTCGACAGTTTGTCGCGAATCACCGCGTCGCCCACCGGCGGGGTGTAAACAACCTCGCCCAGCTTGTTTTGAAGCGCCGTCCCTGGAATCGCCCGTACCTGCATATCGCTCTGCTTGATGCGCTGGACTATTTCAACAAACAAATTGGTCGTCAGCGGCCGGTTTTTCAGCGCATGAAAGCCGTGGTACAGCGCCTCGCGGTAGCGCAGCACTTCCTTGGTATGCGCGTCCGTCTTGCCGTCGGCGTCTGCGTCGGCGCGGTACAGCTCATCGTTGGTGGTCACGATGTTTTCAATCTCCGACGACAGCCGCGCTTCTTGCAGAACGATGCTGCTGATCAGCATGCCCTGATTCGGAATCTGTGCGGCCAAGCCGCGCAAGTTGGCCAGCACCCGATTAGCCGCAATGGCCTGCTTCAGAACAGCCTTGTTTTCCAGCTCTACGCCAGGCGGCAAGGCGGGCAGATCGTTATAAGGCTGGTTGCGGTCGAAAGGCATATAAGTTTCTTGCAGTACTGAGTTTTCGTTTTTCTGAATTAAAACATTTAATTAAAAATATGTCGAATTATTTAATGAAATTCGACACGTCTCAAGTAATCAGGAGCTAAAAAGCCAGTATGCGTATAAAAAGTCGGCATATTTATACACGTTCCGAAAACATGTATAGAAAATCGCGTTTTCTATACATGTCGCTTAGGCGCATAGGCCGAAAAGCGAAGCGTATGTAACCTGAAAATCGACCCAAAACGCCCAAAAATCGCCTTTTTAGGGTATCAAATCGGCTTATAAGCCAATAGATATGTGCGCGAGCAGCTATCAAATAAATAGCGCTTAAATCGACCTACGAGACTTCAGGCAAACGCAACTGCCCCGAGATCAGACGCGGGAGCAGGGTGTCGCGGAGGGTGGCTAGGGTTTGGGCTTGTTTTTGGTTTACCCGAACTCGCTGATGAAGCTGGATTGCCAGCGCCTCATAGGCTTCCACGCATTTCATCGACGGAATCAGGTACGGCAGGCTATGTACGTGATTTCGGTTGAGCGTGGGTACCGCAGAGCCTGCATTGAATGAACTGAAATCCAGAAGACGAAGTACTTCATACGCATAGCACGGCGTCGCGCCTCGGAACTCTTTCACCCAAAGTGCGGTGTTTAGCGGCCAATAGTCGTCAAGCTCCAGGAAAACCCGTCCGAGTACTCCTGAACGCCCGGTGACGACGCCTGGCCCTTTTGCCATAGCTAACCTGTGCGTACCGCTCGGGCCGCTGGCTGCAATGATGGGGTATTCGCCTGGCACACGATCCTGGGCGGGTAAATCAAAGCCCCGCTGAAGAACCAACAAGTCTTGCAACGTACCAACGCGCCAGCCCCTCGGCACCAAGCCCAACTCCGACTCCTCAAATCCATCGGGAAACAGCGCCGCTGTGGCCTCATCCATGCCTTCAGGGGCGCGGCCGTCCAGCTTGGCGCGCACGGGGTCGAAATCGACAAACCATGACTTGAACAGAGCCTGGGCGATGGCTTCGAGCGTGGCGTTGGTTTCGCGCAGGAGGGTGATGCGGTCGTCGAGGACTCCAAGGATCTCCGCAATTTCAAGCTGGGTTTGCAGCGGCGGTAGATAAATTGGAACCGCCGAAAGAATGCCAGTATTGAGATTCGGCATCGTTGCACCGACAGCGTGACGAACTAGCCAATCTTTGATATCGGGCAAACGCAGGTAATGTGAAATAAATTTAGCGGTGGCAACCGTCTCGTCACCCAATCGAACTTTGAGGCATCCAGTTCCGCAAAACCAGCCGACTTCGTGAGGTCGGATCAACGCATTCTTTGTGACGTCACCACGACGACTAAAAACTATGTCGCCCATTCGCAGCTTGTGTTGCCACAGACGTTCGACGTCCGCTTCATCAATTCGGGCGATTCCGTCTTCAACGATTCCACCCTCACCAATATTGGTCGGCATTACAACCGGAACGCCAAACTCTTTGTAATCGGAGGTGTGAAGCTGACTACCAAACGGCCCCGTCTGGATTGCGCCACCTTGGGCTTTGCAGATTTGACCGAGTGTGGTGTCCTGCCACTCAAAACTCATACCCCAACCCTCCCAGCTTCTGCCGAATCAACCCATCCAGCTCAGCCCCTTTCGCCATCTGCTCACCCAGCTTTTCCGTGAGTTGCTGCATTTTGGTGGCGAAGTCTTCGTCGTTGTCTTCAACTTCTTCTGCGCCTACGTAGCGGCCTGGGGTGAGGACGTGGCCGTGCTGGGCTATTTCGGCTAGTTTGACGCTGCGGCAGAAGCCTGGGATGTCTTGGTATTCGGTTGGGGTCGGGGAGGGTTCGGGGGCATGGATTCCGGCGTTCGCCGGAATGACAGCAGGTAAAGGGAGGGTTTCATCGCCTCGCCACAGGGCTACCGTGTTGGCTATGCGGGCAATTACCTCGTCAGTGAACTCGCTTTGCACCCTTGAAATCATGGTGGCTTGCTTGCGGGCGTCTATGAAGAGCACTTCGCCTTTTCGGTGCGATTTTTTCTTGACCAAAAACCACAAGCACGCCGGGATTTGGGTGTTGAAGAACAACTGGCCGGGCAGCGCGATCATGACTTCGACCACATCAGCATCGACCATGGCGGCGCGGATTTGGCCTTCGCTGTTTTGGCTGCTGCTCATGCTGCCATTGGCCAGCACAATGCCAGCGCGGCCTGTGGGCTTGAGGTGGTGCAGCATGTGCTGCAGCCAGGCGTAGTTGGCGTTGCCTGTGGGTGGGTCGCCATACTGCCAGCGGGCGTCGCCCGTCAGGCTGGCGTGCCACCAGTCGCTGATGTTAAAAGGCGGGTTGGCCAAAATGAAATCGGCGCGCAGGTCTTTGTGCTGGTTCAGTACAAAGGTGTCGGCAGGCTCGCGGCCCAAATTAAAGTCGATGCCGCGAATGGCCAGGTTCATGGCGGCCAGGCGCCAAGTGGTGGGGTTGGCCTCCTGGCCGTAAATTGAAACGTCGCCCAGCTTGCCGCCATGCGCTTCAATGAACTTTTCACTCTGCACAAACATGCCGCCCGAGCCACAACACGGGTCATACACCTTGCCGCTGTGCGGGTTGAGCACGGCGACCAGCGTTTTAACAATGCTGGCTGGGGTGTAAAACTGCCCGCCGCGTTTGCCTTCAGCGCTGGCGAACATGCCCAAAAAGTATTCGTACACCTGGCCCAGAATGTCGCGTGCCGTGGATGGGTTGTCACCAAAGCCGATGGTTGAGATCAAATCAACCAGCTCACCGAGTTTGCCGTCTGGCAACTGGGCCCTGGCGTAGCGTTTGTCCAAAATGCCTTTGAGCTTGGGGTTTTCTACCTCGACCAGCGTGAGCGCTTCGTCAATGCGTTTGCCAATGTCGGGCTGTTTGGCGGCTGCGCGCAGAGCTTCCCACCGGGCGGCTTCAGGCACCCAAAAGACGTTGACGGACTTGTAATAGTCGCGGTCTTCCATCTCCAACGCCAGTGCATCAGGCGTGGCGCCTTCAAAAAAGTATTCGTCTTTCGGGTCAGCCAGCCGGGCGGCGACTTCAGCGCGGCGGGCGGCAAAGGTGTCAGAGATGTATTTGACAAAGATCAGGCCGAGCACCAGGTGCTTGTATTCGGCGGCGTCCATGTTGGCGCGCAGCTTGTCGGCCGTGGCCCAGAGTGTTTTTTTGATGTCGTCTAGCATGCGGGCAATGATACGGTGATGTATCACAGGGCTGGCTATAGCCACAAAACGCTATTATTTCAGGAGCTGCTTGCGCCCGTATTCATTGGCCTAGATGCCTATTTAATACCTAAAAAGAGCCCAAAACAGGCATTTTCGACATCAAAAAGCCCGGCAGCTTGCGCTGACCGGGCTTTTGCAGTTCCCGCTTTCGCCGAATGACCGGCGGGTGCTTACTTCATGCCGTATTTGGCTTTGGCATCGGCCTGGCAAGCATCTTTGGGTGCGCCAGCAAGGGTGTCGCAGCGCTCGTTGGCGGCTTTGTACATGGCTTGCTTTTCGTCAGCAGTGGCGTCTTTTTTGACTTCTGCCATCTTGTCTGACTTTGACTTGCTGGTGTCTGCGGATACTTTGGCAATTTTGGCGTCGTCTTTGGCTTTGGTGAAGGCCACCTTGGCGTCTTTGACGCACACATCTTTGGCGTTGCCTGACAGGTCGTCGCACTTTTCCTTGGCGGTGCTGTACATCGCGTCGGCTTTGGCCATGCCTACTTTTTCAGTGTTGCGTGCCGTGGGTTTGTAGGCCGCTTCAGCCTCAGCTTTGGCAATCTTGTCAACGCCTTTGGCTTCAGACATGCATATGTCTTTGGCGTTGGCTTTGAGGCTGCCGCACTTGTCTTTGGCGACCTTGTAGTCGCCAGCAATGCGGTCTTTTTCAGTTTTGTATTCGACTTTGGTCATGGCCATGGCGCTGCCCGCAAAAGTGCATGACATGGCGATGGCGAGTGCCAGGAGTTTGGTTTTCATGATGATGTGTCCTTGAGTTAAAAATTGGCGTGTGCGCACGAAATGCAAAGTTAGTCGCGCTTGAAGAAATTCGATGGCGTTCTTTCATGCCAAGTGCTGAACTGCTTTTCGGCTTCGTCTTTGCTGATGCCGTGGCGCTCTTGAATGCGGCCCAGCAGTTGATCGCGCTTGCCTGCAATGATGTCCAGGTCGTCGTCGGTCAGCTTGCCCCACTGCTCTTTGACTTTGCCCTTGAATTGCATCCAGTTGCCTTCAACGGTGTCTTTGTTCATGGTGTGCTCCTTCAAAATGTTAATGAAAAGCGGGATGCGCGCATGGCTCGCCCCGGCAGATACAAACCATACGTTGAAGGGCAAACGCCAACCGTAGGCGCGTGCAATGAGATGCCGTAGGCAGTTGCCTACGAATGGATTACCGTGCGCGCAGTGTGCGGCTGAGCAGCGCCACCGGAAGCAGCCCGACCAGCACCAGCGCCAGCGCGGGCAGCGCGGCCTCACCCAGCCGCTCGTCACGCGCCAGCTGGTAGGCGACCACGGCCAAGGTGTCGCTGTTAAAGGGCCGCAGCACCAGGGTGGCGGGGAGTTCCTTCATCACGTCAACAAACACCAGCAATGCGGCCACAGCGACCGAGCGTTTGAGCAACGGCCAATGCACACGGCGCAGCAGACCCAGGCCGGTGGTGCCCAACATGCGGGCGCTGTCGTCCAGACTGTTGGGGATGCGCGTGTAGCCGCTTTGCACCGACTGCAGAGCCACCGCGCTAAAACGCACCAGATACGCCCAAACAATGCCCAGCACCGTGGCCGTGACCCAGTAGCCGGCTTTCAAGTCAGGCGCTGCGTTTTGCAGCCAGCCCACGGGTATCAACAGGCCCACCACAATCACCGCACCAGGTACGGCGTAGCCCAGGCTGGCCAGTTGGGCTGCATTGCGCGTGATGGCGGACGGCTGGCTGCGCACGCTAAACGCCAGGCCCAGCGCCAGCGCCGTTGCCAAAGCAGCACTCAGGCTGGCCAGCCACACGCTGCTAAGCGCCCAGCCGCCAAACTGCGCCCACGGCAACGTGCCCCAGCCGTGTACCAGCGGGCGCAGCATGAAGAGCACCGGCAACACAAAGCCCAGCGCAATCGGCACGGCGCAAATGAGCCAGGCCAGCGCAGCGCGTTGGCCGTGCAGCCTGGTGGGCACGGCATCCGCCGCATGGGATGCGCCAGCGCGGCTGCCCGCAAAGCGCATGCGCTTTTGTGCGCCTTGTTCAATTTTTAAAAGCACGGCTACCACCAACAACAACAAAGTCGCCAGTTGTGCAGCAGCGATGCGGTTGTCCATGGCCAGCCAGGCTTTGTAGATGCCGGCGGTAAAGGTCTGAATGCCAAAGTAACTGGCCACGCCGTAGTCGGCCAGGGTTTCCATCAGCGCCAGCGCCACGCCCGCTGCCACGGCCGGGCGCGCCAGCGGCAAAGCCACTTCACGAATGCGGCGTGACAGGGGTGCGCCCAGCAGGCGGGCGGCTTCCATCAAATGCACGGCACGTTCGGCCAGTGCAGAGCGTGCCAGCAAGTAAACATAGGGGTACAGCGCGCTTGTGAACACCAACACCGCGCCGCCCAGGCTACGCACGTCGGGCAGCAGGCGGCCAGCCAAGCCAAACGATTCGCGTGCCCAGGTTTGCAGCGGGCCAGCGTACTGCAAAAAGTCGGTGTAGGCATACGCCACCACGTAAGCAGGCATGGCCAGCGGCAGCAGCAGCGCCCATTCAAAAATACGCCGCCCGGGGAAGTCAAACAACGTGACAGCACTGGCCGTGGCCATGCCCACCAGCGCCACGCCCAGCGCCACACTGAGGCAAAGCACCAGCGACGTGAGGGCGTAGTCGGGCAAGACGGTTTGCGCCATGTCCAGCAGAATGGCTTTTGCAGCGCTGTCAAATTGCAGCCAGCTTGCGGCTACGCTGAGCACGGGCAGCATCAGGGCGATGACCAGCAAAAACAAAACCAGACTAAAGACAGAAAAACGACGCATGTGATCCGATGGATGTGATCCGATTGATAAAGCCAGCAAGATGCAAATGAGAATTGTAAGCATCTACAATCTTTCACATGTTTCTTCAAGTAGCCAATCTGGGGGTGACCTACGCGGGTCGGCCTCGACCCGCAGTCGATGACGTGACCTTCAGCCTGAAGGCGGGGCAGATTGGCGTGCTGATTGGGCCGTCTGGCTGCGGCAAGACGACGCTTTTACGAGCTGTGGCCGGGTTAGAACGCGCCAACAGCGGCAGCATCACGCTGGGCTCGCAGGTCATCAGTAGCGCCACGCTGCACGTCCCGCCAGAGCAGCGGCACATGGGCATGGTGTTTCAGGACTATGCGCTTTTCCCGCATCTGGACGTGGCGCGCAACGTGGCGTTTGGCATCGCGCATTTGGCATCCAAAGCACGCAGCCAGCGCGTACACGAGGTGCTGGACTTGGTCGGCTTGCCCAATGCGGGCAAGCGTTTCCCGCATGAGCTGTCGGGCGGCCAGCAGCAGCGCGTGGCGCTGGCGCGGGCACTGGCACCAGCGCCCAAATTGCTGCTGCTGGACGAGCCGTTTTCTAATCTGGATGTGGATTTGCGTGAGCGCCTGGCGCATGAGGTGCGCGGCATTTTGAAAGCCGCAGGTGCCACAGCCCTGTTTGTGACGCATGACCAGCTGGAGGCCTTTGCCATCGGCGACCGCATTGGCGTGATGCAGCACGGCAAGCTGCACCAGTGGGACGAAGCCTATGCGCTGTACCACCGGCCCGCCACGCGATTTGTGGCCGACTTTATCGGCCACGGCGTGTTTGCGCATGCGCAGATCGAGCAAAGAGCACAAGGCGTGGTTGTCAGCACCGCGCTGGGCGAGCTGATCGACCTGGAAGAATGCCCATTGCCCAACGCCTATCCGGGCGGCCTGTGCGATGTGCTGCTGCGGGCAGACGACATCGTGCATGATGACCATGCCCCGGTCAAAGCGCAGATTTTGCGCAAAGCCTTCAGGGGCTCTGAGTTTTTATATACCTTGCAACTGAAGACTGGTGATCTGGTAGTAGTGCATGTACCGTCGCACCATAACCACGCGCTAGGCGAATGGATTGGTATACGCCCTCAGGTAGACCATGTGGTGACTTTCCCACGAGAAGTTGATGAACTGTCATTGCGGCCTTGAGCCGCAAACTATGAACCCGAATCTCTGCACAGACCGCAGAGGTCATGGATCCCGGATCAAGTCCGGGATGACAAACATCAGCTAACGCCGCAAATCAGCCACAGCCTGTTGCAAGTCCTTGGACCAGGCCCGCCTGTCGCGCCCGTCGGCCAACTGCAACTCACCAAACGTGATCACCACCGTGATACCTGGCGTGACCAGCGTGCGCCAAACAGATTCGGCCAGCGTGTCGTCGATGTAGCACGGCGCAAAGCTGGGCTCGCCAGTTGCGCGGTCAATGAACTGGATAGCCACGGGCTGCACCGGGACATTGGCCACAATCGCGGCCTCAAGCAGGTTGGCATGAAACGGCAGCAATGCGGTGCCGTCGCTGGTGGTGCCTTCCGGGAACACACCCAGCACATCGCCCGAGCGCAGGCTGTCTGCCATGTGGTGAACCACGCGCATGGCGTCGCGCCGCGAGGTGCGTTCTAAAAAAAGCGTGCCAATGCCGCTGGCCAGTTTGCCAATGAACGGCCACTGCGCAATGTCAGCCTTGGACACAAAACGGCAAAACCGCGCGGCATGCATGGACGTGATGTCAAGCCACGAAATGTGGTTGGCCACCAGCATCACCGGGCCGCTGATGGCGGGCTGGCCCTTGACCACCAGGTCAATGGCAATGCGGCGCAACATGCCACGCGACCAGACCTGCACGCGCATCTGCCGCTGCTCTGGCGACAGGCGCGGGAACACCAGCAGCACCGTCAAAAATCCAATGAAGATGTGCAGCAGCGCGAGCAACAGCTTGAAGATCGCCTTGACCTGATTCATAGTGCGCGAAAGCTGCTTTAACCTTGGTAAGCCAAATGCCCGCCCACCAGCGTGTAACGCACCCTGCCCGACAGCAAGTGGCTGGAAAACGGCGTGTGCTTGCCCTGGCTGCGCAATGCTGATGGCTCGGGCGTCCATTCAGCCGTTGCATCAAACACGCACACATCAGCCGCGCCACCTGCAACCAGTTGGCCTGCGCTGGACTGCAACGCGCCTAACGATGCGCCCAACACGTTGGCGGGTGCGCAGGTCAACACCTCAAGGGCGCGAATCAGGCCGCCTGTGTCGTTGTCACTGCCCCATTTCAAGGCCAGGGACAGCAATAACTCCAGCCCGGTTGCACCCGGTTCAGCCTCAGCAAACGGCAGCGTCTTGGCATCTTCATCGACAGGCGTGTGGTCGGACACCAGCGCGTCAATCGTGCCGTCCAGCAAACCTTGGCGCAGTGCATCGCGGTCACGCTGCTGGCGCAGCGGTGGGTCGAGGCGCATGCGGCTGTCAAAGTAGCCAATGTCGGTGTCCAGCAAGTGCAGGCTGTTGATGCTGACGTCGCACGTCACGTTCAAACCTTCGGCCTTGGCGTGTGCCACCAATTGCACACCGGCAGCGCTGCTGATGCGGCAAATGTGAACCCGAGCACCGGTAGCGCGCGTCAATTCAAAAATCGTGTGCAGGGCGATGGTTTCAGCCGCAACGGGCACGCCACCCAGGCCAAGTCGCGTGGCCAGAGCGCCGCTGGCGGCCACACCCTTGCCCAGGTACAACTCCTGCGGACGCAGCCAGACGCTGTAGCCAAAGCTGGCGGCGTATTGCATGGCGCGCAGCAGCACCTGGGTGTTGGCCAGCGGTACTTCAGCCTGGGAGAAACCTACACAGCCCGACTCAGTGAGCTCCACCATTTCAGTCAGTGCCTCGCCCTGCAAGCAGCGCGTTAAAGCGCCCAGCGGAAACACACGCGACTGGTGCAGTTTTTCAGCGCGGAACTTGAGCATCTCCACAAGACCCGGCTCATCAAGAACAGGGTCGGTATCAGGCGGGCAGACCAGGCTGGTGATGCCGCCTGCCACGGCTGCAGCCAGCTCGCTTTCCAGCATGCCTTCATGCTCATGGCCAGGCTCACGCAGGCGGGCCGACAGGTCAATCAGACCGGGCGCAACAATGCAGCCTGTCGCATCAATCGTTTTGTTGGCTACAAAATCAGAAGCGATCTGCCCAATGGAGACGATGCGGCCAGTGGCAATGGCGACGTCACACACCTTGTCAAATTTTGACGCCGGATCAATCACCCTGCCGTTTTTAATCAGTATTTTCATGCCGTGCTCCCCGCAACAATGCTCATGACCGCCATTCGCACCGCGATACCGAAGGTGACTTGCGGCAAGATGACACTTTGCGCACCATCGACAACCGCCGAGTCAATTTCAACGCCGCGATTGATGGGGCCGGGGTGCATGACGATGGCATCGGGTTTGGCGAGTTTTAGCTTCTCGGGTGTCAAGCCAAAGCTTTTGAAAAACTCCTGGCTGCTGGGCAGCAGCGCGCCGGTCATGCGTTCGTTTTGCAGGCGCAGCATGATGATGACGTCTGCACCCTTGATGCCCTCTTCCAGCGTGTTGCAGACCCGCACGCCCATTTGCGCCATGTCTGCAGGCACGAGCGTTTTGGGGCCGACCACGCGTACCTCGGGGCAGCCCAAGGTGGTGAGGGCATGAATGTCAGAGCGGGCCACTCTTGAATGCAGCACATCCCCGACGATGGCGACCGTCAGGTTGGTGAAGTCTTTTTTATAGTGCCGGATGGTGTACATGTCCAGCAGCCCCTGCGTGGGATGCGCATGGCGGCCGTCGCCTGCATTGATAACATGCACATGCGGTGCAACGTGCTGGGCAATCAGGTAGGGTGCGCCGGATTCGCTGTGGCGCACCACAAAAATGTCCGCTGCCATCGCGCTCAAGTTGGCGATGGTGTCGAGCAGTGACTCGCCCTTGGTGGCAGATGATCGGGCGATGTCCAGCGTGATGACATCGGCCGATAACCGGGTGGCCGCAATATCAAACGTCGTACGGGTGCGGGTGGAGTTTTCAAAGAACAAATTGAAGACGCTTTTGCCGCGCAGCAGCGGGACTTTTTTAACCTCGCGGTCGCTGACCGATACAAAGTTGGCGGCCGTGTCCAGGATGTGCATCAACGTGGCCTTGGGCAAGCCTTCGGTTGACAGCAGATGAATCAACTCGCCGTTCTTGTTGATCTGAGGATTGCGTTTGTACAGCACGGTTTTTCCTCCTTATTTGTCGTGTACTTCAAAACTGAAACTGCCGTCTGCCAGGCGTGCCAGCGCCAGACTTTGTGCAGCAGGCAG
Organism: Polaromonas sp.; assembly: GCA_049653085.1. GTDB lineage: Bacteria > Pseudomonadota > Gammaproteobacteria > Burkholderiales > Burkholderiaceae_C > Polaromonas. Next base: position 85,923 of record JBASFP010000064.1, read on the forward strand.
CGCCACACGCGCAATGGCCACATCAGGTTGTATGGGCAATTCACGGCCTCCCCGGTCAACCAGCACCACCAGCTTGACGCTGGCCGGACGGCCATAGTCAAACAATTCGTTGATCACGGCGCGCAAGGTGCGCCCGGTGTACAGCACATCGTCAACCACCACCAGATGCGCACCATTCACGTCAAACGGCAGTTGGGTCTGGGAACTGGCTGTCAGGCCGCGCTTGGCAAAATCATCGCGGTGCATGGCAGACGACAAAATGCCGATTTTCCCGGTGAGTTTCAGGTCAGCCTGCAGGCGCTCGGCCAGCCAGACACCGCCTGATGCGATACCTACCAGTTGAGGTGGCTCGTTGTAGCTCGCCATCAGCAATTGCATGCCCTTGAGCAAGTCGCGGTACAACGCCTCGGCGTCCAGGGTCAGGTTACTCATCCGGCAAGCTCCTTAAAAACTGCTCAAGAATAATGCATGCCGACGCAGCGTCGGCGTCTTTGGCACCGATAGCGATAGCCTCAGTGGTGCTGTAGCGCTCGTCAACTTCAAATACGGGCAACGCAAATTTGGCACGCAATTGACGGGCAAACTTTTGAGCGCGTGCGGTGTTCTCATGCGCCGCACCGTCAGGGTGAAACGGCACGCCGACCACCAACGCATCAGGTTGCCATTCTTTGATACGCACCGCAACGGCATCGAGGCGCTGGTCATTATTCGCCGTCATCGTTGGCTGCGGGCTGGCAGTACGGGTCAGCCGGTTGCCTGTGGCAACGCCCGTGCGTTTGATGCCGAAATCGAAAGCTAAAAAGGTTTGCAGGCCAGGGGCCACAGGAGCGCTGGCGCTCAGTGTCATGCGTGGCCTGCCTCGGGTGACAACATCCAGCTCTCAAGGCCTAATAACTTTAATGCCTTGGCATAACGCTGCTCAACTGGCGTGTCAAAAATCACCGCCGGATCTGCCGCCACTGTCAGCCAACTGTTGTCAGAAATTTCAGACTCCAGCTGACCCTGCCCCCAGGAGGAATAGCCGAGCGATATAAACACCTTGCGCGGGCCATACCCAGTGGACAGCGCTTCAAGCACGTCTTTGGAGGTGGTCATTTCCAGCCCGCCGGGGATGGTCATCGTCGAGGCGTAGAGTGACTCATTGCCTGGCATGACCACCGATTCATGCAGCACAAAGCCGCGCTCGGTTTGTACCGGGCCGCCCTGAAACACGGGCGCTTGCGTCAAATCCTGGCGATGCAGCGGCAGCTCGACTTTTTCAAACAGCTTTTTCAGGTTGATATCGCTGGGCTTGTTGATGACCAGACCCAATGCGCCGCGCTCGGAATGCTCACACATGTAAATCACACTTTTGGAAAACATCGCGTCTTCAAGACCGGGCATGGCGATCAAAAAGTGGTGTGTGAAGTTGGTTGAATCTGATGCCGTGCTCATGGGTTTTGATTTTACGCGACAGTCGGGTTTAGGCCGTGCGGGGCAGCTTTGCCAGCCGAATTCGATACCATCGAGAACATGCAAAAAAAATACCCTACAGGTTTGATGTGGTTCAGGCGTGACCTTAGAGCTTTTGACAACGCTGCCCTGCACCATGCGCTGAAGTCGTGTGAGCAACTGCACTGCATTTTTGTGTTTGACCGGGAGATTTTGGACAGCTTGCCCAAGCAGGACAGGCGCGTGGAATTCATTTGGGAAGCCATCACCGAGTTGAATGAAAAACTGCAGAGCCTGGCCGCTCAACACAATGTCAAAGGCACAGGTTTGATCGTGCAGCATGCAGTCGCCAGCGACGCCGTACCTGCGCTGTGCAAGCAACTCAAAGTCAACGCCGTTTTTACCAACCACGACTATGAACCCCAGGCTCTAGCCAGAGATGCCACGGTACAAGCGCTTTTGGAGGCACAAGGCACAGCGTTTCACACGTTTAAAGATCATGTAATTTTTGAGCGGGCCGAGGTGTTGACGCTGGCCAGCAAGCCGTACAGCGTGTTCACACCTTACAAAAATGCATGGCTTAAAAAGGTCGATGCGTTTTATTTGAAGCCTTACCCGATTGAAAAATATGCAGCAGCGCTTGCCCCACTGCCAGCCAATCTTCAGCAAGGCGTGCCAACACTGCAAGCGATTGGATTTGAAAAAACCAGTCTGCACAGCCTGAAAATACCAACAGGTGCTACGGGTGGTGCGCAACTGTTTGAAGAGTTTTTGACCCGCATGGACGAGTATGGCGAAACGCGCAACTTCCCGGCGGTCAAGGGGCCGAGTTATCTGGGTGTGCATTTGCGCTTTGGCACCGTGTCGATTCGGCAATTGGCAAATAGCGGACTGGAGCAGCAACGCGCGGGCAGCGAAGGTGCAGCGGTGTGGCTCAGCGAGTTGATCTGGCGCGATTTTTATGCGCAGATTCTGGCCAACTTTCCGCATGCGGCCAACGAGTCGTTCAAGGCCGAATACGACAAAATTCAGTGGGAAGAAGGTGATGACGCCAAAGTCCTGTTTGCTGCCTGGTGCGAAGGCCGCACTGGCTACCCGCTGGTCGATGCTGCCATGGCACAAATCAACCAGACCGGCTACATGCACAACCGCTTGCGCATGGTGGTGGCCAGCTTTTTAACCAAAGACTTGGGCCTGGACTGGCGCTGGGGTGAGCGCTACTTTGCTGAAAAGCTCAACGACTTTGACCTGTCGGCCAACAATGGCGGCTGGCAGTGGGCGTCAAGCAGCGGCTGTGACGCGCAGCCGTATTTCAGAATCTTTAACCCGACCAGCCAGAGCGAAAAATTTGACAGCGAAGGCAAGTTCATTCGCCGCTATCTGCCCGCGCTGGCCAAGCTGTCAAACAAAGCTATTCATGCACCGTGGGATGCGGCGCTACTGGAATTGATGGCGGCTGGCGTTGAGCTGGGTAAAACTTACCCGTATCCCGTCGTCAAACACGACGAAGCCAGAGCCAGGACGCTGCTGCGCTACGCTGTGGTTAAAAAAGGGTGAGGGAGCGAGCCGGGATTCGCTATTATTTCAGGAGCTGTACATGGACGCTCCCGGTATGCCAAGCTTTCAATTCATGGTGGCTAGAAAGTAAAGATTGCACCCGTACATTCGGACTTCAGATGTGACTTTTGGTCACTGTCCCTGATGGGAT
>JBASFP010000065.1:0-13779 GCA_049653085.1 Polaromonas sp.
CAGTCTGTTCCTCGCTTTGATAGCCGATTTCGTTGACGTCAGTGCTGAGAAATACCGTCACCAAGGGAAATTTATTAGATGCCCTCGGTTGACTTTATGGGAAGTCCCTGTAATTGGCCTAGAGGCCAATTTGACACCCTAAAACGGCTGTTTTTCAGACCTCAAGCCGCTTTTTGGCAGGGCTTTAACTGCTTGTTGCCCAAAAAGGTGTTTTTAGGCTATTTTTACCTATGTTTTAGGCCTTTTGATCAATAGATATATGCGTGAGCAGCTATTAAAATAAGAGCGAACCAATCAAAATTAGCCCCCAATTGCTTCTATTGCATCCTTGCTTTTTAACGTTGGCGCTGCCCGGCACGCAGCAAACGCCGCGAAGCGGCATTCAACAGCTGCGTATCCGTGCCGAGCAACATGTTATACGTCATGCGTGTGAATCCTCGCAAAAGTCCAAAAGCCACTTTGCATGGCCGCGCATGGGCTCGTCGCTACCGAGCGAAATCTCCAACAACGCCGACCTTGCCGCGCCGGGATGAAGGGCTGGAATCTCCAGCAACGCCGCGCTGAATCCATCGTTATCTTGCCCCTCATCAAAGCCCCGTTGATACGCACGAAGTAGAGCTGGTAAAACCTGTGCGCCGACTAGTTCCGCTAACGGCCAAGCTGCGGCCTCCCGAACGAAGATGTTATCTGCGGTCTCCAACAAGCTCATGAGCCGCGGTACATCTTCCAATATGGCCTCCGCGTGTATTCGGGCGGCAGCCGCGACGCTGCGATCGTCCAAAGCCTCCAGTTCAGCGATGGTGGTGTCCCAATCAACCTTATTCATGCGGTATAACGTTGGCGCTCAGCCGACGCTGTAAGCGGTCGGATGGAGCAACCAGTTAAAAATCGTGCCGCCACTTCAAGGCCAGGGACATGCGCCGACGCAGCCGTTACCCATGCAAGAAGCGCCTTTTTTGGAAAATAGCGGGCAAGCCTCATTTTTTACCTCCTCTTTATTTTGATTTTCACTCAACATCGCTGCCGACAACGTGCAGGCTGCAAAACGCAAGCGTAATAGCAGTAGCCCTTCAAAGAAACCAGAACGGCGAATAGCGCGCCGAGCAAACTCCGAACATGAGGACTTTCCAGTGTGCGCCCGGTATGCGCAGCAAAAGCCCTTGTGCGGCGACACGTACCTCTGGTAGGTACCAATTAGAGCAATAGCGCTGTTGCTAAGCATGAGTTTTAACGTTCGAGCTAAGCGGGCGACGACGGCAGGACGTCAGGCACGGGCTGGCGAAAATGTACCGCGTACCGCCAGACCGGGCCTGGTGGCCTGCCGTTGGCGCTCCGTTTGAGCGAGGGGTTAGGCTTCACTCGCGCGAGCCGGTTGTAGCGCGACACTTGGATGCTCCCAGCCTGGTAGTTGCCGAAGCGAACACAACCAGCGCTCGAGGTTTGGATACTCAGAGACCGACACTTCCGTTTGCTCCAGCCAGTGAAGATAGGCCGAGCAACTGATGTCCGCGATGGTAGGGCCAGAAGGTAGCAAGTATTCGGATGCACCGAGGGTGGCGTTCAGAGCGCTGAGATCGGTGACGGCTCGGCTGCGCAAGTAGCGAAGGACATCAGGAGGTTGCTTGGCCCACCTCATTGCGTACCGGAGGTTCGGGACGCTGAAGCCAATGCGATTGGCTTCCCAGCACAGCCATTCGAGGACGTGCTGCTGGTCCTGAGTGGCACCCGCGAACTTCCCGGTCTTTCCAGCCAGGTACAACAGGATAGCATTGGACTGACACAGCGTATGGCCACCGTCAACGAGGACGGGAACCTCACCGAATTTGCTCGCGGCTTTGAAATGGGCAGGCCTGCTTGCTCGCGGTGTGCTCAGGTCAATCCACTCGTAGCTATGGGCGATGCCGGACAGTTGGAGGTACGACCTGACTTTGAAGGAGTGCCCGGAGTCGGTGCTGCCGAAGAGGTGCATTTGTGAAGCCTAACGTAATGTATACCGCAAGACCTGCGGTATAAAAATGGCGCTGCAAGATAATCTGGGCATCAAAATCTCCTTGAACTGGCTTGCCTATTGGGTTTCAAGATCATATACTGTAATTTTATACAGGTATAAAAGAATCATGAAACCCCGCAACCCGCCTTTGCAATCTTTTCGCTTGCTTGACCAGGTCAGGGAGCGGATCCGTTACCTTCACTATAGCCTGAGTACTGAAAAAACCTACCTGTATTGGATCCGCTTTTTCATCCGCTGGCATGGCCGCAACGGCAAGATGACGCATCCGCGCGACATGGGGGCCAAGCAGGTTGAGGCTTTTTTAACCATGCTGGCGACTGAGCGCAAAGTCTCTGCGTCAACCCACAACCAGGCCTTGAGTGCGCTGCTGTTTTTATATCGTGAAGTGCTGGAAGAAGGCCTGCCTTGGTTGACCGACATCAATCGGCCTGCCCAGGTACGCCGCATTCCGTCGGTATTGACCAAAGATGAGGTTGCGGGCCTGCTGGCGGCGATGGATGGTGTCACGGCTTTGCTGGCACGATTGCTGTATGGCACGGGCATGCGGCTGATGGAGGGCATGCGTTTGCGGGTCAAAGATGTTGACTTTGACCGCCACGTCATCATTGTGCGCGAGGCAAAAGGCAACAAAGACCGTGTAGTTATGCTGCCGCGCTCTCTTGCCCCGGCGTTGCGGCAGCAGATGATGGCAACCCGCGCACTATGGCAAGCCGATCGCCAAGCCCAGCGTGCCGGGGTGCAAGTGCCAGATGCGCTGGAGGTGAAATACCCGCGCCTTGGGCAAACTTGGGGTTGGTGCTGGCTGTTCCCCTCGCCTACTTTGTCAGTTGACCCGCGCAGCGGCATTGAGCGGCGGCATCATTTGTATGAAGAGCGGCTACAACGCGCTTTGAAGCTGGCCGTGCCGCTGGCCGGGATCGTCAAGCCCGTGTCTGTACATACCTTGCGCCACAGTTTTGCGACGCATTTGCTGCAATCGGGCACAGACATTCGCACGGTGCAAGAGCTGCTGGGCCACAGCGATGTGAGCACAACCATGATCTACACGCATGTGCTGAAGGTGGCCGCTGGAGGCACGGCTAGCCCGCTGGATGCGCTGGCGGTTTAGCTCGCCATAAGCCAAATTACTATTAATTTAGGAGCTGCTTGCGCCCGTATTCATTGGTCTACAGCCTTATTTGATGCCTCAATACGTGCCAATGTAGTCTTTTTTACCGACTTCAACGCCGTTGTGCCGCAAGATGGAATACGCGGTGATGGTGTGAAAGAAAAAGTGCGGCAAGCCGTAGTTCAGCAGGTACGACTGGCCGGTAAAACGCTTTTCTTTTGGCGTGCCGGCCTGGGTGATGATCTCGCGCGTGGCGGCTTCGGCAAATTGGGCTTCACTCAACCCACCTATAAACGCCAGCACAGTGTCGATGCGGGTTTGCAGGTCGGCAAAGGTTTGTTCGTTGTCGTCCATCTTGGGCACATCAACACCTGCCAGGCGGGCAGACACGCTTTTGGCAAAGTCGCTGGCCACCTGCACCTGGCGCAGCAGGTTGAACATGTCGGGGAACAGCCGCGCTTGCAGCAGTGCGTTGGGGTCGATTTTTTTATCGACAGCATGCGCTTCGGCTTTGCGCAAAACCTCTTTCAGGCCGCCCAGCATTTGTTTGAAGACGGGAATGGAGGTGGTGTAGATGAAATTCTCGGTGGTAGTGGTCATGGTGACTTTCTTGAATGAAAAAACAATGTCGTATTGTCCATGTTAAAAATGAAGCCATAAACACCGTCAAGCCCATCCATTCATGCCATTCATTCGCCCTGTTGCCCTTTTTTGCTTGCTCGGTTTTAGCTGGACGGCTCAAGCTCAAAATATATTTTCAGCACTCACACCCGGCCAGGCCTTGCCCAAAGACTTTCGCATGGTGGCCTACCCGAACGTCAAGCCCAACAAATTTGAACTGGTAGTCGACGAAGGCAAAACGGTTTTGAAGGTCGACTCCAGCAACAGCGCCAGCAGCATGGCGGTGCCCGTGGCGCTGCTGGGTGCGCAGACCAGCAGCACACTGCAATGGCGCTGGAAGGTGGACAGGATTCTTGACAGAGCCGACATGAACCAGGCGCTGGGCGACGACCATTCAGCGCGGCTGTATGTTTTTTTTGATGTGCCGCTGGAGTCACTGTCTTTGTTTGACCGCACGCGCATCAAGCTCGCCCGCAGCATCTCGGGCATTGAGGTACCCGCCGCAGCGCTGATATACGTGTGGGACAACAAATACCCGGTGGGCTACACCGCATGGAGCCCGTTCACCAAGCAACTGCGAAAAATCGTGTTGCAAAGCGGGCTTGCTGCTGTTGACCAGTGGCGACTTGAGTCGCGTGACGTCGCGGCAGACTTCAAAACCGCTTTCGGTTTTGACGCACCGGCCATCACGGGCATATCGGTCGGCAGCGACACCGACCACACCGATGACCGGGTGACCACCTGGTTTGGTGACGTTGGCTTTAAAAAATAATTTTGACGGTGTGACCGTACAAACCCTGCCTGAGTCAAAGCCGCCAGATGACTTGCGAAGCGTAATATGTCGCCTTGTCTGATTTTTTTGGGAACTTTGTATGAAACGCCTGCTAACTTCCGTCGCCCTCGCCTGCCTTCTTGCTGCCTGCGCGACCGCCCCAGCCCCCTTCGTTTACACCGCGCCAGCGCAGCCCGAGGGCTCGTCCGGCTACACGCCGAAACCTGGCTGGGCAACCAAAAAATTCGCGGTAGCGGCTGCCAACCCGTTAGCCACAGATGCAGGCTTGCAGGTATTGCGCGCAGGTGGCTCAGCCATTGATGCTGCTGTTGCCGTACAAATGGTGCTGACGCTGGTCGAGCCGCAGTCCAGCGGTATTGGCGGCGGCGCTTTCATGCTGCATTCAACTGGCAACAAAGTCGAGGCTTTTGACGGCCGCGAAACCGCACCAGCGGGTGTGGATGAAAAGCTCTTCATCGGCGCTGACGGCAAACCGATGGCGTTTATTGACGGCGTCGTGGGCGGCCGTGCCGTCGGCGTGCCAGGCACCGTGAAAATGCTGGAGGCCGCACACAAGCAATACGGCAAGCTGCCATGGGCACAACTGTTTGCGCCAGCTATTTCGCTGGCAGAAAGCGGTTTTAAAGTCAGCCCGCGCCTGTCCACGTTGCTTAAAAACGAAGTGCATCTGAAAAAAGACCCGGCTGCTGCCGCGTTTTATTACAAGGCCGATGGCTCACCGCTGCTGGCGGGTGAACTGCTCAAAAACCCGGCGCTGGCCGACGTGCTGCGGCAAATTGCTGCCAGGGGGTCCAGCGCCATGCACGAAGGCGGCGTGGCTCAGGCGATGGTTAAAAAAGTGCAAGGCCACCCGACCAACCCTGGCAAGCTGGCCATGAGCGACCTGGCCGGGTATCAGGTTAAAAAACGCGACCCGATTTGCTCAGACTACAGCGCTGCCCACTCCACCTACCGCCTGTGCGGCATGCCGCCGCCAAGTTCTGGCGCGATTGCAGTGGGGCAAATTCTGGGTATTTTGGCCAACACCAATGCCGCCACCCTGCCCCCCGTGGCAGGCATGAGCGGCGTGGCTGGCAGCGTCATGGGCTCAGGCCAAACCCCGTCAGCTGACTGGCTGCATTTGTACACCGAGGCATCGCGCCTGGCGTTTGCAGACCGTGGCCAGTACCTGGGCGACCCAGATTTTGTAACCGCACCCGGCGGCAACTGGATGAGTCTGCTGGCACCGGCCTACCTGGCCGACCGGGCCAAACTGATCGCCCAGCAGCCCGGTGGCCAAAGCATGAAAACCGCTAAGCCCGGCGTGCCCGGCCCGGTTAAAACCGCCTACGCACCCATGCCGGACCAGCCTGAATACGGCACGTCGCACATCAGCATCATTGACGGCTTTGGCAACGCGATTGCCATGACCACCACGATTGAAGACGCTTTTGGCGCGCGCCAACTCACTGACGGTGGCACGGGCAAAGCCGGCGGCTTTTTGCTCAACAACGAATTGACCGATTTCAGCTTTGCGCCGACTGACGCCGAAGGCAAACCAATTGCCAACCGCGTGCAGCCCGGCAAGCGCCCCCGCTCATCCATGGCACCGACGCTGGTGTTTGACAAAGCCACCGGCCAGGTTGTGATGAGCGGCGGCAGCCCTGGCGGCGCGTTGATCATTCACTACACCGCCAAGGTGCTGTATGGCACGCTGAACTGGGGCCTGAACGCCCAGCAAGCCATTGACCTGCCCAACTTTGGCTCACTGAACGGCCCCAGCCTGCTGGAAGAAAAACGCTTTGCACCCGCCACGGTTGAAGCCTTGAGAGCGCGCGGCGCTGAAGTGCGCGAGATGAACATGACCAGCGGCCTGCAAGCGATTCAAAAAACGCCAAACGGCTTTTTTGGTGGCGCTGACCCGAGGCGTGAAGGTGTGGTGCTGGGGGATTAAGCAACCAGCAGCACAGGCCTGAGCGGTTCTACGCGAAACGCTCAGGTCACGTTCTTAGCTTGCGTTTTTAGCCCGATATTCTTGCAGCGTTGCCAAGACGAGCTTCAAGCCAAACGCGCCCACCAGCACACTGGCCGTGCGGTTAAACACATGAGAAAAGCGCTCGTAACGCCGCTTGATACCGGGTGTAGAAAAGGCAAGCGCTAAAAAAAGATGCCACAACACCGCATTCAGGTAAACGAGCGCTACGGCAGCGGCGACAAGTGGGTAGCCAGCATTGGCTGGCAGGGTCGTGACAAAAACGCTGCCAAAAAACAGCGCTGGTTTTGGGTTCAGCATGTTGGTGATAAAGCCCAGCCTGAAAACTGAACCCAGGCTGAGTTGCGGCGCAGCTTCAATGCCGCCCGATGGCTTTGAACGCCAAAGCCGCCAAGCCACGTAAAGCAGATAGCCGCCACCCACCAGTTGCGCCAACTGACGAACAACCGGATGGGCTGTAAATATCACCCCCACCCCGCATACAGCCAATGTTGCCCAAGTCAAAGTTGCTGTCGTGATGCCAGCCACCGCCATGGCGGCTGACGAGCGGTTTCCAGTAGCAGACAGTTGCGCAAGAAGCACGAAGTTGACGCCGGGCGTGACCAGCACAACCCAGTGAAGTAACGCGATGGTCAAGAGAGTTTCAAACATGTGGGCATCCTAACAATAGCCGTTAGCGGGTGCCGTTAGCGGGTTCTGGCTGTCATCCCGGACTCGATCCGGGATCCATGACTTCTGCGGTGTTGGCAGGGAACGGGGTCATGGATTGCGGATCAAGTCCGCAATGACAAAGTCAAAGTCTGAGGCAGGTACTTAATCAGGACAAATACGGCTTTAGACCAATAAATACGGGCGCAAGCAGCTACTGATTAAATAGCAATTTGCGACTCAGCCCCACACCACAGAGCGCATCGCAATGGAGCCGCCCTGGTAGCTGGTGTTGAAAAACCGCATTGGCTCGCCGCTGTCAGCCGCCCCGGCGGCGTAGAGCAGCGGCAAATAGTGTTCATGCGTGGGGTGCGCCATTTTGGCCAGGCTGCCAAGTTTTAAAAAGTTTTGCAGTGCATTCAAATTGCCTTGCTGGATGTGGCCGGCGGTGGTCTGGTCAAACTCCAGCGCCCAGTCGTAGGCTTGGCTTGCGCTTGCCCCGCGTTGCATTTGCTGCAGGTTGTGTACGATGTTGCCGCTGCCAACAATCAGCACGCCACGCTCGCGCAACGCTTTGAGCTGCTGCGCCAGCGCATAGTGCTCTTCAGGCGCACGGCTGTAGTCCATGCTGAGCTGAATGACGGGAATGTCAGCAGCAGGGAACATCGGCTTTAAAACGCCCCAAGCACCGTGGTCCAGCCCCCAACTGTCGTCCAAACCCAGTGGCAGCGAGCCGCGTTGCCTGACCACTTGGGCGATACCTTTGGCCGCTGCTGTGTCTCCCGGCGCGGGGTATTGCTGGTCAAACAGTTCTTGCGGGAAGCCACCAAAGTCATGAATGGTTTTGGGCTGCGCCATGGCGGTCAAGTGCCAGCCATCTGTCAGCCAATGCGCCGAAATGCACAAAATCAGTTGTGGCTTGGCCATTTTGACGCCAAACTCTGCGCCAAGGGCAAACCAGCTGTTGAAGTAATCATTGCCGGGCAGTGCATTCATGGGACTGCCGTGACCCAAAAACAGCACCGGCATGCGGTCTGATTTTTTCAGCGAGACGATGCGGTCCAGTGCTGCGAGATCCGTGTTGGTCATCAAAATTGCCTTTGGTTTGTTGAGGATACCTACTGATAATGGTGGTGGCTCTCCAACACACAAGGCCAACGCCTGTTATATTGTTGCACTGCACCATTTTTTGCACTTCACAAAGGTTTGATCCCATGCTTTACCAAGTTTACGAAACCCAGCGTACCCTGATGGAGCCTTTTGTTGACTTTGCGCAGGCCGCTGCCAAGTTATACAGCAACAGCGCGTCACCGATGGCGCAAAACCCGTTTGTGCAGCGCGTGGCCGCTGGCTACAGCCTGATTTACCGCCTGGGCAAGGACTATGAAAAGCCAGCCTTTGACATCAAGACCATCAACGACGGCAAGGTTGAAATTGCCATTCATGAACGTGTCGAAATCAGCAAGCCGTTTTGTGACCTGGTGCGCTTCAAGCGTTTTACCGACGACGTTGAAACACTGAACCACCTGAAAAACCAGCCCGCCGTGCTGATCGTCGCGCCGCTGTCCGGCCACTACGCCACACTGCTGCGCGACACCGTTAAAACCATGCTCAAAGACCACAAGGTCTACATCACCGACTGGAAAAACGCGCGCCTGGTACCGTTGTCAGACGGTGAGTTTCACCTGGACGATTATGTGAACTACGTGCAGGAATTCATTCGCCATTTGCAGGGCAAGTACGGCAACTGCCATGTCATCAGCGTTTGCCAGCCGACTGTGCCGGTGTTTGCCGCTATATCTTTGATGGCAAGCCGTGGCGAGACCACGCCGCTGTCGATGACCATGATGGGCGGGCCGATTGATGCGCGCAAGTCGCCCACCGCCGTCAACAACCTGGCCATGAACAAACCGTATTCGTGGTTTGAAAACAATGTAATTTACCGCGTGCCCAGCAACTTTGCAGGCGTGGGTCGCCGCGTGTACCCGGGCTTTTTGCAGCACACCGGCTTTGTGGCGATGAACCCGGATCGCCACGCCACCAGCCACTTTGATTACTTCAAGGATTTGCTCAAAGGCGACGATGCCAGCGCCGAGGCGCATGTCAAGTTTTACGACGAGTACAACGCCGTGCTGGACATGGACGCTGACTACTATCTGGAAACGATTGACGTGGTGTTTCAGCAATTCAAGCTGGTCAATGGCACATGGGACGTGAAGTCGGTCGACGGCAAGCTGGAGCGCGTCACGCCTGGCGACATCAAAACCACCCGGGTGATGACGGTTGAAGGTGAGCTGGACGATATTTCAGGCTCTGGCCAGACTGAAGCTGCACTGGAAATGTGTACTGGCGTTGCCGCAGGTCACAAACAGCACTTTGAAGCCAAGGGTGCAGGTCATTACGGCATTTTCAGCGGCAGGCGCTGGCGTGAGCTGGTGTACCCGGCGGTCAAAGCCTTTATTTCGGCTACCAATTCAGTGCCGAATAAGGCTGTAGCCCAACAAATACGGGCGCAAGTAGCTCCTAAAAAAGTAGCGATTACCAAGCCTGTTGCAAAGCCTGTTGCAAAGCCTGTTGCAAAGCCTGTGGTCAAACCTGCAGCCAAACCCGCTGTGAAAGCTGCCGCCAAGCGCGCGCCGACCAAAGCGGCCCGCAGCAAGTAAAGCAGGGACAATGGCGGGGTGAACCACCCTGACATCCAGCTACTGGCCAAGCGCATCCACGCCGCGCTGCCGCAAACCCAATGCACGCGCTGCGGCTACCCGGATTGCACCGCCTACGCCGAGGCGATTGCGCAAGACGATGCCCCTATCAACCAATGCCCACCCGGCGGCGCTGAAGGCGTTGCCCGGCTGGCCGCCATCACAGGCCAAACCCCCCAACCCCTGAACCCTGCCAACGGGCTGGAAGCGCCAAGAGCTGTGGCGGTGATTGACGAAGCCTGGTGCATTGGCTGCACGCTGTGCCTGCCGGTTTGCCCAACTGATGCAATTTTGGGCAGCAACAAGATGATGCACACGGTGATTGAAAACCACTGCACCGGCTGCGAGCTGTGCATCGCGGTGTGCCCGGTCGATTGCATCAGCCTGGAAAACGTGACCGGAGAGCTGACAGGCTGGGCAGCATGGTCACAGCCGCAGGCTGACCAGGCACTTGAACGCTATGCATTTCATAGCTGCTTGCGCCCGGATTCATTGCTAAAAACCCCTAAAACACCCTTAAAACTGGCTCAAAATAGCCCTGAAACGACTAAAAAGCAGTCGATCATTGAAGCAGCCCTGGCCCGCTCACGTGCGCAACGAGGCCAATAAACCCCAAGCCAGGTAAAACATCGTCAACGCCAGAATGCCGTCCAGCAGCCGCCAGGCCAGCGGTTTGGCAAACAGCGGTGCCAGCCAGCGTGCGCCAAAGCCGATCAAGACAAACCAGGCCACGCTCATGCTGGATGCACCTGCCCAGAACAGCCGCCTGTCATCCAGCGGGTATTGCGAGCCCACCAACCCGACCAAAAACACGGTGTCCAGATACACATGCGGGTTGAGCAGCGACACCGCCAGCGTTTGGCTCAGCACCACGCCCCAGGCGCTCTGCGCAGCCTGCCCACCGGCCACTTGCAAAGCGCCGGGCTTGTAAGCCCGCAACGCAGCCATCAAGCCGTAGCCAAGCAAAAACGCCGCCCCCAGCCAAGTCACCCACATCAAGACACTCGGGTGCAGCCGGGCGATGCCGGACACCCCAAAAACCCCCACCGCCATCAAGCCCGCATCAATCAGGCCGCAAGTCAACACCACCAGCGCAACGTGTTCACGCCGGATGCCCTGCCTGAGCACATGGATGTTTTGCGCGCCAATGGCGATGATCAAAGAGCCGCTGAGAGCGAGGCCAGCCAGAAAAGGCGTTGTCATGCGCCCAGCGCCTTGACCACCTCAGGCGGTGCCTGCACCAGCTCAATCAGCACACCTTCCCCGGCTATCGGGAACTCGTCATTCGCCTTGGGGTGCATGAAACAAATGTCGTAGCCCGCAGCGCCTTTGCGAATACCGCCGGGTGCAAAGCGCACGCCTTGGGCTGTCAGCCATTCAACGGCTTTGGGCAAATCGTCAATCCACAAGCCGACGTGGTTGAGCGGTGTGGTGTGAACGGCTGGCTTCTTGTCGATGTCCAGCGGCTGCATGAGGTCAACTTCAACCTTGTAAGGCCCACTGCCGATAGCGCATATGTCCTCAATCACGTTTTCACGTTCACTGACGAAGTTGCCCGTCACTTCCAGCCCCAGCATGTCAACCCACAGCGTGCGCAAGCGGTCTTTGCTGGGCGCGCCGATGGCGATTTGCTGAATGCCGAGGACTTTGAAAGGCCTGTCCAGAGCCTGTCGAAGGGGGCGTTGATGGGGGCTTGTCATGCAAACTCCACAATCGGCTGGTCCACCGTCAGCGATTCACCCTTGGCCGCCAGCACTTTGCCGACCACGCCATCAGCCACGGCAAACAGCACGTTTTCCATCTTCATGGCTTCAATCACGGCCACACGTTCACCCGCCTGCACCTTTTGGCCGACCTGCACCGCCACATCGACCAATAGCCCAGGCATGGGCGACAGCACGTAGCGGCTCATGTCGGGCGGCGCTTTGTACGGCATCAGCGCATGCAGCGCTGCGGCGCGCGGGCTCAAGACCAGCGCATCGAGCCGCGTGCCGTTGTGGTTGATCCGAATGGCCAGCGGGTTCTTGCCAACACCACGCTCGACCTGCGCCGTAAAGGACTGGCCATTAGCCGTGCCGCGAATGCGGGCACCACCCAAATGCCAATTGCTACATATTTCATAGCTGCTTGCGCCCGTATCTATTCGGCTGGAGCCTGATTTTGATTCAAAATCAGCAATCAAAACGCTGTTTTGGGTGTTTTTTCCGTCTGCGCCGAGCTGAATCACCACAAACTCCTCCCCAACCGTCACACCGTGGCCGGGTAATTGCCCGCTGATGCCTGCGGCGCGACCCAACATGCGGCGGTTAACGTAAGCCGCCAGCGCAATTAAAAAATCAGGGTCATCGTGCGGCACGTCTTCGGCATGGAAACCCTTGCCATAATTTTCAGCAATGAACCCGGTGTTGAAATCACCCGCGACAAACTTGGGGTGTGCCAGCAAAGCTGCCTGAAAAGGGATGTTGCTGCTGATGCCGCGAATCACAAAACCATTGAGCGCCTCACGCATTTTGGCAATCGCGTCCAGCCGGTCTGTGCCATGCACGATGAGCTTGGCAATCATCGAGTCGTAAAACATCGGTATCTCGCCGCCGTCCTGTACACCGGTGTCCACACGCACGCCCTGGAACTGCGCTGTGTCGGCTGCAAACATGGTTTCCTTGGGCGGCTGAAAACGCACCAAGCGCCCGGTTGAAGGCAGGAAGTTGCGAAACGGGTCTTCGGCATTGATGCGGCATTCCATCGCCCAGCCATTGCGCTGAACATCTTTTTGTTCAAGCGGCAGCTTCTCGCCCGCCGCGACGCGAATCATCAGCTCGACCAGGTCAAGCCCGGTGATGCATTCGGTGACCGGGTGTTCCACCTGCAGGCGGGTGTTCATTTCCAGAAAGTAAAAGCTCTGGTCTTTTCCGACCACAAATTCAACCGTGCCCGCGCTCTGGTATTTCACCGCTTTGGCCAATTGCACCGCCTGCTCGCCCATGGCTTTGCGTGTGGCATCGGTGATAAAGGGGGAAGGCGCTTCTTCAATCACCTTCTGGTGGCGGCGCTGGATGGAGCATTCACGCTCGTTGAGATAAATCACATTGCCGTGGCTGTCGCCCATCAACTGGATTTCAATGTGGCGCGGCTCTTCCACAAACTTTTCAATGAACACACGGTCGTCGCCAAAACTGTTTTTGGCCTCATTGCGGCACGAGGTAAAACCTTCAAACGCCTCCTTGTCATTGAAGGCCACGCGCAAGCCCTTACCACCGCCACCCGCGCTGGCTTTAATCATCACCGGATAGCCAATGCCCTTGGCAATCTCCACCGCCTTTTCAGCCGTTTCAATTGCATCGTTGACACCAGGGATGCAATTCACCCCCGCTGCGCCCGCCAGTTTTTTCGATTCAATCTTGTCGCCCATCGCGGCGATGGAATAGTGTTTGGGGCCGATGAAGGTAATACCCTCTTCTTCAACTCGCTTGGCAAAGCCAGCGTTTTCACTTAAGAAACCATAGCCCGGATGCACGGCTTGCGCGCCGGTTTGTTTGCAGGCGGCGATGATTTTTTCAGCTTGCAAATAACTGTCGCGGCTAGGAGCGGGGCCGATGTTGACGGCTTCGTCAGCCAGCTCAACATGGCGCGCGTCTTTGTCTGCATCAGAGTAAACCGCGACGGTTTTGATGCCCATTTTGCGGGCGGTGAGGATGACTCGGCAGGCGATTTCGCCCCGGTTGGCGATCAGGATTTTTGTGAACATTTCTTACTTTCGATGAATCTTTGTTTGGGTGATTGCTTCACACTGGTGCCTTAACCCGCAACGGCCACGGCGCGTCTACTTCCGCTCATGTCCCCCGCCCTTCGGGCTCCTCCTTGACTTCGCTGCAGCAGACACGCCATGCCCGTTGCTAGAAAGGAGGTTTTAATTTGATAGCGCAG
>JBASFP010000066.1:0-54884 GCA_049653085.1 Polaromonas sp.
TCAATGCCTAATGTTGTAATCTTCATGTCGGACGCTCCTGTCTGTTGAAGTGGTTGATAAGCACCTCCACTTTGGCACATTGCGATGCCGTTTAGGTGGGAGCGTCCATCCCATTGCTTGCGCCCGCGCTATATCGGCTAGAAGCCTTTTTGACATCAAAAGCAACGGCCTGCGGCTGATCCATGGCGAATCTGACGGCCTGCCCGGCCTGGTGGTGGACAGGTATGGCGACACACTGGTGGCGCAGTTCTCCAGTTGCGGGTCTGAGCGTTTCAAAAGCGTGATGGTGGATGCGCTGCTCAAGCAAACGGGTTTGACCAGACTGTATGAGCGGTCAGACGCCAGTGTTAGGTCACTTGAAGGCTTGCCTGAGGCGACAGGCTGGCTTTCTGGCTCTGGATCGACAGAAGTCATGCTGACCGAACACGACTGGAAGCTCAGCCTGGACGTGGCAGAAGGCCACAAAACCGGGTTCTATTTAGACCAGCGCGACAGCCGCCACAAGTTCGCGGCCTACACCCAGCGCATGGGTTTTAAGCGCGTACTGAACTGCTATAGCTACACAGGCGGCTTTACCGTGGCCGCTTTGGCAGGCGGTGCGGCACATGTCACGTCGATTGACTCGTCAGGCCCGGCGATTGAACGGGCGATGGCCAACGTGGCGCTGAACGGCTTTGACGCCAGCCGCACCACCATGCGTGACGCGGACGTCAACGCCGCCCTGCGTCAATACATCAAAGACGGCACAACCTTCGACGCCATCGTGCTCGACCCACCCAAATTCGCCCCCACCGCAGCACACGCCGAGCGCGCCGCCCGGGCCTACAAAGACATCAACCGCCTGGCTTTGATGCTGCTGGAGCCCGGTGGCGCACTGTTCACCTATTCGTGCTCAGGCGGCATTAGTGCAGATTTGTTTCACAAAATCGTGGCCGGTGCGGGTCTGGACGCGGGTGTGGATGCTTACATCACTGAGCGGATGGGTGGTGCGCCAGATCACCCGATGACGGTGACGTTTCCTGAAGGGGAGTATTTGAAGGGGCTGGTACTTGTTAAAAAGCTGACTTGAAAATGTTAAAAAGGTTAAAACTGGTCGTTTTTGGATGCTAAATTGGCCTGTATCCCAATGAATACGGGCGTAAGTAGCTCTTGAATTTATAGCGATTTGCCTTCACGTAGATGCCGGGACTCGCCCCGGCGGGCGAGTCCCGGCAAACGCGGCAAGGTGAGACGCCACAAATTAAAACGCCTGCATAAACCAAAGAGCCCGCACAAAAATGCCCCGTGCCAACCCGGCTGATACCTGGGTCGCTAAACTCACGGGTTGATTCAATTTGCACTGACCAGGTACACCCCATGAGCTTGATCCCCGTCACCATCCTTACCGGCTTTTTAGGCTCCGGTAAAACCACGCTGTTAAAGCGTATCCTGACCGAGGCGCATGGCCAGAAAATTGCCGTGATTGAAAACGAGTTTGGTGAGGAAAACATCGACAACGAGATTCTGGTCAATGACACGCAGGAAAACATCATCCAGATGAACAACGGCTGCATTTGCTGCTCGATTCGTGAAGACCTGCGTGAAACGCTGCAAACCCTGGCCGAGAAAAAACGCAAGGGTGAGCTGAGCTTTGACCGGGTGGTGATTGAAACCACCGGCCTGGCCGACCCGGGCCCGGTGGCGCAGACGTTTTTTATGGACGAAGAAATTGCCGAGCAATATTTACTGGACTCCATCCTGACGCTGGTCGATGCCAAACACGCGGACACCCAGCTCAATGACCGCCAGGAGGCGCGTCGGCAGATTGGCTTTGCCGACCAAATCTTCATCAGCAAGACTGACCTGGTGGCCGAGTCTGAAGTCAAAGCCCTGATGCACCGCATGACCCACATGAACCCGCGCGCGCCGCAAAAAGCGGTGCATTTTGGCGAGGTGGCCATAAAGGACGTGTTTGACCTGCGTGGCTTTAACCTCAATGCCAAGCTGGACATTGACCCGGATTTCCTCAAGGCTGATGACCACGACCATGCGGGTCACGACCATCAAGGACACAACCATGCAGAGGGCGAGCATTGCGATCACCCGTCACACGCCGCCGGGCATGGCCACCACCATGTGCATGACGATGACGTGAAAAGCTTTGTGTTCCGCTCTGACAAGGCTTTCAGCCCAGCCAAGCTGGAGGACTTTTTGGGCGCGATCGTCAACATCTACGGCCCGCGCATGCTGCGCTACAAGGGCGTGCTGAACATGGAGGGCACCGAGCGCAAAGTGATTTTCCAGGGTGTGCATCAGCTAATGGGCAGCGATCTGGGCCCGGCTTGGGCAGACGGCGAGGTCAAAACCAGCAAAATGGTATTTATCGGCATCGACCTGCCAAAAGATATTTTCATGCAAGGTCTTGAACAATGCCTGGTTTGAGCCTTGTTTGAGTTAGTCTGCAAGCTGGCTGTAAAAAAGCGCTAACCCCGTGACCAAAAGTTTATAAATGTCCATGTTCGTATCGATTCTCCAACGCTTTGGGTTCAAAGCATCCGCTCAGACCGGGCAACCGCTACAATCGCGCGCCGACCAAAATACCCGATCTTTCGCCCCACTTGGTGATGGCGGTGGGGTTCACCCAGAGGCGGCATCCCAGAGGAGACAGGCAGTGAAAGCGAAATCAGCAAAATCAGCCAAGGCGAGTCAACCCGCCAGCAAACCCAAAGCGACTGCCAAAAAGGCGGTCAAGCCGAGTGCGAGCAAGTCTGCCGCCAAACCAGCTGTAAAGGCCGCCGCCAAGCCCAAACCGGCAGCAAAAGTAGCAGCCAAGCCGGTGGCAAAAAAGCCAGCCAAACCCGTCGCCAAGGCCAAGCCGGTTGTGAAAAAGCCAGTTGCCAAGCCTGCTGTAAAAGCCAAAACCCCGGTCAAGACCGCGGCTAAAACGCCAGTGAAGGTCGCAGCCAAGCCCATTGCCAAAGTGGCAGTCAAGGCAGCCGCCAAAACCGTTGTGAAGCCCGTTGCAAAACCGACGCCCAAAACAGTGCCAAAAACAGTGTCCAAATCTGCACCCGTTGCAGCCAGCAAAAAAGCGTTGGCAGTGGTCATGCCAGCGCCCGCCCCCAAGCCCGCAATTGCGCCCAAGCCCGCACCAACCAGCAATGGTTTGCCACCGCCGCCACCGCTCAAGCCAGGCCGCAGAAGTTCTTCGCGCGCACTGGCTCACATGCCTCCCCCCGCACCCATGGTGCCTACCCATGCGCCAGACGCAGCCAAAGCCAGTTACTCAACAATGACCGAACGTGTGATCGCGCCGCCACCTCATGTGGCCGCCAAAAAAGACCCCAAACTAGCCAACAACTGGAAGACCAAAACCGCCGAGACCTTGACTGACGATGAAGTCAAGGCCATGCCCGATGCCGAGTATATGAACGACATGCAGATGGCGTTTTTCCGCTACAAGCTGTCGATCCTCAAACAGGACATTCATAACAGCGCCGGTGCCACCACCGAGCATCTGCGTGAAGACACCGCTGTCGTACCAGACCCGGCTGACCGTGCCACGATTGAAGAAGAGCACGCTCTGGAACTGCGCACCCGCGACCGCGAGCGCAAACTGCTGAAAAAAATCGAGCAATCAATCGCCCGCATCGACTCAGGCGACTACGGCTACTGCGATGAAACCGGTGAGCCGATTGGCGTTGGCCGGCTGATTGCGCGACCTACCGCCAGTTTGTCGCTGGAGGCGCAGCAGCGCCGCGAGCTCAAGCAAAAAATGTTTGGTGATTGACACTGCATCAGCAACCACACCGTCCCAACGCCTTCCAAACTAAGCTTCATGGCCAAAGAAGACACCTCAGCGGGTTTGCTTTCAAAGATGGTGAAGTTCGTTCGCAATCCTGCAACGAGCTGGACGGAGCTTGACAACAAAGAGACTGATCGCGATGAGGCGGTCAGCAAGCTGCTGCTCAAGGAGATGATTGAGCGTAAGCGGCGCAATGATTTTGTCCGCAAGCGTGAATTTGATATGCTGCGCAAAATGCGAAAGCGCGAAGCCATGGTCGGGCAAGACCCAGGTGGCAGGCCCTCGTTTTTTCAGAGCAGCATGCCGTCCAAACCGGATGACCGTGCCAAAACGATCAAAAAGATTGACGAAATCGAAGCGCAAATGTCCATGCAATGGTGGAAAACCAAGCACGGCACTGCATCGTCGATGCAGTCCCTCGATTCGTCCCAGTTTCCATCGGGCTTGACGGTTCCGCCGGGCTCGCAGTCAACGCCTCCCCGCGCCGCAGCGCCCGTGCGTGCGGTGGATCTTCCCGGATTGCCAGCGGGCTATGGCACGACTGAGTCGCTTGGCCTGCAGCCCATGCCCTCCACAAAACCATCAACGACAGAGCGGGTTGTGCCTCCGGTTGATGCGGGTATCGATTTTCTGCAGCCAGTGCCAACACCCAAACCCGTGGTGATGAATGCTTTGGCTGCTTCAGCCAAAAGTGTTGAAGCAGGCTCGTCGGGCTTTAGCTATACCAACATGATGGCGGTGGATGTGCAGGAAATCGCACATGATGCCGAGCTTGAAGAGGCATCCATCAGCTTTGCCAACAGCGACGATACCGCTGCCGAGACGGCCTTGCTTGACATGGTAGCGCCGGGCGGCTCACGCAATGGGCAATCCGAAGTCTGGATGGCGCTTTTTGACTTATACCGCGCCACTGACAACCAGGAAAAATTTGAAAATGCAGCGATCAAATTTGTCCAGAAATTTGACCGCTCCGCACCGCAGTGGTTCTCCATCCCGGCGATGGTCAGGCAATTGGGTATGCCTGCGGCGCAAGCCTCTGTTAACAGTCAAACAGTGGACTGGATTTGCTCCTCCACCATGGGCATCCAGACGGTTGCAGCACTGAAAGCTGCCTTGGCCAAAGCGCCCATGCCCTGGCGTTTGAACTGGACCAACCTGAAGGCTATTGAGCCAAACGCGGTAGAGCCGCTTTGCAAAGTGTTTGCGGGCTGGGCGGCACAGCCCGTGCAGTTGCGTTTTATGGGTGATGCCCACTTCCAGCAGATTCTGCAAAACGCCACCCCATCCGGTGACCGCGCCACCCCACAGGACTGGTGGCAGTTGCGCATGGAGGCCTTGCGCGTCACACACCGACCTGATGAATTTGAGCTGGCAGCGCTTGACTTTTGCGTGACCTACGAAGTGTCTCCCCCCGCCTGGGAGGTAGCGCGCTGCGAGTACAAACCGATGGACAACCAGGGTCTGGCGGTTGCTGGCAATACCATCATTGGCGATGTTTATCGGGATTCAGTGCCATCCAGTCTGAGCGCTTTTGACGGTGATACGCACATGGATGCCCTCTCATCGCAAATGAGCAGTCTGCTGTCAGTGGAATTGTCGGGTCAGATCGAGGGCGATGCCATTGCCATGCTGGAGAAGCTTGAAACCAAGCTGATGGGCGCTGACATCATGATGATTTCATGTGCCAAACTGATACGTGTCGACTTTTCAGCGGCTGGCACATTGCTCAATTGGGTATCGGCGCGCCAGGCTGAAAACCGGGCGGTGCAATTTACTGACGTCAATCGTTTGGTAGCCGCTTTTTTCAACGTGATTGGCATCACCGAGCACGCCAAAGTCACGACACGCAGGGACTGAGTTTTCACCTTAGCTTGACCGGCCTGCATGCAGCGATCTTTGCTGCCATTTTCTTTTTCTTTTCTCTTGGCTGGAATCGTCAGCTTAAACAAACACTTTCACTGCATGTGCTAAGTGCTTCATTTATAACGTCTTTTTCATTTTTTAAAAGTTTGCGAAGACGCTTCTAAGTCCTTGATTTCATTGAAAAAATTTGTTTCAAAGCGCTTGCACTGCAATTCTTTCCTGATAAAGTGGGAGGAAGTGCAATTTAGTGGTGAAAAGTGCTTTTTAAAGGTTTTTAACAGTGTTTCAAGGTGCGTCTTCGTTAGCTCTCGATACCAAAGGTCGGCTGTCTGTGCCGACCCGGCATCGTGACGTGCTGAGCGCCACTTCAAGCAGCCAGCTCACCATCACCAAGCACCCGCACGGCTGTTTGATGATTTTCCCGCGCAACGAGTGGGAAAAATTCCGTGACCGTATCGCCTCACTGCCCATGCAAGCCCAGTGGTGGAAGCGCATTTTTTTGGGCAATGCCATGGATGTAGACATGGACGCAACTGGGCGGGTGCTGGTCTCGCCAGAGCTGCGGGCAGCCGCCGGCATCAGCAAAGACACGGTGCTGCTCGGCATGGGCGGCCATTTCGAGCTGTGGGACGCGGCGACTTATGCCGCCCAAGAAGCTGAGCAGATGAAAGGCGACATGCCTGACGTCTTCAGGGACTTCTCCTTTTAGAGAGATGATGGTGCAGGACACATGGACACACCGCACCGTCTTGTTGAACGAAGCAGTCGCAGCGCTTCGCATCTTGCCGGACGGACACTACATCGACGCCACCTTTGGTCGCGGTGGCCACTCACGACTGATCCTGTCGCAGCTCTCGGCTCAAGGCAGCTTGAGTGCTTTCGACAAAGACCTCGAGGCGATTGCCGAGGCCAACACCATCAACGACCCGCGCTTTTCAATTCGCCACGAAGGCTTCGATCAGTTGGTGCAACTCCCGCACTCAAGCGCTGCGGGTCTGTTGATGGATCTGGGCATCAGCTCACCGCAAATCGACAACGCGGCCCGGGGCTTTTCATTTCGCGGCGACGGGCCGCTGGACATGCGCATGGACACCACGCGCGGCCAGAGCGTGGCCGACTGGCTGGCCGATGCATCAGTAGAAAACATGACGGAGGTGATTCGTGACTATGGCGAAGAACGGTTTGCTGGGCCGATTGCAAAGGCGATTGATCACGCAAGGCAAAGCAGCGGTGCCATCAAAAGCACACATGAGCTGGCCCGTATCGTGGCTGGCGCGGTCAAAACCCGCGAACCGGGCAAGGACCCAGCAACGCGCACATTTCAGGCTTTTCGGATTTTCATCAACGCCGAGCTTGAAGAGCTCACCCAGGCGCTAGCAGCGTCACTCAATGTCTTGCAACCCGGAGGCCGGCTGGTCGTGATCAGTTTTCATTCGCTCGAAGACCGCATCGTCAAGCAGTTCATCGCCGAGCATTCGCGCGAGGTGTTTGACCGGCGCGCGCCTTTTGCCGCGCCCAAGGCGATGCGCTTGAAAGCCTTGGGTCGCGTCAAGCCGGGTGATGAAGAAGTCTCTAGCAACCCGCGTGCTCGCAGCGCCGTGATGCGCATTGCCGAACGCACCGAGGTGGCGGCATGACCCGTTTGAATCTGGTGCTGCTGCTAGCTGTTTTGGCCAGCGCGCTGTATCTGGTGCGCATCCAGTACGAGTCGCGCAGGCTGTATGTTGAGCTTGAAAAAGCCACCGCTCAAAACCGTAAACTTGAAGCTGAAAACGAACGCCTGCAAGTAGAAAAGCGTGCTCAGGCCACGCCCCTGCGGGTTGAAAAACTGGCAAAAGACAACCTGCAAATGCGCAGTGTGACGCCAGCCATCACACAGTATGTGACGCAAGCAAGCGGTACGGTGACGGGGGTGGCCAAATGAGCCGAAGTGTTCAGTACACGTCAAGCCCGTTGCTGGCCAGCAAAACACCTGTATGGCGCAGTAAATTTATTGTGGCTGCGATTGCGTTGGCCTTTGCCGGGCTGGCGGGTCGCGCGGTGTATGTGCAGGTGCTGGGTAATGAATTTTTCCAGCGACAGGGTGAAGTCCGTTTTACCCGCACGCTGGAACTGCCTGCCAATCGTGGCCGTATTCTGGATCGCAATGGTTTGATCCTCGCATCCAGCGTGCCGGCGCCCAGCATTTGGGCAATTCCAGAAGACATTGTGGCCACCAAGCCGCAACTGGCAGAGTTGGCCAAACTGCTGGAGATGCCGCTTGCAGAGTTGAACAAAAAGCTCGCTGATGAAGACAAGAATTTTGTCTGGATCAAGCGTCAGGTCGATGATGTGGTAGCGCAAAAAATAACGGCCTTGGGTATCAAAGGCATCTACCAACGCAAGGAATACAAGCGCCAATACCCCGAGGGCGAAACCATCGCGCATGTGGTGGGCTTTACCAACATCGAAGACCGTGGCCAGGAGGGGATGGAACTGGCCTTTAACAAAGAGCTGGGTGGCCGTGCAGGATCGCGCCGCGTCATCAAAGACCGCCTGGGTCGGGTGGTCGAAGACACGCGCGAGCAAGTACCGCCTGTTGACGGCAAAGATTTGCAACTGTCGATTGACAGCAAGATGCAGTTTGTGGCGTATCAAAAATTGCGCGATGCGGTTGTTGCCAACAAGGCCGTGGCAGGCAGTGTGGTCATGCTCGACGCCATCACCGGCGAGGTGTTGGCGATGGCCAACTACCCCAGCTACGTGCCTGACAAGCGGCAAAACATGAGCGGCAACCAATTGCGAAACCGCGCATTGACAGACACGTTTGAGCCTGGTTCAGTGATGAAGGCTTTTACTGTGGGGCTTGCGCTGGAGTCTGGGCGTGTGAAGCCTGAGACGCAAATTCAAACTGCACCAGGCCGCATGCAGATCACGGGCTCGACAATTTCAGATGCCCATCCTCATGGCGTGCTGACAGTGCAGCAAGTGATTCAAAAATCCAGCAATGTGGGCACGGTCAAAATGGCCATGCAAATGCAGCCGCGTGAAATGTGGGAAGTATTTTCACAGGCTGGTTTTGGGCAAAAACCGCAAATTGCATTTCCCGGTGTGGTGTCCGGCCGTCTGCGCCCCTACAAAACCTGGCGACCGATTGAGCAGGCCACCATGTCGTATGGCTACGGCTTGTCGGCCTCGCTGTTTCAGATGGCGCGCGCATACACGGTGTTTGGCCACGATGGGCAAATCATTGATGCGACCCTGCTTAAAAGTGATGAGCCCGCAGCGGGCGTGCAGGTTTTCTCGGCAAAGACGGCGCTGGAGGTCAGAAAAATGCTGCAAATGGCAGCAGGCCCGGGTGGTACGGGGCAAAAAGCCCAAACACTGGGTTATTCGGTGGGCGGTAAGTCGGGTACGGCTTACAAACAGGTGGGCAAAAGTTACGGTACCGACAAGGACAGAAAGTACCGGGGCTGGTTTGTCGGCATGGCACCGATCGACAAACCTCGAGTGATTGTGGCGGTGATGATTGACGAGCCTAGAGCAGGTAAATACTACGGTGGCGAAGTGGCTGCACCCGTCTTCAGTGAGCTGGTGCAACAAGCCTTGCGCATGAAAGGCGTGCAGCCTGACATGACAGTCAAGCCGCAAATCGTGACGAATGCGGTGGAGGAGTCGTTTTGATCATGCAACTGCACACAACACAAGAGGCCGCAAGCTGGCTGCATGCGCGGGTAACGGGCAGCTTGACCACTGACAGCCGTCATGTCCAAACAGGTGACGGCTTTATTGCCTGGCCGGGCGCTGCAACCGATGCACGGCAGTACGTGGTTGACGTACTCAAAGCTGGGGCTGGTGCTTGCCTGGTTGAAATGAGTGGCATTGAAACCTATGGTTTTGTTGACGCAAAAATTGCGGCTTATGCTGGTCTGAAAGCGGCGGCTGCCCCGATTGCAGCGGCATATTTTGAAGAGCCGAGCAAGCAATTGCAAACCATTGCGATTACTGGCACCAATGGCAAAACCTCGACCGCCTGGTGGCTGGCTCAAGCGCTTGGCAAGCTTGGCCGCAAATGCGGTGTGGTTGGTACTCTGGGCATTGGCGAGCCCGGCGCGATGGTATTTAACGGCTTGACCACGCCTGATCCGGTCTTGCTGCAACAGCAGTTGCGACGCTTTGTGGATGATGGATTTTCAGCCTGCGCGATTGAAGCATCATCGATTGGGATTGCTGAGCAGCGTCTGGATGCAACACACCTGCAAGTGGCTGTGTTTACCAACTTCACGCAAGACCACCTGGACTACCACGGCTCCATGCAGGCATATTGGCAAGCCAAAGAATCTCTGTTTACGTGGCCGGGTCTGCAGTCTGCTGTTATCAATGTGGATGATGCCAAAGGACGGGATTTAAGTTTGCTGCTCAAGACCAACGCCGTGGATGTGTGGACAGTTGGCATCCATGAGCCTGCCAGGTTGAAAGCCCAAGCAGTTATGCAACAGGCCGATACCATGAGTTTTGTGGTGGTTGAAGGTGCTGAACGACGCGAAGTATCCACCAGTGCGATCGGCCTGTACAACGTCTCCAATCTGCTCGGCGTGATAGGCGCGCTACGAGCACTGGGCGTATCGCTTGTAGATGCTGCCAAAGCGTGCAGTGATCTGGCAGCCGTACCTGGTCGTTTGAACACGCTGAATCAAATTGGCAAACCGTTAGTCGTGATTGACTACGCCCACACGCCAGACGCCCTTGGAAAGGTGTTGCTGGCACTACAGCCAGTTGTAAAAACCAGAGGCGGTCAGTTGTGGTGTGTGTTTGGTTGTGGCGGCGATCGCGACTCTACAAAGCGCCCGTTCATGGCGGCGACTGCGCAAAAAAATGCTGACCAGATTGTGGTGACCAGCGACAATCCGCGTAGCGAAAACCCAGCCAGCATCATCAGCCAGATTTTGCTGGGACTGACGCACAGTGAATCGGTGCGCGTACAGGCTGACCGTGCCTTGGCGATTGCTCAAACGCTGGCAATTGCGCATCCAGACGATGTCGTTCTGCTGGCCGGTAAAGGCCATGAAAATTATCAGGAAGTGCTGGGCATCAAGCATCCTTTTGATGACCTGCACCACGCACAGGCCGCGCTTGATCTACGCCAGCCTCGCATTGGAGCATCGTCATGATGACATTGAGCCAAGCCGTGAGCTGGGTTGATGCTGCACAGCTCGTTGGAGATGCCAATATTAAGATCAAGCGCGTCCACACCGACACGCGCAGCCTGCAGCCGGGAGATTTGTTTGTCGCACTCAAAGGCGACAACTTTGATGCGCATGATTTTTTAGCAGAAGCCAAGGTGCAAGGTGCAGTTGCTGCTATTGCGCAGCATGGCTTGCAAGCAGCAGGACTGCCAGGTTTGCATGTCAGCGACTCAAAACTTGCGCTGGGCCAACTCGCTAAAGGCTGGCGCGCACAGTCTGATTTGCCGTTGATTGCCGTCACAGGCAGCAACGGCAAGACCACCGTGACGCAGATGATTGCGTCCATCTTGCGCGCCTATCAGGCTGACCATGCGTTTGCGACAGTGGGCAATCTGAACAATGATATTGGTGTGCCGCTGACGCTGTTGCGTTTGACCGCTGACCACAAAATCGGTGTCGTTGAACTTGGCATGAACCATCCGGGTGAAATCGCCTATTTGGCTGATATCACCAAGCCGACGGTGGCGCTGGTCAACAATGCCCAGCGTGAGCACCTGGAGTTTATGGGCACGGTTGAAGCCGTGGCACATGAAAATGGTGCTGTCATTGAAGCCTTGAGCATGCACGGCGTCGCCGTTTTTCCCGCTGATGATGACTACACCGCAGTGTGGCGCAAAGCTGCCGGGACGCGCCCACAGTTGACGTTTGCAATGACTGGCCAAGCTGATGTGACAGCGGATGCCGATTGGGATGCAGACGGCTGGCGTGTACTGGCGTCCACACCGCAAGGAACGCTCAAATTCAGACTGCGTATCGCAGGCCAGCACAATGTTAAAAATGCACTCGCTGCCACGGCATGTGCGCTGGCTGCTAACGTTCCACTTGATTGCATCGCACAGGGACTGACTGCGTTTGAACCGGTCAAAGGGCGTTCACGCGCGGTTCAGGTCAATCTTCACGGACGAAGCCTCACCCTGATCGACGACACCTACAACGCCAACCCGGACTCCATGCGCGCTGCCATTGACGTATTGGCGGCGTTGCCGGGCCCGCGCCTGCTGGTGATGGGCGACATGGGCGAGGTGGGCAACCTGGGCCCGCAGTTCCATGAAGAAGCCGGGCGCTGGGCACATGCGCAGGGCATTGAAAACCTTTACGCGCTGGGTGAGCAATCGCAACTGGCCGGCAGCAGTTTTGGCACCGGACAACATTTCAATGATGTCGATGCATTGATGGTCGCTGTACTGGCGCGATTACCGCACGTACAAAGCGTGCTCGTCAAAGGGTCGCGCTTCATGAAGATGGAGCGCGTCGTGCAGGCCATCACAGCACACGCGCTGGCTCAAACAAAAACACACGAGGAAACCCAACATGCTGCTTAGCCTGGCTCAATGGCTTCAGGGTTTATCGCCTGAGTTCGGATTCTTCCGGGTTTTTCAATACCTGACATTTCGGGCTGTGATGGCGGCGCTGACGGCGCTGCTGATGGGCCTGGTGGCGGGCCCATTTGTGATCCGAAGACTGACGGCACTCAAGATTGGTCAGCCGATTCGTGAATATGCGATGCAAACGCATTTGAGCAAATCAGGCACACCCACCATGGGGGGTGTGCTGATTTTGTTTTGTATCGCCGTGTCGACGTTGCTGTGGGCTGATCTTTCCAATCGCTTTGTCTGGATTGTGTTGTTGGTCACCTTGGGTTTTGGTGCGATTGGCTGGGTTGATGACTGGCGCAAGGTGGTTCATAAAGACCCAGAGGGCATGCGGTCACGCGAAAAATATTTGTGGCAATCGTTGATCGGTTTGATTGCTGCGCTTTATCTGGTCTTCAGTATTTCTGAAAGCTCCAACATGCGGGTGATCGGGCTTTTCATCAGTTGGGTGCAATCTGGCTTTGATGTGAACCTGCCACCCAAGGCCGGGCTGCTCGTGCCTTTTGTCAAAGAAGTCAGTTACCCGCTAGGCGTGTTCGGTTTTGTGATCCTGACTTACCTGGTCATTGTCGGGTCGAGTAACGCGGTCAATCTGACCGATGGCCTGGATGGCTTGGCCATCATGCCGGTGGTGATGGTGGGTTCGGCACTGGGTGTGTTTGCCTATGTCACGGGCAGTTCGGTGTATTCAAAGTACCTGCTCTTCCCGTCCATTCCGGGCTCGGGCGAGTTGATGATATTTTGCGCTGCCATGGCCGGTAGTGGACTGGCATTTTTGTGGTTCAACACGCATCCGGCGCAGGTATTTATGGGTGATGTAGGTGCGCTGGCTCTGGGCGCGGCACTTGGCACGATTGCGGTGATTGTTCGGCAAGAGATTGTGCTGGCCATCATGGGCGGTATTTTTGTGGTTGAGGCCTTGTCGGTGATGCTGCAGGTGACTTACTTCAAGTACACCAAAAAGCGGTTTGGTACAGGCAGGCGGATTTTGAAAATGGCACCGCTGCACCACCATTTTGAAAAGAGTGGCTGGAAAGAAACCCAGGTTGTGGTGCGCTTTTGGATCATCACCATGCTGCTGTGCCTGGTGGGTCTTTCAACACTCAAACTCAGATGACCCAATGACAATGATTAAGTTGGCGGGAAAACATGTGTTGGTACTGGGCCTGGGTCATTCCGGTCTGGCACTGGCACGCTGGTGCGCCAGATGGGGTGCCAGCGTGACGGTGGCTGACACGCGGGCTGAGCCGCCGCAGCTTCAAGCGCTGCGCGTCAGTGTTCCAGAAGCCAGCTTTGTGCATGGCGACATGAGCGCTGCTTTGCTGGAGGGTGCGGCGTTTGACATGCTGCTCAGAAGTCCGGGATTGAGTCCTGCAGACATGGCTGGCGTAACGGATGCGGCCGAGGCGCGCGGCATCGTTTGCGGCAATGAGCTCAGCCTGTTTGCGCAGGCTCTGGCTGATCTGAAAGAGGGCACTGCTTATGCGTCGCAAGTGATCGGTATCACTGGCACTAACGGTAAAACAACTGTCACTTCCCTTGCCGGGCAGTTGGTGCAACGCGCTGGCAAGACCGTGGCAGTGGCAGGCAATATTGGCCCGACTTTGCTGGACACGCTGGCTGAAAAAATCGATGCAGACAGCTTGCCTGAAGTCTGGGTGCTGGAGTTGTCCAGCTTTCAGCTGGACGGCGTCAAAAACTTTGAGCCTACAGCTGCAACCGTATTGAACATCACGCAAGATCATCTGGACTGGCATGGCACGTTTGAAGCTTATGTCACTGCAAAAAACAATGTCTATGGCACTGGCGGACTGATGTTGCTCAACCGAAACGACGAACGGGTGATGGCGGCTGTTCCCGCACAGGTCAAGGGCAAGGCAGCGCGCAGTTACCTCACCTATGGCCATGATGAGCCGCAACGCCCGGGTGACTACGGCATTGAAACTGTCAATGGCATGGCCTGGCTGGTACGTGCCTCCGAGCTGGATGAAACCATCAAGCGCAAACGCGGTGATTCAGGCGCGGGTGATGAGCTGTACATCCAGCGGCTGATGCCTGTGGATGCACTGCGCATTCAGGGTCTGCACAATGCCGTCAATGCGCTGGCCGCGCTGGCCCTTAGCAGTGCAGCAGGTTGCGCCTTGGGTCCCATGTTGCATGGGCTGCGTGAGTACAAGGGTGAGCCGCACCGAGTTGAGTCGGTGGCCATCATCAACGAGGTTGAATACTTTGACGACAGCAAAGGCACCAATGTGGGTGCTACGGTTGCCGCGCTCGCAGGGCTGGGCGCACAGCGCAAACTGGTCGTGATACTCGGCGGCGTGGGCAAGGATCAGGACTTTGTTCCCCTGGCTTTGCCAGTGTCGCGTTTTGCGCGCGCCGTGGTGTTGATGGGTCGTGATGCGCCTCTGATAAGAGCTGCACTTGAAAGCAGCGCCGTGGAATTGCTGCAGGCCGAATCCATGCAGGAAGCCGTCAGTCTGGCGGCTCAACAAGCGCAGCCCGGGGACGCCGTGCTGATGTCGCCCGCCTGCGCCAGCTTTGACATGTTCGACAACTACGAGCACCGTGCGCGCGTGTTTTGCGAGGCTGTGAATGCCTTGGCACTTGAAGAGGGGGTGGTGCTATGAGCATGGCCTCCATCCTGACCTCGGTGACTGGCAAGCGCACCCCTGATGCGCTGCCTGTGCGTTTGGGCGGGCAAAGCTTGAGCGGTTCAAATTCGTCGCCCGTCAGCCTGTCAGGGTTTGACCAGGCGCTGGTCTGGGTGACGGTGGCGTTGTTGATGTTCGGCCTCGTGATGGTGTATTCGGCATCGATTGCAATGCCTGATAACCCAAAGTTTGCCCGATACGCACACACCCATTTTTTAATGCGCCATGTGCTGTCACTGGTGGTGGCTTTTGTGGTGGCACTGCTGGCATTTCAGATACCCGTGAGTACCTGGGAAAAGCTGGCACCCTGGCTTTTTGTGGCATCGCTGATTTTGCTGATACTGGTGCTCGTGCCTTTCATTGGCAAAGGCGTCAATGGCGCGCGCCGGTGGATCACGCTTGGCTTCATGAACTTTCAGCCGTCTGAACTCGCCAAGTTTGCGGTGCTGCTGTACGCGGCTGACTACATGGTGCGCAAGATGGACGTTAAAGAGCGTTTCTTTCGCGCCGTGATGCCGATGGCCATTGCCATTGCGGTGGTGGGCTTGCTGCTCTTGGCCGAGCCTGACATGGGTGCTTTCATGGTGATTTCGGTCATTGCCATGGGCATCCTGTTTTTGGGCGGCGTCAATGCCCGCATGTTTTTTGTGATTGCGCTGGTCGTGGTGATTGCGTTCGGCCTGATGGTCATGCTCAGTGAATGGCGGCGTGAGCGGATTTTTGCTTACCTGGATCCGTGGAGTGAAAAGCACGCCTTGGGCAAAGGCTACCAGTTGTCGCATTCACTGATTGCTTTTGGGCGTGGCGAGATTTTTGGTGTCGGCCTGGGCGGCAGCATTGAAAAACTTCACTGGTTGCCTGAAGCGCACACCGACTTTTTGATGGCCGTGATTGGTGAAGAGTTTGGCCTGATTGGCGTGTTGACGGTGATTGGCCTGTTCATGTGGATGGTCAGGCGCATCATGCACATTGGCCGCCAGTCGATAGCGCTGGACAGGCTGTTTGCCGGTTTAACTGCGCAGGGTATTGCCATCTGGTTTGGCTTTCAAACCTTCATCAACATTGGCGTGAATCTGGGTGCGCTACCGACCAAGGGCTTGACGCTGCCATTGATGAGCTACGGCGGCTCCGCGATTTTGATGAATCTGATCTCGCTGGCTGTGGTGCTTCGAATTGATTATGAAAACAGGCTTTTGATGCGCGGAGGCCGCGCATGACATCGCGTTGCGCTCTGGTCATGGCTGGTGGTACTGGCGGTCATATTTTTCCTGGCCTTGCCGTGGCTGAAGCCTTGCGCGACAAAGGCTGGCGTGTGCATTGGCTGGGTGGCAAAGGCAGCGCGGACAACCCAAGCATGGAAAGCCAGCTCGTACCGCCGCGCGGTTTTGCGTTTGAAACAATTGACTTTTCAGGCGTGCGTGGCAAAGGCCTTATCACGCTGGCTTTGCTGCCATTGCGCTTGCTGATAGCGTTTTGGCAAAGTATTCAGGTGCTCCGCCGTGTCAAACCGCAGGTGGTTATTGGCTTGGGTGGCTACATCGCTTTTCCGGCGGGCATGATGGCTGTTTTGCTGGGCAAGCCCTTGGTGCTGCACGAGCAAAACTCGGTGGCTGGCATGGTGAACAAAGTGTTGGCACAGGTGGCAGACAAAGTCTTCACTGCCTTCCCTAATGTGATTAAAAATGCCCAGTGGGTGGGCAACCCCTTGCGCACGGCTTTCACGCAGCAGGCCGCACCTGATGTCCGTTTTGCGGGGCGTACGGGCCCGCTGCGTTTGCTGGTCGTGGGTGGCAGCCTGGGTGCCAAGGCATTGAACAGCATCGTGCCGCAGGCGCTGGCATTGATCCCGCTACAGCAGCGGCCTGTGGTCACACATCAAAGCGGTGCTAAACAGATTGACGAATTGCACGCCAATTACGGCGCTGCCGGTGTTGAAGCAACCCTAACCCCTTTTATCGACGACACCGCTACCGCGTTTGCGAATGCTGACCTCATCATCTGCCGCGCGGGTGCCAGCACCGTGACTGAGATTGCAGCAGTCGGCGCGGCAGCATTGTTTGTACCTTTCCCCTTCGCAGTTGACGACCACCAAACCAGCAATGCCCGGTTTCTGGTTGCACAGGGCGCTGGCTGGCAAATGGCACAGAGCGAGCTGACACCCCAGATACTTGCCGATATGCTACAAAAAACAGAGCGTGCTGCGCTCGTCAATATTGGTCTGCAGGCCAAAAAGATGCAAAAAAATGAGGCTACAGCACATATTGTGGCCGCTTGTGAAGAGTTGACAACATGAAACACGCGATTAAAAACATTCATTTCATTGGCTTGGGCGGCTCCGGCATGTCGGGCATTGCCGAGGTGCTTCACAACCTGGGCTACGTGATCTCAGGCTCTGATTTGTCGGACAGCGCCACACTGCAACGCCTGTCCGGCATGGGCATCAAAAGCTTTGTCGGTCATGCAGCAGAAAACCTGACCCATGTGGATGCGGTGGTCACATCCACCGCCGTGCAGGCCGACAACCCCGAAGTGGTGGCTGCGCGTGAAAAGAAAATCCCTGTCGTGCCGCGCGCCCTGATGCTGGCAGAGTTGATGCGACTCAAGCAGGGCATTGCGATTGCCGGTACGCACGGCAAAACCACCACCACCAGTCTGGTGGCCAGCATTTTGGCGGAGGGCGGATTGGATCCGACTTACGTGATTGGTGGGCGACTCAACAGCGCAGGCGCTAACGCCAAGCTGGGGTCAGGCGACTACATCGTGGTCGAGGCCGACGAGTCTGATGCCTCGTTTTTAAACCTGCTACCCGTCATGGCAGTGGTGACCAACATTGATGCTGACCACATGGAAACCTATGGTCATGTCTTTGGCAATCTGAAAAAAGCTTTTGTTGATTTCTTGCATCGCATGCCGTTTTACGGGACAGCAGTTTTGTGTACCGACGATGCGGCGGTACAAAGCATCGTGCCGCAGGTAACGTGCCCGATCACCAGCTATGGTTTCAATGAAGATGCGCAGGTACGTGCAGTCAACGTGCGGCCCGTCGGCGCACAAATGCATTTCACAGCCCAGCGCCGCAACGGCGTCACGCTGCCGGATCTGGATGTGGTGCTCAATCTGGCCGGTGAACACAATGTGCTCAACGCCTTGTCGGCGATTGCCATCGCGGTTGAACTGAATGTGCCCGATGCGGCGGTGCAAAAAGCGCTGGCCGAGTTCAAAGGTGTGGGCAGGCGTTTTCAAAGCTATGGCGACATGTCGGCCTCTGGCGGCGGCCAGTTCACTGTGATTGAAGATTACGGCCACCACCCGGTTGAAATGGCCGCCACTTTGTCGGCAGCGCGTGGGGCGTTTCCCGGCAGGCGGCTGGTGCTGGCCTTTCAGCCGCACCGCTACACCCGCACCCGCGACTGTTTTGAGGACTTCGTCAAGGTCATGGGTGCGGCTGATGTGGTGTTGCTGTCAGAGGTGTATGCCGCTGGCGAAGCGCCGATTGCACTGGCAGATGGCCGCTCGCTCAGCCGCGCCTTGCGGGTTGCCGGCAAGGTCGAGCCTGTATTTGTTGACGCCATCGAAGCCATGCCGCAAACCATCATCGACAACGCGCTGGGTGGTGATGTGGTGCTGTGCATGGGGGCGGGCACGATTGGCGCTGTGCCACAAAAGGTCATGGATATGCTACTAAAAAATGAGCTGCTTGCGCCCGAAAGCAGTGCGCTATGAGCCAAAAACATACCTCAAATCAGGTGAATTTCGGCAAAGTGGCCGTGTTGATGGGTGGCCAGTCAGCCGAACGTGAAATCTCGCTCATGTCGGGCAACGGCGTGCTGGCGGCACTGCTGGCGCGCGGTGTGGATGCCCATGCGTTTGACCCGGCGCTGCGCGACTTGGGAGAGCTCAAAAAAGAAGGCTTTGACCGCTGCTTCATCACCCTGCATGGCCGTTTTGGTGAAGACGGCACAGTGCAGGGCGCGCTTGAGTTGCTGGGTATTCCCTACACAGGCTCCGGCGTGATGGCGTCCAGCATCGCGATTGACAAGGTCATGACCAAGCGCGTGCTGGTGGCCGAGGGTTTGCCTACGCCGCTGCATGTGCTGCTCAGGCGTGGGGCTTATACAGCGCTTGACGTGAAAGCCGCGCTGGAAAAGCTGGGCTTGCCGTTAATCGTCAAGCCCGCACGCGAAGGCTCGTCGATTGGCTTGACCAAAGTCACTGCGGCGTCGCAAATGGCAGCGGCGGTAGAACAAGCCGCTCAACTGGATGCGGATATCTTGTGCGAGCAGTTCATTGATGGCGACGAAGTAACTTGCCCAGTACTGGGCACGGGCAGCCAGGCCTATGCCTTGCCTCTCATCCGCATTGCTGCCGAAGATGGCAACTACGACTACCAGAACAAATACTTCACCGACACCACCCAGTACCTGGTGCCCTGCGGCTTGCCTGAAGGCGAAGAAGCCGCCATTCAACAACTGGTCTTGCAAGCCTATCGAACCCTCAATTGCCGGGGCTGGGCGCGTGCTGATGTGATGATTGACAAGCTGACGCGCAAGCCCTATTTGCTGGAGGTCAACACCTCACCCGGCATGACCAGCCATTCGCTGGTGCCCATGTCTGCACGCGCGGTGGATATCTCGTATGAAGACCTGTGCCTTGAGATTCTCAAAACCGCAGCGTTGGACTATCAGGCTGTGCAAGGAGCGGCTACGTGAGACGCACCGCGCCATCAGCAGGTCGGCCACTTGTGCTGCCCGCAGACATCCGTTTCATGAACGGTATGTCGATGGCGTTCGCCTTGTTGCTGGTATTAATGGTTGGCCTGCTTTTAAGCTCGTGGTTGTTCAGGCAGCCGATTTTTAATCTGAGCGCCATCACGGTGCAAGGCGATGTGACGCATAACAACGCGGTGACTTTACGCGCCAATGTTGCGCCGCGTCTGGCAGGCAATTTTTTCACGGTCAATCTGGCGCAGACCCGCGCCGTTTTTGAGTCGGTGCCCTGGGTGCGCAAAGCCGTAGTTCAGCGCCAATTCCCAGACCGGTTGAAAGTGCTGCTCCAAGAGCATCAGGCCGTGGCTTATTGGGGCCCAGAGGGTGACACGCGGCTGGTCAACAGTTTTGGTGAGGTGTTTGAAGCGAACCAGGCGGAGGTTGAATCAGCCGATTTGCCGCAACTCAACGGCCCCACCGGGCAAACACCTTTGGTGCTACAGGCTTATCGGCAGTTGGCAGCGCAATTTGACAAGCTCGACACGCAGCTGGAGCGGCTTGAATTGACGGGGCAGGGTAGCTGGCGCGCGCGGCTAGACAGCGGTGCGGTGCTCGAACTGGGGCACGGTTCTGTCGATGAAATTGAAGGCCGCACGCAGCGTTTTATCGCGACGTTGAACCAGGTGTCTTCACGCTACGGCAGAGACCTGGAGTCCGCAGATTTGCGCTACAGCAATGGCTATGCGCTCAAGTTAAAAGGCGTCACCACGTTGAACCCCGGTGACAAAGACGACAAGAAAGTAAAGAGGTAACGCTGATGGCAAAAGAATACAAAGACCTGGTGGTGGGGCTGGACATTGGAACCAGCAAGGTCATGGTGGTGGTGGCTGAGGTCATGCCCGGCGGTGACCTCAAACTGGCAGGCCTGGGCATTGCCGCCAGCAATGGCCTCAAGCGTGGCGTGGTGGTCAACATTGACGCGACCGTGCAAAGCATTCAGCAGGCGTTAAAAGAAGCCGAGTTGATGGCTGACTGCAAAATTGCCCGCGTCTATACCGGCATCACGGGCAGCCATATTCGCGGCATCAACTCCAGCGGCATGGTGGCCGTGAAAGACAAGGAAGTCACCCAGGCCGATGTGGCGCGTGTGATTGAAACCGCCAAAGCCATCAATATCTCTACCGACCAGCGCCTGCTGTTGGTCGAACCTCAAGAGTTTGTGATCGACGGGCAGGATGTACGCGAGCCGATTGGCATGAGTGGCATCCGACTGGAGGCCAAAGTCCATATCGTCACGGGCGCGCAAAGCGCGGCTGAAAACATCATCAAATGCGTGCGCCGCTGTGGCCTGGAAGTTGACCAATTGATGCTTAACCCGCTCGCATCCAGCCTGGCCGTGCTGACGCAAGACGAGCAGGAATTGGGTGTAGCACTGGTCGATATTGGTGCGGGCACAACCGACGTGGCGATCTTTACTGGCGGTGCGATTCGCCACACGGCAGTCATCCCGATTGCAGGCGATTTGATCACCAGCGACATCGCCATGGCGCTGCGTACGCCGACCAAAGACGCAGAAGACATCAAGGTTGAAAGCGGCTATGCCAAACAATTGCTGGCCGACCCCGATACGCAGGTCGAAGTGCCCGGCCTGGGTGATCGCGCGCCACGCATGCTCAGCAAGCAGGCACTGGCGGGTGTGATTGAGCCGCGTATTGAAGAGATTTTTTCGCTGGTGCAACAGGTGATTCGCGAGTCGGGTTACGAGGAAGTGTTGTCGTCCGGCATTGTGTTGACCGGTGGCAGTGCTGTCATGCCAGGGATGCTGGAGCTTGGCGAAGACATCTTTTTAAAGCCTGTGCGGCGCGGTATTCCGCGTTATTCAAACTCGCTTTACGACATGGTTGCGCAGGCGCGCGCCGCCACAGTTATGGGTTTGCTTGAAGAGGCACGTCTGGCACGTATGCGTGGCTACAAGGTGTCGCAAAAAGCCGGTAGCGTACATAACGCCTTTGGTCGGGTTAAAGACTGGTTTGTGGGGAATTTCTGATGAAACACTACCCCGCTTTTATCCCCACTGCGCCGCCACACACAAGGTCAGGAGGCGCTGATCCGCCTTCATGAATCACCTCAACCTTATCGACAAATACTTTTTTGGCAATTGCAACTTAATGAAACAGGAGGCTCCCCATGAGCATCGAAATGATTGAAATCGAAGAATTTAACCAGGGCACACAAATCAAGGTGATTGGTGTCGGTGGTGGTGGCGGCAACGCGGTTGGCCACATGATGGCCTGCGGCGTGCAGGGCGTGGAATTCATCTGCGCCAACACCGACGCGCAGGCACTCAGCCGTGGCAATGCGCACAAGACGATTCAACTGGGCGGTAGCGGCCTGGGCGCAGGCAGCAAGCCCGACAAGGGTCGCGATGCGGCCGAGCTGGCGGAGGGCGACATTCGCAGTGCGATTGACGGCGCGCACATGCTGTTCATCACCGCTGGTATGGGTGGTGGTACAGGGACTGGTGCAGCACCGGTGATTGCCCGCATCGCTAAAGAAATGGGTATTTTGACGGTGGGTGTAGTCACCAAACCTTTCGAGTTTGAAGGTGGCCGCCGCATGACCAATGCCGATTTGGGCTTGGCCGAGCTGGAAGCCAATGTCGACTCACTGATCGTGGTGCTCAATGAAAAACTGCTTGAAGTGCTGGGTGACGACGTGACGCAAGACGAGGCCTTTGCCCATGCCAACGACGTGCTGAAAAACGCGGTAGGCGGCATTGCCGAAATCATCAACGAATACGGCAACGTCAACGTCGACTTTGAAGACGTGCGCACCGTGATGGGCGAGCCCGGCAAAGCCATGATGGGCACTGCGGTGGCCAATGGCCCAGACCGCGCGCGCATCGCTGCCGAACAAGCCGTGGCCTGCCCACTGCTTGAAGGCATTGATTTGTCAGGTGCCAAGGGCGTGTTGGTGCTGGTCACGGCCGCCAAAGGTTCGCTCAAACTCAGTGAATCCAAGCTGGCGATGAACACCATCCGCGCCTACGCCTCGGCAGATGCGCATGTGATTTACGGTGCGGCCTATGACGACAAGCTGGGCGAAGACATCCGCGTGACGGTGGTCGCCACAGGTCTGAGCCGCCAGGGCGCGCGCCGCCACGCACCGCCGCTACAGGTGTTGCGCACGGGTACAGACAACGTGCCTTTCAATGTGCCAACGCTTAATTCAGTCGCTGGCATGGGTGGTTCGTCACACGCGGCTATCGGTTCTGCTCAGCCAGACTACGGCAACATGGCTGTGCCAAGCGTTTGGCGTACCAACCGTACGCAAGCGGCTGCCAAGGTGGATGCGCTGGCATCTGGCGGGATGGATGATTTTGAGATACCTGCGTTTTTGCGCAAACAGGCGGATTGATATTTCGCTTGCGCTCTCTGCCCGTGGCAGAGAGCGCGCGAAATACAGGGCATTCAAGAAAATTTAAAATAGCAACATGCTTGCACAACGCACCCTCAAAACCCTCACCAAAGCCGTTGGTGTCGGCCTGCACAGTGGCCAGCGTGTTGAGTTGACGCTACGGCCCGCTGCGCCTGATACGGGTATTGTTTTTCGTCGGGTGGATTTGCCTCAGCCTGTCGACATTCCTGTTTCGGCGCTGGCTGTCACCGATACCCGACTCGCATCAACCATCTCCAACGGCAGTGCCAAAGTCTTCACGGTCGAACACCTGATGTCTGCCTGCGCTGGCCTGGGTTTGGACAACCTGTACATCGACATTACGGCTGAAGAAGTGCCGATTCTGGATGGGTCGGCTTCCTCTTTCGTGTTTTTGCTTCAGTCGGCAGGCATTGAGTTGCAAAATGCGCCCAAGCGATTTGTGCGTTTGCTAAAAACAGTTGAAGTCCGTGAAGGCGAAGGTGTCAGTACCAAGTGGGCACGCCTGACGCCCTACGACGGCTACAAACTCAGCTTTGAAATTGATTTTGATCACCCAGCCGTCGATTCAACAGGCCAGCGGGTCGAGTTCGACATGAGCTCAGGTTCGTACACACGCGACATCGCCAGAGCGCGAACCTTCGGCTTTACCAAGGATGTCGAGATGATGCGCGCCAACGGCCTGGTCATGGGTGGCGGGCTGGATAACGCCATCGTGATGGACGACTACAAAGTGCTGAACAGCGATGGCCTGCGCTACAACGACGAGTTTGTGAAACATAAAATTCTGGATGCGATGGGCGACCTGCATTTGCTGGGCAAACCTTTGCTGGCAGCCTACAGCGCGTTTCGCTCCGGCCATGCGCTGAACAACAAATTGCTGCGCGAATTGCTGGCGCACCAAGATGCATATGAAGTTGTCACGTTTGAAGATGAAAAACGTGCGCCCAAAGGTTTTGCTACCCTGGCGCCTGCCTGGTAGCTTGCCAATATGCTTTTCTTGCGCTGGTTACTTCTTGCCCTGCTGCTCGGCTCAGCTGTGTCATTTTTGTTTTATGCCTTGACCGGACAAGAGCGTTACAAGCGCTACGGCTTGGTCACACTTAAATGGACTTTGATCGCTGGTTTTGTTTTTTTTGCTGTGTTGATTGTCCAGCGTCTTGCCTGAACCCCATCAAGACTTTTTAAGCGCTGCCGCCAGCATGGCGCGCGCCTTGCCCGCATGGGCATGGGTAATCGCCAAGCCCAGCGCATCCGCAGCGTCCTTGCCCGGCAGTGTGGGCAGCTTGAGCAAACGCATCACCATCTGCTGGACTTCTGCCTTGCCAGCTTTGCCGTAGCCTGCGACGGCCTGCTTGAGCTGCAAAGCGGTGTATTCAGCCACTGGCAAATCAAGCGACACCAGCGCCGTGATGCACGCGCCACGCGCCTGACCCAGCAGCAGGGTGGACTGCGGGTTGACGTTGACAAACACAATCTCGACCGACGAACAATCGGGCTGGTAACGCTCGGCCACTTCACGCACGCCGTCAAATAGCACCTTGAGGCGAGCTGGCAAATCTTTTTTGTCCAAGTGTGCGGTTTTGATGGTGCCGCTGGCAACATATCTCAAGTGTTGACCGTCTACATCAACCACACCAAAGCCGGTGATCTGTAAGCCCGGGTCAATGCCAAGAATACGCATGATCTGATAATCGCTATTAATTCAGGAGCTGTTTGCGCCCGTATTCATTGGTCTAAAGGCCAATTTATATACCAAAATACCACCGCACCGAGTGAAAAAACACCGGTGCAGCAAAACACAGCGCATCGACGCGATCCAGCAGACCGCTGGCTCCGGTGACTGACTTACCCTCTGTCCCCCAATTGGTGATACCCCGGTCACGCTTCAAAGCCTTCATGACCAGATGACCCAGCGAGCCCGCCACGCAAGCAATCAGCGCCATGGCCACAGCCTGCGCAGGCTTGAAGGGGGTTAGCGCCGACATCAAGCCGCCAATCAGACTGGCCACCACCACGGCTATCAACCAGCCGGTCCAGTTAAAGGTTGAACTGATTTGCGGTGCAATCGGTTTGCGTTTGTATTTGTTGTCAACCAGGTACTGCACCAGCATGCAGCTTTGCACCACGATGACCAGGAAGAACACTAAAAACGCATTTTTACCCTGGTAGTTAGGGAACTTGAGCAAGAGCAAAGCAGGCACATGGCTGATGCCATAGACGCAGACCATGATGCCCCATTGCAGCTTGGCATTGCGCTCCAGAAACCGCGCGGGGTCATTGGCCAGCGCACTCACCACCGGAATCGCTAAAAACACATACACCGGGATGAACACCGTCACCAGGTCAAAGTGCCGGGTGATGACCAGATAAAACTGAACGGGCAGCACTATGAAAAAAGCCAGCACCAGGCTGCGGTGGTCGCCCTGGCGGGTGGGCGACAGCGTGATGAACTCGCGCAGCGCAAAAAAAGCCACGATGCCGAACAGCACCGTTGCCACCGTTTCCCCCAGCGCCCAGCCCACCCAAAACACGGTCGCCATGACCCACGATGTTTGCAACACCCCGTTAAAGTCTTTCAGTGCTTCAATACGCGGGTCGCCCTCGGGGCGTTCACGCAGCGATGCAACAAAGGCGTAAGTGCTGACGGCAGCCAGAATGCCAAACAGCAACACGAACAGCAAACCCACCTGCTGGGAGGGGCGCAAGCTGAGCAAGAAGGTATTGATCATGATTGCCTCAATGCCATGACAGCATCGCGCGCACGGGTCAAAAAGTCGCTTCGGCTTTCCTCTGCTCCCAGGGCGATGGGCGCACCAAAAGTGACTGAACACAATATCGGCACTGGCACCACTTCGCCTTTGGGCATGACGCGCTGCACGTTGTTGATCCAGGCCGGCACCAACACCACATCCGGAAACTTTTGCGCCAGGTTGTACAGTCCCGACTTGAACTTTTGCGGGTCTTCCTGATTGCCGCGTGTGCCTTCAGGAAACAAAATAATCGAGTCGCCATTGCCCAGTGCGTCGATCAATGGTTCCAGTGGATCCTGGTCGCCGGTCTTGGCGCGGTCAACGTAGATGGCGTTGAACACGGCCGTGGTGATCCATTGTTTAAAAGGTGTCTTCGTCCAATAGTCTTTGGCTGCAATCGGCCGGGTGATGCTGCGCAGCTCTTTTGGCAGCGCTGCCCACATCAGTACCAGGTCGGCATGGCTTTGGTGATTGGCAAAGTAAATGCGTTGCTCGGCCTTGGGCGGGCAGCCCTGCCAGCGGGCTTGCGCGCCTGTTAGAGCGCGAATCAAACCGAGCAGAAAAAGGCTCATTAATTTAGCCATCATGGCAGTTCAACTCCACTCATACGCGCCGCAATTGTGCTGGCACGTGACGACAGATAACCCGAATTGGGTCGGGTTTCAAAATACTTGGGGCGCGGCAGCATCACGGCCAGGCGTGCGGCTTCGTAGGCGCTCAATTTATTGGCGCTTTTGCGAAAGTAATATTGCGACGCCGCTTCTGCACCAAACACACCTTCGCCCCATTCCACACTGTTCAGGTAAATCTCCAGAATACGTTGCTTGCTCAACAGCTTTTCCATCAGCAGGCTCAGCACCAGTTCTTGCCCCTTTCGCAGCAGTGTGCGTTCACCTGACAGGAAAAGGTTTTTGGCCAGTTGCTGCGTGATGGTCGAGCCGCCGACAATTTTTGGTGGTTTGATGGGTTTTGAAGGCGTCGTGGCATTCAGGTTTTTAGCACTTGATTGCTGCACCTTTTGTTCTGCCTTGGCATTCTTGTCCCACGCTTTTTCAAGTGCCTCAATGTCCACGCCTTCATGCTCGGTAAAGCTGGCATCTTCAGACGCAATCACGGCGCGTTTGAGGTTGTCTGAAATATCACCGTAAGCCACCCACTGCTGACGCCATTTCAGGCTGCCCGTTGTTGTGGCAACGCTGTAAACCGCCGACCGTTCAAACGCAGTGGATTCTGGATCCACCACGGCCATCAAGGCGATGCGGCCAACGAAGTAAAGTTGCAACGACAAGCCCGCCAAAAGCATCAAAAGGACGAGGCGGAAAAAGGCTTTCATCAACTGTGCCTAGCGATTGGTGAGAATGGTCTCAAGCGTCTCGTCCCGCGTGAACTTGAAGCGCGACACCACCACAATCTGGTCGGCCTTGCGCCGCATGGCGTCGGTGAATCTGTCAAACGGCCCCGTGCCTTTGACGATGGCCTGCGCACGGCGGTCCAGCGTCAGGTTGCCGGATGTCTCCACCACCTCTGTGGCCAAAATGCGGCCATCAAAATTGACGGTCACAATCATGGTCAGCTCGCCATAGAGCTTTTTGCCTGCCAGCTCGGGGAAGTTGGTCGTGCCTTTGCCCTCAATTTTGCGGCGCAGGCTGTCGTAGTAAATGGCGTACACCTCTTCCCTTGTTGCAGGGCTGATGTAGCGCTTTTTGGGCCGCGCGTTTTCTTCATTGATGCGCTTTTCAATCTCCGCCAGGATTTTGATCAGTTGCTTGCGCTTTTCCTCGCGCTCGGCCTGTAACGGGTCGTTGGTCGGCGTTTTCGGGTCAGGCGGCGGCAGGGTGGCCAGTTGCTTTTTGATTTGCGCCAGCAGCTGGGTTTGCTGCTCCTGCATGGCCTCGACTTTTTTCTGCGCATCTTCAGCCGCATCGCCCAGGTCGGTCAGGGCTGAAGGCGGCAGTGGGGAAGTGGCGCGGCCTTTTTCAAGCTGGCCACCACCCGAAAGCGATGCCTGCGCAATCGCCTTGGCAATGTCGGGCTTTTCATTGGACTTGGCATTGACCAGAATCACTTCGAGCGGCGTGTCTTTGAAGACGCGGTTAAAGCTGGTCGGGTCTACAAACCGTGTCGTCAACACCACCGCATGCAACAAGGCAGAAACGCCCAGGGCTATTTGCAGTGTGCTGAAGTTTTTCATGCTCAAATTATCAGGGCTTTAAA
This sequence comes from Polaromonas sp., assembly GCA_049653085.1. GTDB lineage: Bacteria > Pseudomonadota > Gammaproteobacteria > Burkholderiales > Burkholderiaceae_C > Polaromonas. The sequence goes on from JBASFP010000066.1 coordinate 28,008, forward strand.
TCGCATTTAGCTACCTGCAACAGGGTCTTCAGCGGTTTCATTGACGTCCACAGCAATGGCAATCGGCCCGACGGCAACATCGTCTTCCTCGGAGTCTTCCTGGCTGGCAACGTCCAGCACTTCATCCAGCCGCTCAATCACCGCGCCGGTGATGTCCAGTGTGATCTCATCGATCTCCCCGAGCTTGATGCGTACCTTCGCGCCACGCGGCAAGCCCATCGCGCCTGTGGCGGGCAGCACCAGTGGCAAGTCGTCAGCGCGCACCAGGTTGTCTTTAAATGCTGTGGCCACCAGTTCGGTGATACCGTTTTGCTGCAAATACTTGAGCGTCCAGTAGCGCTCAATGCCGCTCTGGTAGCCGTTGTAGGCGCTGTAGGCAGCGTCAAACCCCGAGATGATGGAGAACAGCTCTGCGTCTTTGGGTTTGAAAGGCGCGACCAGCGCTGCGGTGCGGCCGTGCTTGGCGCAGGCGATGATTTGCCACTGGTTGACCAGGTCGGTATAGCGCCGCAGCGGTGAGGTGGACCAGGCGTAGCTGGGCACGCCCAGGCCCGCGTGCGGCAGCGCCTTGGTGCCCATGCGTACCTTCACGCCGGGGGCCATGCTGGCCTGGCTGCGGTAAATGCCCGGCACACCGTGCTCAGCCAGCCATTGGCCCCAGGTGCTGTTGGCCAAAATCATCGCTTCGGCCACGATCAAGTCCAGCGGCGCGCCGCGTTGGCGGGTGGTAATGCTGACCTGCTCGTTACCTTGCGGCTCCTGGCCGCTGGGGTTGCTGAGTTTGAAGTTGTAGTCAGGCCGATTGAAGTTTTCTGGCTTGCCGCGTGCCACTTCACGCTGTGATTTGAGGTATTTTGCCAATTTATGCAAGTAAATTAGCTCTCTAGACCAATCAATACGGGCGCAAGCAGCTTCTGTATTGATAGCATCTACCGAGTTCTCATCAAAGAACGCTTCATTGAACGTGCTGTCCAGCACATCATGGCGCAGGTTGGCGGCTATCGGCACCAGTTCCAGTTTGGTCGCGGTTTCTTTGATCTCGAACGTCGCCTCATCCATCGTTACATACAACGACACCGCCGGGCAGTTTCGCCCGGCCATCAGCGTGTAGTTTTGCACCACCTCATCCGGCAGCATGGTCAGCTTGTAGCCTGGCATGTAGACGGTTGACAGGCGCGCGCGGCCCAGCCAATCAACCGGGCTACCCGGTTGCACGGCCAAACCAGGAGCGGCAATGTGAATACCTAGCGTGACCGTGCCTGTGCCGATGCCAGTCACCGACAGCGCATCGTCAATCTCGGTGGTGGCGGAGTCGTCAATCGAGAAGGCCTGAACATTCGCCAACGGCAGCTCTTCAGCATGTACAGGTGCCTGAACCGCTGGGAAGCCCGTACCCTTGGGAAAGTTCTCAAACAAAAAGCGTTTGTAATGAAACTGGTAAGCCGACGCAATCGCGCCGGATTTTTGCAGCAAATCCAGTGGTGCGATATGGGTGGTCTTGGACGCTTCGACCACAGCCTTGTATTCAGCGCTGTTTTTATCAGGCTTGAACAAAATTTTGTAGAGCTGCTCTTTGATCGGTTGGGGGCATGTGCCCTGCGCCAAAGATTCCGCCCAATCGGTGATTTGTAGTGCAATCTGTTTTTTCTTTTCAATCGCCGCCAAAGCGAGCTGCAAAATTTCAAGCGGGGCTTTTTTAAACCGACCTTTACCGGCACGGCGAAAGTAATGTGGCGCATCAAACAGCCTGAACAATGCAGCTGCTTGTTGCTCCAGCGTGGCGGGTTTGGTGGGGTCAGCGCTGAAATAGTCACGCGCCAAATCTGCAAAGGCAAACTCGTCGTCGCTGGCAAACTCCCAGGCCAACTCCAGTTCAATGTCGGCGCTTAACTTTTGCGCAGCGGCTAAAAATTCGGCGGGCGCAGGTTTTTCAAACTTCAAAAGTGCGTTGACGGCCTTGACTTTGACGCGCTTGCCCGAGTCCAGCTCCACTTGCAGCGAGCTGTCGGCCTCAGACAAAATGCGGCCAGCCAAATGCTTGCCAGCTTCTTCAAACAAAATATTCATAAGCAGAATTGTCCCATGCGCTTAACCAGCAGGGGAGTGAGGCGCTTATTCTTTTCGTTTGCGAAGCGAATCGTTTGGCTCGATCTGTGCTGCACGTCGTTTTTCGAGCGTCTGTGACAGATTGGCCGCTTTCGCCGCCCGCTGCACGGCTACTTGAACGTCTGGGTCTTGTGCATTCAGTTTGCCTATTCTTGGCGTACCGCCTGGTTGTGGCCAAAAACATTGTTCGTCGTAAATCAGGCGCAAAACACCGTCGGACTTGAAGTGGAACAAGGTTGAATTTTCCAGCCCAGTAGCGGCAAAGCAGGCATCCCCTTTTTTGACGAGCAGGTCACTGGCCGTCTGTTGGCGTTGCACTCCAGCTTTTTGGGCAGACGTTCCGCCAGAGACGATCACTTGAAGCGGCTTGGCCGTGGTGTCCACATCCAGAATCAAAGCCGGGTGACGCTTGGGGCCATCAGGGTAAGGAAAGTAGCACCACACCACATCGCCGATGTGTGGCGCCGGCCATGTCATGCGTCGCCGCCAAACATGCCGACAAACGAGCCGCTTGACTTGAATTTACGCTTGCCAATGCGTGCTGCCTGCTTTGTTCTCACGTCCGCAACCTCTTTTGTTGCTAACCAGCGCTCTGCCAGTGGGATGCTGCTGGGTTCTTTGTATTTGCCGCTTTGAATATCGTCGTAAAGCCGAGCCAGCGCAAAGTGCGTCACAAAAGTGGCATCTTGCTGAAAATGCTGGGCTATTTCATCAACGCGCTCTCGGCTCACGGTAAACACCGAATCGGGTTTGAATTTGACGTATAAAACGCCAGTTTGGGCTGCTGACATGCTTGGACTTTCAACACAAATAAGGCGGAATTTTACGCCCTGATCTTGATTTTAGCTAGCAAATTACTATGCAATACATTCCTGCATGTTTAAAAACTCAAGAATCTCTGGCAGGTGATCATCAAAGTCACTCAGCGCATGGTCACTGCCTTCAATCAGTTTGACTTCTGAATGGGTGTAGCGTGCCAGCATCTCGTGCCAGCTCAGCACTTCATCACCCTTGGCGATGATGGCCAAATAGTTTTCAGGTTTTATCAGTGACCCACTGTCCAGCGCACGCAGCTCATCAATAAACTCGGGTTTGAAGAAGAAGCGGTCATTCGAGTCATGCCAGCTGGTTTGCTCGCCAATGTATTTGGCCAAGTCACGTGCGGGATGAACCGCCGGGTTCAGCAGCACAGCTTTGCAACGCATCTTTTCTGCCACCCAAGTTGCATAAAAACCGCCCAATGACGAGCCGACCACCGCCATGCCTTTAAAACCCGCCTCGTCAGGCCATCCGACTATGTGCGCCATCACCTCGGCCATGGCGGCAGCGGGCGAGGGCGGCAGTTGCGGGCAGTGCCAGGTCACGCCCGGATAGCGGCTGGCCACAATGCTCGCCATCTTTTGCGCTTTGGCAGACGAAGGCGATGACCTGAAGCCGTGCAGGTAGAGCAAATGGGTGGTTTTCATTGCAAGATGGTAAGTCAGCTAGCCGATAATCAACCATGGCTGCTGTTTTTGACAAACCCTCGCTTTTCAAGCGCACTGTGCCGCTGTTTAGCGGCTTTGATGGGCCTTTGGCGTTTGCGGTGTTTTTGCTGGCCAGCGCAGGCATGTTGATCATGTATTCGTCGGGCTACGACAGCGGCACGCGCTTTGTAGACCATGGCCGCAACATGCTGATTGCGGGCTTCATCATGTTTGTCGTGGCGCAAATCCCCCCACAGCGGCTGATGTCTTTGGCTGTGCCGATTTATGTGGTGGGCGTTGGCTTATTGATTGCCGTGGCGATTTTTGGCATCACCAAAAAAGGCGCACGCCGCTGGCTGAATGTCGGCATCGTGATCCAGCCCAGCGAGATTTTAAAAATCGCCATGCCGCTGATGCTGGCCTGGTGGTTTCAAAAGCGCGAAGGCCAGCTGCGACCGCTGGACTTTATGGTGGCGGGCGCGCTGCTGGTCATACCGGTCGGCCTCATCATGAAGCAGCCCGACCTGGGCACAGCGCTGCTGGTGATGGCGGCGGGGCTGGCAGTGATCTTTTTTGCGGGTTTGAGCTGGAAGCTCATTGCGCCGCCCGTGGTGCTTGGCTTGGTGGGCATGTTTTTAATCGTCTGGTTTGAGCCTGCCTTGTGCGCTGACGGCGTGCGCTGGCCCGTACTGCACGACTACCAGCAGCAGCGCATCTGTACGCTGCTGGACCCGTCCCGCGACCCGCTGGGCAAGGGCTTTCACATCATTCAGGGCATGATCGCGATTGGCTCGGGCGGCCTGTTTGGCAAGGGGTTTATGGCGGGTACACAAACGCACCTTGAATTTATCCCCGAGCGCACCACCGACTTTATTTTTGCCGCGTTCTCAGAAGAGTTTGGCCTGGCGGGCAACCTGCTTCTGATTGCCGGGTTCATCTTTTTGATCATTCGCGGCTTGAGCATTGCCATGGACGCGGCGACGCTGTTTTCACGCCTGCTGGCGGGCGCGGTGACGATGATTTTCTTCACCTACGCTTTTGTGAACATGGGCATGGTCAGCGGCATTTTGCCCGTGGTGGGTGTGCCGCTGCCGTTCATCAGCTATGGCGGCACGGCCATGGTCACGCTGGGGCTGGCGGTCGGCATTTTGATGTCAATTGCCAAAGCCAAGCGGCTGGTGCAGTCGTGACAGCTAAAAATTCAGTTTTGATTGTTGGGGTGGGCAACATGGGCGGTGGCATGGCTGCCAATCTGCTGTCCAAGGGCTGGCAAGTCGCTGTGAGTGATATGGATGCCAAAAAGGTCGATTTTTGGGTATCAAAAGGGGCTTTTGACCAATCAATACGGGCGCAAGCAGCTCCTGAATTAATAGCAAATTTATCTCCTGTCATCGTCTGCGTGGTAGATGCCGCACAGACTGAAGATGTGTTGTTTGGCGCGCAGGGTCTGGCGCACAGCTTGCAGCCAGGCCAAACAGTCATGTTGTGCCCGACCATCTTGCCGCAAGACGTCGAGTCATTCGCCGCGCGCCTGGCCGAGCGCGGCATTCATACCATGGACGCGCCCATGTCCGGCGGGCCCGCCCGGGCGGCTGATGGCACGATGAGCCTGCTGGTAGCTTGCCCTGAAGATGTGTTTGCGCAGCAGTCAGAGCTGATCAGTGCGCTGTCGAGCAAGGTGTTTTACATCAGTAACAAGCCTGGCGATGCCGCCCGCACCAAGCTCGTCAACAACCTGCTGGCAGGCATTAACCTGGTGGGTGCTGCTGAGGCGCTGGCACTGGCTGAAAAGCTGGGTTTGAACCTTGAAAAAACCCTGAACGTGATTGAACAGTCCAGCGGGCAAAGCTGGATAGGCTCAGACCGCATGCGCCGCGCGTTGGCGGGTGACTATGCGCCACGTGCTCACGTCACGCTGCTTGAAAAAGACACCCGACTGGCGCTTGAATGCGCAAGCGCCGCAAGCTTTGCCGGGCCGCTGGGCGCGGCGGCCAGCGCTGTGTTTGCCCAGGCGCATGCAGCAGGACTGGCTGGGCAGGACGATGCGGCGGTGTTCAAGTTGCTGAATGCCAAGTCAACCCTTTTGCGCGATTAACAAAAAATAAACCATTTGCGTGTAGGCCATGGCTTGCTTTTTGGCTGATCAGCGGTTAAAAATACAACTTTACAACTCAAAAGGTGTGCAACATGGCCGGTAAATTCGAACTCAAAAAATCCAAGAACGACAAATTCTTTTTCTCGCTGCTGGCAGGAAATGGTCAAACCATTCTGGGCAGCGAAATGTATGAAACCAAAGCCAGCGCCCTGAACGGCATCGAGTCGGTCAAGAAAAACGCAGCTGACGATGCGCGTTATGACCGCCTGACGGGTAAAGGTGACGCGCCTTATTTCGTGCTCAAGGCCGGCAACCACCAAGTCATTGGCAACAGCCAGATGTACGCCAGCGAGTCCAGCCGCGACAACGGCATTGCGTCCTGCAAAACCAACGGCCCGACGGCCGTGACTGACGACCAGTCCTGAAGCGCTGACCTTGTTCAAACGAGGGCGCAGCGTGCTGCCTACAATCGGGGCATGACCACACTGCGCTCTTCTTCATCATCTCTTAACGCCTCCACCACTTCATCAACGGTCAAGCCGACATCGGCATCAACTTCTGGCCGTCTGGAGATTGCGCAAAAACTGCTTCTCACGCCCTTTGGCTTGACCGAAGCCCATTTGTCCAGAGCGGTGGCAGAAATCACTTCCAAAGGCGCTGACGACGCCGATCTTTACTTTCAATACACCCGCAGCGAGGGCTGGAGTCTGGAAGAAGGCATTGTCAAAACCGGCTCTTTCAGCATTGACCAGGGTGTGGGTGTGCGGGCTGTGAGCGGTGAAAAAACCGCGTTTGCCTATTCCGACGATATTTCTGAAGCGTCATTGATGGACGCTGCGCGCACGGTGCGCAGCATTTCAGGGGCGGGCAAGTCCGCCAAAATCAAAACGCCTGGCCGCAAAATCGCCAACAGCCGTTCACTGTATGAAGGCCATGACCCCATCGCCACGCTGGGCAGCACTGCCAAAGTCAAGCTGCTTGAAAAGGTTGAAAAACTCGCCAAAGCCAAAGACCCGCGCATCGTGCAGGTGATGGCTGGGCTGGCCAGTGAATACGACGTGGTGATGGTGGCGCGCGCCGACGGCACACTGGCCGCTGACGTGCGCCCACTGGTGCGTTTGTCCGTCACGGTGATCGCTGAGCAGAAAGGCCGACGCGAAACGGGTTCTGCCGGTGGCGGCGGCCGCTTTGGCTTGGCGTATTTTGACGACGCACAAATCGGCAAGTACGTTGACGAGGCGGTGAAGTCGGCACTCACTAATCTTGAGGCACGTCCCGCACCGGCTGGTGAAATGACGGTGGTTTTGGGCTCTGGCTGGCCCGGCATTTTGCTGCACGAAGCGATTGGCCACGGGCTGGAAGGCGACTTCAACCGCAAGGGCTCCAGCGCATTTGCAGGCAAGATTGGCCAGCGGGTTGCCGCCAAAGGCGTGACGGTACTGGACGACGGCACGATTGCCGACCGACGCGGATCACTCAACGTAGACGACGAAGGCAACGCCAGTCAGCGCAATGTTTTGATTGAGGACGGCATTTTGAAGGGCTACATTCAAGACTCACTCAATGCCCGCTTGATGAACGTCAAACCCACAGGCAACGGCCGCCGCGAAAGCTACGCCCACACCCCCATGCCGCGCATGACCAACACCTACATGCTGGGTGGTGACAAAGACCCGCAAGAAATCGTCGCCAGCATCAAAAAAGGCCTGTACGCCACCAACTTTGCTGGCGGCCAGGTGGACATCACGTCCGGCAAATTTGTCTTTTCAGCCAGCGAAGCGTACTGGGTTGAAAACGGCAAGATTTTGTACCCCGTCAAAGGCGCGACCATTGTGGGTAGTGGCCCCGAATGCCTGAAAAAAGTCAGCATGATCGCCAACGACATGGCGCTGGACAGCGGCGTGGGCACCTGCGGCAAAGAAGGCCAGAGTGTGCCTGTTGGTGTAGGGCAGCCGACGTTACGAATTGATGGGTTGACGGTGGGCGGTACGGCTTAGTTTTTTAGCGAAGTTTGCAACAGAAGTTTCCAACGCAAAGGCGCGAAGTCGCAAAGGAACGCAAAGAAAGAAATTTTATTTTTTTATAACTTAGCGTCCTTTGCATCTTTGCGCCTTTGCGTTGGAAGCTTTTCTTAGTCTGCATTTCAACCTGTGCTACATTTCTAGCCATGCACCAAGCATCGTTTTATTTTGGTTACTTCTGGTTCTCAAGCGCCTCTGGCGGTAGAGAGAATTTTGCGTAACTTCTAACAAGCGCTCAAAATTTTTAAAACCGCCGGACACCCGGCGGTTTTTTTTTGCTTTTTCAATTTGGTTTTTTTAAAGGAAGTATGTGATGCCCAATTCAGCCACCCCCACCTGGTATGCGCCCGTCGACAAAACCAGCCAGACCGACGACGAACGCATCAAGGACATCACCGTGTTACCACCCCCAGAGCATCTGATCCGCTTTTTCCCGATTCAGGGCACACCGGTTGAATCATTGATCACCGACACCCGCAAAAGCATTCACAACATCATGGCAGGCGCCGACGACCGCCTGCTGGTCGTGATGGGCCCGTGCTCCATACACGACCCAGCCGCAGCGCTGGAATACGCCCGCCGCCTGGTCGAGCAGCGCAAAAAGTACGCTGGTACGCTAGAAATCGTCATGCGCGTCTATTTTGAAAAACCCCGCACCACCGTCGGCTGGAAGGGCCTCATCAACGACCCGTACCTGGACGAAACCTACCGCATTGACGAAGGCTTGCGCATCGCCCGCCAGTTGCTGATTGACATCAACCGCATGGGTTTGCCTGCGGGCAGCGAGTTTTTGGACGTGATATCGCCGCAGTACATTGGTGATTTGATTGCCTGGGGCGCGATTGGCGCGCGCACCACCGAAAGCCAGGTACACCGCGAGCTGGCATCCGGTTTGTCGGCGCCGATTGGTTTTAAAAATGGCACCGATGGCAACATCCGCATCGCCACTGACGCGATTCAGTCCGCATCACGCGGCCACCATTTTTTGTCAGTCCATAAAAACGGCCAGGTCGCGGTGGTGCAAACCAACGGCAACCCCGATTGCCACGTCATTTTGCGCGGCGGCAAAACACCCAATTACGACGAAGCCAGCGTCACAGCTGCCTGCAAAGAGCTGGCGGCTGCCAAACTGCCTGCAACTTTGATGGTCGATTGCAGTCACGCCAATTCGTCCAAACAGCATGAAAAGCAGCTTGATGTGGCGCGTGACATTGCAGGCCAGGTCAGCGGCGGCTCAAAACAGGTGTTCGGCCTGATGGTCGAAAGCCACCTTAACGCAGGCGCACAAAAATTCACCCCAGGCAAAGACGACGCCAAGGCGCTGGAGTATGGCAAAAGCATCACTGATGCGTGTTTGTCATGGGGCGATTCGCTGGATGTGCTGGAGGTGCTGTCGGCGGCTGTCAAGGCAAGGCGTCAAAACTGAAGTTTTGGCTTGGCGTATTACAATGTCGTACGAGTTGCCGATTACGATGTGATTAAAGGAGTCAGCCATGCAAACCACATTGACCGTCAGAATTTCAAGCGTCGAGGCGCAAAACCTGGATGGTATGTGTAGCGCTGCGGGAAAGTCACGCAGTGAAGTTGTGCGTGATGCCTTGCGTGCGTACCGACTACGTGAATCGTTGCGGCAAAGCCAGGCTAAGCTGGCACCCTTGGCACGACGCGCGGGTTGGCTGACTGAAGAAGACATCCTGCAAGACGCAGCACTTGCCTGATTCATGAAAGTTTTTTTAGACACCAACGTCTGGTTGTCTGCAACGATTTTTTCGGGTTTATGTGAAGAGCTGGTGCTCATGTGTGCTGAACGCGGTGGGCTTTACAGCAGCTTGCTGATTCAGGTCGAAGCGCATGACGTTTTAAAACGTAAATTTCCCAAAACGCTGAACGCTTGCGACTTGTTTGATGCATCCTTTCAGGCGGCGCAGCTGATTGCTGACTATGACGAACCTAGAGATGACAACGATCGCCGCCTGGTGGCTGCCGCCAAAGCCGCAAATATGGAGATGTTTGTGACGGGTGACAAAAGGGTGCTGGGCTGGGCGGCTGACAAGACCATCGCTGGCAATTTGACAATCGTGTCATCACGCGAAGCCTGGACTGCGCTGTCTTGAGGGTTTGCGCGGATTGCCCAGCAAGCCGCGTTTGCCCGACCATCAGCTTATTAAAAACCATCTGGAGTCATTTATGCGCAGCGAAGTCAGCATCACCTTCAAGGGCGAATCGCCTGTGCGGATTGACCTCAATGAAGTGCAGCCCATGCCGCACGACGTGGCGCGCTGGTGGCTGGACGACCAATTCACCCAAATGGGCTGCGAGCCCCTGCGGCCTACTGGCAAGCTGCTGACGGCAGACAAGGTGGTCGTTGTAGCGCAAGCGGCGGGGCCAGCCAAATTTGCCGAACCCAAGTTCGCCCAGGAGTTTGCGCGGGCTGCCAGTGCGGCATTGGGAAAGCCTGTGGTGCATGTGGATGTGGCGACTTTGAGCATCAGTTATTGAGCACATAGAGTCGTTCTCTTTGTGCAGCTTGCCGGTGTTGCCCCAGCGGACGAAACTATCGGTGAGTCTTACGCATCGCCAGCTTTAATCCCATTTAACTGCACTTGCAGCTTAGGCAGCGCAGTCTGAACCGTTTCCCAAACCGTCTCAAGATTGATGTCGTAATAACCGTGTGCAATTCTGTTGCGCATGCCCTTCATGCTGGCCCAAGGCACGCCTGCATTTTGGTTCGCAAAACTTTCATGTTCCTTGAGTATTTTGGTCGCAACCTCACCACCACAATCAAATTCAGCACCACGGCTTGCTGAGTTCGCTTGTCATCCAGAAAGTCTTCTTTGGTCATGCCTTCAACATAGGAGCAAGCTAAGCCTACTGCTTCAAGCATGTGCTCTATGTAATCACCCGGCCTATGAACGCTCATATCAACCGGGCTGTCGCCAACACATCCGCGCGAAATTTCATGGGTAAATCTAACGGGGTGAGCACGTCGACCTTCACGCCCAGCATCTGCTCCAGTTCGACTTGCAAACCACCCAGGTCAAACAACGTGGTGTGCGGTAGTGCGTCTACCAAAATATCCAGGTCACTTGTGTCTGTGTCGTGGCCTTGGACGGCAGAACCAAACAGGCGCACATTTGTGGTCTGGTAGCGCGCGGCTGCGGCCAAGACATCTGTACGGTGCGAGGCTAAAGCGGTGGATGGGCGCATGATGGCTAGACTTTAAGCGATTTCAGCCATGCTGGAAATGGTGCTTTGAATGGAGTCGTTCGTCACCACCTCACCCCGCAAAGACCGCATGGGCGCCTCAGTAATCCTGATATCCACCAACTGCCCAATCAAGCGATCAGGCCCGGTAAACACCACTGGCCGGTTGCATTCTGTCCGGCCAAACAGGGCGTTGGGCGTTTTGCGTGCCGGGCCTTCTACCAGTACGCGCTGGATGGTGCCCAGGCGGCTGGCGCTGATGGCTTCTACGCTTTTGTCTATCGTTGCTTGCAGGTGTTGCAGGCGTTTTAATTTGACGCTGTGCGGCGTGTCGTCCTTGATGTTCGCTGCGGGTGTGCCGGGGCGGGGGCTGTAGATGAAGCTGAAGGACGTGTCGTAACCCACGTCGTCAATCAGGCGCATCATTTTGTCGAAGTCCTCATCCGTCTCACCGGGAAAGCCGACGATGAAGTCGCTGCTCATAGCGAGATCCGGCCTGATAGCGCGCAGCTTGCGGATGGTGCTCTTGTATTCCATCGCGGTGTAGCCACGCTTCATGGCCATCAAAATTTTGTCTGAGCCGTGCTGTACCGGCAAGTGAAGGTGGTTGACCAGCTTGGGCAGCTTGGCGTAGGCGTCGATCAAACTTTGCGTGAACTCGTTCGGGTGGCTGGTGACGTAGCGGATGCGTTCAATACCGGGGATGTCGTGAACGTAGTCGAGCAGGGTTGCGAAGTCGGCGATTTCCGCTGACTCACCCATTTTTCCGCGGTAAGCATTGACGTTTTGGCCAAGCAGCGTGATTTCTTTCACGCCCTGGTCGGTCAGGCCAGCGACTTCTACCAGCACGTCTTCAAAAGGGCGGCTGACTTCTTCGCCGCGTGTGTAGGGCACCACACAGTAGCTGCAATATTTGGAGCAGCCTTCCATGATGGAGACAAAAGCACTCGCGCCTTCAACCCGTGCAGGCGGCAGGTGGTCAAACTTTTCGATTTCCGGGAAGCTGATGTCGACCTGTGGCTTGCCCAGTTTTGCGCGTTTGGCCAGCAGGTCGGGCAGGCGGTGCAAAGTCTGCGGGCCGAAGACCACATCCACATACGGCGCGCGGGCAATGATGGCTGCGCCTTCCTGACTCGCCACGCAGCCGCCAACGCCAATCAGCACGCCTTTTTCTTTCAGGTGTTTGACCCGGCCCAGGTCGCTGAAAACTTTTTCTTGTGCCTTTTCGCGCACCGAGCAGGTGTTGAACAAAATCAGGTCGGCTTGTTCCATATCCTGCGTCGGCTCGTAACCTTCTGCGGCGTGCATCACGTCTTGCATCTTGTCCGAGTCGTACTCGTTCATCTGGCAGCCGAAGGTTTTGATGAAGACTTTTTTGGACATGGTGTGGGTCAATGAATGCTATTAATTCAGGAGCTGGTTGCGCCCGTATTTATTGGGCTAAAGGCCAATTTGATGCCTAAAAATGACTTGAAACAGGCGAAAAACCTGTTTGTTACTTGTATTTTGGCAACTGGTTGTACGGCGTGTTGCCGTCGTCTTTGACCACTGGCGTCTCAAACATCGAGCGGATGTTGCTCAAAATGCCTTCCGGCTGGCCGGGCATTTTTTGTTTGATTTCTTCGGCGTTGAGCACCCAGACGTTGTGAACCAGGCCCGTGTTGTCGCGTACGTAGTTCACAACCAGCCGCTGGTTGGTCAGCGTGCCAGACAGCACCAGGTTGTTGTTGGCGTCGCGGATACGCACGGCTGGCGACAGCCTGTCGGCTTTGCTGTCCATGGCGATTTCAGGCGCGGTCAGCACCACCAGTTCGCCGCGCTTGGCGTCTTTGGGGAACTGGCGAATATTGGGTTTGAAATCTTCGGTTTGCGCGCTGGCGGTGCTGATGAACAGCGCGGCCAGGGCAATGAAGAGGCTTGATGTCCAGCGGTTCATGGTGTTTGTCCAGAGGCTGAGGAAGAGAAAATTCTGGTGGTGATAGGTGGATTTGAACCACCGACATCAGCATTATGAATGCTGCGCTCTAACCAACTGAGCTATATCACCGAACCGCAAATTATAGCGAAGACTTTTTAGCGGTGTTTAAACGCTGGCTTGCGCTTGTGTACAAACGCATCCATGCCTTCTTTTTGGTCATCGGTTGCAAACAGGGCGTGAAACAGCCGGCGTTCAAACATCACGCCGTCGGTCAAGCTGCTTTCAAATGCGCGGTTGACCGATTCTTTGGCCGCCATCAGCGCGATGTTGCCCAGGCCGCAAATGGTCAGCGCTGCACCCAGGGCTTCGTCCATCAATTTATCCAGTGGAACGACGCGGCTGACCAGGCCTGCGCGTTCGGCTTCTGCCGCGTCCATCATGCGGCCTGTCAAAGCCAAATCCATCGCCTTGGCCTTGCCCACGGCGCGCGGCAGGCGCTGGGTGCCGCCTGCGCCGGGGATGATGCCAAGCTTGATTTCGGGTTGGCCAAATTTGGCGTTGTCAGCGGCAATGATGAAGTCGCACATCATGGCCAGCTCGCAGCCACCGCCCAATGCAAAGCCGCTGACGGCGGCGATGACGGGTTTGCGAATCGCGCGAATCTGCTCCCAGTTGCGGGTGATGAAGTCTTTTCCATAAGCATCGGCAAAGCTGTACTGCGCCATCGCGCCAATATCGGCTCCGGCGGCAAAGGCTTTTTCACTGCCGGTGATGATCATGCAGCCAATCGCGTCGTCTGCTTCAAAGGCTTTCAGGGCTGCGGCCAGCTCGTCCATCAACTGGTCGTTCAGGGCATTGAGCTGCTTGGGGCGGTTGAGTGTGACAACGCCGACCTGACGGCCTTCTGGGCCCTGGGTGGATGTGATGATGGTTTCGTAAGTCATGGAATTCTTTCGTTACTTCTTTGGTTATTTAGCTAGCCAAGCCTCGACTTTAGCGGCATCTTTCACCGCCAGGCGCCATGTTGTTGAAGGTGGCGGCATGGTCAATTCAAGCCGCACCAAGCGTTTGTCGCGCGACACCAGTGCGATGACCTTTTTTGCCGTGCCTGCGTACAGCGGTAAATCGTCCAGTCGATGCATTCGCCAAGCGCTGTGTGGCTTGATGGTCTCAACGCCCAGCCATTCGTCGCCCGCTGCAAAACCCGCTTTTTCAGCCGCACCGCCCGATAAAACGGTCTTCACCACCACGCCATGGGTTTCACTGACCCGCAAGCCCAGGCGTTGCGCCAATTGGGCTGGGTCGTCATGCACGGCAACGCCGTGCTGCGTCAAAAGCTCGCGCAGCGGTAGCTCGCCCTTGCCGTGAACCCAGCTGTTTAGCTCCGCATCAAACGAGCGCTTGCCCAAGCTTTGCAGCACAGCGGCAAAGTCCGCTTCGCGCATTGGCCCAGCCTTGCAGCGCAGCCACAGCGCGCGCATCGTGTCGTCCAGCGTGGTGTGTCCTTCGCGGCGCAGCGTCAAGTCAAAACACAGCGCCACCAGTGCGCCCTTGGTGTAGTAGCTCACGGTCGCGTTGGGCGTGTTTTCATCCTGGCGGTAGTACTTGACCCAGGCGTCAAAACTGGCTTGCGCGACCGACTGCACAAGCGTGCCCGGTGTCTGCATCACCTGGTTGATGGTTTTGTTCAGCAGCTTCAAATAGCCTGCGTCGTCCAGCAGGCCTGCTCGGCGCAGCAGCAGGTCGTCGTAGTAGCTGGTAAAACCTTCAAAAAACCAGAGCAGCTCGGTGTAGTTTTCAGTGCGATAGTCGTAGCTGGCAAACTCAGCTGGCCGCAGTCGCTTGACGTTCCAGGTGTGAAAGTATTCGTGGCTGATGAGCCCACGCAGGGTGGTGTAGCCCTCAGTCACTTTTGTTTCACCTGTGCGCGGCAAATCCTTGCGGTTGCAGATCAGTGCGGTCGAGTTGCGGTGCTCCAGCCCGCCGTAGCCGTCGTCTACCGCGTTCAGCATGAAAAGATAGCTGCCAAAAGGCGGTTTATTTTTGGACGAATTATTCCCGTGCCAAAAACGTATTTCAGCTTCGCAAATCTTCTTGGTGTCAGCCAACAGCTTGGCACCATCAAACCCCGGCAGCGCGCCCGCCACCACAAAGCGGTGCGGCACACCGCTGGCGGTGAAAGTACCGCTCCAGAATGCGCCCATCTCGACCGGGCCATCGACCAGCTCGTCGTAGCTGGTTGCGCTGTAAGTGCCCCAGCCTTGCCGGTTTGTTTTTTGTGGCGTCAAGCCTGTGGCAACTGACCAGCCTTTGGTCTTGACGGGCTCGGCTACTTCAAGCAAGTGCAGTGATTTTTCCAGTCCCTCGACTTTCAGGCACACACTGGTGCCATTGAAAAACCCGCGATCTGCGTCCAGCCAGGCGGTACGTACCGAATTGTCATGTGCATACACCTGGTAGCACAGCACCAGCGCCTTGCCGGGTTTGCAGTCGATTTGCCAGGTGCATTTGTCAAGCTGTGTGGCGGCCAGTCGGGTTCTGCCCTGCTGAGCCGTCAGGTGCTGCAATTGTTTTGAGAACTCGCGCACCAGGTAGCTGCCCGGTATCCAGACCGGCAGCGACACACGCTGCTGCACTTGCGGCTCGGCAATCGTCAGCGTGACATCAAACAGGTGGGTGTGCAGATCCCGCGCTTGAACGCGGTAGGAAACGGCTTTAGCAGGTGTGTTGGGCATGAAAGCAGTTTAAATCGCTGCTGCGCCCAAAACGCAACTTGCTGTAGCAACCACCGTCAACCTCAAACGCATCGGCAGCCAGCTGGCCATACCGGCAGCCGGGTAGGTTTTGCTGTCAACAGCGTAGCAGGCCACAACCACCAAGCCAAGCAACGGCAGCGCTGCATAAGCAGGCATCATCAAGGCCAGCCAAGCCATCAGCGACGGAACGACGCCCCAGACGAAGTGAAAGCGCGGCGCCGCTTCGCCTTTCATAAAGCCAATGCCCCAATGCACACCACCCAAGAATGACACGATGGCCGCAGCATAGCCACCCAGTGCGATGGCTACAAATGGCAGCAGTTCTGCATCCACCAGCCACATCAGCGCTGCCAGCAACACAAAAGGAATGAGGCCTGCGTAACCCAGGCGGGTGATGACTTGGGGAGTAGACATGATTTGGAAATGAAACCAGCAGATAAATGAAAGCAGCAGCTAAGTGAAACCAGCTGGTATTAAAGCAAATCGGCAAACGAAGCAGCATCACATCTCGCGCGCTCATAAAACTTGCTGAAGGAACGGCAGGCCATGGTCGGGTTGGGCAGCAGTCGAGGCGTGGGCGGGTAAATGGATGATGCTAGACGATACGTTTGATCATCTGTACGTTGCGACACATTCCAGGGATGAATCAACTCAAGTTTTTTATTTGCTATGTTTTCAGGAGCTGCTTGCGCCCGATTTGATTGGTCAAAAGGCCAATTTGGCATATAAAAATGGCTCAAAAGAGCCGGTTCAGTCACTTTTTCATGCAAACCGGGCTCTGCGCCAACGTCCGAACGGTTGCGCGCGTACTGCGCCGGGATACTGGCCAAGACCTACTTGGCCTCGGTCAAAAACTTCTCGATCTGGGCGGTGTTAATCGCTCCCGGCACGCGCGAGCCATCGGCAAAAAAGATCGTCGGCGTACCGGTGATTTTGTGTTTGCGACCAAACTCCAGGGTGCGGTCAATCGCTGCGGTGTCGCAACTGGATTTGGGCACAGGCATGTCGCGCACCATCACGTCGAGCCAGGTTTTGGCGCGGTCTTTGGCGCACCAGATACTTTTGGTTTTGTCCACCGAGTCAGCGCCCAGCACCGGGTACAAAAACATGTACACCGTCACGTTTTTGACCTGTTGCAGATCACGCTCAAAGCGCTTGCAATAGCCGCAGTTGGGGTCTTCAAACACGGCCATCTTGCGTTTGCCGTTGCCGCGCACCACAGTAAAGGCATCTTTCAAGGGCAGTGAATCGAAGGCCACGGCATTGAGCTTTTCGGTGCGCTCTTCCGTCAGGTTGCGCTTTGATTTGGTGTCAATCAACGCGCCCTGAATCAAAAAATTGCCTTCTGCATCGGTGTAAAAAATATCGCTGTCGTTGACGCGAATTTCAAACAGGCCATTCATCGGTGTTTTGCTGACTTCGTCAATTTTGGGCAAGTTGGGCAAACGCTCCGCCAGGTTTTTACGAATGGCGGCTTCTTGCGCAACGGCACTGAAGGCCAGGAGGGCAAAGCCCAGGGCGAAGATGGATTTAAGCAATTTCATGGTTTTTACTAAGGTTGATGTTTTTACAAGGATGCGCCAGCAGCGCGTTGAGCTAGCCAATTTTTAAGCGGCGTGCTGGCGGCAAAACCATTCATGCCCCAATTGCGCAGTGACTGCCATGCGGGCTGAGGCTGTGCAAACAAGCGCTGCAGACCGTCGGTGACTGCGCCCACAGCAGCAACTTCAGCCTTGCGTGCGCGCTCGTACTGACGCAGCAATTTTTCGTCGCCCAGACCGCGCCAGTATTCCCGACCTGCTACAACGCGGCTCAAGCAGACCGCATCTGCCAGGCCCAAATTCAAACCCTGGCCTGCCAAGGGGTGGACGGTGTGCGCCGCGTCGCCCGCCAGCGCCCAGCCCGGTCCTACCCAGCGGTCAGCGCTGCCCAGCGCCAGCGGCCAGGTGGCGCGCTGGCTGGTCAGTTGCAAGTGGCCCACGCTGTGTAAGCTGGCCGAAGCAAGCTGGCTGCAAAATTCTTCGGCGGGCAAGTTCTCAAGCAAAGCGGCGCGTTCATCACTGACTGACCAGACCAGCGCCAGAGAGTTCCCCATGCTGCCGCCCATCGGTAACAGTGCCAGCACTTCGCCGTTGTTGCCAAACCACTGGCGAGCTGCGCCGCCGTGCGGCAAGTCGGATTCAAGCCGGGCGGCGATGGCTTGTTGTGCATAGGGTTTGCGTGTCCAGGCAATGCCAAGTGCCTGGCGGCTGCTGCTGGTTTGGCCTTCACAAATAATGCTCAAGGGTGCAGTGACTGGCGATTCAACCGTTTCAATGGATCCCTGGTAGCTGCAGGCTTGCAGCAGTTGCGCTTGTAGCTGCGGCACGTCCACAATCCAGGTCAGAGCCTCTTGCCCAGCAGCTTGCGCACTGAAATCAATCGCGCCACCATCGTCGCCCCACACCTGCATGCTTTGCACGGGCGTGGCAAAAGCGTCGTCGGGCCAAACGCGCAGTGATTCAAGCAGATGTTTTGACGCACTGTTCAAGGCATAAGCCCGAATGTCGGCGGGGCGCGAGGCTGAAACCTTGGACACCAAGGCCACTTTTAATCGCTCTTTGGCCAGCAGCAAAGCCAGCGCGCGGCCAATCACACCATCACCGCGAATACACACATCAAAAGATTTGGACATTGAACCATTTTAGAAGGCAGTGCAAAATTGCAGCCAACCACACTTTTTCGCCCTACATTTCAAATAAACACCATGAGCCAATTACCCAGCGACAGTTACGACTTTTCAAGCGTTATTTCTGCTTTGTATATTTACCCCATCAAGTCCTGCGCGGGTGTGCAGGTCAATGAGGTCTTCATGACGGAGACGGGGTTTGAGTTTGACCGCGCCTGGATGGTGGTGGACGACAAGGGCGAATTTTTAACCCAGCGTGAATTGCCAAAGATGGAGCTCATTCAACCCCAGCTCAAACACTATGAAATGGTGCTGCGTGCGCCTGGCATGCTGGCACTGCACATCAAGCTGGATGAAGTCGAAGCGCCTGCGCGTGTGCGGGTATGGGGTGACGAGGTGGCCGCGTTTGACATGGGCAAAGTGGCGGCGCAGTGGTTTACCGACTATCTGGGCACCACGGCCCGACTGGTGCGGTTTGACCCGGACCACCAACGGGTTTGCAATTCAGACTGGACGCAAGGCATTCATGCGCTGAACCAGTTCAGTGATGGGTTTCCGGTACTGGTGATCAGCGAGGCGTCGTTGGCGCAGCTCAATGACAAACTGGTCGCCAAGGGCAGCCCTGCTGTCAGCATGTCGCGTTTTCGGCCCAACATCGTGTTGGGAGCCTCGCCTGATGCGGGTGAGATGACAGCGCACGATGAAGATCGATTGGATGTCCTGCACATCTCAACCGGGCAGGGCAGTTTTCAGCTCAAACCCGTCAAGCCCTGCGCGCGCTGCCCGATTCCAAACATTGACCCCGTCACAGCGCTCAGCACCCATGACGTCGGCGACATGTTGCAAACCTACCGGTCTGACCCTCGTGTTGATGGCGCAGTGACGTTTGGCATGAATGCGGTGGTGATCGAGGGTTTTGAGCAAGTGCTCAAGACTGGGCAGATGGTCACGGCAAACTACAGTTTTGACTGATCCCATCACATCGGCCGCAACACGGCTCGTCTGCCGGGATCCGTTTGTTCAGGTTCAAACTCAGACTGCGCCCACAGTGGCGTGGGCTGGGTCAGTTCAGGCTCCAAAAAACGAATGGCACGTCGGGTGCGCGGGCTCATGTTTTGCAGGATGTTGGCCAGTGCATTGCTGATGTCTTCTGCGCTGCCTGGTCTTTCGCTTAGCAGGACCGACACCACATGAAATTGCAGCAAAACCTCGGGTTTCAGACCTTTGAGTGGCATCAAACCTGCGGCAATCAGGCGTGCAGCCAGTTCGGTGACTTCTGAGCGTTCGGTGACACCCTCTAACACCAGACCAAAGACAGCCTCGTCAACCCGCCCCACGGTGTCTACATCGCGCAATATGCGTCGCAGTTTGATCACGCTGCGCAGCAGGCTTTGCTCGGCAACCGCAACGCCCCAGGTTTTTTTGATGAAGTTGTAATTGACCAGCTTGATGTAAACCACAGCGGCGGGTTCTTTGTGGCGCTTGCTTCGGGTGATGGTTTGCCGCAGGCGGTCTTGAAAAAGATGCCACGTCAACAATCCCGTCAAAGCGTCATGCGTGGGCATGACCTGAGCCCGGGCCTCAACACTGTGCCGCTCGCGCGAGCGTATGTTCAGCGCCACCAAGAGCAGGGGTATCTCAACAATCAGCCCGATCATCAGCCCGTAGCGCGTCAGCCAGGACGACGGCACAAAGCCCATCACGTTGATGACCAGCAGTAACGTCGCCAGTGCTGTGGGCGTAAAAGCCGCGAGTATCCACAAGCCAACCATGTCTTTTCGCCGCCATGTGCTGATGGCCTTGAGGATGCCCATCGTGGCCACGGTAATGAGGTAGATGCTGATCATGCTGACCGCTGCGCCGCGCGGCATCAAGGCGTAAGCAATGGCAACTGGCAGGCCTGCCAAACCGAATGCATAAAGCACAGGTTCAAACCATTTGTTTCGGGGGTTGGCACCACAGATGTAGTTGATAAAAAGCAGGGCTGAGCTGCCAGTCAAAACCCCCAGGCAGCCCGGTGCCAGGTCATTCCAAGTGCCCGAACGACTCCACAGCAAATGACCTGCAACACCCGTCCAGGCCGACATGGTCAGCATCAAAATGCAGGCATAGCCCGCATACCAGCTATAGGTCAAGTCCCGGTAAGACCAGCTTTGCGCAAGGCAAGTCAAAATCAGCAGCACCAGCGTGCCAAGTACCACACCCACCATCAGGTACTCAAGTTGCAGGCGCTGGGTTTGGTTGCCATGCGTTGTCACGCGCGCCGGGATGCTGATGTTGGCAACGTTGCGTATTTGCACATACACGTCATTGATTCCGCCTTCAAGCACGTCCAGATCGAACTGGGCATAACGCCCCGGCGTTGGCCAGTCAGCAACCGGAACGGTGTCGCCAGCAGTTTGACTGATCCATTTGCCGTCGCTGGTTTTTTGATAAACCGTCACACGATCTATCAAGGGCTGCGGGAACTCCAGCACCCAGTGCTCGTGAGACGTCCCTGAAGCTGCAAACCGGTAGTGCTGCCAGAGCGCGGCATCCTTGCCCAAGGTGTAGACGGTTTCTGCTTTCGAGGGCAAAAAAGTCAAACTTGCACGCATAGACGCAACCTGAGCCACTGATTTTTGCCCGGTGGTATCTACCCACAACAAGCTGGTGGCGCTGATGTCTTGCGTCGGGTTGTTGTCGCTTAGCAACGTGATGGGTTGCGCACCTACTTGAGTTGCAAGCAGCAGCACGCTAGAAGTCAATACCGCAGTGATATAGCGATAAAAAGAGTTAAACGATGAGTTAGCAGCGTATCGAATACACTTTGCAACCTGATTTTTAAGGTTTGTCATGAGTTTGAAATGCGGCATTGTTGGCCTGCCCAACGTCGGAAAATCCACCCTGTTCAACGCGCTGACCAAAGCGGGCATCGCGGCTGAAAACTACCCTTTTTGTACGATTGAGCCCAACGTAGGTATTGTGGAGCTTCCTGACGCGCGTCTGGACCTTCTGGCGGCTATCGTAAACCCGCAAAAAATACAAAAAGCCATCGTCGAGTTTGTTGATATTGCAGGCCTGGTGGCTGGTGCCAGCACAGGTGAAGGCCTGGGCAACAAGTTTTTGGCACATATCCGCGAGACCGATGCCACGGTGAATGTGGTGCGCTGCTTTGAAGACGACAACGTGATTCATGTGGCGGGCAAGGTAGACCCGATCAGCGACATTGAGGTGATTCAAACCGAACTCTGCCTGGCCGATTTGGCAGCAGTTGAAAAGGGCCTGCACCGCGTGACCAAGCTCGCACGCTCGGGCGACAAAGAGTCTGTCAAGCTGGTCGCCATTCTTGAGAAGTGCCAGGTGGCGCTGAACGAAGCCAAGCCGGTGCGCACGATTGATTTCAGCAAGGAAGAGCTGCCGCTCTTGCAACAATTCTTTTTGATCACCGCCAAGCCTGCCATGTTTGTGGCCAATGTGTCTGAAGATGGTTTTGAAAATAACCCGTACCTGGACCGTTTGACGGCCTACGCCAAGGCGCAAAACGCGCCTGTCGTCGCCATTTGCGCCAAGATGGAAGCCGAAATGGCCGACATGGACGACGAAGACAAGAAAATGTTTTTGGCTGAAATTGGCCAGAGCGAGCCTGGCCTGAACCGCCTGATCGTCGCCGCCTACAAACTGCTGGGCTTGCAAACCTACTTCACCGCAGGTGTCAAAGAAGTCCGCGCCTGGACGATTCATGTCGGCGACACCGGCCCGCAAGCGGCAGGCGTGATTCATACCGACTTTGAAAAAGGCTACATCCGCGCGCAAACCATCGCGTTTGACGACTACATCGCCTTCAAGGGCGAGCAGGGCGCGAAGGATGCTGGCAAGATGCGCAGTGAGGGTAAAGAGTACGTCGTTAAAGATGGTGATGTGATGAATTTCTTGTTCTCAAGCTGAAAAAATTTTCGGTTGCCGTCATTTGTAGATGGCTGCTCTGCGCTTGAAAACAATCGGACAGCCGAACGCAGAGGACGCGGAGATAACGCAGAAAAAACAGCCAAAAATACCTTTCAAATGACTTTTCTGCGCCTTTTGCGTCATCTTTGCGATTTCTGCGTTCGGCAGTCCGTTTTGAATATGCGTGCTTAATAGTTTCATATCTGGGCATAAAAATGACCTGTAGCCCAATAAAAATATGCGCAAGCAGCTCCTGAATTAATAGCAACCATCATGCTTGAACCCATCCGCCTTGCCAAACGACTGGCTGAAATGCTGCCCTGTTCGCGCCGTGAGGCCGAGCAGTACATCGAAGGCGGCTGGGTCATGGTCGATGGCGTGGTGATTGAAGAGCCGCAATTTCGTGTGCTGCATCAAAAAATCGAATTGTCTAAAGACGCCAGCTTGCTAGTGCCCACTGCGGTCACGCTGCTGCTGCACAAGCCTGCCGGGTATGTGGCAGATTTAAAACAGGCGACGCAGTCGCCAGACGACAGAAGCGGCATCACGCAACTTAAAAAACACCTCAATGCTGAAGGGGTCACGCAGCTTGCATTGCCCGCCAGCGGTCTGGTTGTCTTTACCGATGACTGGCGCGTGACCCGCAAGCTGGTGGACGATGCGGCCACGCTGGAGCATGAGGTAGTAGTGGAGGTTGAGGGCAACATCAAACCCGGCGGGCTGGAGCGCCTGAACCGCATTGACCACGGTTTTACTTTTGACGGCAAACCGCTGTCGCCCGCCAAAGTCAGTTGGCAAAGTGAGGCGCGATTGCGCTTTGCACTCAAAGGCGAGCAGCCCGGCCAGATTGCTTATTTCTGCGAAAGCGTCGGGCTGACCATCACAGGCATGAAGCGCCTGCGCATTGGCCGCGTGGCCATGAGTGGTTTGCCCGTTGGGCAGTGGCGTTATTTGTTGCCGACTGAGCGGTTTTAACTAAATGAAAAAATGCCCGGGAAGACCCAGATCAGGCTCGCTGTCATCATGAAGTAGCGCAAAAACTTGCCAATCGCCATGTAAAACACGCACGGCCAGAACGAAAACTTCAACCAGCCTGCAACCGCGCAGAGCGGGTCACCCACCACGGGCAGCCACGACAGCAAACAGGCTTTGGGTCCCAGCTTTTCCAGCCACCTGACAGCACGGCCATGGTGTGAATCAGGTTTGTATTTGTCCACCACCTTGTGCGCGCCGTAGCCCAGCCACCAGTCGAGTGCGCCGCCCAGCGTATTGCCCGCAGTCGCTGTCAGAATCGCGGGCCAAAAAAGTTCAGGGTTCAGTTTGACCAGGCCAAACACCACCGGCTCAGAGCCCAGCGGCAACAGTGTGGCTGAAATAAACGACACCACAAACACTGTGCTTAAACCGTATTCGGGCAGCGACAGCAGTTCTATCAGGTGTTGTATCCAGTCTTGCATGTAGGCACAAGTATAGGCAAGCAGATGTGATGTTGACCGTCAGCAAGATGCTTGTGAAGCCGTCGGTAAGTCAGTGTAAAAATCTTGTTTGCTGAAATTTTAGGCAGCTACAATGTGCCTTCTTTTTCAGCATCTCCTAAAACCCCATCCCATGTTTATCGGCCCCTTTGCATTGGCAAACAACGTGTTTGCCGCGCCCATGGCGGGCGTGACCGACAGGCCCTTTCGCATGTTGTGCAAAAAGCTCGGTGCGGGTTATGCGGTCAGTGAAATGGTGACTTCGCGACGCGATTTGTGGGACACACTGAAAACATCACGCCGCGCCAACCACGACGGTGAGCCCGAACCCATTGCGGTGCAAATTGCCGGGACTGACGCGCAAATGATGGCCGATGCTGCCGCCTACAACATTGACCGGGGCGCGCAAATCATCGACATCAACATGGGCTGCCCGGCCAAAAAAGTCTGCAACAAATGGGCAGGCTCGGCGCTGATGCAGGACGAAAAACTGGCCCTTAGCATTGTTGAAGCAGTGGTCAAAGCCTGTGCGCCGCGCAACGTGCCTGTGACTCTAAAAATGCGCACTGGCTGGGCTGAACACCATAAAAACGCAGTCACGATAGCCCGCGCCGCGCAAAGTGCAGGCGTGGCCATGGTCACGGTGCATGGCCGCACACGCGAGCAGGGCTACAAAGGCCTGGCCGAATACGACACGATTGCCGAAGTCAAAGCGGCGTTAACGATTCCGGTGGTGGCCAACGGCGACATCACCAGCGGAGAGAAGGCGCGTGATGTGCTGGCCTACACCGGGGCGGATGCCGTGATGCTGGGTCGCGTGGCTCAGGGCAGGCCGTGGATATTTCGTGAAGTCGTGCATTTTTTGGCCACTGGCACGCAGCTTGCACCACCGCTGGTCATGGACGTCAAACGCCTGCTCATCGACCATTTGCAAGACCACTACGCGCTGTATGGCGAGTTCACCGGTGTGCGCAGTGCGCGCAAACACATTGGCTGGTATGTGAAGTCTTTGCCAGGCGGCGAGGCTTTTCGTGCGCAGATGAACTTGCTCGAAGATGCAAAAGCACAATCGACTGCCGTGAGTGATTTTTTTGATGGTTTGAGCGACACCACTGACCGCATGCCTGCGACGTGCGCAGTCAACAATAAAAACGAAGAGGAAATTTACGCATGAGTAAAAAACAAATTGAAGAATGCATACGGGTCAGCCTGGACGGCTACTTTAAAGACCTGCGCGGCACCGAGCCTGACCGCATGTACGACATGATGGTGCGGGTGGTTGAAAAGCCGCTGCTTGAAGTGGTGATGGAACAAGCCGCACAAAACCAGTCGCGCGCTGCCGAGTGGCTGGGCCTGAATCGCAACACCCTGCGCAAAAAGCTGGTTGAGCACAAGCTCATCAAATAGCTCGCTTGTCATCCCGGGCTCGACCCGGGATCCATGCCCCCGATTTCTGAATCCAAAAATTAAGACCTACATGAACGCACTGATTTCCGTCACCGATAAAACTGGCATCCTAGATTTCGCGCAAGCCCTGCACGCGCTAGGCATTAAGCTGCTGTCAACAGGCGGCACGGCCAAGCTGCTTCTTGACAATGACTTGCCGGTGACAGAAGTGGCTGACCACACGGGCTTTCCTGAAATGCTCGATGGCCGGGTCAAGACCCTGCACCCCAAGGTGCATGGCGGCCTGCTGGCGCGGCGCGACGTGCCCGAGCACATGGCAGCTTTGAAAGAACACGACATTGCGACCATTGATTTGCTGGTGGTCAACCTGTACCCGTTTGAAGCGACAGTAGCCAAGCCTGGCTGCACGCTGGAAGACGCGATTGAAAACATCGACATCGGCGGCCCGGCGATGGTGCGCAGCGCTGCCAAAAACTGGAAAGACGTGGGCGTGCTGACCGATGCATCGCAGTACGCTGGTGTGCTGGCAGAGCTCAAGGCCGACGGCAAGCTGACGGACAAAACCAAGTTTGCGTTGTCAGTGGCCGCTTTCAACCGCATCAGCCAGTACGACGGCGCCATCAGCGATTATTTGTCGAGCATCCAGCCTGACGGCAGCCATTCGCAGTTTCCGGCGCAAACCAATGGCCGCTTCATCAAGCTGCAAGACCTGCGCTACGGCGAAAATTCGCACCAGCAGGCTGCGCTGTACCGCGACCTGTATCCCGCACCTGGCTCGCTCGTCATGTCCCGGCAGTTGCAGGGCAAAGAGCTCAGCTACAACAACATTGCCGATGCTGATGCGGCCTGGGAATGCGTCAAGAGCTTTAGCGAGGCAGCTTGCGTCATCGTCAAGCACGCCAACCCCTGTGGCGTGGCAGTTGGAAGCGATGCGCTGGAAGCCTACAGCAAAGCCTTCAAAACTGACCCGACATCAGCCTTCGGCGGCATCATTGCCCTGAACTGTCCGCTGGACGAGCGCGCTGCGCGCGAAATCTCCAAACAGTTTGTGGAGGTGCTGATGGCGCCCAGCTTCACGCCCGAGGCGCTGGAAGTGTTCAAGACCAAGGTCAATGTGCGGATTTTGCAGATTGACTTGCCCGCCCAAGGCGCTGGCCGAAACGCAATCGACATCAAACGCGTCGGCTCCGGCCTGTTGATGCAAACCGCTGACAACCATGAACTGGCGTTGGCCGACCTGAAAGTGGTCAGCAAACTGCAACCGACACCCGCCCAGCTTCAAGACCTGCTGTTTGCCTGGAAGGTCGCCAAATACGTCAAGTCCAACGCCATCGTGTTCTGCAAGGACGGCATGACCATGGGCGTGGGTGCAGGCCAGATGAGTCGCCTCGATTCCGCCCGTATTGCCAGTATCAAGGCGGGGCACGCCAATCTTTCGCTGACCGGCACCGCTGTGGCCAGTGATGCGTTCTTCCCCTTCCGCGACGGGCTGGACGTGGTGGTAGACGCAGGTGCCACCAGTGTGATTCAACCCGGTGGCTCGATGCGTGACCAGGAAGTCGTAGACGCGGCTGATGAGCGCGGTGTGGTGATGGTGCTGTCGGGCGTGCGGCATTTCAGGCACTGAGCGCAAATACGGCGCTATAAAATCAGGAGCTGCTAGCGCACGTATCCATTGGGCTGGAGTCATTTTCGATAGGTAAAAACAGGGCGGTCTCAACCTCCAAGTGCAACAGCAGGAAGTTTAAGCTGCTTGGCCCAGTAGGCCTTAAAGTCAAACTCACCCTCCGGCAAGAACAGCTCAGCCGGGCACTTCCAGCCCAGCGACTTGCGC
>JBASFP010000067.1:0-45278 GCA_049653085.1 Polaromonas sp.
AGCAGGGCACGGGCTACTGCGAAGCCACGCGAACGGTAGAAAGCGGTGATGCGCCGGGCTGCGGCGTTGAGTTGGGACAGGGTTTGTTCTGAGCCGACGAGCGAAGACACAAGCGGCGTCAGCTCTGATGTGGGGATTTCCTGATTGCCTGTGATGAGAATTGTCTTGACGAAAACTTTGCTACTGTTGTCGTTTGCAATGGGTGCAGATTCAATGCGAGGCGCAGGCACAGCATTGGGCAAAGCCGGTGCTGGCGTTTGCAGCTCGCGCAGAACCTGACCTGCGCTGGGCTGCACCTGCGCGTGGGCGTAGCCGAGGCTGCACAGCGCCAATGCCAGTGCATGAAGCTTGAAAGCCTTGTTTTTAGTCATTTTGAGTCGTTTTTAATGGTGTTTTAAGGCTCTAGACCAATGAATACGGGCGCAAACAGCTCCTGAAATCATAGTGATCAGAAATCCATCACTCATCATTCGCAGCACTATTCAAGGACTGAACATTGATCCGTGCGGTATCAACACCAAGCGCCGTCGCAATATCGGATTTAAAACTGCTGCTGAATGAACTTAGCGTGCTGTTGTAGGCAATGACCGGATTACTCAAGTCCAGCTTCAAACCAGCAAACCCTACTGACACCGCTACGCTGGCAGGTGTCAAGGTCAACATGCCGTTGTTAAATGTGATGGCGTAGTTGCTGGCAGTCTGCCCGCCGGGTGTGATGGCATAACTGCCTGCTGCGCTGGCGCCTTGTGAGCTGCCGCTGTAGGCCAGTGCGCCAGTCAGTACGCTTGCTGTTTCGCCACCGACCAGGCCGCTGTAGACCACGCCGTTGCCGCCGCTGTAGGCTGAGCCTGTCAGGCGACTGTCGTTGTTGGCTGTGATGCTCAAGGCGGCTGGCGTGATGTTGGCATTGCTTGTGCCGCTGGTGGGGCTGACCAGGGTGTAGTTGCCAGCGTCCGTGCCAGTCTGAGCCAAGCCGCTGTAGTTAACGGTTTTAGCAGTACCTACGTTCTTGTCGCTGAAGTTGGCGTTGCTGGTGAAGCCGAGCACATCGCCTGCGATTCGGTTGTCTGTGTAAGCAAGTGTGGAATTTGTGGTGGCGTCATAGACTTTGTTTTGCGCGGCGACTGCGACTGTCAGGTCTTTGCGGGTGATATTGGCCGTCGTTGTGACCTGGCTGGTGATGGCGTAGTTGCCCACATCCGCACCCGTGTAGCCGCTGGTCAAATTGACCGTCTTGCCGTTAGCGGCGTTTTTGTCGGTGAAGCTGCCTGTGACGTTGACTGCCAGCACATCGCCTGCGATCAGGCCGCCCAGTACCGAGCCGGCTGTGCTAACGCTGGCGTTGGTGGTTTGGTCGTAAACCCGGCTGGCGGCGGTGATGCCGCTGACGGTTAAAGCTTTTGGCGTGATGTCGGCGGTGGTGGTGGCCTGGCTAGTGATGGCGTAGTTGCCCACATCCGCACCCGTGTAGCCGCTGGTCAAATTGACCGTCTTGCCTCTGGCGGCATTCTTGTCGGTGAAAGTGCCTGTGGCGCTGAGCGTCAGCGCATCACCACTGATCAGGCCACCCAGTACCGCGCCCGCAGTGCTGACGGCGGCACTTGTGCCCTGGTCATATACCTTGTTGGCAGCCGTCACGCCGCTAACCGTCAAGGCTTTTTGCGTGATATTGGCTGTGGTCGTAGCTTGGTCAGTTATGGCGTAGTTGTTGACATCCGCACCCAGGTAGCTGTTGACCAGATTAACCGTCTTGCCTGTGGCGGCGTTCTTGTCGGTGAAGGTGCCTGTGGCGTTGACTGACAAGGCATCGCCACCGATCAGGCCTGCATACAGCGCGCCTGTTGTGTTGACCGTGGCACCCGTGCCTTGGTCATAGGTTTTGTTGTCAGAGGTGATGCCGCTGACGGTCAATGCCTTTTGGAGAATGGTGCTGGTCGTGTTGTTGGCATAGCTGACGTTGTAGTTGTTGCCGCTGTTGCCGTCGGCTACAGTCACCCCGCTGGTAGTGACTGTTTTATTGCCCGTACCCGCATTCTTGTTGTTGAAGGCAAAACTGCCGCCGCTGATTGCGTCTGTACCGTATAACTGCGTTCCACCCGTTAACACAACTGTGCCCAACGCAGACAGATTACCGTCATAGGTCTTGCTCACGTTGCTGGTACCAATGGTCAGGTTGGCTTTGTCTATCGTCAGCCCACCGCCAATGATGTCAACGCCTTGTTGATTTGAGAAATAGCTATTGGCGTAGGTGCCAAAGTTACGCGCACTAGCGTTGCTGCCGCCCGGCACGCGTGCATCGGCAGTGGTTGCGCCCAGTTGCGTGCCGCCGTTGTAGGTCACTGTGGTGTCAGCCAGCGTCAAGCCTGTCAAAAAGCTGCGCAGTAGCGGGCCGGTGTTGCCTTCATAAATGCGCCAGACGTTGCTGCTGCCGCCCGTGCTGGCGATGCTCCAGCCGCTGAAGGTGCTGGCCTGCTTCATCTGTGCAGTGGTGATGCCTGTGCCGCCGGCAGACGTGGCGTTACCCGAGGTGTCGGTGTTCCAGAAGCTGTTGTTGACTGTGCCGGTGGAGTCACCCGCCAGCCCACCAACAAACCCAATACCCGAGGCGCGGCCAGTGGCGTAGCTGTTGCTGATGGCGCCGCTGCTGTTGTTAAAGCCTGCAAGTCCGCCAATATAGTAGACGCCATCGACTTGGCCTGTGGCGTAGCTGTTGCTGATACTGGAACTCGTGAAGCCCACCAGCCCGCCAGCCCAATTGCCCGTATTAGTTACGTTGCCAGTGGCATAGCTGTTGCTAATAGTACCGCCTTGGTTGTAGCCCGCCAGCCCGCCAACATAGTCGACACCTGCGACGCTGCCAGTGGCATAGCTATTGCTGATGGTGCCGCCGCCGTCGCTAGCGCCTGCGAGTCCGCCAACAAATCTGCCAGAGCCCGTAACACTGCCTGCGGCATTGCTGTTGCTGATGATGCCGCCGCTGTTATAGCCCGCCAGACCGCCAACATTTCTAGCGCCGCTAACGCTGACATTGACCAGACCAACATTCATGGCCGTGCTGCCAATGCCGAGCCGACCAAACAGTCCCACGTCATCTTGTAGCGGGCGGTTGATGGTCAGGTTGCTGATGATCTTGTTGTTGCCATCGAACGTGCCGCTGTACCTGGTTGCGTTGTCACCAATCGGCTTGAAGCCAGCGCCGCCGTTCCAGGTGGCCGTGCCTGCGGCATTGATGTTGTTGGACAGAATGTAGTTTTTGTCAAGCATGCCCGCCGAACCTGCTCCCTGCAGGCCGTACACATCAGCTAGCTGGTAGGCCGTGCCTGTGCTTAAGCCATCGCCACTCAGCGCGCGTATAAACGTGCCGCTGCTGATACGAAAGTCGGTGGCACTGAAAGTTGGCAAGCTGCTGCCCACCTGGCTGAAACTGCCCGCCTGCAAGTCAAAGGTGCCCACGTTGATGTTGGCTGACGCGCTGATGCTGCCACCGTTGGCCTGCAACGCCAGGCTGCTGGTACTGGTGATGTTGCCGCCAATCGCTATGCCGCCTGTGCCGCTGCGCAGAGTCAAGGGTGCGGTCAGGCTGCTTAGCGCAACGCCGAGCCCCACCGCCAACCCTGCGGTTGACGCGGCATGGCCCAAGGTGAGTGACGCATAGCCTGGCGTTAGCGCGATGAGCAGACCCTCATTGACCTGAAAGGCGTCAAAGACGTTGTTGGTACCCACGCTCATGCCCACATCTGCACGCGCCTGCTCAATGACGATATTGCCTGTGGTGGTCACGGTGGGCAAGTTAAAACTCGACCCAAAGGCGTTGCTCGCGCTGCTTGCCAGCCGAATGTTGCCGCTGTACCCGGCGCCACCTACCGACCCTGAACCCCCGCTTCTAGACCAACTGATACCTCCTGGGCGGCTGCTGCCAGTAACGGCGGTCTGGGTGGCGTTGCCGGCAATGTCGATGCTGCCCGTGCCTGAATTGACCACATTCGCGTTGCTCATGGCCAAGCCAACCTGGTTGCCATAGCTGGTGCCAGCAATAGTGATGTTGCCGCCTGCGGCCTGTAGGGTGCGGTTGTTGTTAACGACGATACCGAAACCACCACCCGCACCGTTGCCGCCAATGCCGACGATATCAATATTGCCTGTGCCCGTCGTTGTCACGTTATTTAGGCCAAAGATGCCTGAGCTGTCACTCGCACCTGCACCGCCAGTACCGCGAATGGTGATATTGCCACCGTTTGAAAAGAAGCCGCCGATCGTGCCACGGACATCAATACCCCGAGATTCAGAATTCGAGGTGCTGCCTGTGCCCGTCATCGCGATGTTGCCAGCACCTGTTGCCCGGATCGTTGCACCCTGAAGCCTGACGCCAGCCGCGCCGTCCAGGCCGCCACTACCTGTCACGGCGATGGCACCCGTATTGCTTTGGATCAGTGGCGTGCCCGCGCCGTCGTCGATAGCGACACCCCTACCACCCCGGTTGCCCGTGCCGGTCACGGTAATCGAGCCTGCGCCTGACGCAAGCACACTTGCGTTGCTGATGTAAACGCCTTCCACGCCACTAACAAATGAGAAATCGCCTGCCGTACCCGTGAGCGTGATAGCCCCGTCAACCGTGCTGATGCTGGAGACAGCACCAGAGCTGCCGATTACCAGACCCCCGCCGCCGAACGCCCCGCCTGAACCCGTCAAGCTGATGTTGCCGCCTGTGCTTGACACGGTGGTGCCGTTGATCAGTCTGATACCAGTAGAGCCACGGCCCCGCATGCTGATCGCCCCGTTGCCGGAAGAGATGCTCGCGCCGTCTAGCGTGATGCCCTGACCAAAAGGATTCACTACGTCGTTGTTCAGCGGGTCAGCACCACCGCCAAAAGTGACATTCCCGCCGTTTGTGGCGATGGATGAACCGCTGTTCATCACAATGCTGCCAGAGTTGTTGGTGGCCGCGTTGAACACCACGTCCATCGCACCGCTAGTTGCTGTAATCGCCTGGTTGCTGGCCACATTGATATTGCGCACCGCTTGTACCGTCAGGCCCGCTCTGCCAGTACCAGAGTAGCTGATGTTGGCGTTGATATTGACATCACGGTGTGCTGTTAGGGTCAGCGTGCTGGGGTTGGCTGACCAACTGACGGCGCTGTTGACAAAAATATCACCGTTGCCCGCTGTGGTGGCCGACGTGGCGATGCTGACGTTGCCCGCGTCCAGTGCGCTGGACAAGGTGTCTGCACCGATACCCGAGGTGGTTTGCGCCGCGCTGCCTGCTGCAATGGTGAAGTCCACTGGGTCAATCAGCCAAGTGCCGCTATTGCCACCAGTCGCTTTGGTCGTGACCCGCGTGCCTGCTGCTACGCTGACGTTGGCTGCGCTGGTCTCGATGAAACCGCCGTTGCCGCTGTTTGGTGCAGACGCATCCAACGTACCGCCGACATTGACGGTGCCGTATTCCATGTCCCCCATCAGCATGATGCGGCCAGACTTGTTTTGAATGGTGCGGGCCTCTATCACGCCTGTGTTGTTGACAGTTGCGGTGGTCAATGCATCCATCGCTTTGGCAGACAGCAGCACCTGCCCACCATCGGCTTTGATGAGTTGCTTGTTTTCTGCTAGCGCGTTGACCACGCCCTGGTCAATGCTGTAGCCCAGCAGGCTGCCGTTGTCTAAATTTAGGGTGACTTTGTTGCCTGCTGCGAGCAGGGCTGTGCCGAGCGTGGCGGTCATCACGCCTTCATTGCGGACTTCAGGGGCGAGGAGTGCCAGGTAGCCGCCTTGGGCGGCGGTCATCGTGCCTTGATTGACAACGCTACCCCTGCCACCTGAACTGGTAAACACATTGCGTCCGGCCTGAAAGTCGGCATTGCTCATGGCCAGCGTAGAAGCCACCAGTCCGCCCACATTGACCTGGCTACCCGCACCAAACAGCACACCGTTGGGGTTCAAGATAAATACTTGCCCATTGGCCGTCAGGCTGCCCAAAAACGAGCTCGGGTTGCTGCCCGTGATGCGGTTCAGGGCAATCGCCTGGGCATTGGGCTGGTTGAACTTGAGTGCTTCGTTGGCGGCGGTTGACAGTTGTGTCCAGTCAATGGCCAGGCGCTGACTGGTCTGGTTGATGGTGGTGGCCAAGCCTGATGTGGCCACGCTGCCTGAACCCACAACCACGGCAGCATTCGCTGCATTAGCTGCGTAAGCTGAAGGTGACAAGATGGCCAAAACTGAAATCAGCGCACAAGCTGCTCTGCCGCCCTTGCCACGCCCCTTGGCGTTTTCAGCCACGGCCACCCAAATGCCCAAGGCGGCATTAAAGACCAGACGGTAAATGCGGTTCATGCTGGCGTGGGATTTCATGTCAGGCTTTCGGAGGTTTTTAACTGGTGCCTATCTTCTGTTTCATTGAGGGTTTTGTCTGTCCCATGCTCATGGGACAAGGGGGCTGTTACAAACGCGCTGTCACCCGGATAATGGTCGCCAAAACATTTAATAACCGACCCATGAAAATCGCGTTTGTTGAAGACGGCCTGCTGATGGCAGAAAAAATCCGCAGCATGCTGACCCGAGGGTTTCCGCTTGCGCAGATCACATCGTTTCAAACGCTGGCCAGCGCCATGATGTTTGCGCATAACGAGCCTCAGGAATACTGGCTGGTTGACCTTGGCTTGCCTGATGGCACAGGTATACAGCTGATTCGGCTGGTACGTGAGCGCCACCCACAGACGCATATCCTGGTCATCACGGTCTTTGGTGATGCCGACAACATCGTCAACAGCATTCAGGCAGGCGCTAACGGCTATTTACTTAAAGAGGACATGCAAAAAGACATGTCGTTGGTGTCTACCATCGACGCCATTCGCCGGGGCGGCACACCGCTTTCGCCGCTGATCGCCAGTCGCCTGCTGGCTCGCATGCAGCTCTTGTCCACGCCAGCCGCCAACAAGGCTGAGGCTTCTGCGCAACCATCGCTGGATACAACGCCCGTCAGCGCCAACACGCCAGCGCATGGTCTCGCACCACGCGAGGTTGAATTGCTTTTGCTGCTGGGACGGGGGTATACCTACCAGGAGGCTGCTGGCCTGATGGCAGTGGAGCTGGCCACCGTGCAGACCTACGTTAAACGCATCTACACCAAGCTCGCCGTCAACTCCCGCACCCAGGCGATTTTTGAGGCGCGCGTGCTCGGCGTTCAGGTATGAGACGGTGGGTTTGGTTACACCTGGTTTGGTGTGTGTTTGCCAGCGCTGCGCTGGGTCAGCCATCATCGCCCCAGCCTTCACTGCCCATTGCCCTCAATCAGGCGCAACTCTCAGTAACGCTTGCCGCGTCTGACCAATCGACCGATAAAAAGCTTGACTTGGGCCAACAAGCGCTGCCATGGCGGTGGGATCACAATTTTTTGCGTCAACGTGGCGTGATGCACTTCACGTTCAATGTGCCTTTGAGTCCTGCTTTGGTCACGCAGCTTCAGGCAGACGGTAAAGGCTTGGGGTTGTCATCGCTGCACATGGGCAGCCGCTATCGCTACCGTATCAATGGCCGGGCCTGGCAAAACGTGGGCTGGATGCAGGCAAATGAACAATTCCGGGTCAGGCCGCGCTGGCAATTGCTTGCAGCCAACGACCTGCAGGCGGGTAATAACCTATTGGAACTGGACATTCGCGCAGAACCAGCCAGCAACGCGGGGCTGGCAAGCATCACGCTGGGTGACGAAACAGCGTCGCTGGCCGCACACGAGAGTGAATCGAACAAGCGGCGTGGCTTGGCGTTGGTATCAGGTACCCTGTCTGCACTCATCAGCTTTTTATCCATGGCCATCTGGTGGAAAAGCCGTGAAAAGTCGTTTTTGATCGTGAGCTTGGCGCAGACTTGTTTTGCACTTTGGCAGATTGATTTTTTTATTGACTATCCACCTGTTCCAACCTGGGTATTTAACGCCACCAGGTCTGCGCTGTACGTTTATTTTGCCGGGCTGATGTGCTGGGTCAGCGTGCTGCTGGTGAAACAACCTGCGCTCTGGCTAGACCGAATGATTCGGCTGTATTTGTGGACCGCTTTGCCCGCCGTTGTGGCCGGGGCTGCGCTGGGTGACTACCGCGTTTTTGAGCTCTTCTGGACACCTGCCAGCGTGCTGCTGGTAGCGGCTAGCGCTGCCCGGTTCACTTACGTGACATGGCGCAAATCGGACGGGACAGTCCGCATCAATGGGCTGCTAACAGCCATCATGGTCAGCTTTGGTCTGTATGACTTCATACTGACATTGCTGCCTTCTGGTTTCGGCAAGCAACATTTGGTTTATTACATGTTTTTTCTGTCCAACTTTGCTGTGGGCATGATGCTGGTGCGACGGTACTGGGGTATGCAAAACAGGATTTTGAAGTTGCGCTACGAAAAAGACCTGGAAGTTGCGCAGGCAGCATTAATCGAACGCCAACGCATGATGCAAGACATTCACGACTCTGTGGGCTCGCAGCTGGTGGCGTTGCTTGGCCTGGTTAACAGCGACGCACCGCGCACGCAAATTCAAGCGCACACCTCAGACGCGCTGGACGAGTTGCGCATGGCCGTTGATGCGATTGACAAAGTCGATGGCGATCTGGCAGTGGTGCTAGCCACCATGAGGCATCGTTTGCAGCCCCGGCTGGACGCCGCTCATCTGCATCTGCGCTGGCAGGTAGACACACTGCCCAAGTTTGAAAAGTTGACTCCCAAAGACATTCAGCATATCCAGCGCATCTTGCTGGAGGTGTTCAGCAACATCATTCAGCACGCCAAAGCCAAAGAGGTGGTGTTAAGTGCCCGCTACCACGCTGATGCCAATGTGTGCCAAATTTGTATTAGCGATGATGGTATTGGCGTTAACGCAGGCGCCACCAGTGGGCGTGGCCTGAGCAATATGCAAAGCCGCGCTGAAATGCTGGGGGCCACATTGTCAGTCACCCCAAACCAGCCGATTGGGACGCTGGTGAGGCTGGATATCGCAGTACATTAATATTAAAACGCTACTATTTCAGGAGCTGCTTGCGCCCGTATTGATTGGGTAAAACCTCTAAAACATGCCTGAGAAAGCGGTTTTTAGAGCTTTTTTAACCCGTCAAGCCGCCAAAGCCGCCTCCACATCCTTCGCCAAGTCCGCAGGCTTGTCGGTCGGTGCGTAGCGCTTGATGACCTGACCGTCTTTGCCAACCAAGAACTTGGTGAAGTTCCATTTGATGGACTTGCTGCCCAACAGGCCTGGCGCTTCTGCGCTGAGCCATTTGTACAGCGGGTGGGCTTTGGGGCCGTTGACGTCAATCTTGCCCATCATGGGGAAGCTCACGCCGTAGTTGACCTGGCAAAACTCGGCAATCTCGCCATCTGCGCCCGGGTCTTGCGAGTTGAACTGGTTGCACGGGAAACCCAATACGGCCAGGCCTTTGCTGGCGTAGGTTTTGTGCAGCTCCTCCAGCCCGCCAAACTGTGGGGTAAAGCCGCACTTGCTGGCGGTGTTGACGATCAGCATGACCTGACCTTTGAACTGGTTCAAGGCAATGTCTTTGCCGCTGATGGATTTTGCTTCAAAGTCATAAACAGTTTGTGCGGTCATGCGGTGCTCCAGAAGTAAAACCGCAATGCTACTCGTTGTGGTGCGCCAGCGCAGCCAGCAACGCTGCCAGCACAATCAGGCTGCCGCCCCACAGCACACGCGGGTTGAAGTCTGCTGCGCCCAGAGCCGCAGCCGACACGCTGGCAAACAAAATTTCTGTCAGCATCAACAGCGCCGTGGTGCTGGCCACCAGCCGCGCAGCACCGTACTGCAACATGGCGTTGCTGACAATAAATGCCAGGCAAAGCCCAAAAAACACCGGTATGGCC
Source organism: Polaromonas sp. (assembly GCA_049653085.1). GTDB lineage: Bacteria > Pseudomonadota > Gammaproteobacteria > Burkholderiales > Burkholderiaceae_C > Polaromonas. Next base: position 9,844 of record JBASFP010000067.1, read on the forward strand.
GTGGTCTGCAAAGCAGGCTGCGGCAAGGTGCCCAGCAGCAGGCCAAGCAATGAGACGCCCGTTGACAACAGCGCGCCGCCCGCAAACATGGCCAGCATGCGGCCGCTGCTGGGGCTGCCGTTGTACTTGACCAGCAGCGCATTGGTGATGGCGAAACTCAGGCCGCCCATCAGCGCCAACCAGTCAACGGCTGATTGCGGAACAGGCCAGGGGGAGTCTGGTGTTTTAAGAACAATCAGCACACCGGCCATGGCCAAAGCAAGTCGCAACAAAGACGCGCGCGTTGGCTTTTCACCCAGCAGCGCCCAAGCCACCAGCACCGACCAGGCGGGCATCATATAAAACAGCAGCACCACACGCACCACATCACCCACCGTGACGGCCCAGTTAAAGCCGACGTTGGTCATGCCCGATGCGACAGCAAGAAACCACAGGTGCGGATTGGCCAGCAAGGCACGGCCGGACTGGCGGTAAAACAGCAGCATGGCCACGGACACCAGGGTGTAGACAGCAGCCGTTGCCCACAGCGGATGCAGGCCGTTGTCTTGCAGCACTTTGAGTGGCCACCATGACACTCCCCAGATGAAGGCGTTGACAACGATGGCACCAGCGGCCAGTGCGCTGCTGCTGGTTTTTGAAGCCTGCATCAGTGCGAGTTGTCGCTGCGCGCAATGCTCAAAAGATGATCGACCTGCTCTTTGTGTTTGATGCAATTGCTTTTGTGCCAGCGCTGAATGACATACATGAAGCCCGCCACCACCACACCAAAAACAGTAATCGCCGCAAAGGCCGACAGCCCCATGCCGGTAGACAAACTGTAGCCCGCGCCCAACGCCAGAATGCAGGCCTGCTCATTGAAGTTTTGTACCGCAATCGACCTGCCCGCGCCCATCAGGTTATGCCCCCGGTGCTGCAGCAGCGCATTCATCGGCACCACCAAAAAGCCACCCAGGCCACCCAACAAAATCAAAAATGGCGCGGCCACCCAGACGTTGTCAATGAAGTTCATCAAAATCACCAACAGTCCCATGCCGATGCCCAGCGGCATGACACTGGTGGCCTGGTCCAGCCGCATGCGCATCGACGCGATGACAGCGCCCACAGCCGTGCCGATGGCCACCACACCGACCAGCGACGAGGCCTGCGTGGTGCTGTAGCCCAGCGCAGCCGCAGCCCAGGCCAGCACGATGTAGCGCAGGTTGCCTGACACGCCCCAAAACAGCGTGGTGGTGGCCAATGAGATTTGACCCAGCTTGTCGCGCCACAATGCGGCGTTGCAGTTCCAGAAGTCGGGCAGCAGCTCCAGTTTGTTGCGCGGCATGGGCCGCATTTCAACGCCGGTGTTGGGGATGCGGGTGTTAAACCAGGCGGCTATCACGTACAAAATAATCAGCACGCTGATGGCGGCTTCGGGCGCGGTGTCGATGCCCGTGCTGATGAACGGCACGTTGATAGACAGCAAGGCCGAAGAAATAACCGGCCCCACCAGTTGCCCACCCAGCAGCACACCCAAAATAATGGATGCAATGGTCAACCCTTCAATCCAGCCATTGGCTTTGACCAGTTGCGACGCTGGCAACAACTCGGTCAGGATGCCGTATTTGGCGGGCGAATAAGCCGCAGCGCCCAAACCCACAATCGCGTAAGCCATCAGTGGGTGCGTGCCAAACAGCATCAGCAGGCAGCCCGCTACCTTGATGGCGTTGCTGACAAACATGACTTTGCCCTTGGGCTGCGAGTCCGCAAACGCCCCGACAAACGGTGCAAGCACCACATAAAACAGGGCAAACATGGGCACCAGCGCTGCGGGCTGCCACTTGGCCGCGCCATTGGTTTTAAGCAGCTCCACAGCGGCTACAAACAGCGCGTTATCAGCCAGTGAGCTGAAAAATTGTGCCGCCATGATGGTGTAAAAGCCGCGCTTCATGAAAGGGTCAGTGTCTCCATACGATGCTGGTTTATAGCATGGCATTCCGGCAGGCAATAATTAGCCCATGCCCCGCCCCATACTAGCCACCATTCACACCGCTGCCCTGAGTCACAACCTGGCACGCGCGCGGCAGTCTGCACCCGACGCTAAAGTTTGGGCCATCGTCAAAGCCAACGCCTACGGCCACGGCATTGAACGCGCTTTTAATGGTTTGAAAAGTGCTGACGGTTTTGCACTGCTGGATTTTGATGAGGCCGCCCGCCTGCGCGCACTCGACTGGCGCGGGCCGATTTTGATGCTGGAGGGTTGCTTTGAAGCGCGTGATCTGGAAATCTGTTCACGTCTGGGGTTGTGGCACGTGGTGCATTGCAACGAGCAGATCGACATGCTGGCAGCGCACAAAACCAATGCACCACACCGCGTGTTTTTAAAAATGAACTCCGGCATGAACCGCCTGGGTTTTAAGCCTGAGCGTTACCGCGCTGCATGGACCAGGCTGAATGCGCTGCCGCAGGTCGATGAGGTCTCGCTGATGACGCATTTCTCAGACGCTGACACAGCCAAAGGCATCAGCGCGCAACTGGCTGCGTTTGTTGCCGTGACGCATGATTTGCCGGGTGAACGATCTTTAAGCAACAGCGCGGCCAACCTGCGCCATAGCAGCGCATTGGCCGCCAAGTCAGACTGGATACGCCCCGGTATTGCGGTGTATGGCAGCGCGCCAGACTTTCCTGATCACAGCGCCGACCATTGGGGTTTGCAGCCGACCATGACACTCAGCTCAAAAATCATTTGCGTGCAAAACCTGGTGGCGGGCGACACGGTGGGCTACGGCTCCAGCTTTACGGCTGACGCGCCCATGACCATCGGTATAGTGGCCTGCGGTTACGCTGACGGCTACCCGCGCCACTGCAGCACCGGCACGCCGATGCTGGTCAACGGCGTGCGTTGCCGCATGGTGGGCCGTGTCAGCATGGACATGGTCACGGTTGATTTGACACCCGTGCCCGGTGCTTGCATGGGCAGTGACGTGACGCTGTGGGGCCGAGCAGCAACCGGCTCTGTTTTACCAATCGACGAAGTTGCGCACGCTGGCGGCACGGTGGCCTACGAGCTGATGTGCGCGCTGGCGCTGCGGGTGCCTGTGGTGGATTAATTCAAGGCAAGCTGGCCAGATGGATGCGCGCCGCATCCGCCAGCTTTTCATCAAAGGTGGCCAGCGGCGCTTTTAGCTCGGCAGCAAGCCACAGGTAGCTGGCGTCGTAGGCTGACAATTTGTATTGCAAGGCCAAGGCTAAAACCTCTTTCAGCTTGATTTGATGAAGCGTTACGTTCAGTGCTTTAAAGCGCTCCAGACCTTTGTCAACCAATGCACCATAGCCTTGCTTGTGCTTTTTAATGGCGACACTGGCAAGTTCGATTTCCAGCAGAAAGGGCGCATTCAAGGTGCGGCCACGAATCTTCTCGCTGGCCTGGGCTTGCCAAGGCTCTTCGAAAAGTATGCCTGCAAGCGCGCTGCAATCCACCACCACTGGTGGGCGTGCCAGATATTGGGCTGGCGGCTCTGCAACATACAAAGGGCGAGGGCCAGAGCCTGTAGAAAGACTCATCGTGCGTCCCGCTCGGCGCGAATAATGTCAACACTCAGCGCAATGCCTGGGGGATAGACCGGACGCATCTCCTTGGGCTGGGCATCAATCTCTGCGCACACTTGCTCAATCGTCTTCCAGCCTTGATTGATGATAGGGTTGCCCATGCGGTCATAACCAACGATGCGGCCTTGACGGCGATCTTGTTGCGTATTCAGCCGGAAGCGGTCGAGGTTTGACGAATCGCTTTTATAAACTTCCGCATCCGGCTCTGCAGTCACAGCCTGCTCAATGATGGCCATCAGCTCACCCTGAAGCGACCGGTGGTTGCGCGCAGCGCGTTGCCGCAGGCTTTCAGCCCAGGCTTCGGGCACGTCTTTGATGGACAGGTTTGACATAGTGACTCCAAAACAGCTTCAAATGATTGAATGAAGCCATTTTGGCACCATCTTCAGCCTAAATCAACCTTTTAAATCCCGTAAAACCTGAACGCCATATCCGGCTTGTGCCCGCTGATCAGCTCGGCCAGCGCCTTGCCTGATCCTGCGCCGTGCGTCCAGCCGAGTGTGCCGTGGCCGGCGTTGACCCAGAGCTTTTTGACCGGGGTTTGGCCGATGTAGGGGATGTTGGTGGGGGTGGCGGGGCGCAGGCCGGTCCAGAAGTTGGGTGTGCCGCCTTCGGCCTGAAGCCGCGTGTCGCACACGCCGGGCAGCACTTCCTCAACCCTTCGTGCCAGCATGGCGCATCTGGCCTGAGCCAGGGGTGTGGTCAGCGATGTGTCGTAGCCGCCCAGCTCAATCGTGCCCGCCACCCGTAATTCACCGCCCAAGCGACTCATGGCGCATTTGACTTCGTCGTCTATCGTGCTGACCTGGGGCGCCAGCTCGGGCCGCAAGATTTTGAAGGTGGCGCTATAGCCCTTGCCGGGGTAGATCGGAAGGCTAACGCCAACGCTGCTAAGTAAGGGCTCGCTGTAAGAGCCGCAGGCCACCACCACCGCGTCAGCCTTCAAAAGCAGCTCTTTTTCGGTATCATTTTGGCCACTAGACCAATGAATACGGGCGCAAACAGCTACTGATTCAATAGCATTGTTTGCTTTGTTCAGGCGCACAATATCGTGGCCATACAAAAACTGCGCGCCACGCGCCAGGCAACGCGCAGCCAAGGCTTGCGTAAACACACGCGCGTCGCCGCTCTCGTCGCTGGCGGTGTAGGTGCCGCCCACAATGCGGTGCGCAAAGGCATTGAAGGCGGGCTCAATCGCCAGCAGCTCGGCCTTGCTGATGACTTTGCGGTCTACGCCGTATTCGCGCATCAGTGCGGCGGCATCATTTGCGGTGTCGAATGATTTTTGGTCGGTAAAAAAATGCGCGATGCCGCGCTCCAGCCGGTTGTAGTCAATGCCAGTGGCGCTGACCACGTCTTTCAGCGCACTGTGGCTGTACGCGCCCAGCGCCACCAGTTGCTGCACATTGCGCTCAAACGCCGCGTCGTTGCACTGGCTTAAAAACTTCAAGCCCCACAGCCATTGCTTGATGTCAAATTGTGGCCTGAAGAGCAGCGGCGCGCTGTCACTGAACATCCACTTCAGGGCTTTGAACGGTGCATCACGATTCGCCCACGGCTCGCAATAGCTGACCGATATTTGCGCGGCGTTGGCAAAGCTGGTTTCCATGGCGGCTTGGGGCTGGCGGTCGACCACCGTGACCTCGTGCCCGCGCTCCAGCAAATGCCAGGCGGTGCTGATGCCGATGATGCCGGCGCCTAATACGATGACCTTCATGCCTTGCCTTTTTCCGTTGATTTTTGCAAGCCGGATTTTCACGCACGGCAAGGCCTATGAATAGTTGAATTAAACGGATAGACTGATCATCAGTTTTACTAATATAAAAACGAAGGCTGAGGGCGACATGAATAATTTTGACTCTGCTGCACTGGAATGCCTGGCGGCCATTGTTGAGGAGGACGGCTTTGAGCGCGCTGCCGTTCGGCTGTCGATCACCCAGTCGGCGGTGTCGCAGCGCTTGCGCACGCTGGAGTCGCAAGTTGGCACGGTGCTGCTGGTGCGCACCCGGCCGCTGCGGCTGACCAGCGCCGGGCAGTTGCTGCTCAAACACACCAAAATGCTGCGGCTGATCCGCGCTGACCTGGAGCGTGACCTGCACGAGCTGGCGCCGAATGCGTCCAGCGGCACACGCGAAGAGTCGCGCATCTCAATTGCCATCAATGCCGACAGCATTGCCACCTGGGCGCTGCCCGCCCTTAGCGACTTGGCGCGCCAGGGCTTGCCGATTGAGATCATTGCCGACGACCAGGACTTTACCCACGAGCGCCTGCGTGAAGGCCAGGTGCTGGGCTGCGTGACCACGCTCAAGGCGGCGCTGCGCGGCTGCAAAGTCAGCTCGCTCGGTGACATGAACTACCTGGCCGTGGCCACGCCCGAGCTGGTGCTTGACAAGTTGGCTGGCCAGCCCTTGGGCAAACACAACTTTCGCAAGCTGCCGTTTATTGCTTTTAACCGCAAAGACGACATGGCAGGCGAGTTTGTCAACAAGGCGTTTGGCCTGAAAAGCGTGCAGCTCGACAAAATGTTTGTGCCGTCGTCTGAAGGCCAGGTGCGGGCGCTGCGCGCTGGCTGGGGCGCGGCGGTGCTGCCGCAATTGCTGGTGCAGGCCGACATTGACGCAGGCCGCCTGGTCAATGTCTGCCCCGCTTTTGCGCTGCCGATTGCGCTGTACTGGCACTGCTGGAACCTTGAATCAGACGTGCTGGACGCGCTGTCAAAAGCGCTGCATGCCGCTGCGCTGCAAGACCTGCAAGGCGGCGAAGCGACCAAGAAGAAGCATTGACTGTGTGTCATCCCGGACTCGATCCGGGATCCATGCCTTCTGCGGTGCTTGCCAGGGAGCGGGTGCATGGATTGCGGATCAAGTCCGCAATGACAGGCTAAGCCGTAGATTGCAAACGGTGCTGCAAAAAGAAAGCCAGCATCGCGGCTGATGCAGACGGGCCGTCCGGGTCGGTGTAGCTGCCTGCTGCGTCGCCACCAGACCAGGCGTGCGTGCCGTCGTCAATGCGCCAATTTTCAATAAACGGTTTGCCGTCGGCTGTAATGTAGGCCTCGCGCCCGGTGTTGTCCTGGCTTTTAACCAGTTTCAAGCCTGAAGCCTTGAGTGCTGCCAGCGCTGCATCGGTGATGTGTTCGCCGTTGTCAGGATGCACGGTTTTGTCAGCACTGCCATGAAAGACGATGGTCGGCATCACCGGCAGTGCATGGCCTTTGGCACCCGAGCGCATGGCGCTGAAGGCCGACATCACATCCTTAGCCGCACCCGCTGCCAAGCCAGAATGCACGCCAACAGCCGCAAACACATCCGGGTACAGGCTGGACACCACCGCCGCCATCGCGCCGCCCGCCGACAAGCCTGCGATGTAAACCCGCTGCGCGTCACCGCCATGCTGTTGCACGATTTTTTGCGTCAGCGCGGCAATCATGCCGGGCTCGCCGCGCTCGGCCTGCTGGTGGCCGGGTTCAAACCAGTTCCAGCAGCGCATCGCATTGGCGCTGGTGATCTGCTCGGGGTACAGCACCATCACCTGCTGCGCTTCAGCCAGCGCATTCATGGCCGTGCCATTTGAAAAGTCCAGCGCGTCCTGCTTGCAGCCGTGCAGCAGCACGACCAGCGGCATCGACACGTTTTTGTTGGCGTCGGTTGCAGACGGCACATACAGCCGATAAGGGTAGCTGTCGCCCTCAAACACAAACTGGTGTTTGGTAAATGATGCTGCGCGGCTGGCCTTGCGCGGCGGCGCTGTGGTCGGCGCAAGACCTGCTGGCTTTGCAGGGGGCGGCAAGATGATGACTTGCGGCGGCGCGCCTGTGGCTTGCGGATCGTTGGCCGCTGGCGTGCTGGTGCGCTGGGTTGCCTGCTTGCTGGCAGGTCTGACATGCGGCGCATCGCCCAGCAAGGCACGCTGTATCAGCCGGGTGGCGTCCAGCAGCTTGCCCATGCCTGTGAGCCGGGTGGCATTGCGCATGGTTCGACTGAAAGATCTTTGCATGAAGGATTTGGACATGGTGTTTCCGGATTGCAATTAATGCTGCACTGCAACATAGAATACGCCATTTATGACAGGTTTGGAAACCGCCAACCTGTTGACCTTATCTCTCCTACACACGGTGTGGTCGCTGCCCGACAAAGGCAAAGTCACCCTATTTCAGCAAATTTACTTTTAGGTATTTTTACAGCCAGAACGCCCAATTAATGAGGCTCTCATGTTTTTTATATACGCACTGTCTGAGTTGTGCCTGTACTGTGTCTACAATGGCTGATGAACTCTGCCACCGCTAAAACACCGCCCGCCAAAACCAGCTTCAAGGCGCAAATGCTGCTGGCCCGGGAAGACGCCATCGTGGTGTCCGTCAACCGCCTGCTGGCTGAAAAAGGCTTTGACCTGATGACGGTAGACGAGGTGGCGCTGGACGTAGGCATTGCCAAAGCCAGCCTGTACAAGCACTTTTCAAGCAAAGAAGACCTGGCCGCCGCCGCCATGGTGCGCGTGATTGGCCTGGCCAAAGCGTTTTTGGCCGGCTTGCCAGCAGACGCAGCGCCGTTAGTGCAACTCAAAGCCATTGCCCGCTGGATGTTGCAGGTGCAGCTCAAAGGCGAAATGCCGTCACTGCCCAGCCAAAACTCCACCCTGCGCGCCAACCTGATGGCCAACAAGGCGTACCTCGACGGCCTGATGCAGATCAGCGACCAGATCGGCGGCTGGATAGAAGCCGCCCAGGCCGACGGCACACTGAGTGCCAAACTGCCGCCGCTGGTGGTGCTGTACACCCTGTACGCCAGGGCCTGTGACCCGGTGCCCGGCTTTTTAAAAGCGGGCGGGCAGCACACGGATGAAGAAATCGTTGAGCTGGTGCTGGACAGCTGCTTTGACGGCCTGAATACCCGTTAAAAGCCTTTTTTTGAGCTTTTTCAAACATCAAATTGGCCTGTAGACCAATGAATACGGGCGCAAGCAGCTCTTGTTTTTATAGCGAATAACGAGCCTGTCGTTATGCCCGACAAACCAGTCAAAGCAAAAAAACAACGCGGCCACCACTACAGCGTCTACGTCATCGAGCTGGCACCCGAGGTCTGGAACATCGCCAGATTCAGGCGCTGCAACCCAGACTACATCCTCGGCAAACCGTTCGTTTACGTCGGCATGACCGGGCTAGACATCGACCAGCGCTTTGACAAACACAAAGCCGGCATCCAGTCCAGCCGCTACGCCCGCGACTTCGGCCTGCGTCTGCTGCCCAGGCTGTACGAAATGTACAACCCCATGCCCTACGAAGGCGCCCGAGACATGGAAGTCGAGCTGGGGATTGCCCTGCGGGAGGCGGGTTATGGGGTTTGGCAGGCTTGAGGCAATTGAAGCGAAATCGTCTTGGTCGTCGGCGTCAAGATGGGCAGCTCCGTCTTGCGGGCTTTCGACCAGTCAAGGTGTTCGGTAGAGTCGCGCCCGCTGCCTGTTTCCCAATACGCGCGCTCATCTGCTTCGGTGGCAAATGCGGTTACAGGTCGGCCGGTCGGTTTAGCTAGTTTTGTCATAGAGCGAATCAACAGGTGGGTAGCATTTTCAGTTCATGCGCTTTCCAAGATCCGTGTAGACCGGATTTATCTCAGACGGTGTAAGCGGCCAATTGTCTTGGGTTTGATTCGGTTGACGGTCGACTTGAAGGTACGCGAACAAGATCCATGGCTGGCGAAAGGCGTGGATAGACCCGTATCGCGCTCGAATGTTGTCGAGGACAAATGGCTTGGCCTGCAGCATTTCCTCAATTTGCGCATGCAAGTCAGGGGTGATTTGTTGTCGTAAAGCATGAAGAACAAGGGCGTTGCTCTTGTCGTTCCCCGGTGCCAAGCCGACATACTTTCCGAACAATTGCGAGAGCGATTGCATTGCGGCGCGCTCAGTAGCAGTAGCTTCGCCAAGTTGCTGGATAGCACGTTCGAAAAAATCGTCTACGGCTTCAATCAGCGCCATACTTTTCGCCACTGTTCGGTGGACGTTGCTGCTCACTGGTGTACCCGACTGGACTTTATATATGTTGTCGTGTGTCAGTTCGCTATGCGCATGCTGTAGCAGTGTCCGCAGTTGAACCTCACAAGGCGTTTGATTGAGAATCGTGATGCTGCCATCTGTTATGTCTTGATTTGCGCGTAACACATAATGTTTCGACTGATACGCGAATTCAAGGGGGCGCTGCTCCCGATCCTGCTCATAGTCCTTGTCGAGAGACCAATGCCAAAGTCGCCCATCTTCAATGACTTTCTGAAGCGTCAGGACATCTGAGGCTAGCAGCACCACAAAGCGGACACCGACCTTGTCTTCAATCTCTGCGTAGGGGTCAGCATACGGTTTACCCCGATGAAATGCCTTTCCCAAAAGGGAATCATCGCCTTTCAATCGTGGCAATGGAGTGATTTTTACAAATACGTCTGGATCGAGAGTGCTATCAAGTGCATGAAGGCCTCCTAAAACTTCTTTGACAATGACGCTCCCCCACGCGGCGTAGATTTCCTTCTCCGCCCGCCATCGTGCAAGGAACTCTGTCTCATTCATTGTTGATTCGCGATCCTGTCCTTGATGGTCACCCGCGTCCACCTCGCCAAGTCCCCATTCTGGTTGGGCTCGCCGTCGATAGCTTCGATCTTGATCAAGTCATCAAAGCCCTCGGCTGGCGCAGTGACGCGGACTTGATTCCGAAACACTAGGCGGCGAAATCGGAGTGAGCGTTCAACATCGGCAAGATCCTTGTTGATAGCCGTATCCGGAAAGCCCTTCTCGGTCATGAATGTTTCATAGGAGTCCCGTATCGCAGGGTCGCCGAAATACGAGGTGCCAAACGCCGTTACCTCTACAGTGGGACTTTGGTCAACCTTCAAGTACGTCACGAGTGCGTTATGAAACGCCACCTTCTCCTCTTCCGCGATCTTCATCGATTGAATAAAGGTTTTTGTTAGATCATGAAACTGCTTGGTTTGTCGGGCGCTAGAAGTGGGGAAAGTAAGGCCAAGAAAACCATCGTAGAAATACTGGGCAGCCCCGTAGCGGTCTCGCACAGTCATCGTTTCGTCGTAGATAAAAGCCCGCCACGCTTCAGTAAGTCCTGATTCGGCGGGTTTCTGTTCGACGTAAAGCCCAATCTTGTAGAGCTTTGTCTGTGGTGTCAGCAGTAACTTGTCGAGAAATTTCAGGACGAATTTGCCGTCGCTTAAGTCGCGTTGAAATCCAGTATGAACCTCGGCCTTGATGACTCCGACTAAGCGTTTCATGGGAACACCAAAACTACCGGTGAAGACGACCACAATACCGCCGGGTATTGCTCGACTCCTTTGCGCCTCCGCGAGCAGGTCAGCGGCGCGCCGTGATTCTGTGATGTATAGGGTCTCGTCGGCGTTTACCAACGATGACGCTACCGCAACCATGCTCGCGGGCTCAGATTTGCTGATGGTCATCTCAATGCACCTATCTGATCGCGACATCGCAGCGACGATACGCTCGCGCAAGGCGTCAAGCGCTGGCCCATCAAGGGCTTCGATGCCCGCTCCGTATTGCGGTTCGACCTTTAGCCGTTCGTCAGTGCGCTTGAACACCTCGTGCAAAACGACCCTGCCTACCTGTAAATTTATTAAGTCCATTCACTGCCTTCCTTTTGAGGAACTGTAAACCCAAGTTACGGCTTGCGCGAGTCCCGGGAATACCCGCTGGGCACTTTTCAGGCTTTTGCACCTTTCTAAACACTGTTTTAATCAGGATTTTGAAGCTGAAAACCCGTTTTCAAGCTATTTTTACCTATGATTTAGACCGCTAGCCCATAGATACGGGCGCAAGTAGCTCCTATTTACATAGCAATTCTTCAGGTGTCCAACGCGTCCGGCTTTTTGAGAGCTTTTTTGTCTTCTGACACCAAACGCCGCTCGACTTTTTTCACGTCTTCTGCAGGTGCCAAGCTTTCAGGCCAAATGCCCCTGCTTAGCAGGGTGTCGCGTACCGCTTTGTTGTTGGTCGTGTGCTCACTGGATATGGCTGACTCGGTGCCCATTTGGTGCTGCCTGGCATTGAAGATGGTGATTTCGGTGGCGAAGTCTTTGGCCTTCAGGATGATGGTGGGCGCAAAGTCTGCCAGCGGCCGGGTGTCGGGTACCTTCCATTGCGCTTTCATGGCTTGGGTGCTTTTGCCAAACAGGGCTTGGTCGCCCTTGCTGCGGATGAGGTCAAAGTTCTGGTTGTTGCCCGCTTGCTCAAAGATGACTTCAGACAGCTCTTTTTCAGTTGCCGACAACTTTTTGCGCGCTAAAACGCGCTCGGCATCCAGCAGGCGTTGCTCAATCAGCTCGGCTTTGCGGGTTTGAATGGCAAAGTAGGTTTGGGCAAAGGCGATTTCCTGCTTTTTCGGGTCGCCGTTTTGGGCAATCAGGTAGCAGGCGTAACGGGTGAGCATGAGGTCGTCGACCTCGCGCTGGCTGCCAGAGCCTAAGTCGACCATTTTGCCGACGTCAGCAAAATGGTCTGTGACAGCATGACCAGAGACATCGCACGCCGTTTTGGCTTTAGAAACGACGTTTAAGAAGTTGTCCCATTTGCTATAACCCAGCAGCTGTTGAATATCGCGGGCAAGCCAAAACTCAATGCCCGTATCGGTCTGCTGGGCGTGGGCCTCAAAGTTGGTGGTGAGCGATTGAACCAGTTCAGTTTTCATTTGCAACACGTCCTTATCTATTCGTCAGCATCGTTCACGCTTGGCTTTAAGCCGCAAATACTGTGATTATAAACAGCATTGTTTTGGCCGCTTCTTAAGTTGGAGGAGTTTCTATACTATCAATTCAGTAGCTGCTTGTGCCCGTATCCATTGGCTTAGAGATCGATTTGATGGGTAAAAACGGCACTTTTCAGGCTTTGACGATGCTAAAACACGTCTTTGAGCGGATTTTGAAGCTCAAAACTCCGTTTTCAGGCCATTTTCACCCGTGTTTTAGGCCTCTAGCCCAATAAAATCGGGCGCAAGCAGCTCCTATTTATATAGCAAGCAAAACCATGCCCCCACTAGCAGCTCAAACGCCATCGCTTCCGCCCAGGTCCTTCATGCTCCACAAAATACGCGAGAACTCGGGTTTGAGTTGCCCTCTAGCCTCTGGCGTTAGCCCTGACAAGCTGGCTTGCAGATTCAGGCTGCGCGGTGACATGGGCGCGCGGGTGTCCATGCGGGTGGCAAAAACGATGCCGTTGCTCTTTTCAGGTGCGGGCACCTCGCAGGCGTTGCCGCCAAAGCTGCGTTGCAGGCGCTCTGCCCAGACGGGGTAGTCAGCATCGTCGTAGTGCAGGTTAACGACCAGGACGCCGTCGGGTTTAAGCGCTGCAAAGCAGTCGTCGTAAAAAGCCTGCGTACACAGGGCTGGGGGCTGGCCGAGCAGGTCAAAGCCGTCGATCAGCAGCACGTCAAAGCGGGCGGTCTGCAGGGCCAGGTAGGTCGCGCCGTCTGCCTCAAGCACTTCAAGGCGGGCGTCGTCGTCAGGCACGGCAAACTGGCGGCGCAGGGCTATGACGTGGGGGTTGATCTCGATGACTGTCAGGCTGCTGGCGGGCAGCTGCGCATGGCAAAACTTGACCAGTGAACCACCGCCCAGCCCCACCATGCCAATGCTGGCAGGTGCGCTGTGCAGCAGCAAGAAACCCATCATGGTGTGGGTGTAGTCCACCTGCAGGTGGCTGGGGTTTTGCAGGTTCATCTGGCTTTGCAGCTCGCCCATGCTGAAGTGCAATGACCGGATTTGCCCGTCGTCATGCACAAAGGGCTTGGCCAGGTTTTGCGCATCGGTTGCTGCGCGGCCCGCTATGCCGGTCGGCAATTTGTCAATAAGAGGCCAGGGCTGCATGGGTTTGAATCAATCGGACGACGGCTCAGTTGCCCCACTAGACCGTGATGCTGCTTTGCGGCTTGAAATACAGTTGCTCGTTTTTGCGCGCATAGCCCAGCGGGTTGGCCACCACGCGGCAGCCGCCTGCTGTGTAGTCGACCGGGCAATGCAAATGCCCGTGCAACCAAAGCTGGGCCTGGGGCAGCAAATCGTCGAGCGCATTACAAAAGCCGGCCGTGCCGGGGTTGATGCCGTAACGTGGGTCTGCGCTGCGCAAACTGGGTGCGAAGTGAGTTACCACTACCGTTTTACCTTCGACAGATGTTGACAGCGCTTGCCGCAGCCAGGTTTGGCTTTCTAAACCCAATGCGCGCACGCCTTCGGCCAGCATGGGCTGGCCAGCGACCAGCGCATGGTTTTTCTTCAAGGCAAAGTTGGCGGCGCGAAAGGCTTTGTCGCGCGCCACGAGTTGCTCGCCAATCGTGACCGGGCTGGCCGTGGCACGGGTAGACATCAGCGCGTCAAAGTCGGTCCAGAGTGTGCAGCCCACAAATCTGACGCCTTTAATGACCGCCACTTCACGCTCCAGCCAGATAAAGCCAAGCCGCTTGCACACGTCTTGTAGCCGCGCATGTGCTTGGTCAAACTCCTGGCCGTCGTACTCATGGTTGCCGGGCACCAACACCACCGGGCACGGCCAGTTGGCAAAGCGCCCCAACCCAAAGTCGGCAATGCCCAGTCGGGTGAGCGAGGAGTCGGTTTGGTAAGACCCAATATCACCCGCCAGCACCAGCACGTCAGCGCCCGGGGCACTCTGGGGCACAAAGTGAGGATTGGATTCAAGATGTAGGTCGGACAGGAGCTGGATATTCACGCCCCGATTGTGGCTGAAGCGCCCTCGCCCATCAGGTTATGCGTCTTAGGCATGGAAACAAGACGCCTGTAGGCTTGCGAGTCTAGGGAAAACCCTTATATTCAATTCACCGTAACTTTTTGGCGCTGTTCGATTTAATGATTCAGCGCAACCCCATGACTGAATTGTTCAAGCAAATTGCTGATTTCATCAACCCAGAATCAGCCCCGCAAGCCACGCCCGCACCCGGCGTCGCCCAAAACCTGATGGAACGCGCCGAAGCCGATGCGGGCCGCAACCCGGCTGAAGCTGAAAACCTGCGCGGCGCAGCACGGGCTTTTTTGAGCGTTGTTCGCTAAGCCAAATGGGATTAATCCCAACAAATACGGGCGCAAGCAGCTACTAAATTAGTAGCAACCAAAGCATCAAGAGCACATTGCAAACGCCTTGCCCGCCAGTTGTGGCTTGATGACGTCGAGCTGGCCACGCAGCGCCGCATCAACCGCTGGCAGTTTGAGCCGCTGGCCGCGCTGCTCGGCGCGCTCTTGCATCACCTTGGCGGTTTTGACGCCTTTTTTGGCAATGCGCGCCAGCTCGGCCTCCGCTTCTGGCTGGGTTTTGAAGTTGCCCAGCGACAGGCCGGGCTCCAGCGATGGGTTGTTCAGCGCTTCAAACGACACGCCCAGGCCGCGCAGCTCTGACTTTTTCTTGACCACCGCCTCGTCGCTGTTGTACTTGCCCATGTAGACCAGCCAGCGGGCGGGCACCAAAGCGCTTTCGATCACCCAGCTGTTAGGCGGCAAGCTGCTGACCAGCTTGTCGCGCAGCACCATGGTTTGTTCTTCGTTAAAGATGCCGACTTGCAGGCATTCAGTGGCAGTGGCGTTCACTGCGGCCTGCACAGGCGGCGTGGCGTTTTCTAGCTGGCTGGCCTCTTGCGGGTTCAAAATGCGCAGCGCCTCGGGTTTGATTTGCTGCGTCAGGCGTTGCGGCTCGGCCTGCGTGGCGGGAGCATAACCATAAGCCGCGAGCAAGCCCTGGGAATAAGCGAAATAGCCTGCATTGGCCAGGATCAGCGCTAAAACGATCAATCTCAACATGGCCGCACACTGACTTCAGAGGAAGTGATTTCTTTCATACCCGCAAGAGTATGCACCAGCAGCGCCCCTAGCTCTGTCACGCCTTGGGCCTGGCCGTGGGTTGCGTCCGACAGCAACACGTCGCGGCCAGCCAGCACGTCACGCCGGGCAAAGCGCGCTTGAAACGGCGCAAAACCAAACTGCGCAAAGGCCTGCACGGTTTGCACAAGCGGCGGCAGCACGCTTAGCAAGGTGCTGGCCACGTCTGCGGCAGGCTGCAAGTTTTGCAGGCAGTTGGGGGCAATCGCTATGGATTCTTGCAGCGTCATTTCAAACGCCCGTACATTGATGCCCACCCCGATGACCACGTAACGCTGGCCTTCGAAGGTGGCAGTTTCAACCAGAATGCCGCCCAGTTTGCGTTCGGTTTTGCCGCCTGTTCTTTTGTCTACCAGCCACAAATCATTCGGCCATTTCAGGGCGATGTGGTGATCTGCCAGATGGGCTGCGTCCAGACTGTCGGCAAGACTGACGCCCACCGCCAGCGACAAACCCGACCAGTCTGCGGGGGCAAGCGGCATGCCAAGTGAAAACATCAAACTGTCGCCACGCTGGCTGTGCCACTGTCGGCCCAACCTGCCGCGCCCGGCGCTTTGCTGCTCGGCCACCAGCAGCGTGGGTTCGGGCCGCCCGGCTTTAAAGCGCCGCATCAGCTCGGTGTTGGTGGAGTCAACGATAGGCAGCGCCTCGCAGGTAAAGCCCGGCAAGGTAGGCTCAATGGCCTGCCAAAGAGCTTCCAGTGGCCAGCGGATAGGGTCGGTGGGTAATGACACGTTGTTGAATGTAATGCTTGTCATCCCGGACTCGATCCGGGATCCATGGCTTCTGCGGTGCTAGCCGGGAGCGGGGGCATGGATTGCGCCTCAAACCCGCAATGACAGATTATTTTTTCTTGTCTTTTTTCTTTTTCTTGTCGTCTTTGTCTTTGGGGGCAAGCAGCGTGCCCCGGCACTTTTTGGCACCGCACCAGCACGGGTACTCGGCCAGCAGCTTCTTGGTGTACTTGGCGTCGATGATCAGACCGTAGTCATAAAACAGCTCTTCACCGGCCTTGATGTTGCGCAGCGCCTTGATAAACACGCGGCCACCGTCTTCATCGGCTTCGCAGTTGGGCTTGCAGGCATGGTTGATCCAGCGTGACGAGTTGCCGCCGTGCTTGGCGTCAATCACATGCTTTTCGTCCATGTGAAAGTAGAAGGTGTGGTTGGGGTCTTTTGGGTCGTGCGGGTGGCGGCGCAGTGCTTCTTTCCAGGTGATGACCTCGCCCACATATTCAATGATGGTTTCGCCTTCGGCCAGGTCAGCCAATGCAAAAACGCCCTTGCCGTGAACGCCGGAACGGCGGGTTTGAATGCGGCGCGCGTCTGGCGATGGGGCGACTTCTGCTGATGGGGTCGATGGATTTTTTAGCACGGCAAAACACTTCCCGAAATTTTTGAGGTATGGTTAATTCATGCATGTGCGCGCGCATGTGCGTGCGCCCCCGCGCGAGAAGCCCGTATTGTAATGATGCGATTTTGAATGGAGACCCCCATGATTCAGCGAAGAGACTTGTTGAAGTTCAGCCCACTGGCCTTGGTGGTTTCCGCGTGGGCGCAGGGCACTGAAAACCCCTTGCCCAAGCTGGGTAGTACGCTGCAATTGCCAGACGTGAAGCTGCTCAACGGCGAAGTCTGGCAACCGCAAAAACAAAGCGCCAACACGCTTGTGGTGTACTGGTGGGCTAGCTGGTGCCCTTTTTGTGCGGTGCAGTCGCCGCATATAGAAGCACTGTGGCGGGCGCAAAAAGGCAAGGGCCTGGGCGTGCTGGCACTGTCGATTGACAAGCAGGAATCTGCCGCCAGTGGCTACATGTTGAGCAAAGGCTACAGCTTCCCGGCGGGCATGGTGACACCCGAGGTGGCTAAGATGCTGCCAAAACCCAAGGGCTTGCCCGTGGTGGTGGTGCTAAAAGTCAAGGGGCGTGAAGGCAAGGTCGTTTTTGCCGAAGGCGGGGAAATGTTCCCCGAAGACATTGAAGGTTTGAAGAAATACATATGAAGACACTCGTTATTGCAGAAAAGCCCTCCGTCGCGCAAGACATCGTGCGTGCCATCACGCCCACGGCGGGCAAGTTTGAAAAGCACGACGAGTATTTTGAAAGCGACGAGTGGCTCGTCACGTCGGCTGTCGGCCATTTGGTGGAGATTCAAGCGCCTGAAGAGTTTGACGTGAAGCGCGGCAAGTGGAGCTTTGCCAATTTGCCGGTGCTTCCGCCGTACTTTGATTTGAAGCCGATGGACAAAACCAAGACGCGGCTGAACGCCATCGTCAAGCTGACCAAGCGCAAAGACGTGGGCAACATCGTCAACGCCTGCGACGCGGGCCGTGAGGGCGAGCTGATTTTCAGGCTCATCCAGCAGTACGCCAAAAGCAAGCACCCGGTCAAGCGCCTGTGGCTGCAGTCCATGACACCCGCCGCCATTCGCGATGGCTTTGAGTCACTCCGTACTGAAAAGCAGATGCAGGGCCTGGCGGATGCGGCACGTTCAAGGTCTGAGGCCGACTGGATGGTTGGCATCAATGGCACACGCGCCATGACGGCGTTTAACTCACGCGATGGGGGTTTCTTTTTGACCACCGTGGGCCGCGTGCAAACGCCAACCCTGTCGGTGGTGGTGGAACGTGAAGAAAAAATCCGCAAGTTTGTCAGCCGTGACTACTGGGAAATTCACGCATCGTTTTTGGCAGAAGTAGGCGAATACCCCGCCAAGTGGTTTGACCCGAAGTGGAAGAAGGCCGCGGCTAATGCAGACAACGCCGAGCCCGATGCCGAGCTGAAAGCCGACCGCGTCTGGTCGCAACGCGAGGCACTCGCCATTGCTGAAGCGGTGCGCGGCAAGTCCGCCACCGTCACAGAAGAAAGCAAGCCCACCACGCAGGCCGCTGGCCAGTTGTTTGATTTGACATCGTTGCAGCGCGAGGCCAATGGCAAGTTTGGCTTTTCAGCCAAAACCACGCTGCAAATTGCGCAAAGCCTGTACGAGCGCCACAAGGCATTGACCTACCCGCGTACCGATTCACGCGCCTTGCCCGAAGACTATTTGCCCGTCGTTAAAAAGACCTTTGAAATGCTGGCCGACAGCGGCATGCGCCACCTGGCTCCGCACGCACTCGTCGCGCTGAACGGCAACTACATCAAGCCCAACAAACGCATTTTTGACAATGCAAAAGTCAGCGACCACTTCGCGATTATCCCAACGCTGCAAGCCCCCAGCGGCTTGTCTGAGGCCGAACAAAAGCTGTACGACCTGGTGGTCAAGCGCTTCATGGCGGTGTTTTACCCGAGTGCTGAATACATGGTGACGACAAGAATTTCACAGTCTGTCGGACATTCGTTCAAAACCGAGGGCAAGGTGCTCGTCAAGCCGGGCTGGCTGGCCATTTACGGCAAAGAGGCTGAAAACGAAAACACCGACGACAAGGACAGCAAAACCCTGGTCCCAGTCAAACCCGGCGAAATGGTGCGCGCCGAAGTGGTCGAGGCCAAAGGCCTGAAAACCCGCCCACCCGCCAGGTACAGCGAGGCCACGCTGCTGGGCGCGATGGAAGGCGCGGGCAAAACCATTGACGACGACGAGCTGCGCGAAGCCATGCAAGAAAAAGGCCTGGGCACGCCCGCCACACGCGCCGCCACGATTGAGGGCTTGATCGCTGAAAAATACATGCTGCGCGAAGGCCGCGAACTGATACCCACCGCCAAGGCGTTTCAATTGATGACGCTGCTGCGCGGGCTGGACGTGCAGGAGCTGTCTAAAGCTGAGCTGACGGGCGAGTGGGAATTCAAATTAGCGCAAATGGAGCACGGCAAGCTGAGCCGTGAAACCTTCATGGCCGAAATTGCCGCCATGACCGAGCGCATGGTGGCCAAAGCCAAGGGCTACGACAAAGACAGCATCCCCGGCGACTACGCCACATTGACCACGCCCTGCCCCAACTGCGGCGGCGTGGTGAAAGAAAACTACCGCCGCTACACCTGCACCGGCAAGGCTGGCGCAACAGAAGGCTGCGGCTTCAGCTTCGGCAAAACGCCCGCTGGCCGTACGTTTGAAAACGCCGAGGTCGAGCAATTTTTACGTGACAAAAAGATTGGCCCGCTGGAAGGCTTCAGGTCAAAAGCAGGCTGGCCTTTCACGGCAGAGATGGTCATCAAGTTTGACGAGGAAACCAAAAACTACAAGCTTGAGTTTGACTTTGGCGATGACAAGAATGCCGAGACCGGCGAGATTCAAGACTTCAGTGCGCAAACCTCGCTGGGCAAGTGCCCCAAGTGCGGTGGCAGCATATTTGAGCATGGCAAAAACTATGTGTGTGACAAGTCAGTGCCCACACTCGCGCAACCAACGCCCAGCTGCGATTTCAAGACTGGTCAAGTTATTTTGCAACAGCCAATTGAGCGCGAGCAGATGGTGAAATTGCTCGAAACTGGCAAGACTGATTTGCTGGACAAGTTCGTGTCCATGCGCACCCGCCGTGCGTTCAAGGCCATGCTGGCCTGGGACGCAACGGCCGGCAAAGTCAACTTTGAATTTGCACCGTCAAAGTTCCCACCGCGCAAACCAGCCGCATCAAAAACAGGCACAGCGACAATCAAAACGCCGTTCGGTAAAACCGTTGCGGTCAAGTCTGCCGTCAAGCCCGCAGCCAAAAAGGTAGCCGCCAAAAAAGCGCCTGCTGCCAAAGTTGCAAAACCCAAAGTCGCGCGCGTGGCCAAACCAAGCTCAGGCCTGAAACCCAGCGACGCATTGGCGGCAGTCATTGGCGCGGAACCAGTCGCCCGGACCCAGGTCATCAAAAAGCTGTGGGACTACATCAAGGCCGAGAACCTGCAAGACAGCGCCAACAAACGCAACATCAACGCCGACGCCAAGCTGCTGGCCGTCTTCGGCAAACCGCAGGTGACGATGTTTGAGCTGGCCGGGATTGTGGGCAAGCATTTGAGTTGAGAAGTGAGGGTATGGTCAAACCACTCCGTTTCTGCCAATCGGTAGCGCGCAGCGCAAACAGATCCAGTGCTCTAAAATTAGTAGCTGCCTGCGCCCATTCTTGTTGGGCTATAGGCTATATTTCTCCTTAAAACAGCCTACTTTAGTCAGTACAAAGTCCTAAGACAGCTTTCCCAATAAAAAACATGACTCAAATCAACCCCGCAGCGTCAGACATCGTTGCCAAGCTCTGGAATCTGTGTAATTTGCTGCGAGACGACGGTGTGACCTACCATCAGTACGTCAGTGAACTCACTTACCTGCTATTTTTGCGAATGATGCAAGAGACCGGGCAAGAGGACTGCTTGGTGGTCGACAAGAAACCTAAGAAAAACAAGCCGATTGAGCAAATGGACGGTACTCGCTGGGCTGACCTGATGAACGCATCGGCCTCCGAGCGGCTCGACATGTATAAAGAGTTACTGCTCGACTACGGCATTCACGGTACAGGTAGCGTGAAGCAAATTTTCGATAACGCTAGCACTTTTATCACCAAGCCCGCCACGCTGTCTAAGCTGGTGGTAGAAATTGACAAGCTCGACTGGTACAGCGTGCAGCGCGATGACCTGGGGGACTTGTATGAAGGCCTGCTGGAGCGCAACGCCAGTGAGAAAAAGAGCGGCGCGGGACAGTATTTCACCCCACGCGATTTGATCGACAGTATTGTTGCTGTGATGCGCCCCACGCTGTACGATGTGATTCAAGACCCTGCAGCGGGAACGGGCGGCTTCTTGATTGCAGCCAACAACTATCTGCGCAAAAAATTCAAACTCGAAAAACGATCTGTAGCCCAACAACACAAGTACCGCTGCAGCACCTTTTACGGCATGGAACTGGTGCAAGACACCCACCGCCTGGCGCTGATGAACATGCTGCTGCACGGCATTGAAGGTGGTATTCAGTTCGGCGACACCCTGGGTGACGAAGGTACCCACCTGCCTGCGGCCACACTGTCTTTGAGCAACCCGCCCTTTGGCACCAAAAAAGGCGGTGGCCTGCCCGCCCGCACAGACTTTGCCTACCCCACCACCAACAAGCAGTTTTGTTTTTTGCAACACATCTATGGCAACCTAGCACCTGGTGGGCGGGCCGCCGTGGTGCTGCCTGATAACGTGCTGTTTGAAAGCAATGTTGGTACTGACATTCGTCGCGAGCTGATGGACAAATGCAACCTGCACACTGTTCTACGACTTCCCAGCGGCATCTTTTACGCCAACGGCGTTAAAACCAATGTGCTGTTTTTCACACGTGGCAAAAAAGACACTGGCAACACCAAAGAAGTGTGGGTGTACGACATGCGCGCCAACATGCCCCAGTTTGGCAAGCGCACCCCTTTCATCCGCGACTACTTTCGCACAGCTGATGACGCTCCGGCGTCGACCCAGCGCGACAAATTTGAAGACGTGTTTGGCACCGACCCCAGCGGTAGCCCCGCTGCGCTTGCAAAGCGAGTCGACACGGGTGAAGCAGGCCGCTGGCGTAAGTTCACACGTGCTCAGGTCAAGGCACGTGGTGACAACCTCGACATCAGCTGGTTGAAAGACGACAACGCCGAAACGCTAGAGGCCCAGCGCGACGAACCCGCGATGGTTGCCCGCTTGGTCATGCGCGAGCTGACAGGTGCCTTGGCAGACCTACGCAGTCTGCTCGAAGAGCTAGGCGAAGACCCGGATGGGGTCTTGGAAGATTTGTTGGTGGATGCAGAAGAAAGTGACGCTGGAGTTAATGCATGAGCGCCACGGATACCTTGATGGAGTTCTTTAGGCAAAAAGTCGCATCACTGATGCGTCAATTGATCGGAGTTCAAATTGTGTCGACACAATTGATTTGCCCATGACAAAGATCACTTCAAGTCTGCCATTGGATCCGGCAATTCAGCATATTGTCGCGCTGGTAGAACAGGCAAGGAACCGCAGTTTTCACGCTGCCAACGCCGAACTTGTCAGCCTGTATTGGTCTGTGGGCCAATACCTTAGCCGCCAATGCCAACACGAAGGCTGGGGCCAAGGTACTGTGAAAACGCTAGCGCAGCTTTTGCATATACGTCAGCCCGGTTTGAAAGGGTTTTCAGCCCAGAATCTGTGGCGTATGAAGCAATTTTTTGAAGTCTATGAAGGTGACAAAGAACTCTCAACGGTGTTGAGAGAATTGCCTTGGTCTGCCAACCTGCACTTGCTGAGCAAATGCAAAACACGCCACGAACGAGTGTTTTACCTAGAGCGCATGCGCCAGGAAGGCTGGTCCGTCAGGCAGCTAGCGCAACAAATTGACAGCGCACTGTTTGAGCGGCTTGCCGTAACGCCCGCAAAACTCTCAACAGCGTTGAGAGTTTTACACCCAAGTGCAGGCCAGGTATTTAAAGACACCTACCTCGTTGACTTTCTGGGACTGCCAGCCGACCACAAAGAGGGCGACTTGCAGCGCGGGCTGGTGGCCAAGTTGAAGCTCTTCCTTACCGAGTTGGGACGGGACTTCTGCTTTGTGGGCGAACAGTTTCGCCTTCAAGTCGGCATGAAAGACTTTTATCTAGACCTGCTTTTTTTCCATCGTGGTTTGAACTGCCTGGTGGCCATCGAGCTCAAGGCCGAAGACTTTCAACCCGCCCATCTGGGGCAGTTGGAGTTTTATCTTGAAGCATTAGACCGCGACCATCGCAAGCCCCACGAAAACCCAGCCATTGGCGTGCTGTTGTGCAAAGACCGGGACCACGAGGTCGTCGAATACGCACTCTCACGTAGCCTGTCACCCGCCTTGGTGGCGCAATACACAACCCAATTGCAGCCAACCAAACTTTTGCTACAGGCCAAGCTTGCGGAATTGTTTGAGCTGGCTCAGCAGGAACCACAAGATGAGTGAGTTGCCGCAAGGCTGGGCGGCGACGCAACTCGGCGCACTGCTTTCGTCCATCGTTGGAGGCGGCACACCCAGCAAATCAAATGCCGAATACTTTCAGGGCAATGTCCCATTCATGACAGTCAAGGACATGCATGCCCGATTTATCACCGACACACAGGATCACATTACACAAGAAGCACTTGAGGACAGCGCGAGTACGCTAATTCCAGCGGACACACTCATAGTGGCTAGCCGTATGTCGCTAGGGAAGATCGCTAGGCCTACGGTTGCGGTCGCTATCAACCAAGACTTAAAGGCGCTTTTCCCGCACAAGGGTGTTGATAAAACGTATCTGGAGTACGCTTGGCGCTCAAAAGAATCTGCTATTCAGGGCATGGGTACTGGCACGACCGTCAAAGGCATTCGTCTTGAAGATATTCGTGGTCTGGATATAGCACTCGCCCCAACCGCAGAACAAACACGCATCGCCAACAAACTCGACGCCCTGTTTAGCCGCATTCGGGCCTGCAACGACCGGTTCGATAGCGTCCCCGCCTTGCTCAAGCGATTTCGGCAGACGGTGTTGGATGCTGCGTTGAACGGCACGCTCGTGGAAAGCGAAGAGGTTGCAGTAGAAAAGGTGCCCAAAGTTCAAATTTCAGCCATCGCAGCGGTCGGAACTAGGTCAACGCCGCTTCGTTCCAACGGCCAGTTTTTTGCCAGCACCGGGACACCATGGGTGACAAGTTCAGCCACATCTAACTCCGTAATTGCAGGTGCGAGCGAGTTCGTCACGCCAGCAGGTGTCTCCGCTAATCGACTCAAAATTTATCCAAAAGGCACGCTACTTGTAGCTATGTATGGTGAAGGTAAAACGCGTGGACAAGTCGCACAGCTAGGCATCGAAGCCGCGATCAACCAAGCTTGCGCCGCCGTCGTAGTGGACGGGACAAAAGCTTTGCCCGCTTACGTGAAGTTGGCATTGCAAACTAACTATCTAAGCATGCGTGAATTAGCAGAAGGTGGCAGCCAGCCAAATTTAAATCTGTCAAAGGTGAAGCAGTTCGAAATCCCGCTTCCATCACTGGCGGCGCAAGCCGAAATAGTCCGTCGCGTAGAAGCGCTGTTCGCCATCGCCGACCGCGTCGAAGCAAGCTGCACTAATGCCAGCGGCCAAGCCCAGCGCCTAAATCCACTGGTGCTCGCAAAGGCGTTTCGTGGCGAATTACTACCGCAAGACCCTCGCGATGAGCGGGCAAATGAGTTGCTCGACCGGATTGGGGCGGCGCCACCACAAAAGCGCGTCGCCAACGCTGCTGTGCGACCCGCGCGAAAACACCAGTCGCGTGGTGCGAATGCCACAAGGAGTAGTGATGAACCAATGGATGCAATTATGAAACTGGATTCTGTGCCTTCGAATTATTTGGCGGCGTTCGTCGCTGAGAACAAAGGAGTGAATGCCAAGGAGCTTTGGCAAATGTCGAAGCTTAGCATCGACGATTTTTACGTTCAACTTAGCGGCGAAATTGGTCGACACTTGCTCAAAGTTGACCCGAACAATGAGTCTAGGATCTGTAGGATAGCAGCCGTACAGGGAGGCCAGTCATGAGGATTGATTGGTTAAAAATCCCAGCCGACAGGAATTTAAAGAATCTCGAAATCGATTTTGACGATACGGTTCCTATTGCCGTTCTGTTGGGTCGAAACGGCTCTGGTAAATCGAACCTGATCGAGAACATCGTTGAGATTTTTCTTGCTCTGGAGGATGCGTTACCAGTTACGCGCTTTTCCTATGAGATGCAATACTTTTGCCACGGGCATCGCGTCCTTGTAGATGCCGATACAAGTCGCCAAAAAGACCGGATTAAGTTTTCTGTCGATGGTAAATCCATTACCCAAGCGGCATTCAAGCGCGGCATTCGCGAATACCTTCCAAAATATGTATTTGCTTACTATTCAGGCTGGAACGATCGACTTGAAAAAATCTTCACGGCACCAACGCGAAAGTACTATCAGTCCAATTTAGAAAGCAAAGATTCGGATGGGGTAAGACGGTTTTTCTTTTGTAGAAAAGACTATGCAAACCTAGCACTATTGGCACTGTTCTTTGAAGACCACGCGTTGGCGAAGCACATCCGCAAAGACCTGCTTGGAATTGAATCCTTTGATTCGGCATTATTCGTTTTGAAAGCGCCCTACTGGTCAAAATCAAGTGCTAATTCGCGACCAGACGGAAATCATTTTTTCTGGGGCGCGCGGGGGAACTTCAGCGATTTCATGGAAAGGCTTAGAGCCGCATCATTGGCGCCAATTCGAAACCTTGAACCAACCGATTCTGACGTCCGCGGAAGAAGTCAGAGCAGCGAGCGTTTGTACTTGTACTTGAAAGACCGAGAGAGTCTGGAAAAAATTAGGTTGCCCTATGAAACGCCTAAGTTGCTATTCAACCATTTGGAAAGCATGTATCTCAGTGATTTGATTGAGGAGATTCGTGTAGTCGGGCGTCGCGCAGACGGTAGTCTTGTCCGGTTCGATCAATTGAGCGAAGGTGAGCAGCAATTGGTATCGGTGTTTGGTCTGCTGCTATTCACACAGTCCGATGAGTCTTTGTATTTGTTGGACGAGCCTGATTCGCACCTGAATCCGCGTTGGACTTATGAGTATCGAGCGATGCTGCAAAAAGCGTTGTTCCCTACTGCACAAGGTGGCGACAGCACAAAGACCGCACCAGATGAAAATCCTCTCGATACGAGTGCACCACCTGCAGCTGTAGGGAATAGCCAAGTAGTGATCGCCACACATAACCCCTTGATGATTAGTGCGCACCCGCGTACGCATGTTCGCATTCTCGATAGAACCCCGCTCGGCACAACGGCACTGCCACCGGAAGACGAGCCTCCAAGTATGAGTATTGACAGGCTGCTGACCAGCGATGTGTTTAGACTTGCATCGGCAATGCCTGAGAGCGTTTTGAACAGTTTGTCGAGGCGCGAGGAGCTCGCATCCATGTCGGGGCGTACACACGACGAGGATCAAGAATTGGCGAAACTTTCCAGTGAATTGGGAGACGTCGGATTGATGCGGACATATCGCTTACCGGAAGAGAAAGAGTTCATTGAGGCAATGCGCCGAAGGGAGCTTCGATCAACTATTGGAATGACAGAAACCGAAATCACCGAGAGAAACGCACGTGCAGATGCATTGCTCGAAGAAATCTTCAGTTCGAAACCATGAGGTACATCCCACTTTTCGAAAGCAATGGGCCTATCAAGAACGGACTGGCAGATACCGTTTGGCTTAACGCTGCGGGTGTCCTAAGCACCCTGCTGATTGCGGCTCCGAATAAGGCGGCAAGGGATGCAATTCTTGACGCGAAGGCTAATGAAATTTGGGGCGAAGTGAAAGATTGGCTGCTATCGTTATCGCAGAACAAATGCTGGTTTTCAGAGGCCGAAGATCATTTTTCGAATAGGGATGTAGAGCACTTCCGACCAAAGAAAGCTTGTAAAAGATTTATGGGCCAACTGAAGGCCACGTATGAAGACGGCTACTGGTGGTTGGCCTACGACTGGAAGAATTACCGTATTTGTGGAAATGTGGGGAATGCAAAAAAGGGGATTATTTTCCCCCTGCAACCTGGAAGCCTCGTTGCAACCTTTGGCGGGCACTCGTATTTAAACGAGAACCACATGCTTCTTGACCCAGCCTGTCCAGCCGACCCGCCGCTACTTGATTTCATTGAAACAGGAAAGGCAGTCCCACATCAAGATGCGGATCCCAATGATCGCCAACGTGTGGAAAAAACAGTGGTGCACTTAAAGCTGGATTTCGAGAAACTTGAAGAAGCCAGAGCAAAGATTTGGGCCAAATGTCGTCTTCTGATTCAGCAGTGCCGTGATATCGCCGCTGTAGGAAATATCGGACCTGCCGAGAGGGTGTTGGTTGAAGGCAAGAGAAATGAATTGCGTGCAATGGTGAAGCCGACTGCGCCGTTTTCCATGACTGCTGCTGCATGCCTTAGAAAGAGTGGCGTTAGTTGGGCTGCTGCAATTGCAACAGGAGCATGACCATATGAGCGACATCAAACTATTCCGCCTAACCACAGGCCTTGCCACCGAACTGCAAAGCAGCGCATCCGACCTTGAAAAACCGCTCCAAACGCTGATCGAAGCCAACTTGGAGCCGCTGCTCAACATCCGCTTTGTAGCCAGCGAACATTCGACCGGCAAAACGCACGGCGGGCGCATTGATTCGCTGGGGTTGGACGAAAACAATTGCCCGGTGATCTTGGAATACAAACGCTCGGTGGGTGAAAACATCATTAATCAAGGCTTGTTTTACTTGGATTGGTTGATGGACCACCAGGCCGAGTTCAAGTTGCTGGTTTTGGCCAAGCTGGGGCAAAGCGCTGCGGACGCTATCGACTGGAGCGACCCGCGCGTGGTGTGCATTGCAGCGGATTTTACCAAGTACGACGGCCACGCGGTGCAGCAGATTGGCCGCAACATTGAGCTGATTCGCTACCGACGTTTTGGAACTGACTTGCTGCTGCTGGAATCTGCGAATGCAGGGGGCGATGCAGCCAAAGCCACACCCACCAAGCCGCCCAAGGCTGTAGTTGCCAAGGTAGAGGCCGCTACCGGCAGACCTGCCGGCTCAGACAAGTCTTTTGCAGAGCTGCTGGCCAATTTGCCTGAGGCGACGCAGCAGTTGTTGGCCTCACTTGAGGACTACACCCTGTCGTTGGGCGACGACGTGCAACGCAAAGAGCTGCGCTTGTATGCGGCCTTCAAACGCCTTAAGAACTTTGCTACCGTGGTACTGCACCGCAAAAACCACCTGCTGCTCTACCTACACATAGACCCCACCCAGGCGCTGGCAGTGCTGCCCAAGGCGCGGGATGTAACCCACATTGGGCATTGGGGCACGGGCAGCCTGGAAATACCGCTGTCGACGATGGCCGATTTGGACGCGGTTAAGCCTTTCATTAACGCAGCTTACGCTGGACGTGCGTACTAAGTAATTAAGTTATGCTATATATTTTATAGCTACTTGCACCCGACTTTATTGATCTTCAGGTCAGTCTACCCCTCAAAATCGACGTAAAAAACAATTAAAACTCTGTGTTCGATCAAATTTGGGTTTTGAAATCGGGTTTTTAGCTGTTTTCAACATCATTTTCACCCATCAAAATCGCCTCAAACCCAATAAATACGGGCGTAAAAAGCTATAAATTCAGTAGTGTTTGCATCACCACAGATCCACTCAAACCCACCGCTTCGCATCCGTCAGCAACAGCAGCAACTGACCTTGCCCAAGCGGTGATACCTCAAAACCAAAGCGTTGGTAAAAGCGTGCGGCATCATCGTCAATGGGGTGGGTTAGCAGGGCGCGTATACCTGCTTGTTCGGCCACGTTCAGCGTGCGGCGTAAGGCGTCTTGCAGCAGGCCCATGCCGATACCTTGGCCTTGCGCGGAAGTAGCGACGGCCAGCCGGGTCAGCAGCATGGTGGGGATGGGGTATTGACCCATGCCTTTGCGGATGCGCTCGGTGGCCTCTATCGGCTCGACTTGGCCGACAACCAGGCTGTAGTAGCCCAGCACGCTGGCCTTGTCGGTCACGACAAAGGTTCTGGCCGAGCCGCTGCCTTGGGCTTGCAGGGCGTGCTTTTGCAGCCAATCGTTCAGGCTGGGTTTGCCGCAGTCAAAGCCTGCGATGGGGCTTTTGCTACTTAAAGGTTCAGGCGCGCGCATTGATGCGTGGCTGGGTACGGGCTGCGGCTGGCTTTTTGGCAGTTGTTTGTTCCCATGGCGCGGGCTTTGAGAAAAGCTTTTTCAATCCGGCATTGCTGCGCGCTGGGCGGTCTAGCAGGTCAAGCAGGGCTTGGTAGTCTTTGCTGCTGGCCATAAACAAACGCTGGTCTAGCAGCGTTTGCTCAGCGGCTAAGCAGGCGCTGTCAAGAATGAAGTCGGTGAGAGATTTGTGCGCCACCTCGGCAGCGCGGCGCAGCACAGCCAATTGCGTTTCGCTTGACCGCAAACCCAGGCGGGCAGAGCGTGCCGTGTCAAAAGATGGGGCTAGCTGAGTGCGGCTGGAATGAAGTGCGTTTTGCATGATGCCAAGAATGTTAGCACAAGCGACGTACAACGCCTGACTTCAAACCCCCCGCCCAGCAAACGGTATCTGTTCCAAGGTGTAATCAAATTTTTACACTCATAAACCACCATGCTGATCCAACTGACCTACGCTAGCCGCACTTCCAAAACCCTGGTCCCTGAAGACTTGTCGGCCATTTTGGCGGCATCGCAGCGCAACAATGCGCGGGTGGGCGTGACCGGGGCGCTGTGCCTGGCCAATGGCATTTTTTTGCAGCAGCTTGAAGGCGACAGGACGGCTGTTAGCCAGCTGTACCACCGCATCCTGGCTGATGCGCGCCATCGGGATCCGGCGATTCTTGACTTTGCTGAAATTGCGTCGCGCAAGTTCACCCAGTGGTCTATGGGTTCGCTGTCGTCGCTTGAATCAAACCGCGCGATTTACCTGAAGTATTCGCGCTCGGCCAGCTTTGACCCGTACACCATGAGCCCGACCACGCTGCGCGCATTTTTTGACGAGATCATGAACAATGCGGCGTGGATTGGTTAGTCCGCTCGCTTATTCAATCCCCACCATCCCGGCCTCAGGGTAGCGCCCGCCCGCCACTGCATCCGGCGGGAACAGCGCGTCCAGCTCGGCAATGTCTGATGCCGACAACACAACATCAGCAGCAGCCGCGTTTTGCTCCAGGTAGTTGATGCGCCGCGTACCGGGGATGGGCACAACATGCGGGTGCTTGCACAGTAGCCAGGCCAGGGCGACCTGGGCATTGGTCATGCCTTTGCCTTTGGCAAAGCGACCCAAACCGTCAACCATGGCCTGGTTGGCGTCTGAAGCCACACCACTAAAGCGCGGCAGCATGTTGCGAAAGTCATTGGCTGCCAAATTGCTTTTGTCCAGCGCACCGGTTAAAAATGCGCGGCCCAGCGGGCTGTAGGCCACAAACGTCGTACCCAGCTCGGCGCAAGTGGCCAGCATGTCATCTTCAGGCTCGCGCGCCCAGAGCGAATACTCACTTTGCACCGCTGCAATCGGATGAACAGCGTTGGCTTTGCGCAGCGTGGCGGCGGACACTTCAGACAGCCCCAGCTGTTTGACCTTACCGGCTTTGACCAGCTCAGCCATCGCGCCGACCATGTCTTCAACCGGCACATCGGGGTTGCGGCGGTGGCAGTAGTACAGGTCAATCGCCTCCACACCCAGGCGCTTGAGCGAAGCCTCGCACGCGCTGTGTACGTAGGCCGGGCTGTTGTCGATGCGCCGCTCGTACGCGCCAGCGGCTCGCACAATGCCGAACTTGGTCGCCAGCACCACCTGCGCACGCCGCGCAGCGCCGCCTGCTTTTAAAAAGTCGCCAATCAATGTCTCGTTATGGCCAAAGCCGTAAATGTCAGCGCTGTCGAAAAAGTTAACGCCCAGCTCAAGCGCCCGCGCCATGGTGTGGTGCGACTGGGCGTCGTCAGTCGCGCCATAAAACTCGCTCATGCCCATGCAGCCCAGGCCGATGGGTGAGACGGGTGTTTTTAAGCTGCCAAGCAGTCGTTGTTGCATGATTTTGACCTTTTTTGAGGGTTAAATAAGGCTCTAGCCCAATAAATACGGGTGCAAGCAGCTACTGAATTAATAGCGAAACGGGTCTGCCCATGCACACCTGAATATCAGCTGATATTACCCAAACCCTGTGGTTAAACTCAAAAAGGGCTGTAGCCACCCCGCTGTTGCAAATGGCTTTGACATTGACCGACGGCCTGCAAGCCTGAAACAAGACCATGAAAACATGCATTTACGGCGCAGGCGCGATTGGCGGCTGGCTGGGCCACGGCCTGGCGCGTGCGGGGGCCAGCGTCAGCGTGGTGGCGCGGGGCGAAACACTGGCAGCGCTAAATCTGCATGGCCTGCGCTTGAATCAGGCCGGTGTCACTTCGGCGCAACCTGTGCAGGCCAGCGCGTCGCCGCAAGCGCTGGGTGTGCAAGACCTGGTGGTTATCAGCGTCAAAGCGCCGTCGCTGCCAGAAGTGGCTCAACACATCGCGCCGCTGATGGGCCCCCACACGATGGTGCTGACCGCCATGAACGGTGTGCCGTGGTGGTTTTTGCACGGCTTTGGCGGCAACTATGCAGACACGCATCTGTCGTCGGTTGACCCGCAAGGCGTGGTAGACAAAGCCATTGCGCCGCAGCATGTGGTGGGCGGCGTGGTGCATGCCAGTTGCTCGGTGGATGCGCCAGGCCTGGTGCGCCACCACTTTGGCAACAAGCTGATCATTGGCGAGCCGTCGGGTGAAAAAACGCTGCGTGTGCAGGCGCTTGCAGCACTGCTTGGCCAAGCCGGGTTTGAGGTTGTGCTGTCTGAGCAGATTCAAAAAGACATCTGGTT
Organism: Polaromonas sp.; assembly: GCA_049653085.1. GTDB lineage: Bacteria > Pseudomonadota > Gammaproteobacteria > Burkholderiales > Burkholderiaceae_C > Polaromonas. Next base: position 41,602 of record JBASFP010000067.1, read on the forward strand.
CAAGCTGTGGGGCAACATGACGGTCAACCCCATCAGCGCGCTGACGGGTGCCACGACTGACCTGATATTGAAAGACGAGCTGGTGCGCAGCTTTATATCTGCGGTGATGCTGGAGGCCAAAGCCATTGGTGCGCGGCTGGGCATTGCCATCGACCAGCAACCCGAAGACCGCCATGCCGTCACGTTAAAACTCGGTGCGTTTAAAACATCCATGCTGCAAGACCTGGAAGCTGGCAAAGCGGTGGAGCTGGACGCGCTGGTCACCGCCGTCAAGGAGCTGGGTGCGCTGACGGGCGTTGCCACGCCGTACACCGATGCACTGCTGGGCCTGGCGCGTTTGCAGGCGCGGGGGCGCGGCCTGTACTGATTCGTTCGGCTGATTCCCCTTGCAGCCGGGGCGGTTTTGCAAAAGTATGAGACATTGCGGCATCCCTACTTTTTTCAAAGACTGCCATGCCCAACCAACCCACCCAACGCTACGCCCTGCTGATTGCTGCTGTATTAGCGGGCGCTGTGCCTTTGAGCCTGCACGCCAAAACCTTCAAGTTTGCACGCGCGGCAGACATGTCAACCTGGGACGTGCATGCCCAAAACGTCGGCGTCAACAACACCATGCACGCGGCCGTGTACGACACACTGATTGAATACGACAGCAAAACCTTCAAGCCACGCGCATCATTGGCCAGTGAGTGGAAGCAGCTCAGCCCGACGCAACTGCGCCTGACGATTCGCCCGGGCGTGAAGTTCAGTGATGGCTCAGACTTTTCAGCGGTAGACGCCAAATTTTCATTAGAGCGCGCCAAAGCCAAAACCTCCAACTTTACGGTTTACGCACTGGGTATTGACCGGGTCGAAGTGGTTAACGCCAGCACGCTGGATATTTTTTCAACCGTGCCTAACCCGGTGTTGTTGAACCAGTTAACCGAGCTGCGCATGTTGAGCAAAGCCTGGGCCGACAAAAACAATTCTGCCGAGCCCAAAGACATTCGCACCAAAGACGAAACCTTTGCACACCGCAACGCCATGGGCACCGGGCCTTTCATGCTGAAGAACTGGACACCCGACCAGCGCGCCACCCTCGTGCCCAACCCGCTGTGGTGGGGCAAGGGCAAGTACCCCACCAACGTGACGGAAATTGTTTACACACCCATCAAGTCAGACGCCACCCGCATGGCCGCGCTGCTGTCGGGTGAGGTTGACTTTGTGCTGGACCCGGCCCTGCAAGACCTGGCGCGCGTGCGGCAAAACGATGCGTTGAAAGTGCTGGAAGGCCCTGAGAACCGCACCATCTTTTTGGGCATGGACCAGTTCCGCGATGAGCTGCCCAATTCAAGCGTGAAAGGTGCCAACCCGCTCAAAGATGTGCGGGTGCGCAAAGCGCTGTACCAGGCGATTGACATCGACACGATTCAAAAAGTGGTGATGCGCGGCCTGGCCCAGCCCAGCGGCGCGCTGATAGCACCGCAAGTCAACGGCTGGACCAAAAAGGCCAATCAGCGCTTTGCCTACGACGTGGCCGCTGCGCAAAAGCTGCTGACGGCTGCAGGCTACCCACAAGGCTTTGAGGTTGACTTTGCCTGTAGCGCAGGCCGCTACATCAACGACGAGCAACTGTGCCAGGCGATCACCGTGCAGTGGGCCAAGATTGGCGTGAAAGCCAAGTTCCGCAGCCTGCCGTTTGCCACCTACTTCCCGATGATTCAGCGCAATGAAGCCAGCATTTACCTGCTGGGCTGGGGCGTGCCGACCTTTGACGCGTTTTACAGCCTGCAGTCACTGGTGCGCACGGTAGGCGCAGGCGGCGACGGCAACTTTAATCTGGGCCGATTCAGCAACCCGCAGCAAGACGCGCTGATTGAACGCATCCGCAAAGAAACCGACCTGCCCACCCGCAACACCCTGATAGAAAAAGCCCTGCTGGCCGACCACGAGCTGATCTCCCACATCCCGCTGCACAACCAGGTCATCCCCTGGGCGATGAAGAAAACGGTTGATTTGCCGCACCGGGCGGACAACTTGATTGAGTGGCGGGCGCTGAGGGTGAATTGAGTCGGGTTTAGTTGAAAACAGTGTGTTTTGGATGGTTTTGGGTTGTTTTTGGGTGTTAAATCAACCTCCAAGCCAATGAATACGGGCGCAAGGAGCTATTAAATCAGGAGTCGCAATATACACTTGCCCGCTACATGACGGCACGATTTTTTTTGAGGTTCGATGCCGGTTGCACCCGCCAAAGTTGGTCAAAACGTAATGTTTGGTTGAAAATCGCAGCAAAATTGAGGTGGGTTAGCTTTTACATGTTGCCGGGTTTGTCGCTATTTTTATTGAAGCAAACTATCTAACAAGGGATTAGTCAAATGCCATTTTTTATACGGGAACTTGCCATGTTATGTTGCAGCGGCTTGCGGTATAAATTACGTTAGGCATCCCGTTTTCAAGGAGCGTTTATGCGCAACAAAAGCTTTTTAGTCACAGTCTACTACGCACTCGCAGCCATAGCATTTTTTGCTACTTGGTATTTCAACTGGCAATACATCGCAGGCGGTGGTAGCTTCGAACCAGCCCAATTCCTTGGAACCGCCTTTGCAAACGTGCTCACCACCGCAATCACAATTGACGTTTATTTCGCCGCGGTAGTATTTTCAATTTGGGTTGTCAGTGACTCAAAGCAAAACGCTATCAAATGGCCGTGGGCTTATGTAGCCTTGTGCTTTTGTGTCGGTTTGGCAATTGCGTTCCCTCTTTATCTCGCAAATAAAAATCGCAATAACATTGGCGAGCCAGCAAATGCCTAACCCTTCAATCAAGCGGGAGCACTTCGTGCCCCCTTATTTCAAACGTTAGGGGAAATTGGGGTCAGACCCCGCGTCAGACTAGGGCGCTGATTATCAATTCAGGCGGCGTGCAGTTCTTCCCGCAACACGCGGCGCAAGTCTGCGACAGTTACAGGCTTCGGTTGTTTGGTCAAAGCCTTTCCGCGCAAAGCCTCATTGATGAGCGTCTGGTAGCCCAAGCCCTGGTCTTGCGCTTGTAGCCTGAACGCTTCTAACACCGCGTCGTCCAGGTACAGCGTGATACGTGTCTTGCCTTTGGCGGGCCTGACAGCGCCACGCTTGGCGTCAGAAAAATCGTATTCAGTTTTCATAGTGAGTGCGTTCCTTTTTGGTTGCAAGACGTGCAGAAATCAAACGAATTTTCGGCTCGCGCAAGGTGTAGCAAACCGTCACTACCCGCCCGAGCGCATCGCAGCCAACCGTCAACCAGCGTGGCTCGTCTTTCGTATCAGGGTCTGGCCTTGTCAAAGCATAGGGGTCATCAAACACAGGCTCCACATCTTCAAAGCGAACCCGGTGTTTATGCCAGTTCGCATCAGCCTTGTTTGGATCAAATTCAAATGACATATGCATACTATACATATGTTCCAGAGGTTGCGGCTATTTAACGCCCGCGCAGTTGTACGTTTGCTGGCGTCGGTTCCGCTACTACCCGCTCCCCCGCCCGCTCACTCATCCACCGCAGCAAATCCAGCCACATCTGGCGCATCTCTGCGTCCAGCGGGGTGCGGGTGGAATTGGGCAGCTCTACTGTGACGACGGGCACGCCTTTGTGTACGCCGCCGTAGTTGCCCAATGAGCCGGGGAAGATGCCGACCTGGTCCAGGTACAAACGGCCTAGCTTGG
>JBASFP010000068.1:0-65079 GCA_049653085.1 Polaromonas sp.
AGCCTTTGGGCCAGCGCGAGGCAAACAATGCGCTCTCGCATTGCTGGTCTGTGCCGTACTGGCTTTGGAAGTCGCGCATCGAAAGACCTGCTTGGAACTGGATTCGGTTCATTGCCATGGTGATACCCCTGTTAATAACTGTGTATATATACAGTATTAAGCATCTCTCAAGCAATGTCAAGTTTGTCTGAGGCAGGTATCTAATCAGGTGATTTGATGCCTTAAATTGGCTCTGGGCGGGGATATTTGAAGTGTTTGAGGTGCTGGAAATGTAGATGTTAGAATTCCAACTTAAAGTAAAATATCCAACTTACTTAAATGGAGTGTCTAAATGCCAGAAATCCGCATGCGCCCCAAGCACCAAGTCACCTTGCCCGCCAGTCTGGTCAGGCAGGCCAATATCAAGCTCGACGACAAGCTGGCCGTCAGTTATGTCAATGGCAGCATTATTTTGACGCCGAGTAGAGCGGGTAAAAATCAAACGGACATCATGGCGTTTGCCGGCATTGCAGACGGCTTGTGGGGTAACACTGGGCAAGAAATTGACCGCACGCTAGACAGCATGAAGTCTGGCTGGGAGCGTTAGCCTTGGCACAATATGTCATCGACGAAATGGCGGGCCAACGGGTCTACATTGACACCAATGTTTTTATCTACTTTTTAAGCCGCCACCCGACCTACTTTGAAGCATCCGCAAGCGTCATCAACGCCTGCGCTAAATCAAACATGTTTGGCTTTACAGGCGATGCCGCCGTTGCGGAAGTCATGGTGGGTGCGTACAAACATGCAGACCCAACGCTTGCGACCCGCTTCAAACTGTTCTTTTCACAAAGAAACTTTTTAACCGTAGCCGCCCACGACGCGCAAACCTTTGATGCGGCAGCACAACTGGTTGCCAAGGGCGGTTTGAAATTCATCGACGCACTACACATGGCAACAGCGCTTAACAACCAATGCGCGTACTTTGTGACGAATGACAAAGGCATCAGGTCTGGGGCGCACTTGAAAGTGGTGCAACTTGAGCAACTGCTAGACCATTAGCAAACTCAAAGTTCCTGGCTCATGCCTCACGCGGCTTCACCAAAGCAGCCGCCTTCTTCGCATTCACCCGCGCCACCTCCACATCCGCATCAAAAGCCAGCGCCACGCCCATGCGGCGTTTCACAAAACTTTCTGGCTTGCCGAACAGGCGAATGTCGGTGTTGGGTACGCGCAGCGCATCAGCCACGCCGTCGAACACGATGCCTTTGGCCTCGACCCCGCCGTAGATCACGGCGCTGGCGCCGGGTGTGCGCAGGGCTGTGTTGACGGGCAGGCCCAGAATGGCTCTGGCGTGCAGTTCAAACTGGGTTTGTACCTGCGTGCACATGGTGACCATGCCGGTGTCGTGGGGGCGGGGGCTGACTTCGCTGAACCAGACGTCGTCGCCTTTGACAAATAACTCGACACCAAACACACCCTGGCCACCCAGGTTGTCTGTCACGGCTTTTGCTATCTCGCGGCTGCGCTTTAGAGCCGCTTCGCGCATGGGGTGCGGCTGCCAGCTTTCTACATAGTCGCCGCTGACCTGGATGTGGCCAATGGGTTCGCAAAAATGGGTTTCTACTTTGCCATCTGCGCCCAACGCCCTGACGGTGAGCTGGGTGATCTCGTAGTCAAAGTCAATAAAGCCTTCAACGATCACGCGGCCATGGCTAACGCGGCCACCGGCCATGGCGTAGTCCCAGGCGGTTTTGACGTCTGCAGGCTCGGCGATTTTGCTTTGGCCTTTGCCGGATGAACTCATGACGGGCTTGACGATGCAGGGGTAGCCAATCTTGCTGTCGATGGCCGCTTGCAGCTCTGCGAACGAATCACAAAACACATAGGGGCTGGTGGGCAAGCCCAGTGTTTCAGCGGCCAGGCGACGAATGCCTTCGCGGTCCATCGTCAGGCGGGCGGCGCGTGCTGTGGGAATGACGCGGGCGGTGCCTGCGGCTTCGAGCTCTTCAAGCATGGCGGTGGCGATAGCTTCAATTTCTGGCACCACCAAATGCGGCTTTTCCTGCTCGATCAATGCCTTGAGCTGTGCGGGGTCGCTCATGGTGATGGTGCGTGCGTGGTGCGCCACCTGCTGGCCGGGTGCGTTGTCGTAACGGTCAACGGCAATGGTCTCTACCCCCAGGCGCTGCAGCGCAATCAAGACCTCTTTGCCAAGCTCGCCGGAGCCGAGCAGCATGACTTTGGTGGCGTGCGGGGACAGGGGGGTGCCGATGGTGGTCATAAAAATTCTGGGTGGGGATGGGAAGATCAAATTGTCTGATCAGTTTACCTTCGCACATTAGCATTTAAATAGTCGCAAGGCACAATATCAATATGAATTCAGCAACCGCAGCTCCGATTTTTTCAATTCAGGGTTTGACCAAAAAATACGGTGAAACCACCGTCGTCAACAACCTGTCATTTGACATCAAACCCGGTGAATGCCTGGGCGTGATTGGGCCGAACGGTGCAGGTAAAACCACCACCATCCGCATGTGCCTGGGGCTGACGGCACCTGATATGGGGAGCGTGTCTTTTTACCAGCCGGGGCAAAGCACCTTGCAGATGCCGCGCGACGCGCTGGCCATCAAGGACAAGCTTGGCATCGTCAGCCAGTTTGACAGCCTGGACCCGGACTTTTCTTGTGCTGAAAATCTGCTGGTGTTTGGCCGTTACTTTGGCTTGAAAGATGCGGTGATCAAGGAGCGCATTCCCAAGCTGCTGGAATTTGCAGCACTGACCAGCAAGGCGGACGCCAAGTTGAGTGAGCTCTCAGGCGGCATGAAGCGGCGTTTGTCACTGGCGCGCGCCTTGGTCAATGACCCGCAGTTGCTGCTGCTGGACGAACCCACCACTGGCCTGGACCCGCAAGCACGCCATTTGATGTGGGAGCGCCTGCAACGCCTAGTGCAGCAAGGCAAATCGATTTTGCTGACCACCCATTTCATGGACGAAGCGGAGCGCCTGTGCAACCGCCTGCTGGTGCTGGACCATGGCAAAAAAATGACCGAAGGCACGCCACGCCAATTGATTCTTGAGAACCTGGAGCCCGATGTGGTGGAGGTGTATGGCACAGGGGCTTTGGCGCTGCTTGATTCGCCGCTCAAGGCACTGGCGGCGAGGGTTGAAGTCAGTGGTGAAACGGTGTTTTTCTACACCCAGGACTCCAAGCGCTTGCTTGAGGCGTTGACGGGATACCCGCAGCTGCGCACCCTGCACCGCCCAGCCAATCTGGAGGACTTGTTCTTGAAATTAACAGGCCGACAAATCAGGGAGGACGCATGATGTCCAGCATTTGGGCCGCGCCCCGCATCAGCATGCGCTGGCTGCCTGTTTTCAGGCGCAACTTTCTGGTCTGGCGAAAGCTGGCCATCCCCAGCCTGGTGGGCAACATTGCCGAGCCACTCATCACGCTGGTGGCTTTTGGTTACGGTCTGGGGGTTTTGATTGGTACGGTGAACTTGAATGGCAATGCCGTGCCCTACCTGCTTTTTTTGGCCAGCGGCTCGGTGTGCGCCAGCGCGATGCAGGCGGCATCGTTTGAGGCGCTTTACTCGGCCTTTTCACGCATGCATGTGCAGCGCACCTGGGACGGCATCATGAATGCCCCCGTGCGGCTGGACGATGTGGTGTTTGCCGAAATGCTGTGGGCGGCTTTCAAGTCGCTGTTTACCAGCGTGGTGATACTGGCCGTCATGCTGGCTTTGAACATCAGCCACAGCCCGATGCTGCTGCTGGCCCTGCCGCTGCTGGCGTTGGTGGGCATCACGTTTTCATGCATTGCGCTGATCTTCAATGCGCTGGCCAAAGGTTACGACTTTTTTACCTATTACTTCACGCTGTTTTTAACGCCCACCATGTTTTTGAGCGGCGTGTTTTTCCCGCGTGACCAGTTGCCCAGCGTGCTGCGCCATGTCTCGGACTGGCTGCCGCTGACAGCGGCGGTGGAGCTGATTCGGCCACTGTTTTTAGGGCAATGGCCTGCGCAGGGCTTGCTGCATCTGGCTGTGCTGGTGACGTATGCCGTGGCCGGGTTTTGGCTGGCATTGGGCCTGACGCGCAAAAGATTTCGCGGCTGAGGCTAAAAAGCCCTTTTAGGAGCTGTTTTTTTAAGCGTTTTCAGGCATCAAATCGGCCTCTAGGCCAATAAATACGGGCGCAAGCAGCTCCTGATTTTGTAGCGTCTTGCTGTGTTTTTTACTGCCCCATAAACCGCTGCTGCAACTCTGCCAGCCCCAGCTCGTTCAGTACCTGATGCAAGCGCTCTTGTGCAGCGCTGGTTTTAGCAGGGTTAGTTACTTTGGGTCTGCTCGCCAGAATCAACTCGTTCTTCATCGAATGCTCCCAGCCGACCAGCTCAGTGACGGTCACGTCATAGCCGTTGGCCTCCAGCTGTAAACAACGGAGCACGTTGGTGATCTGGCTGCCAAACTCGCGGGTGTGCAGCGGGTGTCGCCACAGCTCAGCCAAGGGGGTGCGGCTTAAATTCAGGGCTTTGCTTTTCTTCAGGACACCCGCTACTTCAGCCTGGCAGCACGGCACCAGCACCATGTGCTGCGCCTGCTTGGCCAGGCCAAAGGCTATCGCGTCGTCGGTGGCGGTGTCGCAGGCGTGCAGAGCTGTCACGATGTCAATGCGGCTTGGCAAGTCGGATGAGGTGGTAGCGTCTTTAACGGACAGGTTCAAAAACGACATCCGCTCAAAACCCAGGCGGGCCGCCAGCGCGCGGGATTTTTCAACCAGCTCGGGCCGGGTCTCTATGCCGTACACATGGCCATCTGGCGGTTGCCCTGCGTGCGCGACGTTAAAAAACAAGTCGTACAAGATAAAACCCAAATACGACTTGCCAGCACCGTGGTCAGCCAGGGTGAATGCGGCATCGCTTTTGTGTACCTCGTTGATCAGCGGCTCAATGAACTGGTAAAGGTGGTAGACCTGCTTGAGCTTGCGGCGCGTGTCCTGGTTCAGCTTACCTTCGCGTGTCAATATGTGCAGCTCCTTGAGCAGCTCAATGGACTGGCCGGGGCGCAGCTCTTCAATAACTTGTGGCGGTTTGCTGTTCTGTTTGGGCATGTACAGGCAGTTTAGCGGCTGCCTGATTGAAGTTGGGCCAGGCGGCCTAACATGCAGCTTTTAACCCTGAAGGACGCACCATGACCAAACCCGCAAAAATCGTTTACACCGCCCACGCCAGCGCCACAGGTGGCCGTGAAGGCCATGCCAAGTCTGATGACGGCCTGCTTGACGTAAAACTCATCACCCCCAAAGAAATGGGCGGCGCAGGCGGCGGCGTGAACCCCGAGCAGCTCTTTGCAGCAGGTTATTCGGCCTGCTTTTTGGGCGCCATGAAGTTTGTCAGCGGTCTGGACAAAATCTCCCTGCCAGCGGACACCAAGATTGAAGGTGCAGTCGGCATCGGTCCCTTTGGTGCAGGTGCTGTGCCTGAAGGCTTCAACATTGCCGTCGAGCTGAAAATCAGCGTGCCCGGTATGGACAAAGCCGCCGTGCAGGCACTGGTTGAAAAAACCCACAAGGTGTGCCCGTACTCCAACGCCACACGCGGCAACATCGATGTGACGCTGACTGTGGTTTAACTCTTGTCTTACTCCTTCCCCCGCTGGGGGAAGGTTGGGATGGGGGCAAGCACATCATCACTGTCACCAACGTGCGGGTGGCAGCTTGCAGCAAGGCTGCGTTGTGTTTAACCTCAAGTCATGACTCATTATGACTTTCAGGTTTTTAAAACTGATCTCCACCAAACACGTTTGACAAGCGCTGAGCTTGCCCCGCTACAAGATGGCGAAGTGCGCGTTGCCATTCAACGCTTTGCCTTCACGGCCAACAACATCACCTACGCAGCGTTTGGTGATGCGATGAATTACTGGAAGTTTTTCCCCACGCCAGACGCAGCCTGGGGCAGCATCCCGGTGTGGGGTTTTGCCGATGTGTGCGAGTCCCGCTGCGACGGTGTGGCTGTGGGTGAGCGCCTGTATGGCTACTACCCGATGGCAAACCATGTAACGCTTGAGCCCGCCAGAGTCAATGACCACGGGTTGTACGACGCAGCGCCGCACCGTGCCGAGCTGCATCCGGTTTACAACCAGTACGTTTTCAGCCGCACCGACCCGCTGTACAACGCCGGTAACGAAGACATTCAGGCGCTGCTCAGGCCGCTGTTTGTCACGTCGTTTTTAATTGACGATTTTTTCGCAGACAACCAGTTCTTTGGTGCAAACACGCTGCTGCTGTCCAGCGCGTCCAGCAAAACAGCCTACGGCACAGCCTTTCAGCTGGCGCAGCGCAGCGGGATTGAAGTCGTCGGCTTGACATCACAAGGCAATGTGGCGTTTTGCGAAAGCCTGGGCTGCTACCACCGGGTGTTGACGTACGACCAGCTGGACCAGATTGCAGATGACGCACCGTGCGCTTACATTGACTTTGCAGGCAACGCCGATTTGCGGCGCAGCATTCACAGCCGCTTTGCAAACCTCAGCTATAGCTGCTCGATAGGCGGCACGCACGTTGACCAGTTGGGTGCCAAAGGCGCTGGCAAAGACTTGCCCGGCGTGCGCGCCACTTTGTTTTTCGCGCCAGCGCAGATCAAAAAGCGCAGCGCCGACTGGGGCGCAGCCGGGTTGAGAGACCAGCTCGTCGCCGCCTGGCAGGCCTTTACCGCCAAAGCAACCCAGACTGACGCGCCTTGGTTAGTCGCACAGCAGCACCAGGGAACGGCCACGTTTGAAACGGTTTACCAACAGGTGCTCAAGGGCAGCCCCGACCCGCGTTTGGGTCATATTTTGATGTTTTGAGGCTGATTTCGGGTATTTTTACGAGTCTTTTTGGCCTCCAGACCAATAAATACGGGCGCAAGCAGCTCCTGATTCAGTAGCACTGAAGAGTCTTTCGCACTGACCGCGACAATCAGGGCATGACTTCACCACATGCGCCTGAGCCATCCATCCACGCCTACGAGACCTTGACCCCCGACCTGGTGCTCGACGCGCTGGCCAGCGTGGGGCTGCATGGCGACGGTCGCTTGATGGCGCTGTCGAGTTACGAAAACCGGGTCTACCAAGCCCATCTGGAGGCCAGCGTTGGCAAAGCTGGCGCGGCAGGCGATGTGGTGGTCGCCAAGTTTTACCGGCCAGAGCGATGGACAGATGCGCAAATACAGGAAGAGCACAGCTTTGCCAACGAGCTGATGGCGGCTGAAGTGCCTGTGGTGGGCGCGCTGCAACTGCACAGCCGCACCCTGCATCACTTCAAGGGTTTTGCTTTTAGCGTGTCGCCCAGTCGTGGTGGCAGGCGGCCTGAGCTTGAGAATTTTGAAGTGCTTGAATGGGTTGGCCGCTTTTTGGCGCGCATCCATACCGTGGGCAGTGCCAAGCCTTTTGCGCATCGCCCGGCGCTTGATTTGCAGACCTTTGGCGATGCGTCACGCGAAGTTTTACTGTCTGGAAAATACCTGCCGCTTGACATGGAATCGCGCTGGCTCAAAGCGTTTGACGAAGCCATGCAAACCGCCACTGCCGTGTTTGAAAGCGTGGGCGACATCAAAAACATTCGCCTGCACGGCGACTGCCACCCCGGCAATATTTTGTGGACACCTGAAGGCTTGCCAGGGGCTGGCCCGCACTTTGTCGACCTGGACGACGCCCGCACAGGCCCGGCCGTACAAGACCTGTGGATGCTGCTGGCCGGTGACCGCCCCCAGTGCTTGCAGCAACTGGGCGCGCTGGTCGACGGGTATGAGGAGTTTCGCGCGTTTGACCGCCGCGAGCTGGCGCTGATTGAGCCGCTGCGGACGCTCAGGTTGATTCACTACAGCGCCTGGCTGGCCCAGCGCTGGCATGACCCGATTTTTCCGATCAACTTCCCGTGGTTTGGCAGCAGCGACTACTGGAAGGGGCAGGTGGACATGCTTCAGGAGCAGACTGAGGCGATGCAGGCCGCGCCGCTGGTGGCTTGAGCCTTTGCAAATGACCTAACGCAGCGGGTTTTCCAGCGCGCCAATTCCGTCAATCTCCACCCGCACCACATCACCCGCCACCAGGTATTTCGGCGGCTTGAAGCCAATGCCCACGCCAACAGGTGTTCCGGTGGCAATCACATCGCCAGGGTAAAGCGTGATGCCTGCTGACAGGGTTTCAATCAGTTTGGGAATGTCAAAAATCAAATCAGTGGTGGAGGCGTTTTGGCGTAGCTCACCGTTCACGTAGCAGCGCACCATGGTTTTTGTGCCGTCGCATTCATCAGCGCTGACCAGGTATGGCCCCATCGGGCAAAAGGTGTCGAACGACTTGCCCATGTGCCACTGCTGGTGGCGGCTTTGCCAGTCGCGTGCAGTGACATCGTTGACGATGGTGTAGCCCCAGACGTGGGCCATCGCGTCTTTGGCGGCGATGCCTTTGCCGCCCTTGCCGATGATGACGGCCAGCTCGGCCTCGTAGTCAATCGCGGTCGATATGTGGGCGGGCGGCATGTCAACAAAGTCTGTAGGGCCGACCACGCACTCGGGTACCTTGGTAAAGATGATCGGGTCTGCCGGGATGTCGCCACCCGACTTGGCGCTGCTGTCAAAGCCGCTGCCTGCAAACTCTTTGGCGTGCGCAAAGTAGTTTTTACCGACACAAAAAATATTGCGGCGCGGCTTGGGCAGGGGTGCAACAACGTGCACGTCTTTCAAGGCAATCGCGTCCAGCAACCTGGGCAGAACCTGGCCGCTAGACTGCATCTCCACAATCGGCAGCGCGCCCAGTGCGCGTTGCGTCTCGGGCAGGTCAAACGGCTGGACTGTTTGCAGGTCTTTGGACACCAGACCCACGCCGGGCTGGCCATTGAATGTGTAAGCAACGATTTTCATTAAGGGTTGTCTCTGTTGTGCGGTTTAGCGGCTTGCGGGGATACTTCAGATTCTAATAAATGTTAGCATGCCAACCAAATCAATGACCCGATCAAGGAGACAAACATGCGGCTCAACGCCCCACTCAAATTTGCAGTTTTATCAATTCTGATAGGCAGCCTGTCAACTTGGGCCGCTGCGCAAAGCGCGCCCTGGCCCACCAAAGCCATCACCATGATCGTGCCCTTCCCGCCTGGCGGCCTGGCTGACCTGGTGGCTCGGCCCGTGGCCGAAGCCATGTCGCGCGAGCTGGGCCAGCCAGTCGTGATTGAAAACAAGGCTGGTGCGGGCGGCGGTATAGGCATGAGCCAGGCTGCCAAAGCCAGGCCGGATGGCTACACGGTGCTCATGGCGCTGTCATCACTCACCATCATTCCCGAGGCCGATGTGGTACTGACCCGCCCGGCGATGTTTGCACTGACTGACCTGCGCCCCGTCGCCCGCTTTACCGCTGACCCGACGGTGCTGGCCGTGCGAGCGGACGCGCCGTGGAAGACGGTTCAGCAGTTTGTAGACGATGCCAAAAAGCGCCCCGGTGCCATCAATTACGGCTCATCAGGTAGCTACGGCACCATGCATGTGCCGATGGAAATCCTGTCGCAAAACGCCGGTATCAAAATGACGCACATCCCGTTCACGGGTGCAGGCCCGGCCGTGTTGGCGCTGCTGGGTGGGCAGATCGATGCGGTGTCGTCTGGCCCTGCAACCGTGCTTTCGCAAGTCAAGGCGGGCAAGCTGCGGGTGCTGGGGCATTGGGGTACGGTATCACTTGCCGCGTTGCCCGACGCACCGAGCCTGAAAGACGCTGGCTACAACGCTGAATATGCACAGTGGTCTGGCTTGTTCATCCCGTCCGGCGTGCCCGAGCCAATAGCCCAGCGCCTGCGTGCCGCCGCCAAAGCTGCTGCACTCGATGCCAAGGTGAAAGAAGTTATTTTGAACGCAGGCAGCCCGGTGCAATACCAGGACTCGCCTGATTTTGAGAAGTATGTGCAGGCAGACGCAAGCCGCATGTCTGCTGTTGTTAAACGTATTGGGAAAGTAGAGTAATCATCATGCTTAAAAAATCAACCTTCGTCTTGCTTGGCTTTGCACTGACGGCTGCCAGCACCTCGCTCTTCGCACAAAGCTACCCCAGCAAGCCCGTGAAAATCATCGTGCCGTTTGCAGCGGGCGGCCCGGCAGACAACTACGCGCGCTTTATCGGCCGAGGCCTGCAAGACGCACTGGGCCAAAGTTTTGTGGTCGAAAACCGGCCCGGTGCAGGCTCGGTGATTGGCACCGATGCGGTAGCCAAATCTGCGGCGGATGGCTATACGCTCTTGATGATGTCAAACACCCAAACGGTGAACGAGACGCTGGTGTCAGGCAAGCCCTACCAGCTGATGCGCGACTTTGTACCGGTAGCGCCCATCAACTATTCAGACCTGGTGCTGGTGGCCAACCCGAGCACATCCTTTTCAAACCTCAAAGACATGACCGCCCAGGCCAAAGCCCGGCCCGGCAAAATCAACTACGCCTCATCTGGTACCGGTACGCCGTACCACATGGCGGGCGAGTTGTTTAAAAGCATGGCCGGTGTGTACCTGGTTCATATCCCCTACCGGGGCAGTACCGGCGCGCGTACCGACGTGATTGGCGGGCAGGTTGAAGTGATGTTTGACGCGGTGACCACCATGGCCGAGCAGATCAAGGCGGGCAAGGTCAAAGCGATTGCCACCACGGGCAAGGTGCGGTCTGACGTGCTGCCCGACGTACCCACCATGGCCGAAGCGGGCCTGGCAGGTTACGAGGCCACCATCTGGCTGGGCCTGATGGCACCCAAAGGCACGCCCAAAGATGTGGTGGACAAGCTCAATGCAGCCGTATCAAAAATTGCCAGCCAACCTGATGTGAAGCAGCTGTGGAACAAACAGGGCGCCGTGCCGATGGTGATGAACCCGGCAGTGTTTGACAAGTACATGCAAGACGACATTGCCAAGTGGGCGCGCGTGATCAAAACGGCCAATATCAAAGCGGATTAAAGTTTTTATGCACACCCCTCATCAGCTTCATTTGCTCAGCGGCGGCGCAGCGCAAGGTTTGGTCTCGCATTTGCAGGGCAGCTTCAAGGCACAGCATCTGTGCAGTATCTCTGGCACCTTCAGCGCCGTTGGGCAGATGAAGGCGGCATTGCTGGCGGGCGCGCCGTGCGATGTGATCATCCTGACCGAAGGCTTGATAGCCGAGCTGATGGCCAGCGGGCACTTGCTGCCGGGCAGCGCCAAAGATGTAGGCGTCGTCAAGACTGGCGTGGCGATTAAATCCGGCGACAAAACTGTTGATGTCAGCACACCCGAGAAACTCAAAGCCACACTGCAAGCCGCCAAGGGCATTTACTTCCCCGACCCGATCAAGGCCACAGCGGGCATCCATGTGATGAAGGTGCTAAAAGCCTTGGGGCTGGATGTTGAACTGCACAGCAAACTGCACCCCCACGCAAACGGCGCGACCGCCATGAAGGCGATGGCCGAAGCCGAGCCAGACGGCTTGATAGGCTGCACACAAATCACCGAGATTGTGTACACCGCAGGTGTTGATTTGGTTGCACCCCTGCCCAAAGAGTTTGAGCTGGCCACCGTCTACACGGCGGCCGTGTGCGCCAACTCTACCCAGCCCGAATCAGCTGCGGCGCTGATTGAGCTGATGGCCAGCGCTGATACATCACCGCTGAGGCTGACTTGCGGGTTTGAGTCTTAGATCAGAAGAGCGTTGACCCGCTTCACATAAGCAGCCGGGTCAGCAGGCAATCCGCCTTCGGCCAGCAAGGCCTGGTCAAAAATGATGTTGGCCAAGTCGTCAAAATGGGCAGAGTCCACCAGCTTTTTCACCAGCGGGTGCTCGGCATTGACTTCCAGAATCGGCTTGACCTCTGGCACGGCCTGACCCGCTTGCTTGAGCATACGTGCCAGCTGGGTAGACATGTCGCCGTCTTGCACCACCAGGCAGGCGGGCGAATCGACCAGACGGCTGGTGGCGCGCACGTCGCTGGCTTTGTCTTTTAACGCTTCCTTCAATTTATCGAGCGTTGGCTTGAACTCGGTTTGCGCGATTTCGGCGGCCTTTTTTTCGTCTTCGTCTTGCAGCTTGCCCAAATCAACCGCGCCCTTGGCAACGGACTGCAGCGGCGTGCCGTCAAACTCGTGCAGATAGTTCAGCGCCCACTCGTCCACGCGGTCGGCCATCAGCAGCACTTCAATGCCTTTTTTGCGGAAGATTTCCAGCTGCGGGCTGCTCTTGGCGGCGGCCAGGGTGTCGGCAGTGATGTAGTAAATCGCGTCCTGGCCTTCCTTCATGCGGGCTTTGTAGTCGGCAAAACTCACAGTGGCGGTGTCCGTGGTGCTCGACGCAAAACGCAGCAGTTTGGCGATGCGGTCACGGTTGGCAAAGTCTTCGCCCAGGCCTTCTTTGAGCACCGCGCCAAACTCGGTTTGGAAGGTCGCAAACTTGTCGGCCTCGTTAGCGGCCAGGTCTTCGATCATGCCCAGCACGCGCTTGGTGCAGCCTTCACGAATGGCTTTCACGGCGCGGCTTTCTTGCAGCAGCTCACGAGACACATTCAATGGCAAATCACTTGAATCGACCACGCCTTTAACGAATCGCAAATACACCGGCATCAGTGCCTGCGCATCGTCCATGATGAAGACGCGCTTGACATACAGCTTGACGCCAGCGGCCTTGTCGCGATTGAACATGTCCATCGGCGCCTTGCTGGGGATAAACAGCAGCTGCGTGTATTCAGTCGAGCCTTCAACCCGGTTGTGCGTGCTGGCCAGCGGCGCGTTTTGGTCGTAGCTGATCTGCTTGTAAAACTCGTCGTACTGCTCGGGTGTGATGTCTTTTTTGGCGCGCGTCCACAGTGCTGCGGCCTGGTTGACGGTTTCCCATTCGCCGGTTTTGACCATGCCGCCGGGCTGCCTGCCGCCTTCAGGTTCGGTGCTGGAAATCAGTTCGCCGTCTTTCCACTCTTCTTTTTCCATCAGGATGGGCAACGAGATGTGGTCTGAGTATTTGTTGATCACGCCTTTGAGCTTGTAGGCGTTCAGGTAGTCTTGCGCATCGTCTTTCAAATGCAGCGTGATGGCCGTGCCGCGCTCTGCGCGTTCTATTTGCGCGACTTCAAACTCGCCTGTGCCTTCACTGGCCCAGCGCACGCCCTGGGTTGTCGCCAAGCCTGCACGGCGGCTTTCTACCGTGATGCGGTCGGCCACGATGAAGCCTGAATAAAAACCCACGCCAAACTGGCCAATCAGCTGCGCGTCATTCTTCTGGTCGCCCGACAGGCTGGCCATGAAGTCGCGCGTACCGCTTTTGGCAATCGTGCCCAGGTTGTCAATGGCTTCTTGCTCTGACAGGCCGATGCCGTTGTCGGTGATGGTGAGTGTTTTGGCGTCTTTGTCAAAGCTGATGCGCACTTTTAAATCAGGGTCAGACTCCAATAAAGCCGCATTGTTGAGCGACTCAAACCGCAGCTTGTCGCAGGCATCAGATGCATTCGACACCAGCTCGCGCAAGAAGATTTCAGGGTTGGAGTACAGCGAATGCGTGACCAGCTTGAGCAGCTGGGCCACTTCGGCCTGGAAGGCCATGGTTTGAGACGTTTTGGAAGCGGCGGTTTTGGACATGAAAGTTACTTTTTTGGGTAGATTGTGCGAAAAGCAGCTGCTGGCTGGCCTGCTATTCCTATTTTAGTTGTGGCCAAACCACCAAAAAATCAAGCACCCTCTACCGCTTGTCGGCGCAGCGTACCGCTCATCGCAACCGCGATTAACGATCCGTGACATTTGACTCAAATTATTAGAGAACATCGCCAAGTTGTTGATTCTGTGACTTTTTTGGCTTGTGCCAGACCGTCCTCACGACTAAAGTACGTTCACTTACAGATTTTGTGCAACACCCGATTAACCCCGAACAGGACACTCTCATGAAAAAACTAGCACTCGCAACAGCTTTGGCCTTGACTGGCTTGCTCTCAGCGCCAGCTCACGCAGCTACAACCAACAACAACTTCGACGTCACTGTTAACCTGACATCAGCATGCTTGGTCAACACAGCTGCTACGGCTCTTAATTTTGGCGCTTACACGGCTTTTGGCTCTGCGGCCACGCCTGCGCCAACCACAT
This sequence comes from Polaromonas sp., assembly GCA_049653085.1. GTDB lineage: Bacteria > Pseudomonadota > Gammaproteobacteria > Burkholderiales > Burkholderiaceae_C > Polaromonas. The sequence goes on from JBASFP010000068.1 coordinate 14,086, forward strand.
CTATTACCTTTAAATGCACACGCGGCTTGACCATTTCAGGCGTCGCCTTTGACACCGGTTCTGGTGCAGGTGTAGTTGCTGGTCTTAACTACGGCATGACGGTCGGCACAGTTTCAAATGCTGCAGGTACTGCGGCTACCGCTTCAGTTGCCGGAACAGCTGACGTACTGACTTACGTGGTCACTGGCTCAATGCTTGCCGGTCAAGCGGGTGCTGGTGCAGGCGGCGCGGCGACCAGCGCACGTGTGCTGACCATCACCTATTAATCCAGCCTTGTATCAATGATTGGATTGTCGGTGTCAAGGCCGTGTCATGTGCTGAAAAAGCTATTGCCGGGCATCTGCTTGATGCTGGCAGGCTTTGCTTGCAGTGCCGACCAGGCGAGCAGCGGTTTTTTGGTTCTGGTTAACTTGAATCCTCAAAATCCTGCTTCCTCACTAGCTACGGCAAAAAGCACTTCACAAAGCACCTCAAATGGCACCTCAAATGGCATTTGCGTCAGCCAGTCTCTTAGTGAGCAAGCCAACGCGGTGGTTCGTGTTCTTTGCGGCACCAGTCAATTTGTCAGCATTACGCCAAACCCAAGCGCACGCCTGTTAGGCAGCCATGGTGGCGCATTCAACTATGTACTCGGCCCAGGCAAAACAGGCTCTGAGCCTTTGTCAGGCGGGAATTTAGCGCAATCCAAAGACTTTTACCCGGGCACGGGTACCGTGACAGCATTGCGTATTTACAACGTTGACGGCTCTGACGGCCCTCTGGAAGTATTGCTTACTTTTTAAGTTTGCTGGCGGCTGTTAAGCTTGCGGTATGCAGCACAACTCACAAAAAACACCTACAGCGCCTATCCTCAAAAGCACCAGTGCTATCGTTTTGTTGATGGCCTGTTTTGCTGCAACAGTCCCTGCGCCGGCTGTTGCGGGTGCGTTTTCTGTGACGCCTGTCCGTATTTACATGACGCCACGAGACCGCGCAGTTGCCGTCACCATTACCAACGAAGGCGACAGCGAAGTCGTTTTGCAGGCCGATTTGAACGCCTGGAGCCAAAAGCCTGATGGCACAGACGAACAAGTCCCGACTGAAGACCTGATTTTGTCGCCACCCATCATCAAGCTGGCAGCAGGTGCCCGGCAAGTTGTCCGGCTTGCGCTGCTCAAACCAGCAGATGCGAGCCGTCAGTTGACCTACCGAATGATCATGCGCGAAGTGCCTGAGGCGATTTCCAATCCGGACAAGACCATTCAAGTTCCGATTGCTTTGGCCTTGTCGCTGCCCGTGTTCATCACCCCGCCGCCCGCTAAACGCGAGATGGACTGCACGGCGACACGGAGCACGCCACTGGCTTTGAATGTGAGTTGTAGCAACCAGGGCAGCGCCTACGCGCAGGTGCGTGAAATTGCATTGATGCGCGGTGAGCAAACCATTGCCCGTTTTGAAGGCGGCACTTACATCTTGCCCGGCGCACGCAAAACCATGAGCGTCAACGGTGAGCAGGCCATCGCGCCAGGCTCGGCACAACTCAAGGTGAGTTTTGATGACGGAAAATCGCAAGTTTTTAGCGTCACTGTGCCTTAACAGGCGATACCAGATATCACCCTTTTTGTAGCGGGCGCTTTATGCAGGCCCAGCCTGAACCAATGATGGTGCGACCCACTCATACGAGGCTGACTCACATGCCTCAACGCCATTTTTTAACCCTTCTGGCCAAGTCCCTTTGTCTCGCTGGTTTTTGTGCCGCGCAGATGATGGCTAGCAGCCCCACTTTGGCACAAGCCGCGCCCGCCAGCCTGCAAAGTGCCGTGCAGCCGATTCAAAGCACCCCGCCCCGCATGCTGCCGCTGGAGATCACCGTCAATGGTGCTGCCTCGGGCAGCTGGGTGCTGATGGAGCGCAGTGGGGTGCTGTATGCGCCCGCCGATGCCTTTGAAGAATGGCGGGTGAACCGCCGCGCCAATGCAGAGCCTGTCATGCACCAAGGCCAGACCTGGTACGCGCTAACGGCGGTACCCGGCTTCAGTGCGCAGCTGAATATGGCCAATCAGTCGCTTGAGCTGAAGTTTTCGCCGTCCGCCTTTGCCGCAACCCGGCTGACACAAACGCTGGCGCAACGCCCCAAGCTCAGCCCGTCGGTGCTGGCAGGTTTTGTCAATTACGACATCAGTTACACCCGTGGCAACTCACCCGGTTTGGCGGCTACGCAAGACCTGGGCGCACTGATGGAATTTGGCGTGTCCAACGATTGGGGGGTGTTGACCAGCACCTACTCTGCGCGCAATTTGATCAGCAATGACCCGCTCATACAGCGCAACGTACGCCGCCTCGAAACCACCTTCACCCGCGACCTGACAGGCGACAACCTCACCATGCGGCTGGGCGACAGCAGCACACGCAGCGGTGCCTGGGGTCGGTCGGTTTTTTTTGGTGGCTTTCAGATCAGCCGTAATTTTGGCTTGACGCCCGGTTTTATATCGCAGCCCTTCCCGATAGTGCGGGGCTTGTCCAGCGCACCCAGCACAGTCGAGCTGTACATCAACGACGCGCTGCGCCAAACATCACAAGTGCCGACTGGCCCGTTTGCGATTGACAACTTCCCGCTGCTCACAGGCAACGGCCAGGCGCGCGTGGTGGTGCGTGACGTGCTGGGCCGCGAAACCGTGCTGGTGCAAGACTTTTTCAGCCACGCATCGTTGTTAGAGGAAGACTTGAGCGACTGGAGCTTTGAAGCCGGTGCGGTGCGGCGCAATCTGGGCACTCGCAATGCTGATTACGGCCAGCGCTTTGCGTCGGGTATATGGCGTTACGGCATCAACAAAGGCATGACGGTTGAAACTCGCGGTGAATACGGGCAAAGCACGCAAGGTGGCGGTATCGGCCTGGTCTATGCGCTGCCGTTTGGCATGCTGGGCCAAGGCGCTGTGGCCACCAGCCGTGATGCCTCAGCCGGCCGTGGTCAGCAGTGGCTGGTAGGTATTGAAAACGCCAGCCTGCGCCACGGCTTTAGTCTGCGCAGTGAGGGCGCGTCGCGCGGCTACCGTCAAATTGGTCAAGACACCAACACCTTGCCATACAGGCAGCAGTTTTCAGGCAATTACACCTATTCATCAGAGCGCTATGGCGCGGTGGGTGTCGGCTATGCCCGCATCAACAGCTATGACCAGGGTCCACTCACAACCTACAGCGCCAACTACGCCATCAGCATCGGGCAACGCTCGTCCCTGTCGCTCAATGCGGTGCGTGTCACCGGCCGGGATGGCCAGGCGAACAGCACTTCGGTTGGCTTGAGCCTGTTGGTGCCGCTTGAAAATAATATTTCCCTGTCGAGCAGCGTGACACGACGCAATGGCCAGGTCGATGCATATGTCAGCGCAAGCCAAACTGCGAGTGGCGACACGGGCCTGGGCTGGCGCACACTGGCCGGGCAACGAGCCACGCAAAACTATGCTGAAGGCGGCTTGTACTACCAGGGCAGCAAAGGCCTGCTGACAGCCGATGTCAATGCTTCGGCCAACCAGCAAACCGTACGCCTGGGCGCGCAGGGCGGCCTAGTCGGTATTGACGGCCAGTTTTTTGCCACCCGTCGCGTACAAGAAAGCTTTGCACTGGTTGAAGTGCCTGGCTATGCCGACGTGGGTGTGGGCTTTCAGGGCAACATCCTGGCGCGGACGGACAAGGACGGCAAAGCACTGGTGCCGCGTCTGCTGCCTTACCAGCCCAACAACATTCGGCTGGACCCCAGCGAGCTGCCCATCAGCGCCGAGCTGGACAGCATTGAGCAAGTCGTGGTGCCAGGCAACCGCAGCGGTTTGATTGTCAAGTTCCCGGTGCGTAGCGGTCGGGGTGCGTTGATCAAAATCGTTTTTGACGACGGCGAGCCCGCGCCTGCGGGCGCTCAGATTGAGCTGGTTGGCGACAAGCAAGAATTTTTTGTCGCCCGCCGGGGTGAGGCTTTTGTCACGGGATTGCAAACTACCAACCAGATCCGCCTGACTTTCAAGGACGCCCGATGTACATTGGACGTTGTGTTGCCACCGGGCGCGCTCGATGACATTGCTCGCGTTGGCCCGCTGACCTGTACCGGAATCAAACGATGAAATTTTCAAGTGTTTTTAGCTTGCTGCGCCGCCCGCTTTGGCTGGCAGCCACCCTGTTGGCCATGGGCAGCAGCCCGGCCTGGGCGGTGTACAGCTGTAGCGTGACAGCGACCAGCACCGGCGTGCTGTACAACTCTGCGGCCAATACCGACTCGCAAGGCGTGGCAACCCTGACCTGCAGCCGCGAAAGCACTGATTTGGCAAGCCTGACTTACCGCCTGAAAGCCGACAACGGTTTAAACGTCAATGGCACGGTCAGGCGGGTACGGCTGGGTGCAACAACCAATCGCCTGAACTACACGCTGCGGCGTACGGCAGCTTGCGGCAACACCTCCAACTGGTATGCACCCGCCGCAGGCGTCACCAATGTTGTGCGAGGCACTCTTAACTTTGGTGCGGCGTTGACCCAATCCGTGAACCTGACCTATTGCCTGCGCGTGCGCGGCACGGCTGGCGGCAACCCGGCAGCCCCCACAGCAGGCATCTACACCGACATTGTCAATATTTTTGGGCAATTCCCCGACAACGACGCAGGCGCCCTGACCGCCGTCGCCCCCATCACCTACAGCGTGGGTGTCAACAACCAGTGCGTTTTCAACTCGTCTCCGACAGCGATGCTGTTTAACTACAGCGCCTTTAGCCCCACAGCGCAAACTGCCGTCAGTACGTTTAATTTGCGGTGCAGCAACGCCCTGCCCTGGACAGTTTCTGTCAACCCGGCCAGTGCCGCCGTGATCGGGTTGAGATACGGCATTGCCGTCAGTCCTGCTGCCGTCACCATTGGTACAGGCGTCAACCAGGCAGTGACACTGACCGGCACCATGGCCGCAGGTCAGGCGGGCACTTGTGCGCTGGGCACCTGCACAGGCACGCAGATACACACCGTGACCATCACTTACTGAGCCAGCGCACGATTTGCGTGCCGACATCAGGGCGCGACAGCAAAGCCATGTGGTTCGTGCCGTAAGCCGTCCACTGGTTTTCAGGCAAAAAGTTCAGGCAATGCGGGGCTTCATCATGCTGGCCGAGAGCACTGCGCAACGGTACCAGGCCGTCGCCTATCAGGGCGTCTTTCAACGGGCTGGCTGCGCTTGACGTGGTGGCCGCCACGGTATAACAGTTCACGCCAGCGGGTAGCGGCAGCGGCTCGCGCGAATCCGGTGAACGCTCGAAACGGTCTTTGCCTTCCCAGCTGGATGTCAGCACATGGCCGTAGCGTAAATCGGTGATGCCGCTGCTGCGGATCTGGCCAATCGCGGCGAAGGGCTTGGTGACCAGGTTGCTGCCCAGTGTGGTGTCTATCCAGTTGCCGACGCGCTCCAGCGGTGCGCCGTGGTGCGGTGTGCCCAAAAACACGATGTTTTTCAGCTTGTTGCGCCATGCCATGCCAGCTTGCTCTGCAACCTGGCACGCACTGCGGCTGACCAGCCCGCCCATACTGTGGACCAGCAGGCTTAACTCTTCCACCGGCTGCGGCCAGGCAGTCAGCAAATCCTCAAGCAGATTAGCAAACTGCTGGCCGTTAACCGAGGCGTGCAGCCCCGTGTTGTAGTGCAGGTAGATCGGGGTGTAGCCCAGTTGTTTGGCCAGCACATCTGCATGGTTGTACCCGCCTTCATTTTTGCCCCCCGTCGTCCATTGCAAATCATTCATGCACAGGCCGTGCAGCACCACCAGCAGCTTGCCCGTCGATGAATTGGGTAATTGGGGCAAACGCTGCGCCAAAGCGGCTTTATCTAGCAGCAGGGGCTTGCCTTCGTGGCGCAAGCGCATGCTGATGGTCAGCGGGTTCGCGGTGGCCAGCAGCTGGTCACCCAGCACGCCGTTGATGGCCGACAGCACCGCTTCGCGTTCGGGCGACGAGGCAGGCGTGCCAAAACGCTCAGTGATCAGCGGCGCGGCTTTGGTCAAAGCAGCGTTCACCGTGCCACCCGCCAGCCGCGTGATGCCCTTGATGCCGCCATACACCAGCCCGGTGATGCCGCTGGGCTTGACGCCACTCGCACCCGGCGCAGCATCGATGAATTTGGCCCCCAGCGGCCCAAACGGCGTGGCTACCGCTTTGTACACATTGCCCTGCACGCTCTCAGCCAAGCCAGTCACACCCAGCACGCCCTGCGTGGCGAGCTGGCTCAGGCCCTGAATGTCTGACACATGCAGGTAGGTGGGCAGCTTGTTCAATTGGTCGCGCAAGGTGGGTTTGGTCATGGGCAGATTGTGGCGGCTGGCAAAGTGTTTGGCGAGTGCGTCAGATCACTATCAATTTCATAGCTGCTCGCGCCCGATTCTATTGGTCTGGAGGCCTAAAACACCCCCAAAAAAGGCTCAAAATCGCCTAAAAACAGCCTGCGCAAGCCAAAACTGCTCCGCCAAAAGCTCAAAAACGCCCAAATTTGGCTCTTTTTACCCATCAAATAAGGTTTTTAACCAATGGATACGGGCGCAAGCAGCTACTAAATATATAGCGTTAAAAAGCTTCGTGCGGCATCAAATACCGCCACTGGCCGACGGGCAGGTGCCCCAGGTTGACGCGGCCGATCCGCACCCGCTTCAAACCCGTCACATACAGGCCGACCTGCTCACACATGCGGCGAATCTGGCGCTTTTTGCCTTCCTTCAGCACAAAGCGCAGCTGCTCCGGGTTTTGCCAGCTGACCTGCGCAGGCTTCAGCGGCTGGCCGTCCAGGCTCAGGCCGTGGCACAGCAGCTTGAGCTTTTCCGGGTCAAACAGGGCTTGCACGTTGTTGTTCTCACCCCGCAAGTCGCCCAGACTGACCCGCACCAGGTACTCTTTTTCAATCTCGGAATCTTCGCCAATCAGTTGCCGGGCAACGCGCCCGTCTTGAGTGAGCACTAACAAGCCAATCGAATCAATGTCCAGCCGCCCGGCCGGGGCCAGGCCGCGAAGCTGGTCAAAGCCCCAGCGCATGCGGCTGTTGCATTCAGACCAGCGGTTGCCCGGCTGGACCAGCCCTACCGCAGGCTCGTGCCCATCTTCAGCCTGGCCGCTAACGTAGCCGACGGGTTTGTTGATCAAAATCGTGACCTGCTGCTTTTGCTGCTGTTCGGCCGCGCGGTCAATCTCAATCCGCGCATTGGCTGCCACTGGCTGGCCCATCACCGCTGGCTGGCCATTGACGCGAACCCAGCCTTGTTCAATCCACGCATCGGCTTCGCGCCGCGAGCACAGCCCCAGTTCAGCCATGCGCTTGTTCAGGCGAATCGTGAGCGGCGAGCCGTCAGGGTTGGTGGGTTTGGGGATGCGGACGGCGGTGGCTGCGGGCTTTGGAGGAACGATGGGGGTGTTCATGAGATGGATTATCAATGCCTCGTCATCAGCGGCCAACCTCAACCTGTTTGAAAATCAACCGCATGACCACCACTGACTTGCGGGACTTGACGGTGCATCGCTTACCGGGCAACAAGCGATTTTTGCATGCACTGGAGTAGCTGTGCAGATGCTATTAAATAAATAGCTGATTGGGCACGTATTCATTGGCTTACAGCTCTTTTTTAACCCCAAAAACGGCACTTCTGAGGGCTTCCAGATCCAGAACCCGCAATCCACCATATTCCACCCGAATCGCGCCCTGCGCCTGTAACGCCGTTAACGCTTCATTGACCCGCTGGCGCGACAGCCCTACCAAGTAGGCCAGCTCTTGCTGGGTAATACGCAAAATCTCGCCCACGCCGGGGTAGAGCACGGGGTTGAACAATGCCGCCAACGATCTGGCCACGCGAACATCGGGGTTGTTCAGGCGGTCAATTTCGCGCGCGGCGATGAACTGACCCAGCCGTTCGTTGAGCTGGTTCATCACAAAGCGGTTAAAACCAATCGAGTGGTCAAGCAACCAGTGAAACGTATCAACAGGCAAACCCGCCACCACGCTTTTGCGCAGCGCCTGAATGTTGTAGCGGTAGGGTTCACGCTTTAACGCCGTGCCTTCGCCAAACCAGCCGCCGGGCGGCACGCCGGTGTAGGTCATGGTCATGCCCTGGTCGTTGTCGCTGCTCATTTTGAGCAGCCCCTCGATGACGCCGAACCAGTAGGTAACGGGCCTGCCGACACGGCACACGTAGTCGCCTGATGCCGCATCACCTACCCGCAAGGCGGCGATGGCCATGTCGCGCTCGGCAGGCTGCAGCAAGGTGAGCCAGGGGATGCTGGCCAGCTCGGTGGCGCTGGCCAGGCGGCGATGGATTTGAAGCGGCTTGTCAGTTTGCATAAGACGTTTTGTCAGGGACTAAGGGTAAATCCGGGGGAGTGCGTACCCTTGAATTGTCGTCGGAACGACAACATAACGTCAAATGACTGCCTACTATCCTCCCAAGACAATAACTTTGTCACGAATAGCCTGCCTAACAAAGTACGCAACCAAGCAAGACACGAGACAAGCATGCAAACCACGTTTCCACAACTGCTGATCAAACACGCTGCCGAGCGCCCCGACGCACCGGCCATGCGCGAGAAGGAATACGGCATTTGGCAGGCACACAGCTGGTCAGCCCTGAGTGAGCTGGTCAAGCACATCGCCTGCGGCCTGCACCAGGCTGGCTTGGTGCGCGGTGAGCACATGGTGGTGGTGGGCAGCAACCGCCCGCGCCTGTACGCCACCATGCTGGCCGCGCAGTCGCTAGGCGCGATACCCATCCCGCTGTACCAGGACGCGGTCGGCGCTGAGTGCGTGTTCCCCATCAACAACGCGGACGTGCGCTTTGCCTTTGCTGAAGACCAGGAGCAGGTCGACAAGCTGCTGGAAATCCGGGAGCAGTGCCCGCAACTGGCGCAGATCTTTTACGACGAACCGCGGGGCTTGCGCAACTATTCAGAACCAGGTTTGCAGTCGCTGGACGCCTTGATTGAGTCTGGCAAAACTTTCTCTGGCAGTCAGCCCGGCTGGTATGCGGCAGAAGTTGCCAAGTCCAAGCCCGATGACGTGGCGGCGATGTTCTTCACATCAGGCACCACTGGCAACCCAAAGGGTGTGGTGCATACCCACAACACACTGCTGGACCGCGCCAAAGCGGGTGCAGATTTTGACAAACTCACGCCTGCTGAAGAAGTGCTGGCCTATCTGCCCCCGGCGTGGATTGGCCAAAACATTTTCAGCTACGCCCAGTGGCTGGCTTGCGGCTATGTAGTCAACTGCCCTGAAAACGCCAGCACGGTGATGATTGACCTGAAAGAGGTCGGGCCAACGTATTACTTTGCGCCGCCCCGGGTGTTTGAAGGTCTGCTGACCACCGTGATGATCCGGATGGAAGACGCAGGCAGCATCAAACGCGGCATTTTCAACACCTTCATGGATGTCGCCAAGCGCGTTGGGCCAGACCGCATGGACGGCAAGCCGATTGGCCTGATCTCCACATTGGCGTACGCACTGGGCAATGTGCTGGTGTACGGCCCGCTGCGAAACACGCTGGGCTTTAGCCGCGTGCGGGTGGCCTATACGGCGGGCGAGGCGATTGGGCCAGACCTTTTCACGTTTTACCGCTCGATTGGCATCAACCTCAAGCAGTTGTATGGCTCAACCGAGACGGCCGTGTTTGTTTGCTTGCAGCCAGACAACGAAGCGCGTGCCGACACCGTGGGTGTGCCGATTGCGGGTGTGCAAATCAAGGTGGCAGACAACGGTGAGATCATGGTCAAGTCAGCCGGCCTGCTGAAGGAATACTACAAAAACCCGACCGCAACCGCCGAAGTGCTGACAGCAGACGGCTGGTACCACACCAGCGATGCAGGCTTCATTGATGCGCAGGGTCATTTGAAAATCATCGACCGCGTCAAAGACGTGGGTCGCATCAAGGGTGGCGCAAACGACGGCGCAATGTTTGCCCCCAAGTATGTTGAAAACAAACTGAAGTTTTTCCCGCACATCAAGGAAGTGGTGGCCTACGGTGATGGCCGCGACAAAGCTTGCGTGTTCATCAACATCGACTTTGACGCCGTCGGCAACTGGGCCGAACGGCGCAACTTGCCGTATGCAGGGTACACCGACCTGGCACAAAAGCCAGAGGTGTACCAGCTCATTAAAGAATGCGTTGAAAAGGTCAATGCCGACTTGAGCGTAGACACGCTGCTAGCAGGCTCGCAAGTCAGCCGCTTTTTGATTTTGCACAAAGAACTCGATGCTGATGACGGCGAACTGACCCGCACCAACAAAGTACGACGCGGCTTTATCGGCGACAAATACCAGCCCCTGATTGATGCGCTGTACAACGGCAAGACCGAGCAGTTCATTGAAACCGTGGTCAAGTTTGAAGATGGCCGCAGCGGCAGCGTCAGTGCGACATTAAAAATTGGTGACTGCAAGACTTTTGCAGCAGTGAAGGTGGCAGCATGAGCAAAAAGATTGGTGACGTCATCCTTGACGTGAAAAATATTTCTCTGGCTTTTGGCGGTGTCAAGGCACTGCAAGACATTTCGTTCAACGTCAAAGAGCACGAGATTCGCGCCATCATTGGCCCCAACGGTGCGGGTAAAAGCTCGATGCTGAACTGCATCAACGGCGTGTACCAGCCCCAGCAGGGGTCGATCACCTTTCGTGGCCAAACCTTCAAACACATGAACAGCCACCAGGTAGCCGTGATGGGCGTGGCGCGTACCTTTCAAAACCTGGCACTCTTCAAAGGCATGAGCGTGCTCGACAACATCATGTCGGGCCGCAACCTGAAGATCAAAAGCAACCTTTTACTTCAAGCCCTGCGCATTGGCCCTGCTGTCAAAGAAGAAATGATGCTCCGGGAAGCGGTTGAAAAAATCATCGACTTCCTGGAGATTCAGGCCTATCGCAAAACGCCTGTGGGCATGTTGCCTTACGGCCTGCAAAAGCGGGTGGACTTGGGTCGGGCACTGGCCATGGAGCCACAAGTGCTGCTGCTTGACGAGCCGATGGCCGGCATGAATGTTGAAGAAAAACAGGACATGTGCCGCTTCGTGCTGGACATCAACGACGAATTTGGGACAACGGTGGTGCTGATTGAGCACGACATGGGCGTGGTGATGGACATTTCAGACCGCGTGGTGGTGCTGGACTACGGTAAAAAAATTGGCGATGGTACACCCGATGAGGTGCGTGCAAACCCAGACGTGATCAGCGCCTATTTAGGCACATCGCACTGACGCGGTAAGGATATAAAAATATGGCATTCTTTTTAGAAACTCTACTCGGCGGCTTGATGGCCGGCATGCTGTACTCGCTGGTCGCGCTCGGCTTTGTGCTGATCTTCAAAGCCTCTGGTGTGTTTAACTTTTCTCAAGGCGCGATGGTGCTGTTTGCAGCACTGGCGATGGCACGCTTTTCAGAGTGGATTCCGCAGTGGTTTGGTTTTGAAAACAAGGTACTCGGTAACGTGGCTGGTTTCATGGCCGCTGCGGTGTGCATGTTCATTTTGGCCTGGCTGATTGAGCGACTGGTGCTGCGCCACCTGGTCAATCAGGAGGGCGTGACGCTGCTGATGGCTACGCTGGGCATTACCTACTTCATTGACGGTTTGGGCCAAACCATTTTTGGCAGCGCAATTTACAAAATCGACATCGGCATGCCCAAAGAGCCAGTGTTTGTTTTGCAAAACGTCTTTCCCGGTGGTTTGCTGGTCAACAAAGAAGATTTGATAGCCGCGCTGGTCGCGGCAGCACTGGTGGCGGCACTCAGCTTGTTTTTCCAGAAAACATCGACGGGCAGGGCATTGCGCGCAGTGGCCGATGACCACCAAGCGGCTCAGAGCGTGGGCATCCCCTTGAACACGATTTGGGTCATTGTCTGGTGCGTGGCTGGTATCACCGCGCTGGTGGCGGGCATGATCTGGGGCTCCAAACTTGGTGTGCAGTTTTCGCTGACCACTGTTGCCCTGCGAGCCCTGCCCGTCATTATTTTGGGTGGCCTGACATCCGTGCCCGGCGCGATCATCGGCGGGCTGATTATTGGCGTAGGTGAAAAATTATCAGAGGTGTACCTCGGCCCGATGGTGGGCGGGGGCATTGAGATTTGGTTTGCGTATGTGTTGGCGCTGGTGTTTTTGCTGTTCAGACCACAGGGTTTGTTTGGTGAAAAGATCATCGATCGTGTATGAAATACACGATCAACCAATTTATTGGTTTTCTGCCGGAACCGGCAGAAGATGATCTTTCAGTGAAGGCTAATCTTTGCGCAGCAAAGTTAAGCGCAGCGGCCGAAACTAAAAGATTATTGACCGCATATAACTTGAGACAAAAATGATTTACAGAGAAAACGGCCAATTCAAAACTAGCTACAAGGCAGACCAGCAGATCTTCCCAATTGCGCAAGATCGCTGGTTCTTGTTCGGTTTGTTTTTGTTCAGCGTCATTGCCGTGCCGATGATGGCAGACGAGTACATGTTTCGCGCCATTTTGATTCCGTTTTTGATCCTGTCGCTGGCAGCGTTGGGGGTGAACATTCTGGTGGGCTACTGCGGTCAAATCTCACTGGGTTCAGGCGCGTTTATGGCCGTAGGCGCTTACGCTGCGTACAACACCTATGTGCGTATTGAAGGCATGCCGATGATTGTGGCGTTGCTGGCAGGCGGCTTTTTCGCCACGCTGGTGGGTATGTTTTTTGGCATACCCAGCTTGCGCGTCAAGGGCTTGTACTTGGCCGTGGCAACGCTAGCTGCTCAGTTTTTCTGCGACTGGGCGTTTTTGCGCATCAGCTGGTTTACCAACAACAGCACGTCCGGCTCTGTGGCGGTGTCCAACCTCAGTGCGTTGGGCATACCGATTGACTCGCCGCTCAAAAAATATCTGTTGTGCCTGGGGTTTTTAATCGTGTTCGGCGTGCTGGCCAAAAACCTGGTGCGTGGCGCGATTGGCCGTGAGTGGATGGCCATTCGCGACATGGACGTGGCCGCTGCGGTCATCGGCATTCGCCCGGTATACGCCAAGCTCAGCGCCTTTGCTGTCAGCTCTTTCATCATCGGCGTGGCAGGCGGGCTGTGGGGCTTTGTGCATCTGGGGTCTTGGGAGCCAGCAGCGTTTTCAATTGACCGCTCGTTTCAATTGTTGTTCATGGTGATTATTGGCGGCCTGGGGTCGATCATGGGCAGCTTTTTTGGCGCGGCCTTTATTGTGGTGCTACCTATTTTCCTGAACCAGTTTTTGCCTGCAGCCGGCGCTTTGGTGGGCGTGACGATTTCAACATCCACCGTTGCGCACACTGAGGTCATGATTTTTGGCGCGCTGATTGTCTGGTTTTTGATTGTTGAGCCGCATGGTTTGGCCAAGCTGTGGAGCATTGGCAAACAAAAGCTCAGGCTGTGGCCCTTTCCACATTGATTCCACGTTGATTCCGCATTGAAGATTGTTTTTTTCGTTCGTTAACCACAGGCACTCAAGTGCCACCTTTAGGAGACTTTGATGAAACTTCGTCACATCGTATTGGCCAGCTTGCTGGCAGCCGTGGGCACGGCAGCCTTCGCCCAGGCCAAGGAACAATTCTTCCCGGTGCTGACCGGCCGCACCGGCCCGGTTGCACCGAACGCCACGCCGTGGGCCAATGGCCACAACGACTACATGAAGCTGGTCAATGCACGCGGCGGTATCAATGGCGTTAAAACGCTGGTTGAAGAATGCGAAACCGCCTATGCCACGGATCGTGGTGTCGAGTGCTACGAGCGCCTCAAAGGCAAGCACGGTGGCGCAACGGTGTTCCAGCCGCTGTCAACTGGCATCACCTTTGCCCTGACTGAAAAAATTGCTGCTGACAAAATCCCGATGATCACCTCCGGCTATGGCCGCAGTGACTCGCAAGACGGCGGCGTTTTCAAATGGAACTTCCCGCTGATCGGTCACTACTGGGTGGCGGGCGACACCGTGCTGCAGCACATCGGCAAACAAGCGGGCGGCATGGACAAGCTGAAAGGCAAAAAAATCGGTGTCGGCTACCACGACTCACCATTTGGCAAAGAGCTGCTACCCATTTTGCAAGAGCGTGCGGCTCAGTACGGCTTCACGCTGTTGATGCTGCCCATTGCCGCACCGGGCGTTGAGCAAAAAGCCACCTGGCTGCAAGTGCGCCAGCAGCAGCCTGACTACGTGATTCTTCAAACCTGGGGCGTGATGACCGGCACCGCCGTGAAAGAAGCGCAAGCTGTTGGCTACCCGCGTGAAAAAATGTTTGGTACCTGGTGGTCAGGCGCTGAGCCAGATCTGAAAGACGTTGGCGCAGGCGCCAAGGGCTACAGCGCGGTGATGATGCAGCACGGCGCAGAGCCAGGCTCAGCCGTCGTCAAGGAAATTCTGGAAAAAGTCCACGCCAAAGGCCAGGGCACAGGACCAAAAGACGAAGTAGGCAGCGTGCTGTACATGCGCGGAGTGGTCGGTGCCTTGCTGGCTGTTGAAGGCGTGCGTGCCGCGCAAGAACGCTTTGGCAAGGGCAAGGTCATGACTGGCGAGCAAGCCCGTTGGGGTTATGAAAACCTGAACCTGACACAGGCCAAACTGGATGCGCAAGGCTTTAAAGGCGTGATGCGCCCGGTCTCGACCAGCTGCGCAGACCACATGGGTTCTGCCTGGGCGCGCGTCCACACCTGGGACGGCAGCAAATTTACCTGGGCTTCTGATTGGCTGCAGGCTGATGAGCAGGTCATCAAGCCTTTGGTGAAAAACTCGGCTGACAAATACGCTGGCGAGAAAAAACTGACACGCCGCTCGGCTGCAGACTGCCAGTCATAAATATTGAACACCCCCGTGGTCTTGCGCACCTCGTGTCGCTGCGCCCTCCCCCCTTGCAGGGGGCGGCGCTAGCGGCCTGGCAGAGCCAGTTCCGCGGCCCCCGCTTGCAATGCGGGAGCTGCGGCACTGCCTAATTGTGAGCATTGCGCGCAGTGCTCACAATTGGAGAAAACAAACTCATGGATGCACATAAAATAGTTCTCAACGTCAATGGCATTGAAGTCATTTACAACCACGTCATCTTGGTGCTCAAAGGCGTTTCATTGAACGTGCCTGATGGCAAAATTGTCGCGATTTTGGGCGGCAATGGTGCGGGCAAAACCACCACACTGCGTGCCGTGTCCAACCTCCTCAGGGGCGAACGCGGCGAGGTGACCAAAGGCTCTATCGAGCTGCGCGGCGAGCGGATTGAAAACCTGTCGCCGTCGGATCTGGTCAAGCGCGGCGTGGTGCAGGTGATGGAGGGCCGCCACTGCTTTGCCCACCTGACGATCGAAGAAAATCTGCTGACGGGTGCCTACACCGTTAAAAGCAAGGCGCAAATTGCCGCGAATCTGGAAAAGGTTTACAACTACTTTCCGCGCCTGAAAACCCGCCGCACCTCGCAAGCGGCGTACACATCAGGTGGCGAGCAGCAAATGTGTGCGATTGGCCGAGCCCTGATGGCCAACCCAACCATGGTGCTTCTGGACGAACCCTCAATGGGCCTGGCGCCGCAAATTGTTGAAGAGGTGTTTGAGATCGTCAAAGATCTGAACCAAAAAGAGAAAGTTACTTTTTTGCTGGCCGAGCAAAACACCAACATGGCACTGCGCTACGCCGACTACGGCTACATCATGGAAAGCGGCCGGGTGGTGATGGACGGCGCTGCCAGCGAGTTGGCCAACAACGAGGACGTGAAAGAGTTTTATCTGGGCATGGGCGGTGGTGAGCGCAAGAGTTTTAAAGACGTGAAAAGCTACAAACGCCGCAAGCGGTGGCTGGCTTGATCAAAAGTGAGGCACGCATGACTTCATTTTTTGACGCCCTGGAAACCCGCGCACCCAGCGACCGTGAAGCGGCTTTGATGAGCCGCTTGCCCGGCTTGGTTGCACACGCACATAAATCAGCACCGGCTATGACCAAGCTGTTGGCAGGTGTAGATGCTGCCTCCATCACCAGCCGCGAAGCACTCGCCAAGTTGCCCGTCACACGCAAGAGCGAGTTGCACGACTTGCAAAAAGCTGGGCGTCCGGGCGATATGTTTGGCGGTTTCAGCGCTGTGCTGCGCGGGCCCAACATGCCGCGATTGTTTGCGTCTCCCGGGCCGATTTATGAGCCCGAAGGCGTGGCCAAAGACTACTGGCGTGCAGGCCGTGCCATGTATGCGGCAGGCTTCAGGGCAGGTGACTTGGCGCACAACTCTTTCAGTTACCACATGACGCCGGGCGCCTTCATCATGGAATCGGGCTTGCACGCGGTGGGTTGTACCGTGTTCCCGGCAGGTGTGGGCCAGACTGAGCAGCAATTGCAGGCCATAGCCGAGCTGCGGCCTGATGGCTATGCGGGTACACCGAGTTTTTTGCGGATTCTGGTTGAAAAGGCCGAAGAGACTGGCAGCGACATCAGCAGCATGAAAAAAGGGCTGGTCGGCGGCGAAGCTTTTCCGCCCAGCTTGCGTGACTGGTTTACCGCGCGCGGCATGGCGGTGTATCAAAGCTATGCAACAGCAGACTTGGGCTTGATTGCGTATGAGACTGAAGCACGCGAAGGCCTGGTGATTGACGAAGGTGTGATTGTTGAAATCGTCCGGCCCGGCACCGGCAACCCGGTAGCTGAGGGCGAAGTGGGCGAGCTGGTGGTGACGACGCTGAACCCTGACTACCCGCTGATCCGTTTTGGTACAGGCGATTTGTCTGCCCTGCTGGCGGGCCATTGCCCCACGGGCCGCACCAACACGCGCATCAAAGGCTGGATGGGTCGGGCTGACCAGACGGTGAAGATTCGCGGCATGTTTGTCCACCCCGGCCAGGTGGCGACGATTGCCAGTCGCTTTCCGGAAGTGCTCAAGGCGAGGCTGGTCGTCAGCGGTGAAATGGCCGATGACCGGATGCATTTTCAGGTCGAAGCTGCGGCACATGCCACAGGTCTGGACATCAAAATCAGCGAAGCCATACGCGATGTGACCAAGCTGCGGGGCACGGTGGAGCTGGTTGCGCCGGGTAGCCTTCCGAACGATGGCAAGGTGATTGAAGACGCGCGCAGTTACAAGTAGCAGCCCTAGGCGAAAGCGCTGCCTGGGGGCATGTTTTCACTTACGTAGTTCCCGCGATATGCATCGGCATTAAAAATCTTAAACTTGAGTTTCATTATTTGGAGACACCCATGAAACCCATCAAGCATTTACTCGTTCTGGCCGCCGCTGCTGCCAGCATGTTTGCCCACACCCAAGCCAGTGCGCAAGCCTACCCCGGCACCAAGCCCGTCACCTTTGTGGTGCCATTTGCAGCAGGCGGCCCCACCGACCGCGTGGCGCGTGACCTGGCCGAAGCCATGCGCAAAAGCATGGGCGGGGGTGCCAATTTCGTCGTTGAAAACGTCAACGGCGCAGGCGGTACGATTGGCGCTTCCAAAATTGCCAAGGCATCACCTGATGGCTATTCACTGCTGGTGTGGCACATTGGTATGGCAGCCACGCCTGCCCTGTACCGCAAGCTGTCCTACAAACCACTGGAAGACTTTGAGTACCTAGGCATGATCAATGAAGTGCCGATGACACTGATTGGCAAGCCCCAGTTGCCCGCCAACACCTACCGTGATTTTGAAAACTACATCCGCACCAATGCGGGCAAGCTGAACATTGCCCACGCCGGTTTGGGTTCTGCATCGCACCTGTGCGGGCTGATGTGGCAATCGGCCATCAAGTCAAAAGAAGCGATGACGACGATCCCGTTCGGCGGCACAGCTCCCGCCATGAACGCGCTGGTTGGCGGCCAGGTTGATGTGATGTGTGACCAGACCACCAACACCGCAGGCCAGATTGAGGCCGGCCGGGTCAAAGCCTTTGCCGTGACCACCGCCAAGCCGCTGTCTGGCAACAAGCTGCTCAAAGACTACCCAACCTTGCAGGAAATGGGTTTGAAGGGGTTTGACCTGACCATCTGGCACGGCCTGTATGCGCCCAAAGGTACACCGCCTGCTGTACTGGCAGCTCTGAATGAAGGCTTGAAGAAAGCGTTGAAAGACCCTGACTTTATTAAAAAACAGGAAGGCCTGGGCGCAGTGGTCGTGACTGACAAGCGTGTGGAGCCCGCAGCACACAAAGCTTTTGTGGCTAGCGAAATTGCCAAACTGAAAGTGGTTGTGGACGCTGCCAAGCAGTACGCCGACTGATTCAGCCGTCCCCCAACAAGCCGCCAAGCTGCAAAGCCGGGCGGCTTTTTTATTTGCTGCTTCCAGCGCAAATGTGGGGTTGTCCCGCTGACTCTGTAGCGCCATTGAAGGTGAAAATGCTTTATGCCAGTGCTACGTATTGTTGACTCCATCACCGAGCTGAATGCACCTGACGCGGGCTGTGTTGCCGTCAGTGGCTCGCACGGCGGTTTGAGTTCTGCGCGCTACGCGCTGGCGGCACGACCACTGCTCAGTGTGTTCAATGATGCGGGTGGTGGCTTGGGCAACGCCGGACTGGCGGCACTTGATTTTTTGCAGACGCATGGCCTGGCGGCTTGCACCGTGGCACACCACAGCGCAAGAATTGGCGAGGCGCAAAGCACGCTGGCCAGCGGGGTGGTGAGTCATGCCAATGCTCTGGCAGCAGCGCAGGGCATTCAAGCTGGCTGGACTTGCCAGCACGCGGTTGATTTCGTTTTAAATTCTCAAGAAAGCTGAAAATGTACCCACTTTATGTATCAAAAAGGCGTTTTACCCAATTAATATGGGCGCAAGCAGCTACTTTTTTAATAGCATCCAGCGCACTTGCACAAACCGCCTGGCCCAACAAGCCGGTGCGCATCGTGGTGCCGTTTGCAGCGGGCGGTACCACTGACATCCTGGCGCGCGCCATGGCCCCTGAATTGACCAAGGCGTTTGGTCAATCGTTCGTGGTTGAAAACCGGGGCGGGGCTGGCGGCAACATTGGTGCAGACCTGGTGGCCAAGTCACCGCCCGATGGTTACACCATTTTGATGGGCACGGTGGGCACACATGGCATCAACAAAGCGCTGTACGCCAAGATGCCCTACGACTCGCAAAAAGACTTCGCCCCCATCACGCTGGTAGCAGGCGTGCCGAACGTGATGGTGATGAATGCCGACAAGGCCAAGGCCTTGAACATCAACACCGTGTCCGAGTTCATCAAATACGCCAAAGCCAATCCGGCCAAATTCAGCATGGCGTCCAGCGGCAACGGCACGTCAATTCATCTGGCGGGCGAGCTGTTCAAATCGCGCACCGGCATTTTCATGACGCATATCCCGTACCGTGGATCCGGCCCTGCCTTGCTCGACTTGGTGGGCGGCAGTGTTGATGTGATGTTTGACAACCTGCCGTCTGCCTTGCCGCAAATTAAGGCAGGCAAGCTCAAAGCCTTTGCGGTGACCAGCGCCACCCGTTCTGCGGCTGTGCCTGACTTGCCCACAGTTGAAGAAGCAGGCAAGCTGCCTGGCTTTGATGCCAGCTCATGGTTTGGCTTGCTGGCACCCGCTGGCACGCCGCCCGATATCGTCAACCGCATTCAGCAAGAAGTTGCCAAGTCACTGGGCACACCTGCGATGAAAGAAAAGCTCTTGGGCCAAGGGGCGATACCCGGCGGCAACACACCTGAGCAGTTCAACACCTTCATCAATGCCGAGCACGTCAAGTGGGCGCAAGTGGTGAAAGCCTCAGGCGCGAAAGTAGATTGACCTCAAACACTCAATACCGTTAGTTTTGGCAATTTTGAAACCTGTCATTGCGGACTTGATCCGCAATCCATGAACCCGCTCCCAGGCAAGCACCGCAGAAGGCATGGATCCCGGATCAAGCCCGGGATGACAGCAACTGGGCAAAACGAACAGCATTGACCTAAACGCCCCAGGTCACGTCCGTGCCAGCTTTGTGGTTGCGCTTGAGCATGTCGATAAACGGCGTGGCACGCTGACGCAAACCGGGTGCGTCACCTTTGACGGGTTCGCCATCGGCATCCAGCACCTGCTGGGTTGACTCTTCAAGCCTGATGGCTTCTTGCAGTGCATCAATAGCCGCAGGCATCTGCGCCGCCAAAATGATGCCGGTTGGCCCTGCGTCCTTACCAATCACGCCCAGCACAGTGCGGCCATTGGCTTCAAGCATGATCACGTCACCTGCGTTTTTGGATTTGAATTTGTAGAGCATGAAAATCTCCTGTAAAACAGCCAGTCGGACAAATTCTGATTATGTGCCTTGGCAAGGCCGACTTGTGTAGGCATGATTCGCTGCTTTTAGAATTTTTAGGAGTCCAATTTTGCTATTTTATTTATAGCTAGTTGCGCTCGTATTTATTGGTTCAAATACATATTTGGCATTCAAAATCAGTCTTTTTCTAGCGTTTATTTGAGTTGCAGTGATAAAGTGGCTCAATAGTCATTCAAAGAAAACTTCAAACCCATCTGCAACGATATACGGAGACCAAAAATGCCGAAGTTCATCACAATAGGTTACGGTGACCGCGAAGGCTATGAGCGTACACCTCAAGCTGTTCGCAATGCAGCGCACGCTCATGATGAAGTGCTGCAAAAGAGCGGCGCATTGATGGGGATTGCAGGCAGGCCAGTGCAGGTTCGCAACCACGCGGCTAAAGAGGTTCAAACCGAAGACGGCCCCTACATGACTTCCCAGCTTCCCGTTGCGGGATTCGCCGTGATTGAAGCTGCAAATATGGATGAGGCTATAAAGATGGTCTCGCAAGCGCCCTGTGCCGTTGCTTATGGAGTGGTGGAGGTTTGGCCGCTCGAACAAACAAAATGATGACTGAATCTTGGCTCATTCATACTGCTTTGCCAGCGCCACTGCCACACGGCCGATCAGCTCATACGGCATGGGCTGATCGAGCGGAAATTTCAAATTGCCTTTCTCACCAGAAAACGGCAGCAATTCAGCAACGAGAATTTTATCTGCTGTCACGGGTGGATAGATACCAATGTGTTTTTTGAAAGCAGCAAAGTAAATAAATGTGCGGCCTAACTTGAAAGCGGGCATCTGGTAGCTGATGGTTTCAATCGCATCTGGAACACACGTGTGGATGCGTTGCCGTATGTCTTCTAGGATGGGCTTGGCTTGCGAGGGGCTTGAGGCGATGTAGTCATCCATGTTTGCGAATTTTGATTTTTCAGTCATGGTTGCCATGCCTTGCTACTTGATTGCATCATGTCTTCACGCACGGTCAAACTTTCTCGGCCAGCACCTTCAGCCGTGCCAGACCATCGGCAAAGTCTTTGCCGATCATCTTGTCCATGTTGATGAAAACGCTGATGATTTTGGCGAAGTAGGGGCACTTGGCGGTCATAGCCCAGGTCACTTGGGTTGCGCTGCCGTGCGGCACAAGGGTATAGACCACCTCGTTTTGTGCAGCAAAGGGTTTGAGCATGGTGAGTTGCATCGCCACTTCAAAAGGTGCGTTGCTGCGGATGATTTCAACCGAGCCTGTTCCCACCTGGCTGTTGCCCACAAAGTCGGTGCGTGCGCCCACGCCACAGTCAGGGCCGCTGTAAGTGTTTTGCATCTGCGGGTCTTTGGGCGAATACGGGCTCCAGCGCTCAAATTCTCGCGGAGTGTTGATGATGGCGTGCAGTTTCTCGGCGCTGGTAGCGATGAGCTGGTTGCGGCTCACCGTCATGTCATCAGGCCGCGTGTTGGCATAGATCAATAGAGCTGTAATGGCCAAAGCCAAGAGGATCAGAAGGGTGGTCAACATGCAAGACTCTTAGAAAAGATTTGAAAAATACTACAAGGTTTTAGCCAAAGCTTCCAGCTGATCGGCGGCAATGCCCCAGCCTTCATGAAAACCCATCTTCACATGCTCTTGCATATCAGCCTCATTCCAGTGATGCACGCGGGCGATGTAATGCGTCTGCTCCTTTGGCGCATCAGTGAGCAAAATTTCGCACACCACGAATGCTTTGCCCGAGGGGATCCACGCGCTGGTAAATGCGTCGGTGAAGACGAGGCGCTTGCCTTCCTCGACCACGAGATACACGAATTGGTTGGGCGAGGTTTCGCCATTAGGCCCACACATCATCATGCTGCTCGCGCCGCCAGGGCGCACATCCAAATCCACATCTTTCACAAACCAAGGCTTAGGGCAAAACCATTGCTCCAACAAATCAGCCTCTGTCCAGCATTGCGAGATTGCTTTGCGAGGAGCGGCGAGTGTGCGCTCTAGTGTGAGGGTGTAAGGGGAAGTTGTGGCGTTCATCATTTACTCCTAATTTAATAGCTGCTTGCGCTCATATTCATTGGGCTTGATGGCTATTTGTCTTAAGTTTTCATGCTGACTTTTACACTGCATAATGCAAACTCACCATGCCATTGGCAAACGTGCGTGTACTTTTGAGCTGAAGGTGGTGCCGCCCCACCACATCTTTGAACAGCGCTTTACCACCGCCCAGCAAGATAGGGCGAATCTGCATGCGCACTTCATCGAGCAGGCCAGCGTTGATCAGCGTGCCAACCAAGGCTGCACCGCCGACGGCATAAATCGCTTTGCCACTGCCTTGTTTGAGCTTGGCAATGTCTGCCGTGCTGCGAATGATCTGCGTGTGCGGCCAGGCAGCGCTTTGCATTTGTGTAGACAGCACGATATGCGGTATGGCGTAGGCGAACTGCGCATACGCTTGCTCGCCCGGCGTGGCGAGTGCCCCTGTAAAAGGCAGTGGCTTGTCGGGCGCGCTGCGCACAGCCGTCCAATACTGCTCATAACCCGGATACATGCCAGCACCGAGCAAGCAAGTGTCAAACTGGGGCGTGGTGTCTTCCTCGTCTTCCCAGGACTCCATCCAGTCAATCTCGCCTTGCGCGCCTTCGATGAAGCCGTCGAGCGTGGTGTTGAGTGCTGCGATGATTTTTTTCATGTTGTTGCCTGCACTTTGTTAAGCCTGCAACACCATCTGAAAGCCACCATAAATCATGCGTTTGCCGTCAAAAGGCATAGCCGCCGCCATCCGTGGGTCGCCTTGCACCTTCGCCCAACCTGCATCGCGCGCGGCTTTGCTTGGCCACTCGACCCACGCGAAGACGACTGCCTCACCCTCTTCGCGTTTGACCGCCATGGTGAAAGACGTGAGCTGGCCTTCGGGCACATCGTCGCCCCAGCATTCGGTGCTTTTCAATGCGCCATATTCTTTGAGCACCACAGCCATGTCGGCCGCATGCTTGAGATACGCCTCTTTGTTGGCCACCGGGACTGCGGCAACGAAACCATCAATGTAATTCATGAAATACTCCTAGTTAAATAGCAATTAACGCAGCACATGTGTCGGATATATGCTTATTTGATCCATAAATATTAGCCCTGTGGGCCATCCACACCGACCATCCAGCTCACGCCGAATTTGTCTGAGCACATGCCAAAGCAAGGGCTCCAAAAGGTTTTACCCATCTGCATGAACACATTGCCACCCGCAGCCAAAGCGTCAAACATTTCCTTGGCTTGCGATTCGTTGTCCGCCGTGATTGAGAGCGTGACGCCGTTGTAGTTCACCTTTTCATTGCTCATGCCATCAGACAGCATGACCAAGGTGGCGCCAACCATTAAGCCGCAGTGCATCACTTTTTGCCCCCAATTTGGCGGCAGAGGCATGGGGTGATTTTTATCAGGACTTTCATCAAAGCGCAGCACCATGACGGGTTTTGCATCAATAGCTGTTTGATAAAAGGCGATGGCCTCGTCAGCGCGACCACCAAACATGACGTACGGTTCGACTCTCATGGCATTCTCCTAGTTGTTAATTTCAAACACTACTCGGGAATATTCGGCTCGACCAGTCTCGCCAAATTCAACAGCGACTCTTGCCAGCCCAGATAGCAGCTTTCCGCAGGAATCATGGTGGGAATGCCACTTTGTGTGATGCTGATTTCTGTGCCGCACGATACGGCTTTGATCGTGACGCGAGTGGTCATCTCACCGGGGAGATGAGGGTTGTCAAACTTCGCGGTGTAGGCAATGAGTTCGTTGTCTTTCAGTTCAACGTAATTTCCACCAAAGAACATCTCACTGCCGGTGGTGAAGTTAATGAATGAGCCGCGCCACGCGCCGCCGACTTTGACCTCCATCTTTTCAATGTTGCCCACAAAGCCATTGGGCGGCAACCAGCGTGCAAAAGCTCTTGCTTGTGTGAAGGCACGCCAGACTTTTTCAGGCGTGTTGGTGAGGACACGATGCAGTTGAACTGTGCCAGTCGTCATGATGATTTCCTTTTGTGATGGTTAAAAATTCGTCTTCTCATAAATGCATTAACTGCGTCTTGCCGTCTCAATGGCTGCGATGTCGATTTTCCCCATCGTCATCATGGCGTTGAAGGCGCGTTGGGCGGCAGCCGCGTCTGAGTCTGTGATGGCTTCCATCAACACGCGTGGCGTGATTTGCCACGACAGGCCCCAACGATCTTTGCACCAGCCGCAGGCACTCTCTGCGCCGCCGTTGCTAACGATGGCGTGCCAAAGGCGATCTGTCTCAGCTTGATCTTCGGTGGAGATTTGAAATGAAAACGCATCGGTGTGCGGCACACCGGGGCCACCGTTGAGGCCAAGACAAGGAATGCCGCAAACGGTGAACTCTACCGTGAGCACATTGCCTTGCTTGCCAGCGGGATAGTCGCCCGGGGCGCGATGTACTTTGCCCACTGAACTGTTGGGTAAAGTTTGCGCATAAAACCGCGCTGCGTCCTCAGCGCCGCCGTCGAACCAGAGGCAAATGGTGTTTTTTGCAATCATGATGATTCCTTATCGAATAGATAATCAAAAAGATATTTATGCGGCAGCGGTTGCCGTCGCCATCAGCTCCCACAGATGCCCGTCCAAATCTTGGTAGCCGTGGATGTACATAAAGCCGTGATCTATGGCTGCCCTGGGTGATGTGCCGCCTGCTGCAATAGCTTTACTCACCAGCGCATCAACCACATCGCGGCTCTCACACGCTAGGCAATTGATGACTTCACTGGTTTGTTTTGCATCGCTGATCGATTTACTCGTAAAGGTAGCGAAAAACTCCTGCGTCAACAGCATGGCAAACAAGTTTTCACCGAGCACAAGGCAAGCACCTTGCTCGTTGCTCCACTCAGGGTTGAACGTGTAGCCCATGCTCTCAAAGAAAGCACGGGATTTAGGTAAATCTTTGACGGGCAGGTTCACGTAGATTTGGGAATGCATGGTTTTCTCCAGGTCTAATAAGTGACTTTTCAACTGTTAACAATCGTTTCAAAGCCCCCGCGCAGCATGCGCTTGAAGTCATACGGCATGGGGTTGACATCGGGGTTCATGCGTGCATCGCGCAGGATGAGTGGCCAGGCGGCATCGCGCAAGGCTTTGGTGGGCCATTCGATCCATGAGAAGACGATGTTTTCGCCCCCTTCTAACTGTACGGCGTGTCCATAGGAGTTGATGCGACCCGTGCCCGGCAAGTCGTCAGCCCAGGCATCAAACACCCGCAGCGCGCCGTATTCTTTGTAGACCGGAATGCATTGCTGCACGTGGGCAATGAAGGCAGCTTTATTGGCCTGCGGCACGACCATGACGTAGCCGTCGATATAGGTGTCAAGCTTGCTCGCAGCTACTGGCGAAGGTTGCGGCGTCAGCAGCCCCCGTACATAGTTGCGCAAGTGCTGGATGAATGGGGTGGCAATTTGCGAATCGCCCTGCGCCTTGGCCACAACGAACGCACCTTGCAGCGCGGCTTGCGTGTAAAGCGCCAAATTCTCGGCATTCCAATCGGCGAGTGGTGCATACAGCGCCTTGGCCTCTTCGATCATTGGCACCAGCGTGCGGGCGTGGCTTTCAATGCCCTCCCGGCAGGCGGCGCGAATGGCGGGGTGGCTGTCAAAGGTTTCTTGCACCATCGTGCCTAGCAGGCAAGTCACATCAGCCAAATCACCCTGCACAATTTGCGAGCGAAAGTCGATGTAGGCGAGGATGCGCTCGCGCGGGTCGGCAACTTGCTGGTAAGGCGCGCTGGCAAACAGGCCACCTGTCACATCATTCCAATGCTTCACCGCTGCCAGTGCCAAGTCTTCTTTGCTTGAGAAATGGTGAAAAAAGCTGCCTTTGGTCACGCCTGCTGCTGAGCAAATATCGTCCAGCGTGGTGGCGCAGTAGCCTTTGCTGCGAATGACTTTGAGCGCGGCGTCCAGCAGCTTGGTTTTAGAGCTGTGGGCGATGGGGGCAGGTGCGTTCATGTGGATTTTGGGTTAACCTCAATAACATACCGACTGGTTGGTTTGTAATATACATACCGATGGGTATGCTGTCAAACAGGTGTTTACCCGGATTTGGCGTAAAAATGCCTCAAAAGCGCAAAAAAGTGCTGTTTCTAAGTGATGTATTGGCCTTTTGACCAATAAATACGGGCGCAATCAGCTCCTAAAATAACAGCATTTAATTACTACTTATTGACTTTCTGCGCCAGCGTTATGTACTTGTCCCGACAGTCAGCGGCGGGCTCAATCTGTTCAAGGCTTTCATCTGCCTATACGTGGCCTGCGCATTGTCAACTTGCAATTCAAAACGGCTTGAGCGACTGGCGTGGGCCATTGCGTCGGTGGTTTGAGAGGATGCGTATAATAAAAACCGTACAGACCGTACAGATTTTTGAGGAAATCACATGTCAATCACCCATTTAGGACTTGAACAATGCCGAATCAAACTGCCTGCCATGGCAGCTTTGGCACATGCGGGCAGTCCCAGCATCATTACCCGACACGGCAAACCGTATGCCGCACTGGTGTCAGTTCAGGCGCTAGAAAAAGCCACCGCCAGACCGCGCAAAACATCCTTGTTGACGCTGGCAGGCACTGGGCAAGGTCTGTGGGGCAAGTCACCCAGCCAGACCATCGCCGCCTTGCGTGATGAGTGGGATGGCGCTTGAAAAGCAAAGCCATGCAAGCCTCGCAAAAGCCGACCTCCTGGGGGCAATTGCCGCAGGGCGCGACGGTGTTGGTCGACACCGCGCCCTTTATCTACATCCTCGAGGGCAAGCAACCGTTCGCCACCCTGTTTGAGGGCTTGTTTGAACTGGCCGACGCAGGAGGCGTGACGA
The DNA here is from genome assembly GCA_049653085.1 of Polaromonas sp. Lineage (GTDB taxonomy): Bacteria > Pseudomonadota > Gammaproteobacteria > Burkholderiales > Burkholderiaceae_C > Polaromonas. The sequence continues at coordinate 41,111 of JBASFP010000068.1, forward strand.
TTTGCCTGTCAGTCATCACCCTGGCCGAGGTACTGACGGGCCCGTATCAGGCGGGCTTGACGCCACTGGCCATGCGCTATGAAAAGGTTTTGAGCGGATACGAGGTGCTGCCTGTGTCGCCCGCCATCGCATCCCTGGCCGCACAACTGCGTGCGCAATACAAGCTGCGCCTGCCCGATGCGCTGCAATTGGCGACTGCGCTGGATGTGGGGGCGGATGCGCTGGTCACGCATGACCGGGATTTTTCCAAGGTGGCGGGGTTGCGGGTGTTGATGGGTGGTAAGTGATTGGATGAAGTTGTAGCTTCGGTTTTGGGATTCATCGTCAGACAGACGGGCAGAGTCGTTGTCTGGTTGATCTCGTTTGGCAAATGGCGCGGTGAACAGTTGACCACCGATGAAGCAAGTATTTACAGCCCAGCAGGCTCACTGTCGTTCATACGTGATGGTCGACGGGTCATCACAGACACGGGTCTGATGTTCTTCGGGATTGCCTTTTATTTACTGCTGATAGTGATTTTGATCGCGAGCTTCGCATAGTTGTCATCTATTGCGAATCCGCCACTGAAGTATCAGCGGGCAGGGTGGCCTGAGCGACTGGCAGATACCATTGCGTCATTGGTCTGATGGGATACCAAGGTCTTAAAATCAATAAATACGGGCGCAAATAGCTACGCTATTTATAGCAAATCGCTACATACTCAATACTCGCTCAACCTCAGCCACACAGGCGCGTGCCGCTTTCACCAGCTTGGGCACAAAGGCATGGCCGCTGCGTAGCGCGCTTGACAAAACCGCCATGTCTTCGATGTACTCATGCACCATCTGATTGCGCAGGCGGCGCATTTGCATCCAGTCGTCAGCGGAGTCAATGAAACCAAAGCGTTCAGCCTTGTCAAGATTGTCAATGGCAGGGCCCGGGGTCTCGAACAGCGCCTCTAAAAGCGAGGGCAACAGCTTGTCGCCGACGGTGTCTTGCAAGCGACCAAATCGGGCGACGAAGGCATCGAGCCGCTCTGCCAGAAGTGGATCGGCAGCCATCTTCATCGCCTCTTGTTCAGTTAATTCGGTGCTGAACAAACGACTGTCAGTTGCCAGCAGATGGCCACACTCCTTTTCAGTCACGCGCGCCAAAAACGCCAGGCGCAGCTTGATGGGCTTTGCTGCTGTCATAACCGCACACCTTGCGCCAACGCCACATCGTGAATAGGCAAGTGCAGCAAGTTGGGCGCTTTGATGAGCACATCTACCTTGCGGCCAAACATGCTTCTGGAAACCCGTGCGGCCAGTGTGGCCGACAACTGGGCAGGCTCTGCTACCGGGCTGTCCACCTCCAGCATCAGGTCTACATCACCACCGCGCGCGTCATCATGCACACGCGAACCGAACAGCCACACCCGCGCTGACGCACCTGCGAGCTGGCTGGTCAGCAGGCGAATGTTGGCGATTTGCTCGGGTGATAAGCGCATCGTCGAATTCTATGCCGCTTCAAGCAAAATATACCCATGTTCAATATTGTTGCGCCCCACAAAGCCGCCGCCCAGGCCCTGAGCCAGGACGGCTTGAGCTTGCTGAATCCGACTGACCTGACAGCCTCCCTCAAACTGCCTGAAAACTGGGTACGTGATTGGGGCGACTTGGCCAGCGCCTGGCACAGCTTACCGTCCGATGCGCATCTGAAAGACGGCGGTAGCTATCGGCAGCGCCGTCATGCCTGCTTTGTACAAGACGTGGCCACTAACTCGTTTACACAAACGCCGCACCGCGCCCACTGGCAACCGACTGACTACAACGCGCTGCATGGCGGGTTTGAGCGCTGGTTTGAGCCTGTTGAAGCACAGGTTGCGAATGCGCCTGCGTGGACAGATTTGATCGCAGGTTTTGGCAAACTGTTTGCGCAAGTGCAAGCGGTGGACAAATGGTTTGTTGAAGCGCACCAGTTTCGCATTGACACCGCTGGCGGAGTGGGTCGCCCAACGCCTGAAGGCGCGCACCGGGATGGGGTTAACTTTGTGGTGGTATTGCTGGTGGCGCGGCATGGCGTCAAGGGCGGTGAGACAAGAGTGTTTGATGCCAACGGCCCGCAGGGTGTGCGCTTTGTGATGCGTGAGCCTTTGAGTGCGCTGTTGCTAAACGATGCGCGGGTGATTCATGAAACGACGCCGATCTTTCCTGATCATGCGGCAGGGGAAAAGGGCTATCGGGACACGCTGGTGTTGACTTATCGGGCGGCTGGGTTTCAGGCACCTTGAGCTTAGTCAGTTGCGGCTTTGCGCAATCGCGCAACATCAGCAGGCAAGTTGGCCCATGCAGGCTGACCCGGCGCGTATCGGCTGCGCATGTAGCTGGCCAGCTCTGCAATTTGCGCATCACTCAGTGCGTATTTAAAAGCCGGCATATAACCGATGCCTTTCGTTGCCGGCTCTTGCACGCCGTTCAAAATGATATTGATCAGGTTGTCTGGTCTTGCGCTGTGCAGATTGCTGTTCAATGCCAGCGGCGGGTTAACGCCCAGCAGCTTGGGACCGTCGCCGTCATGGTGACAAGTACCACACGCGCCGCTGAACAACCGCTGGCCTGAGCCTAGCAGGGTACTGGCTTGCTGCTGGGCGGCTACTACCACTTCAATAGCGCGTTGCTGGCTTTGGGCGTCGGTGACAGGCTGATTGAACGACGCCAGGTAACTGGCCATGGCGGCAATGTCGGCATCGGGCAGCGCGCTCAGCTCTTTCACCACGTCCCCCATTGGTCCGGCGGCAATGCCGTGCTGCTGGGTGTGGCTCACTCGCAGGTAGCGGTACAGCTCGGTAGCAGTCCACGGCACGGGCGCGCGCGACAACGCGGTGAGCGCAGGCGCTTCCCAGCCGTCAATCACCGCGCCTGCCAGATAGGCTTGGCCGCCCTGCTCTGCCCCGAGCGCATTGCGCGGCGTGTGGCATGCACCGCAGTGGCCCAGGCTGTTGACAAGGTAGTTGCCGCGATTCCACTCGACGGTTTGCGCAGTGTCAACCTTGATGGGCGAGGTGTCGTGAAACAGGCCATTCCACAGCGCCATCAACGGGCGAATGTTGTACGGAAAGGCCAGCTTTGTTTCTGGCGGTGTGCTGGCCACGGCAGGTTGCGCCATGAGGTAGGCATAGAGTGCTGTTAAATCTTCATCCGTCGTTTTGGCATACGACGTGTACGGAAAGGCCGGGTACAAGTAATGCCCATCGCGCGAGATGCCTTCACGCATGGCGCGGGTAAAAGCAGGCAGCGACCACTGGCCGATGCCTGTTGCGTCAGGCGTGAGGTTGGTGCTGAAAATTTTGCCAAAAGGTGTGTCTAGTGCTTTGCCGCCTGCATTCGGCACGCCATCCGTCGCGGTATGGCAACCCACACAGTTACCTAAGGCAGCCAGTTGGCGGCCACGTTCAATGGTTGCTGGGGAATAGATGTTGGCAGCGGCGAGTTGAACCGGTGCAATGACTGACCGCCAGCCGATGAGTGCTACGGCCACGCCGAACAAGCCTGCGAGTACGCCACCGGCTTGCAGCCAGCGTTTTTTTGTTGTGGGCAAGATGGCAGACGCAGGAATTGCAGGCTTTGTTTGCTCGCTATTCAGGAGCTGTTTGCGCCCGTATTCATTGGTCTGGTGGTCTTTTTTATACCTTAAATCATGCTTTTTAAGCCCTTCCAGCACCACTTCAGGCGTAAATGGCGGCTGGCGAAAGCGCACGCCCGTTGCATCAAATATCGCATTGGCAATCGCTGCCGTGCCGGGCACCGATGACGATTCGCCCGCACCCAGTGGCGGCTCGCTCTGGCGTGGCATGGTGACGATGTCAATCACTGGCACATCACGAAAATTCAAAATCGGGTAGCTGCCCCATTCCAGATTGGCGACCGTGCCAGATTGTTTATCGAACTTGACTTCTTCCAGCAGCGCGCGGCTGGTGGTTTGCACCACGTTGCCATGAATCTGGTGCTGCACACCAGCCGGGTTAATCAACGTGCCCGCGTCGTGCCCCACCACCACGCGGCGCACATGGACTTCACCCGTTCGGCGATTGACTTCGACATCCGCCACCCAGGCCGCCCAGGCTGCACCAAAGCCGGGCCACTTGCTGTGGCTGTAGCGGGCGTAGCCGACGCCCTGGCCGCTAAGCATGTCGCCTTGACTGGCTTGCTTTTGAGGCGAAGTGTGCGCAAGCCAGCCTGCCTTGTCGGCCGTGGCTTTGAGCAGCTCAACAGCCCGAGGGTCTTGCAGGTAGCGCAGGCGAAATTCCACCGGGTCAACTCCCGCCGCAGTGGCCAGCTCGTCAATGTACGACTCATGCGCAAAAGAATTGGGCAGGGCTGAGACGCCGCGCAACCACGACGCACGCACCATGGGCGCCATGTCGTTGACGGCCACACGCAGGTTGGCATAGTCGTAAGGCGGGCGGGCGGTGCGGTCACCCATTTCAAAGGCTTGCGCAACAGGCTCAATCGTGCGGGTGAGCAGCAGCGCCAATGTGGGTGATGCGTTGGACGGGTACGAGGTTTGAAAGTCATACGCTGCCACCGACCCATCAGCGTTCAAGCCCCCATTGACCTGCATGAGCTGCGCCGCGCCTTTGGGCTCCCAGGCGCTTTCTTGTTCGCGCGTGAGCTGCACACGCACGGGCGCCCCGACTGCGCGCGACAGCAGCGCGGCGTCAGCCGCCACATCGTCAACGCAATTGCGGCCGTAGCAGCCTGCGGCCTCCATTCGGATGACGTTGATTTGTGTGTCGGGTAAGTCCATGAGCCGCGACAAGTCTGCCCGCAGCACATGCGGGTTTTGGCTGCCAGCCCACACGGTCATCTTGTCGGTTTGCCAGTCGGCCAAGGCGCAAGACGGGCCAATGGAGGCGTGCAGCTGGTACGGCCACACGTAGTTGCGGGGCATTTTTTGGTCGGCGGCAGCCATCGCCATATCCACATTGCCTTGGTCAATCAGCCTGCGCTGGCTGGACGGGTTGCTTTTGATCGCCTCAGCGAGGTTGCTTTGGTCTGGCATACCCGGCCAGGGCTTCCATTGCACGCGCAGCTCACGCAGTGCTTGCTCGGCATGCTCTTCACGCTCAGCCACAATGCCGACAAAATCGCGGATCACCACTACCGCACGGATGCCAGGGATATGCGCGACGGACGCTTCATCCACCGACTGCAAAGTGTTGCCAATAAAGTCGCCATGGTCTGCACCCGCATACGGCGGACGCACCACGCGGCCATGCAACATGCCCGCAACGCGCATGTCGTGAACAAAGGTCAGCGCACCAGTGGCCTTGGCCGGGATGTCAACACGCGGCGCGCTGGTGCCGATGATGTTGTGCTGCTCTGATGGCTTGAGCGGGGTGGCCAAGTCAAGCAGCAGCTCGACATGACCTGTCAGCAGCTTGGCATAGTCAGTCGGCAATGTGTTTAGCGCTGACGCCCGTGCAGCCAGCCAGGCGCGTGCTTGCGCGGCTGCAGCACGCAAAGGTGCGGCATGAATTTGCAGCGACGCACTGGCAATGGTGGCGCCCTGGTTGGGTACGCTGGCCGTGTTGCCCAGCACCATGTTGATCTGACTCAGCTCAACGTCCAGCTCTTCAGCCACGACCTGCGCCAGCGCGGTGCGGATACCTGTACCCAAATCAACATGACCATGCAGAGCAGTAACGCTGCCGTCGTCCCATACAGCCAGCAAAACCTCATCGCCTTCGAGCGGATTGGCTTGCACAGTCGGCGGCTGACCAAGTGCTGAAGAGACAGTTGCAGGTGGCGGTCGTTTGACCAGCAGCACGCCAGACGCAGCATGAAAGTCTGCGCGACTGTGAACCAAATCTGCCCGCCGTGTCATGCGGCTTGCCTCATCAACACAGCAGCGCGCTTCACCGCCTGCACAATTTCTACATGCGTGCCGCAGCGACACAAGTTGCCAGCCAACTCGCGCTGGATCTCCAGCTCGGTCGGCTCAGGATTGCGGCCTAAAAGTGCGGCAGTCATCATGATCATCCCGCTCAGGCAGTAGCCACACTGGGCGGCTTGCACATCAATGAAGGCTTTTTGAATGGGGTGCAAATTCTCAAGCGTCCCCAAGCCTTCAAGCGTGGTGATGCTGCGTGCATCTAGCCCGTGCGCAGGCATCACGCAGGCACGCGCCGCCACGCCATCGACTAGCACCGTACATGCGCCACATTCGCCCAAGCCGCAGCCGTACTTGGGGCTGTTGAGTCCAAAGTCATTGCGCAATACGTTGAGCAGCGTGGCCTGCTTGTCCACGGAGATGGATTTCGACGCACCGTTCAAAGTCAGCGTGACGGTGCGGCTCACCATGAGGTCAACTCCGCTCAGACGCTCAGGTAAGCGCGGCGTACTTCCACATTGGCCGACAGTTCAGTCATCGACGCCTGGTAGCAAATCTGGCCTTTTTCCAGCACGTAAGCCCGGTCAGACACCAGCTCGGCAAAGTGCATGTTTTGCTCGCACAACAAAATGCTGACACCTTGTGATTTAAGCTCCAGGATCGTTTGCACCATCTGCTCAACGATCACAGGCGCAACGCCTTCTGACGGTTCATCGAGCAGCACCAGATACGGGTTGCCCATCAGCGTGCGGGCAACCGTCAGCATTTGCTGCTCGCCACCGCTCATCCGCCCACCGAGGCGGTCAGGCATTTCACCCAGATTGGGGAACAGCTTGAAGAGCTTCTCGCTGGTCCACACGGGCGCGGCTGTGCCGTCAGGCCAGGTGCGCGGGCTTTGTCGCCCAACTTCCAGGTTTTCCATCACTGTCAAGTCGGTAAAAATGCGGCGATCTTCGGGTACGTAGCCCAGCCCCATGCGGCCCGCGTGGTGCGGCTCACTGTTGGATATGTCTTTGCCCATGAATATCACGCTGCCGCGCCGCTTGTTCAACATGCCCGTCAATGCCTTGAGTGTGGTGGACTTGCCCGCGCCATTACGACCCATCAGCGCCACTACCTCACCGCGACCGACGCTGATGTTCACGTCAAACAAAATTTGCGCCGCACCGTACCAGGCGCACAGGCCTTCGGCTTGCAGCAGGGCATCATTCGGTGCCGTCATGCTGCGGCCTTTTCAAAGGTCTTGCCTGTTCCAAAATACACTTCCTGCACCTTCGGGTGATCGCGAATTTCAAGCGGCTTGCCACTTGCTATCAATCGGCCTCGCGCCAGCACAATCATGCGGTCGGCGTAGGCAAACACCACGTCCATGCTGTGCTCGGTAAACAGCACCGCCATGTTGCGCTCGGTCACCAGTTGTTTGGTCAGTGCCATCAGGTCGTTGCGCTCTTTGGGTGCCATGCCAGCGGTGGGCTCGTCCATCAGTAACAGCTTGGGGGCATTGGCCATGGCAATGGCCAGCTCTACACGCTTCACGTCGCCATAAGCCAGCACGCTGCACGGCCTGTCGGCCTGGGGTTTCATGCTCACTTGCTCCAGCAGTCCAAGCGCTTCATCGCGTTTGTAGTTGGCTGCCCGTGCAAAAAACGAAAAGAGCTTTTTGTCGCGCGACAGCAAAGCCATCTGCACGTTCTCCACCACTGTCAATGACAAAAACGTTTCGGCAATCTGAAAAGTCCGGCTCACGCCAAGCCGCCAAATCTCCCGTGGTGTCATGCCCAGCAGCTCTTGCCCATCCAGCGTGATCGAGCCGACATCTGCCTTGAGCTGGCCATTGACCATGTTGAAGGTGGTGGTCTTGCCTGCGCCGTTCGGGCCTATCAGCGCCAGCAGCTCCCCTGCTGCCAGATCAAAGCTGATGCCGTCAACAGCCTTCACGCCGCCAAAGGATTTACCCAGGTTGGTGACTTTGAGCAGGCTCATGCTGTCACCTTATGGGTGACTTCTTTGCGTTCACGCCATTTTTGAACTTGCTGTTTGAAAAAGCCAGCAATACCCTGCGGGAAAAGTAGAACCAGTATCAAAATAATAGCGCCCAGCATGGCACGCCAGTAGTCGGTGTTGCGCGCTACAGTGTCGTGTAGCCAGGTAAATGTGACTGCGCCCACAATCGGCCCGGCCAGGGTTTGAATGCCACCGAGCAGCACCATGACCAGGCCGTCAATTGAGCGACTAACGTGTAGCGTTTCGGGGGAAATACTGCCTTTTGAAAATGCGTACAGTGCCCCTGCAAGCCCGGCAAAGCTACCTGCGATGACAAACGCCACCCAGCTGATGCGTTTGACATTGATGCCAATGGCATCGGCGCGCAGCACCGAGTCGCGCGAGGCACGCATGGCGTAACCAAAGGGCGAGTGTAAAAACCGGTGCAACATCAAGACACCGCCTGCCACCAACGCCAGCGTGAGGTAGTAGTACATCTGCTTGTCAGCCAGCCATTCAGCCGGCCAAACCCCTGTTAACCCGTTACTGCCGCCGGTGACCGCATCCCACTGAAACGCAATTGCCCAGGTGATTTGCGCAAACGCCAGCGTGAGCATGGCCAGGTACACGCCTGACAGGCGCACACAAAACCAGCCGTAGACAAACGCACCCGCAGCGGCTGCCAGCGGTGCAAACAGCAGGGCAGCCTCCATCGGCATGTTCATCTTGCGGACAAACAGGGCAGCGGCATACGCACCCAAACCAAAGTAAGCCGCATGCCCAAATGAATGCATACCCGCTGGGCCCATGATGAAGTGCAGGCTGACGGCAAATAAAGCGGCGACCATCAGGTCAATCATCAGCACGGTCAGGTAAGGAGACTTGGCCGTCAAAGTCGGCATCAGCACCAGCAAGCCGAGAAAGACAAATGTTGCATAACGACTGAGCGAGCCGGGTAACTTCAACGGGTCTTCAGCTTTTGCGGCATGTCTGCTGGGCGTTTGTGGCCCGCCAAACAAGCCCCAGGGCCGCGCCACCAGCACGACGGCCATGACCACAAATTCAACCACCAATGTGAGCTTTGAAAACGACACCGCCACCCCCGCAATTTCAACCAGCCCCAGCCAGATGCAGATTGCCTTGAGCTCCGCTATTAAAAGCGCAGCAACATACGCCCCAGGAATCGAGCCCATACCGCCGACCACCACCACGACAAAAGCAGCGCCGATGATGTTCAGATCCATCTCCAGATTGGCTGGCTCGCGCGGCAATTGCAGCGCACCGCCCAAACCTGCGAGCACAGCGCCCAGAGCAAATACTGCGGTAAAAAGCCAGGCCTGATTGACACCCAGCGCGCTGACCATTTCACGGTCTTGTGTGGCGGCGCGTACGAGTGTGCCAAAGCGCGTTTTGGTGAGCAGCAGCCATAACAGCCCCAGCACAACCGGGCCAGCGACGATCAGGAACAAGTCATATTCAGGAAACTGACGCCCAAGGATCATCACCGACCCCGTGAGTCCTGGTGCGCGCGGCCCAAGCAATTCTTCAGGCCCCCAGAACCAGAGCACCGCATCTTTGATCACCAGCCCCAAGGCAAAGGTGGCGAGCAACTGGAACAGCTCGGGCGCTTTGTAAATACGGCGCAGCAACAGTATTTCGACCAGCGCACCGAGCACACCCACCGCCAGCGCCGCCAGCAGCAGCGACGGCCAAAAGCCAATCGTACCGCCCAGGTTGGCCACCAGCGAATAGGCGACATAAATGCCGACCATGAAAAATGAGCCATGCGCAAAATTGACGATGCGGGTGACGCCGAAGATCAGCGACAAACCCGCAGCCACCAAAAAGAGCGAAGACGCACCCGCCAAGCCGTTAAGCAGCTGAACCAGAAGACCTGAAAAACTCATGCGGTATTGCTGAAATCAGTTTTGCGCATCCACCGGGCGAAGTTTTTTCACCTCTGCATCGCTGGGTTGCATCTTTGCGCCGTCAACATAACGGTAGTCCACCATCACGCCTTTGCCGCCTTCGTTTTTGGTGCGGCCCACATACGCGCCCATGGTGGACTGGTGGTCTTGTGTGCGGTACACGATAGGTCCAAACGGTGTGCTGAGCTTTAAGCCGCGAAACGCGGCAATCATTTTTTCGGTGTCGGTAGATTTGGCTTTTTTCATGCCTTCAGCCAGAGACTGGATGGCAGCATAGCCAACGACGGAACCCAGACGCGGATGGTCTTTGTACTTGGCGTTGTAGGCCAAAAAGAAAGCTTTATGCTCAGGCGTTTGAATGCCGTACCACGGGTAGCCCGTGACCAGCCAGCCGTTGGGTGTTTCTTCTTTCAGGGGATCCAGGTATTCAGGCTCTCCAGTCAACAAGCTGACCACTTCACGGCCCTGAAACAGTCCTCGCGTGTTGCCTTCACGCACAAACTTGGACAAGTCGGCACCAAACAGCACATTGAAAATCGCGTCGGGCTTGGCATCAGCCACCGCCTGCACGACGCTGCCAGAATCAATACGGCCCAGCGGTGTGGCTTGTTCGGCTACAAATTCGACATCAGGCTGCGCAGCTTTCATCAGCGCCTTGAAGCTGGCTGCGGCTGACTGGCCGTACTCATAGTTGGGATAGATGATGGCCCAGCGCTTTTTCTTCATCGCGGCAGCTTCAGGCACCAGCATGGCGGTTTGCATGTAGGTGGATGCGCGCAAACGGAAGGTGTAGCGGTTGCCGTTTTGCCACACGATTTTGTCGGTCAATGGCTCAGCGGCGAGAAAGAAAAACTTTTTTTGCTTTGCAAAATCTGTCAGTGCCAAGCCGATGTTGGACAAGAAAGAACCTGTCAGTACATCGACTTTTTCACGCGAAATGAGCTCTTCAGCCGCCCTTACAGCGTCGCCGGGGTTGGCGTTGTCGTCACGTATCACCAGCTCCAGCTTTTTGCCATTCACACCGCCCGCAGCATTGATTTGCTCAACCGCCAGTTCCATGCCTTTTTTGTACGGTTCCAGGAATGCAGGCTGGGCTTTGTAGCTGTTGATCTCACCGATTTTAATGACACCTTGCGCCTGAGCGGAAACCGCGATGCTCATCAAACTGGCCACTGCCAAAATATTAAGTGTTCTGCGTTGTATTTTCATAAAAACTCCTGAAGGTTTAACTGACAACTAAAAAAGGATTGATGCAGACATAACGTGGAACTAACGCAGACCGTCTACCCCCTTGACCTCATGCGCCTGCAAGCCACCCACGCGCGCCAGAGGTCTGCCGCTGTCGGTCACCACCACCGCCACCACAATCTCGTTGGCGCGGGGGGCATCTGATACGCGCGCTTCCATCGCATCGAAATGGCTGCGCACAAAAGCGGCGTCTTTGTGACCCAGTGGCACGTCAATCGCTGTGCCCAGCGTGCCGCGCTTTTTGCTCGATGGCACCAAAGCCGCGCCCTTTTCAACCGCCACACGCAGCGGCGCGCCCAGCTTGGGATGCAAGAGGGCGGCGGCGTGTTCAATCTCTCCCGCCTCGCCGACGATGGCGGCTTTGCCGTAGCTTTGTGCGTCACCTGGGGCAATGCCTAGAGCATTGACGCACTTGTCTCCCAACAACCCGCCCAGCTCTTCGCCGATGTCCGTCAGCTCATCGAGGTTTTGGGTATAGCTTCCTGCCAGCGGGTTGTGAATGACGGCCATGGCCAGCGCGCGACGGGTGGGTGGCGAGACAGGCTTGCCCATCTCGATATGAACCTCGTCGACCTGAACAATGATCTTGCGAATCTGGGCTTTCATATTCTTCCTTGTGAAGGCTTGCGATTTAACGCAAACCGTCCCATTTGCTGATGGCGTTTGCGGCCAGGCCACCCACCCGTGCATGGATTCTGGCGCCGGTACTCATGGCCAGAATAAAAACAATTTCATCGGCTGTTGGTGCGCCCGGCACGCGCACTTCAATTGCATCAAAGTGGCTGCGCACATAGCTGGCATTGATGTGCGTCATCGGCACATCCAGTGCCGTGCCGGGTGCGCCGACTTTTTTGGTCGATGGCACGATGGACAGGGCGTTGGCGGTTTGGTCTGTGGGTGTAGGCATTTGCGGCAAATTGCCTTTGACATATGCATTGCGGTCGCCCTTCCAGCCCAACAGTTCGCGCATGGCGTAGCCGCCGGGCACATGCCACAGCGCGCCATGTTCCAGCTCGCCATTGGCACCCACAATCGCGCCCTTGCCATAGCCCTGAATTGCATCAGCAGGCACATACATCGCAGCGCGCAGGCGTTCGGCCATATCAATACCTACTTTGCCAAGCGCCTCCATCATGGGCAAGATATCGGGTTCGTAACGACCCGCATAAGGGTTGGTCATGACGATGCCAATCGCGCCGCGCAGCAGGGGCTGACCCGGCGGCGGGCCAAACTCGTGGGCAATGGATTCCACATGGGTGAAGATGCGGCGTATGTCAATCATGAGCAACTCGCCAGTTCTGCTGGTTGCGTTTGCGTTTGCGTGGCAATGTCAGTCGTCATGTGTTGATTTTGACAGACCAGGAATGCAGAACTGATCAAGCCTTGCGCGCGCAAAGTGCTGGCACATGTCAGCCCCGCGGCCAAGGCGCGTTGAACCAGCTCTGCGGGCAGTATGGGTACATCCACTGTCACCAGCCTGCTGCCCAAATCAGAATCGTCCTTGATGTCGCAGGCAGGTCGCTTGAGAATGCGCGCATCTTCAATGTTGACGGCATTGGCAATCACGGTGGCCGCAGCATCAGCTTCGGCGGCGGTACGGGCCAGCACCGTCACGCTGTCTGCAATACCCAACGAGAAACTGCGTCCGCGCCAGCCGCTGGTGGCCACGCCGCGCACGCCTGAGCTGCTGTGAATTTCAAACTGACCATCCAGCTTAATGCCGCCAATTAGCTGACCCGCATCAAAAGTTTGAAGGTTGGCATACAGACCGACACGCATCGACTGCCCCGGCGATAAATATATAGAAACATCGCCACCGTTGTTGATATATGTGCGCAACAAGCTACTGTTTTGATAGTGTTGCAACAGCTCTTGCGCTACTGATCCGGCTACTGCTGCCATCGGCGTGATGAAACTGCTTTGATAAGGCTTGCAAGCCAGCCACATGCGCCTGGCAATTGCGCCTTGCACCGGGCACACGCCCTGTACGGGTAAACGCAGCAGCGGCAACTCTTGTACCAGCTCTTGCAGAATGGTTTTAAAGCGTTGCCAGGCTTGCTCATGCGCATGGCGCAAAGCCACCGCATCGCCCGCAGCACCAACGATGATGTCTATCGGTCCATGCTGAAAATGCCAGCGGCCGTCGGAAAGTAGAGCGCGTTGGGCTTGCATTGCGTTTTTTAACCCAACATGGGCGGGCTGCCCAGCGGCCACGCATTGGCAGGCTGCGCCTTTTGCCACTGCAGATTCAAAGGTGCGCCATCGTTGTGATCAGCGCCAAGTTTTAACGACACTTCAAGCGTACGGACATGCGCCATGTGGCCACCCAGAGCGCGGTAGTTGTCCAGGCTCATGCTGAATTCAATCGGTGCAACGATTGCGGGCGTGGGCACGGTGCCAAAGCTGTTGTCTGGCATGCGCATCACGTCGACCATCACGGTAATGCCGCCACCCGGCCACACGTAGGCAGGCGCACCGCCGCAGGTCACGTTGACCCAGGCCTGCTTGATGGCACGAGTCAGCAGCACCGGGTTTTCTGACACGCCTGCACGCAGGCTGCCGCCTGCGCCACCCAAAAAAAGTACCGTCGATAGCGACGGCTCACAGTTTTCACCAATTCTTTTCACCACCGCGCGCACGTCAGGCGGCATGGCTTGCTCAATCGGCTTCAGGTCGTTGTCCAGCACATACCAGCTGGCATGCTCGCCGGTGGTAGATGTCATCAGCAATCGAAGACCCGGCCAGGCGCGACCCGCGTCCCAGCCTTCAATGATGGACAAAGGATCGGCAATGTCGGTGCCACCCCAGCCCGTGCCGGAGTTGGCCACCTGAAAGTAGCGACCCGGTGTGGACTTGCGCCCGTTCATTTGAATGCCGGATGGCCGCATGTCCAGGCAGCGACCTGCCTGGTGCTCGGTCAGCACGCCAGTGATGTGGTCGTCCACCACCACAACCTCGTCAGCCACGCCATAAAACTGCTTGGCAAAAATACCAATTGCAGCAGACCCACAACCGACCCTCATGCGATGCTCTTCAATGCCATTCACCACAGGGGCTTTACCCGCCTGAATCACCAGCTGCGAGCCGCCATCAATCGTGAATTCGACTGCCTGCTTGTTGCCAAGGGCCAGCATCATGTCCATCGTCACGCGGCCTTCTTTTTTGCTGCCACCCGTCAGGTGATGTACGCCACCCAATGACAACATTTGCGAGCCGTATTCAGCCGTGGTGACATGGCCGACCACCTCGCCTTTGCAGCGTACATTGGCCTGCTCTGCGCCCAAAAAACGGTCAGTATCAATTTTCACCTTCAGGCTGCAGTAACTGAAAATCCCCTCAGTCACCACCGTCACCATGTCTACGCCAGCGACTTGAGATGAGACAATGAAAGGCGCAGGTTTGTAGTCAGGGTAAGTGGTGGATGAGCCGACACCCGTGACAAATACATCGTTGGACTGAAGCAGCTCAGGGCTGAACTCCTGCTTCGCGTCAAAGGCGATCAGAGGTGCGTCAGCACTATCAAGTGAGCGACGCAAAAATACCACTGGGTCTACCCGAATCAACGCACCGCCCCGATTGGCATAGCGGTCACAGGCGCCGGTTCTGCCGTCCGATATCTGGCACAACACGGGGCAGGCATTGCACGCAATTTTCCCTGCCACTACTTTTTCAACGGGTGTTGAATACTGCTCGGGCAAGCCATCCGTTTTGGTGTGCTCTGACATCGGGTCAATCAGGGTATTAAAAAAATTACGGAAATATGTAGCAATCACTACATTTATTTTTGATTGTAGCGTATCCTGACGCTCCACGCAATCGTCTTTTTATTCACCTAAACCCTGATGCCTGCCAAAGCAACTTCAGTATCGACACGCGACAACATTCTTCGCGCTGCAACGCTTGTGTTTGCTCGCCGTGGCTATGAAGGCGGCAGCATTGAAAAGATATCGAAGTCTGCCAAATCGGTGGACAGGATGATTTACTACTACTTCGGCAACAAGGAAGGCCTGTTCATTGAGGTACTGGAAAACGCCTACCGTCGAATGAACGAGGCGGAACGCAAACTCAAGCTCGACACCAGTCAACCCGTTGAAGGCCTGAAAGCTGTCATTGGCTTTGTGCTGTCTTATTACCGCAAGCATCCGTCTTTCATCACATTACTGAACAGTGAAAATTTGCAGCGTGGCAAGCACATTGTCAAGTCACAGCGCGCGCGCGAATACTCGTCGCCCGCCATTGCCATCGTCAGCGAACTGCTGCAAAACGGCATCGCGCAGGGGATTTTCAGAAGCGATGTTTCTGCGCGCAATGTTTACCTGCTGATCGTGGCTACTGCGTACTTTTACATGTCGAATCGCTACACACTGGCAGTTTTTTTGGGTGAGAACCTTCAAACCCCTCAAGCCATTGAAGCATGGCAAACTTTTATCACCAGTACTGTGCTGAGAAGCGTTTTATTAAACCCTTAAGTTGTTCAAAGGTACACCACCATGGCAGACCTGCAAACCAGTGCCGCGAGCGGCAAAGTGGTCATCAAAAACATTGGCCTGCTGCTGTCGGGCAATATTGACCAGCCCATTCTTGACGCTGACACCATCATCATCCATGACGGGCTGATTGTCGCCGTCGGCAAGGCCAAAGACTGCGACCATAGCCATGCGGTCACGGTCATTGATGCGCAGCAAACCTGCGTTTGCCCCGGCCTGATTGACAGCCACGTTCACCCTGTGTTTGGTGACTGGACGCCGCGCCAAAACCAGCTCGGCTGGATTGAATCCACTATGCACGGCGGTGTGACGACGATGATTTCAGCAGGCGAAGTACACCTTCCCGGCAGACCGAAAGACATCGTTGGCCTCAAAGCGCTGGCCATCACGGCGCAACGTGCGTTTGACAACTTTCGCCCAGGCGGCGTGAAGGTGATTGCTGGCGCACCCATCATTGAAAAAGGCATGGTCGAGCAAGACTTCAAAGACCTTGCCGATGCAGGCGTGACGCTGCTGGGCGAAGTCGGCCTGGGCACAGTAAAGGTGGGTTACGAGGCTCGTGAAATGGTCGGCTGGGCGCGCAAACACGGCATTCAAAGCACCATTCACACAGGCGGCCCGTCTGTGCCCGGCTCTGGCTATATTGACAAAGACACGGTGCTGGAGGCCGATGCCGACGTGATTGGCCACATCAATGGTGGCCACACATCACTGTCAGAACAACATGTGTGCGAGCTGTGTGAAATGTCGTCGCGCGCGATTGAAATTGTGCATAACGGCAATGAAAAGGTGGCCATTGCAGCAGCGCAAGCTGCATTGCAACTCAAGTGCCCGCACCGCGTGATTTTGGGGACAGACGGCCCGGCTGGCTCAGGCGTGCAGCCACTGGGCATGCTGCGCATGATTTCGCTGTTATCAGCGCTTGGCAACATCGCCCCCGAGCTGGTGTTTTGTTTTGCCACCGGCAACACCGCACGCATACGCGGGCTGAACTGCGGGCTGATTGAAGTTGGCCGGGCAGCAGACTTTGTGTTTTTGGACAAAGCCCAGCACTCCGCCGGCAGCGACATGCTGGACAGCATCACCCGTGGTGATTTGCCCGGCGTGGGCATGGTCATGATTGACGGCCTGGTGCGCTGCGGACGCAGCCGCAACACGCCGCCTGCAACACGGATTCCCGTCGTCGAATAGTTTTTTGACCCCCTGCTTGACAAACTTACTTTAAGCCTAAACAATTGAGGAATTGATTAAAAGGCTAAAGGTAAGCGCGTCATGAATATTGTTTGTCTGGGCGGTGGCCCTGCTGGTTTGTACTTTGCGCTGCTGATGAAGTTGCAAGACCCGACGCACGTGATCACCGTGGTGGAGCGCAACCGCCCGTTTGACACTTTTGGCTGGGGCGTGGTGCTGTCTGACCAGACGCTGGGCAACCTGCGCACGGCTGACCCGGTGAGTGCGCAGTTGATAGGCGATGCCTTCAACCACTGGGACGACGTGGAGATGTTTTTCAAAGGCCGCAGTGTGCGCTCCGGCGGCCACGGCTTTTGCGGTATTGGCCGCAAAAAGCTGCTGAATATCTTGCAGGAGCGTTGCATTGAACTGGGTGTTGATCTGGTGTTTGAAGCCGATGTGCAGGACGACCAGGAGCTTGCCAAACAGTACAACGCCGACCTGCTGATTGCCTGCGATGGCCTGAACAGCCGGGTGCGCACCCGCTACGGCGAAACCTTCAAACCGGATGTGCAAACCCGTGACTGCCGCTTTGTGTGGCTGGGCACGAAAAAAACATTTGATGCGTTTACTTTTGCGTTTGAGCAGACCGAGCACGGCTGGTTTGCAGCGCATGCCTACAAGTTTGATGCGGACACATCCACATTTATTGTTGAAACACCGCACGCGGTATGGAAGGCGCATGGGCTTGACACGATGAGCCAGGAAGATGGCATCGCGTTTTGTGAGCGCCTGTTTGCCAAGTATCTCGATGGCAACCCGCTGATGAATAACGCCACGCATGTGCGCGGCTCCGCGATCTGGATTCAGTTCCCGCGTGTGGTGTGTGAGCGTTGGGTACACAGCGAATCAATTCGCGGCAAGCAAGTGCCGATTGTTTTAATGGGTGATGCGGCGCACACCGCGCATTTTTCAATTGGCAGCGGTACCAAGCTGGCGCTGGAAGATGCGATTGAATTGGCGCGTTGTTTTGCCAAGACCACTGACACTGCTCAAGCCTTGCAAGCTTATGAAGCCGTGCGTTCAGTTGAGGTGCTGAAAATTCAAAATGCGGCCCGCAATTCGACCGAGTGGTTTGAAAACGTCGAGCGTTACAGCGGCCTGGAGGCGGAGCAGTTTTTCTATTCAATGATGACACGCTCGCAGCGAATCAGTCATGAGAACTTGCGGGTGCGTGATGCGGATTGGCTGGCTGGTTATGAGCAGTGGCTGGCGAAGTCATCGCCAGGCAAATCAGCACCGTTTCCGATGCTGTTGCCGCTCAAGGTACGCGAAGTTCAGCTAAAAAACCGCGTTGTCGTTTCTCCCATGGCTACCTACAGCGCAGTCGATGGAGTAGTACAAGACTTTCACTTGGTACACCTCGGTGCAAGGGCTTTGGGCGGTGCGGCGCTGGTGTTTGTTGAAATGACATCGCCCTGCCCTGAAGGCCGCATCACACCCGGTTGCCCAGGTTTGTACAACGATGCGCAGATGTTGGCTCTCAAGCGCATCGTTGATTTTGCGCATGCATCAGGCAACGGCGCAAAGATGGGTTTGCAGCTTGGGCACAGCGGGCCAAAGGGCTCAACCCAGGTTGGCTGGGAGCAAACTGATGAACCCCTGCCCATAGGCAACTGGCCACTACTTGCCGCCAGCGCTGTGGCTTTCGGCCCGACCAACCAAATACCCAGCGCCATGACCCGTGCCGATATGGACCGCGTGACGGCCGAGTTTGTGCAGTCAACCCGCTATGCAATAGATGCCGGCTTTGACTGGCTGGAGCTGCACTGCGCGCACGGCTACCTGCTGTCCAGCTTCATCACGCCGCTGACCAACGTGCGCACTGATGACTACGGCGGCAACCTGGCAAACCGCTGCCGCTACCCGCTGGAAGTATTTGCTGCCATGCGCGCTGTGTGGCCTGCGCACCTGCCGATGAGTGTACGCATTTCGGCGCACGACTGGGCACCTGGCGGCAATACCGACGATGATGCGGTAGCCATTGCCCACCTGTTCAAAGCCGCAGGCTGTGACGTGATTGACGTGTCATCTGGTCAGACCACGCGCGCGGCCAAGCCGGTGTATGGCCGCATGTACCAGACGCCGTTTGCCGACCGCATTCGCAACGAGGTGGGCATTCAAACCATGGCGGTGGGCGCGATATCGGAAAGTGACCAGGTCAACAGCATCATTGCTGCAGGCCGCGCTGACCTGTGCGCCGTTGCCCGCCCGCACTTGGCTGACCCGGCCTGGACGCTGCATGAAGCCGCCAAGCTGCAAAGCCGCCATGTGACGTGGCCCAAACCGTACGAAAGTGGTCGCGATCAGCTATATCGTGAAATTAGCAAACAAAAAGAGGCTATAGCCCAATAAATACGGGCGCAAGCAGCTACTGATTATATAGCAATAGGAGCCCTGTTTATGGACATGGAAGCACAAAGCCACAGCTCTCACCCGGAAGCGCTGCGGCTCTGGCTGCGGCTGCTGACCTGCACCCAGCTGGTTGAAAAGCAGGTGCGCAATAACCTGCGCGAGCAGTTCGACACCACGCTGCCGCGCTTTGATTTGATGGCGCAGTTGCAGCGCAACCCGGACGGCCTGAAGATGAACGAGCTGTCGCGCCGCATGATGGTGACGGGTGGCAACGTGACAGGCATCACCGACCAGCTGGTGGCTGAGGGCCTGGTCGAGCGGCTGGAAGTCGACGGCGACCGCCGCGCTTACCGCGTGCGGTTGACGGTGCAGGGGCGCAAAACATTCGACGACATGGCCAAACAGCACGAGGACTGGATTGTCTCCAGCTTTGACGTATTAACCGCCAAGGAAGTTGAATCCCTGTACAAGCTGCTGGGCAAAGTCAAAGAACATCATCACGCAAAAATACTGGAAACCCTATGAAGCACTACATCACCGCCACCAACCCGATGCGCCCGCAGTTTGATGCATTGGCCAGCTACAGCGCCAAGCATTTCTCGTATACGTTTGATGCAGGTGTCGCAACGCTGAGCCTGAACCGCCCTGAGCGCAAAAACCCGCTGACGTTTGACTCGTACCACGAGCTGCGCAACCTGTTTGCAGCGCTCAACTACGCCACCGATGTCAAGGCTGTGGTGCTGGCGGGCGAAGGCGGCAACTTTTGCTCGGGCGGCGATGTGCACGAAATCATCGGCCCACTGACAAAAATGAGCATGACCGAGATGCTCGAGTTCACCCGCATGACGGGTGATCTGGTCAAGCAGATGCGGCTGTGCCCGCAGCCCGTCATTGCCGCGATTGACGGCATTTGCGCAGGCGCGGGCGCGATGATGGCCTTGGCTGCCGACATGCGGCTGGGTACGCCACAAGCCAAAACCGCATTTTTATTTACCCGCGTGGGTTTGGCCGGTGCCGACATGGGTGCATGCGCCTTGCTGCCGCGCATGATTGGCCAGGGTCGCGCGTCCGAGCTGCTGTTTACAGGCCGCGCCATGACAGCGCCAGAAGGTTTGCAGTGGGGCTTTTTCAATGCGCTGCATGAGGCGAATGACTTGCTGCCTGCTGCCAAAAAACTGGCGCACGAGCTGGCCAGCGGCCCGACCTTTGCACACGGCATGACCAAAACCATGCTGCATCAGGAATGGGCCATGACGCTGGACCAAGCCATTGAAGCCGAAGCCCAGGCGCAGGCGATATGCATGCAGACGCAGGACTTCACACGTGCTTACGAAGCTTTTTCAGCCAAACAAAAACCAGTGTTTGAGGGCAACTAGATATGCCAAAAACACACGCCCAATACCGTCATTCCCGCGAAGGCGGGAATCCAGACCCGCTGCCTAAAACTGCTAAGGTGCAAGCACCGAACTGGATACCCGCCTTCGCGGGTATGACGGAGTTATTAGCATGAGACCAGTCATGAATCATTTGAATTTGCCGTTCTTCGATGACGTACATCGCGCGCTTGGCGCTGATCTGGTTAACTGGTCAGCAGCACAGCAGGTCGATGAAACCGACGACCGCACTGCCTGTCGCGAATGGGTGCAGCGACTGGGTGATGCGGGCTGGCTGCGCTACTGCGTACCCGCAGAATTTGGTGGCGCGCTGCCCAAGCTTGATTCGCGCGCCTTGGTCATCTGCCGTGAAACGCTGGCCTTTCATTCGCCTTTGGCTGACTTTGCGTTTGCCATGCAGGGGCTGGGCAGTGGGGCGATCACGCTGGCAGGTACGGCTGCACAGCAAGCGACTTACTTGCCGCACGTGGCCAGCGGTAAAAAGATTGCAGCGTTTGCTTTGAGTGAAGCGGATGCTGGGTCAGACGCGGGAGCAATGACAACAAATGCCGTGCTTGCAGAAAAAGGCTGGGCCATCAACGGCAGCAAGACCTGGATCAGCAACGGCGGCATTGCTGATTTTTACGTGACGTTTGTGAAGACCGATGCGGATGCGGGAACACGCGGCATCACACCTTTTATTGTGGATGCGACCACGCCCGGCCTGGACACCAGTACACACATTGCGGTGATGGCACCGCACCCGCTGGCCACGCTTGCTTTCAACAACTGCGTTGTGCCTGCAGCCAGTCAGTTGGGCGCGCTGAACGGCGGCTTCAAGCTGGCGATGCAAACGCTCGATATCTTTCGTGCATCCGTCGCTGCGGCTGCGCTGGGCATGGCGCGGCGGGCGTTGGCCGAGGCGGTCAGCTATTCAAAACAACGCAGCATGTTTGGCGGCAAGCTGGCGGACTTTCAGCTCACGCAGGCCAAGCTGGGTGAGATGGCGGCACTGGTCGATGCAGCGGCGTTGCTGACTTACCGTGCGGCCTGGCTGCGTGATGAAGGTGAGCGCACTGGCAACGTTATTCGTGTGACCTCTGAAGCAGCCATGGCCAAGATGACCGCCACCGAAAACGCCCAGCGCGTGATCGACATGGCGCTGCAAATGCACGGTGGGCTGGGCGTCAAAGTCGGCATCAAGGTAGAAAGCCTGTACCGCGACATTCGCTCACTGCGCATTTACGAAGGCGCTACCGAAGTGCAGCAACTCATCATTGGAAAGGCATTGTTGAGGTCATGACCACTTCACACTCCGCGCAGACAGACCGCTTCGTTCACGACCGTTTGCCGCTGGCCGAGCAACGGGCGCAAATGCGCTATGACTTGCCAGAGCTGCGCATTGCCGACCAGGCCAATCTGGTGGATGTACTCTTCGGTGAAATTGACGCGCGGGAGTTGATGGACAAACCTTTTTTGCGCTCTGACAAGATCACGCTGACCTACGCAGATGCCAGCGAGCGCATCAACCGCATTGCGCAAGTGCTGACCGAAGACTTTGACCTGATACCCGGCAACCGCGTGCTGCTGCGCGGCGGCAATTCCATCGGCATGGCATTTGCCTGGTTGGGTGTGGTCAAAGCGGGGTTAATTGCGGTAGCGACCATGCCGCTCTTGCGCGCCAAAGAGCTGGGCGAGGTGATTGAGAAGGCTCAAATCAATTTCGCGTTGTGCGATGCAACGCTGATGGATGAGTTGAACATCGCGAAATCACAAACCAACACGTTAACGACCATCGTGCCGTTCAATCTCAAGAACGAGGCGGGCTCATTGGCCGTGCTGTCTGCGCAAAAAGATGGCCACTTCAAACCCTGCCTGACCTCAGCAGACGATATCGCCATGATGGCATTCACATCAGGCACCACAGGCAAACCCAAGGCCGTGGTTCACACCCATCGCGACGTATTGGCTGCATGCCAGGCCTGGCCACGTCACACACTTGAAGCCACAACCGACGACATCGTGATGGGCTCACCGCCGCTGGCTTTTACGTTTGGTTTGGGCGGTTTGTTGTTGTTTCCTTTTTCAGCTGGCGCGTCCGTTTACTTTCCGTCCATCGCCTACACGCCGGAAGCGATGGTCAAGCTGATCAATGAAACACGCGCCACCATCGTCTACACCGCGCCGACCTTTTACCGGCAGATGGCACAGTTCGCCAAGCAGTCTGGCACACCCACGCTGCGCATCTGCGTGAGCGCTGGCGAGGCACTGCCAGACGCCACGCGCCAGCTTTGGAAAGAAGCGACAGGTATTGAAATGCTGGACGGGATTGGCGCCACTGAGATGTTTCATATTTTTATCTCCAGCAAACCTGCTGACATACGGCGCGGCGCAATCGGCAAAGTCGTGCCCGGCTACACCGCCAAAGTCGTGGATGACCAAGGTGTTGAAGTGCCGCTGGGTACAGTCGGCAAGCTGGCAGTGATCGGCCCAACAGGCTGCAAATACCTGGACGATGCGCGCCAAACCAACTATGTGAAAAATGGCTGGAACTACCCGGGCGATGCTTTCACACAAGACGCTGATGGCTACTTTTTTTACCAGGCGCGTGATGACGACATGATCATCACATCTGGCTACAACGTGGGCGGGCCTGAGGTTGAGGACGCACTGATGCAACACCCCGCAGTGGCTGAATGTGGCGTGATAGGCCTGCCAGACGATGAGCGCGGTATGGTGGTCAAGGCTTTTGTCGTGCTCAAACCCGGCATTGAGGGCGACGACGCCGCGCGCAAGCTGCTGCAAGACCATGTCAAAGCAACGCTTGCCCCCTTCAAGTACCCCCGCCAGATTCAGTTTGTGGGCAACCTGCCGCGCACTGAAACCGGCAAACTGCAACGCTTCAAATTACGCAGCACCCCACAATAACCAGGACAAAAAAATGCAAAAACTACAACCACCCGACTGGGCAGAACCAAAAGGCTATGCCAATGGCGTGCTGGCGCGCGGTGCGCTGATTTTTGTCGGTGGGCAAATCGGCTGGAACGCTGCACAGCAGTTTGAAAG
This sequence comes from Polaromonas sp., assembly GCA_049653085.1. Classification (GTDB taxonomy): domain Bacteria; phylum Pseudomonadota; class Gammaproteobacteria; order Burkholderiales; family Burkholderiaceae_C; genus Polaromonas. The sequence continues at coordinate 64,634 of JBASFP010000068.1, forward strand.
CGATGACTTCATTGCCCAAACACGGCAGGCTTTGCTCAACATTGCAGCGGTGCTAAAAGCAGGCGGCGCTGGCCCGGAGCATATGGTGCGCATGACCTGGTATGTGACGGATAGGGTGGAATACTCGTCTCGCCTGAAAGAGCTGGGCAGCGTCTACCGTGAGGTGATGGGCAAGAATTTCCCTGCCATGTCTTGCGTTGAAGTCTCCGGCCTGGTGGAAGATCGGGCAAAAATTGAAATTGAAGTGACAGCCGTGCTGCCTGACTGAAAAATCCCTGAAATCGCTTGAAAACCGTCTTTTTGACCGATTTTTAGGTATCAAATTGCCTGATTAGATACCTGCCTCAGACAAACTTGACATTGCTTGAGAGATGCTTAATACTGTATATATACACAGTTATTAACAGAGGTATCACCATGGCAATGAACCGAATCCAGTTCCAAGC
>JBASFP010000069.1:0-14574 GCA_049653085.1 Polaromonas sp.
TGCTTGGAACTGGATTCGGTTCATTGCCATGGTGATACCTCTGTTAATAACTGTGTATATATACAGTATTAAACATCTCTCAAGCAATGTCAAGTTTGTCTGAGGCAGGTATCTAATCAGGCAAAAACATACTTAAAAAGCAACTACTCAGCACGGGTATTTAAAGCCGGACAGCCGAACGCAGAAACCGCAAAACTGACGCAAAAGTCGCAAAAAACACCATCAAAAGGTATGTTTGGCTGTTTTTTCTGCGAAACCTCTGCGCCCTCTGCGTTCGGCTGTCCGATTAATCTGGCGAGCTGAGTAGTTACGTAAAAAGCACCTGAAAACAGTCAAAAATGACCAAAACCGCGGTTTGACAGCTCAGAGCATCTCATCCGGTGCAAACGGTGCAATCATTCGCACCATCAGCTTCAGGCCCAGGCTGGCATCGGGCTCGCTGGTGGCGTCTGGCAGGCCAGAGCCTTGTGGGGCGCGCCAAACCAGTTGGCCATCTTTAAGCTCGACCTTGTAAGCGCCCTGGCTCAAGCCGGGTTCAATCAGCGCGGTGGCCTCTGCGGCCAGCTTGCGGTTGCGGATGACGACGGCGACCTCGCTGTTTTGTAATTTTGAGCGCAAGTCCAGGTTCATCGAGCCGACCACCAGCAGGCGGTTGTCAACCACCACCGCTTTGGCGTGCAGACTGGCGCGCGATGCGCCGCTGGAGCCGCCGCCCGAGCCAGAACCTGTGCCAAAACTTGCCACCGTGCCGCGTTGCTCAGAACGCATTTCGTACATTTCAACACCCATGGCTATCAGAGCCTCACGGTAGCGGGCGTAGCCGGCGTGGGCGGCCACCGCATCGTTGGATGCCAGCGAGTTGGTCAGCACCCGCACCCGCACCCCGCGTTTCTTAATGTCGGCAAACTGCTTCATCATCTCAGGGCCCGGCACGAAGTAGGGCGACACCACCAGCAAGTCGGTTTTGGCGCGCGCCATCAGGCTGAGCAGGCCATCAACCGCTGTGTCGTCGGACGCTTCTGTTGCGTCAGCGTCCTCGGCAATTTTGGACGGTTTGTCCACCAGCATGGTGGAGGCCGCCCAGGTCCAGCTGAGTTGCCGCAGGTTGGCGGTGTCGGGCAGGGCGGCAATGGTGGTGGTCAGGCCTGCGGGGTTGACAGCCACGCGGCTGACAGCGGTCTTGTTGGCCGTTTCAACAGGCAAGGCCATCAAGTCCGCAACCGATGCCGAGACTTCGCCCGAGTTTGCAGTTTGCGCCCCGGGCTGAGGTTTGAGCGCATCAACCTGCTTGGCCGTCATCAACGACTGCACCGGGTACGCCAGCGGGTTGTTCCAATATTGGTCAAAGCTGCGTGACAAGTCGCGCGCAATGCGGCCTGCGGCCAGCACGTCAATGTCGACAAAATTCACCCCCTCGCTCTGGCCAAAATAGGTATCTCCCAAGTTGCGCCCGCCGGTAATCGCCACCGCGTTGTCAGCCACAAAAATCTTGTTGTGCATGCGCCGCTGCAGGCGCGCCGCGTCGCTCAAGCTGCTGACGATGCGCCACATGGCAGAGGCGCGGTTGCTCGGCAGTGGGTTGAACAGCCGCATCTCGATGTTCTTTTCAAACGCCAGCTTCAAAACCTGGGCATCCTTGCCTGCGGTGTTGAAGTCGTCGAGCAAAATACGCACCCGCACGCCACGGGCCGCGGCCTCACGCAGCGCCGCAAACATGCGGTCGGTGGTGTCGTCGGCGTGAATGGCGTAGTACTGCAAGTCCAGCGTTTTTTCAGCTCCCTTGATCAGTGTCATGCGGCTGGTAAAGGCCAGCTCGGCACTGCCGACCAACGCAAAAGCAGAGTCGTTGCGGGTGCTGGCAGCAGCCGCACGCGCCGCCACGGCTTTGCCCAGGCGGGTGTCGAGGTTATTGTCAAGAGCGGTAGACACAGGGCGTTGTACGTCAGAAGGCAAAGCAGCGCAACCCGTCAGCCACAGGCTCATCAACAAGAAAAAAAACAGCGCCAAAAGATGGCGGGCTGAAGACGTCTGGGAGCTGGTTTTGAGCATGGCACAGCTTACCCGAGAGTACAGCGTTGTGGGTTGTTTTCACGCCCTGGAGCCGCGGGAAAGTGCCCGAAATTGCTGTAGGGCAGTTTCCCGTTATGCTTTCAAAATTGATAGCTGCTTGTGCCCGTATTCATTGGGCTGAAGGCATAAAACGTACTTAAAAAAGGTCAAAAATAGCCTATGACAGCAGATTTTGGGTCACAAACCGAGCGGCAGCTTTCTGGCGTCAAAGCCCATAGATTGCATTTCGCGGCGGAAGTGGGTCATGGCAAGCGGGAAGGCTTGCGCTACCAGCACATATTGGTATGCCTCTTGGTCGAACAAAGGTGTAATTTTTGCCTCTGTTACACCGGGTGGGTAGTCAAACTTTGCGTCGTAACTGCCGCTGAATTCCGCTTTTTGATCCTTCGCATCGGGCTTTGATGCATGTGCAACCAGTTCGATCCTTACCAGGGCTTTTAGCGGCTCGGTTTCGTTTTGTGCGACAGCTAAGCCGACCTCAATGGTTTGAACCAATTGAATGCTCCAAGGAGCATTGCCGCTGGATTCCGCCTTGTTTTCACCATGAAAGCTGGTGCATCGAAATGAATCCAGTTTGGGGCGCAGGCTAACTACTTCCATAGTCTGCTCTCGTCGGGTGTGGTGGTAAATGTTCTTTCACCTGATGTCTTGACGCTGCTGCGAAATTTAGCCATATCAAAAACGTTGCTTGGTGCAGCGGTCAGAGTGATGGTTTTTTCATTGACGATACTGTCTTTGGCGTGGCTTAGCTCAGCGGCCATACCCTTCACACTCACCAGTACCGCAAACGCTGCTTCGCTCTCGCGCACCAGGCGCAACAACGAATCCATCGCCTCCGACTGCGACACATCATCGTTTTCGTACTTACTAAAAGCCACCGGCCCGCCGCCAAACAGCTTGGCTGCTTGGTCTTGCGTCAGGCCGTACTGCTTGCGCAAGGCAACAATTTCAGTACCGGTCAGCAAGCCATCGACCGACTTGCGAAACGCCATGACGCCCCGCTTGTTCAGTTTGCTCTCTTTGCTACCTGCAAAATCTGAATGGCAGGTATCACACAGTTGGTAGTGCAAAGGCAGCATGGCTTTTTGGCCTTTGTATTCGCTCTCGAACTGGTCGACCTGATCGGTAACATGACCTTCGCCGCATATTGGGCAGAGTTCTTTGGTATCCATCTTTTTCCTCAAATTTAGGTGTGGCAAGAAATTGTCATCACCATCGTGCCAAGCTTGTTGATCGCAAACTTCACAAAGTATTCGATCATCATGTGCTTATGGGCTGCATCAATCCATTCTTTAACCCGTATCGAATAAGCATCGCAAGCTGCGTAAGCGCCCTTGCCGTTTTCACACCATTCTGAATCAATGTAGTCCGCCTGACGCAGTTGCTGAATCAAGTTAATAACGTCGGTTTTCACCCATCCCAGTTCAGCCACATTCAGGACGCTGTCCCGAGTCCACAGTTGCAGCCCTGTGCCGTCTTTGATGATGCCTTTCACTCGCTCCAGTTGATACAGCGGGCCACCCAAGATCTTTTCACCTCCGCCTTTTGCGGGCGAAGTTGAACTGTACTCCGAAACGACGTAGAAAGTTACCATTGTGGTAATTTTAGGGCTTTTTTAGGGTTATTACTCAAGGAATAGCTGTGTATTTAACCATGCTTAGACGCTTTCACCCCACACCCTGTCAATCGCGGCTTTGACTTTGGCTTCCATGCGGCGGATGAGTTCTCGGTTGGCGTTGACCAGGGATTGCTCGGCTTCGATCTCGGCGACGATGGTGCGTTGGGTGGGGAGGTCGGGGACGGGAATGGAATAAGCGCGAATTTGGTCAGTTGTTAAATTCATGAATACCGTTCCAACAGACTGAGACTTGTTCTGCGCCTTGTTCGCCAAAAGCACGTAATAGAAGAAGTCAGGCAATAGGCGTTCTGTATCCAATGTGCGAAAGCCAACAAATCCGTCGTGGATGCATGCGTCAACTTGCAAAATTGCTGGTAAGCCTGGATTGCCGCTAACGGCCATCACCACCTCACCAGCCATCATGGGGCGACTCTTCTTTGCGCCTTCTTCCGTTAGCGTATCGATTTTTGGAGTGACGCACATCCCGTCGCGTGTGATGTCAGCAACCATCAGCCTTGGCACTGAGCCGCCAAAGTACTTTGGATCACCCTGCGGACGTGGTGAACTGCCACGAACTAGATCGCAAAGGTCATCGAGTTTCGCTATGTCCCAATCAGGCCTGATTTTGATATGAGGCTTGTAGTTGTCCAACACCTGCCTGGCACCGTCGATGATTTTTTGGTAGCCCTCGATTTCAGCCACGATTTGGTTTTGGACTTCGAGGGGTGGGAGGGGGATCGTTTTTAGCTTCAGATCACCAAAGTGACGCTTGTATCCATCCGATTCCAGCGGATTCGCTTTAAGAAAGCAATAAAGATAGCTCGGAGAAAGTGAATCGATCGTTTGGATGATTTTGATTCCGTCCGCTCATTGAGCAAACGGTTGTTCGATCAGCTTTACCGCACAGGTGTGATCCCCAAAAACAATCAATGACTTTGACGGATAAATAACAGTTGCATCATCATCTGTCCATCCAGCAATGGCTTGTTGTGACTGATCGATTATTGGGAAGCGGCCTTTATCTGCGTACTGCGGTTTTTGGATTTTGCTAGGCGCGGTGATCGTCGTTATGACTTCGCCAATCTCGATTTGTGCATATTTGCTATCTATTACAGCGCTTGTTAAATATCTGTCGCCACTGCAATTCCAGTCGCCGCTTTCACCAATTCGCGTTCGCTTAACCGCCTGCGCCATCACCCCATCACCTTCAAACCTCTCAGGCGCAGTCATCCAGCCCTTGAGCAAACGCATCGCCTCAGGCAAGTCACTGTTCACTACCGCCCTGCGTTGCGCACCCAGGTTAAAACCGTCATTGCCGACTTTGACAAACAGCACGCTATCCAGCTGTTTATGCAGACGTTTGTCCAGAATCAAAATACTGGTTTTAACGCCGCTGTAGGGGTTAAAAACACCTGCGGGCAGGCTGACCACTGCCACCAGACTTTCATTGACCAGCATTTTGCGCAGCGATTTGTATGCCGTGCCACTTTGAAAAATAATGCCTTCAGGCACAACGATGGCGGCGCGGCCTGTGGCTGTCAGGTGTTCGGCCATGTAGTCCACAAACAGCACCTCGCTGCGGGTAGCGGCCACGGTAAAGCGCTTGTGCGGTTTGATGCCGCCTTTGGGCGACATAAACGGCGGGTTGGCCAAGATCACGTCGGCTACTTCGTTCCACTTGTCGTCACTCGTCAGCGTGTCGTACTCCTCAATGCGCGGGTCGGTAAAGCCGTGCAGGTACAAATTGACCAGGCTCAGGCGCACCATGTCGGGCGAAATGTCGTAACCGTGAATGCTGGCCGCCAGCCGGGCACGCTCGTCGGGGGTCAGCAAGTCGCCCGCCCTGCCAGATGATTCGCCTTTTTTACTGGTGTTTGACTTGAGGATGTGCTTCCAAGCCGAGATCAAAAAGCCCGCCGTGCCGCAGGCTGGGTCCAGAATCGTTTCGTTCTTTTTTGGGTCCATCACGGCGACCATAAAGTCGATGATGTGGCGCGGCGTTCTAAATTGCCCCGCATCGCCCTGGCTGCCCAGCACGCTCAGCAAATACTCAAACGCATCACCCAGCCGCTCGGAATGGTCGTAGGTGAAGTAGTTGATTTCTTTTAAAAAGCTTTTCAGCGTTTCCGGGTCACGGTAGGGCAGGTAGGCGTTTTTAAAAATGTCCCGGAACAGCGTGGGCACGCCGGGGTTTTCGTTCATCTTTTGGATGGCCTCTGAATAAAGCGCCAGCACCTCAAAGCCTCCCAGGCTGGGCGACATGAGCCTGGCCCAGCCAAAGCGGGCGTAGTCACCCGCAAAAAAGCTGCGCTTGCCGCCCAGCTCTTCCGCCTCGGCGTCCATGTCGTCCATGAACTTGTAGATCAGCGCAATGGTGATTTGCTCAACCTGACTTTTCGGGTCAGGCACCTTGCCGACCAGAATGTCGCGGCAAGAGTCGATTCGGCGTTTTGTTTCGGAGTCAAGCATGGTGTTTTTATTAGGTGTAGCTGTTGTGGCTACGTTCGCAGCAGTTGTTGCTACATGAACTGGTTAAGCGGTACGTAGTCTTTCACGTACTCGGGGATGCGGTCACGCCAAACGCTGGGCACGGCTTTGAAGTCGCTCATGCCAAAGGCGGGGTACACGTTCAGGTCGGTCAGGCGTTTGGTCTCGATGATGTCGCGCAGTTTGTGGTCTGTAGCGTAGGCTTTGAAGTAGTACTTCATGGCCTGCACGGCGGCGGCGGTGGAGTCGGCGCTAAAGCCGGTGGCGCTTTGCTGGTCAAGCAGGAATTTCTCAAACTCTTCCTCCAGCAGGTCGTTTTTGCTTTTAAAGCCGGGTATCAGGCCAAAGGCTTTCTCCAGAATCTCGCGCAGACCCAGGCGGCGGTCAACGCCTGCGGCGCGGCGCAACTTGTCGAGGTTGAAGTATTCGCTGGGTTTGTCAAACAACTCGGTGGTGATGTAGTCAATGGCCTGATCCCACTGGGCGTCACCCACTTGCTGGGCAATGATGGGGTTGGCTTTGACCACGTCCTCAAACTTCTCAAAAAACATGCGGTCAACCTTCATGCCCTGAAAGCCGACTTGCTGCTCTACCCGGCTGACTTCGGCGTCCTGGCCTGCATGGGTGTAGCTGCCTGGTGGGGGTTCGCCATCTGTGCCACTTTCGCCTTCGCCTGGCCCATCACGTGGCACCAGCGTCTTGCCACTGTTGGGTCGGGGCAGCTTGAGGACTTCGTCGTAGTTGAACTTTTCTTCAAAATATTCACAAGTGGCAAAAAAGTCGAACAGTTTGTAGGCGGTTTTATGCGGCGCTGTGACCTGTGCTTTCAGGTTGTCGTCTCGCAGGTCGTCGGTAAAGTCATGTTTGCGCGTGCCCCGGCCTTTGATCTGCACAAAGTCCGACGGTGAAAACACAGGTCGCATCAGCGCCAGGTTCAGCAGGTCAGGGCAGTCGTAGCCGGTGGTCATCATGCCAACCGTTACGCAAACGCGCGCCTTAGTGGTTTTGTAGGCGGGCAGAACGGCTGCTTGGCCCAGTAACTTGTTGTGGGTAAAGTTGCTGGTGAACTGCTGCGCATCAGGGATGAGCGACGTGACCTGTACGGCAAAGTCTGACTGGTACAGACCTGGGAACTGCTTGTGCGCCAAATCGTTGAGCAGTTGCGTGATTTTGGCGGCGTGGTTCTGGCTGACGGCAAACACGATGGTTTTGCCAAATTCGTTGCTGATCGGGTCGCGCAGGCCGTGGGTCAGCAGGGTTTGGCAAAACAGCAGGTTGGTGGCGTCTGAGAAAAACTTCTTTTCAAAACTGCGCTGTTTGAAAACCTGTTCGCTGGTGCTATGACCTGCTGCCGCGTCGCCCTCTGACGATTCATTGATGACCACTGCGGCGTAACCCGTGTCTGACAGGAGTTGGGTAGTGACCTCGGTACGCGCCTCCACCACCAGCGGGTTGATTAAAAAGCCGTCACGCACCCCGTCGAGCAGCGAATAGCGGTAGGTGGGCTCACCCGTTTCGCAGCCAAAGGTGCGGTAGGTATCTAGCAGCAGTCGGCGTTCTTGCTCGCGTGGGTCTTTGGTGGTCGGCTTTGCCGTGTTGAACTTCTTGAGGTAATCCTTGGGTGTTGCCGTCAAGCCCAGTTTGTAGCCGACAAAGTATTCAAACACCGCGCGGGCATTGCCGCCAATCGAGCGGTGGGCTTCGTCTGAAATCACCAGGTCAAAGTCGGTCGGTGAAAAGACGCTTTGGTATTTGTTGTTGTGCAGAAGTGACTGCACGGTGGTGACGACGATTTCAGCTTTGCGCCAATCGTCGCGGTTTTCTTTGTAAATCGCAGATTTGTAGTCGTTTTTAAGCAGCGCGATGAAGGCTTTGTTGGCCTGGTCTTCCAGTTCCAGACGGTCAACCAAAAACAGTACCCGGCGGGCATTGCCTGTGCGCAAAAAGAGCTTGATGACGGCGGCGGAGGTGAGCGTTTTGCCAGTGCCAGTAGCCATTTCAAACAAAAAGCGGGTTTTACCTTCTTTTACGGCGGCCTGGATGGCCTGTGCCGCGCGCTGCTGATACGTGCGCATGAAGCGAAGTTTGTTTTTCTTGATGAACTCTGGTTGTTCATCAGTGTTCTTCCAGCCTGCCACCGTGTCGTAAGCGGGCATTTGGGTGCGGGCAATGTAGTCTGTGGGAACGTCTTCAGTCACCAGCCGCGCCGGGTCGGGCTGGAAATGCGCGTAGCCTTTGATCGAGTCTGGCTCAGGAAATTTAGTGATGATGTGAGGATTACCCTGCGCCAAGGCCCACAGGTAATGCAGGTTGCCGTTGGACAGGATCACGAAGCGGCAGTTGAGCGATTTCGCGTATTTGCGCGCCTGCTCTTTGCCAATAAGCGGATTTTTGCTTTCGGCTTTGGCCTCCAGCACCACCAGCGGGAAGCCTTTGTCATCGAGCAGCAAGAAGTCGGTAAAACCCTGGCTGGTGGTCTCAAAGTCGTTGCCCATGGCGTCGACTTGGGACTGGGTGAGCTTGACGTTTTGCTCCAGCGCAATATTGGCTTTGCCCGCAGCGGTATCAAAAAAGCGCCAGCCAGCAGATTCCAGCAACTGGTTGATCTTGATGCGAGCCTTAGCTTCTTTTGACATGTGCTTAGGTTATCTCATACGCGCTAGGCCGACAAAGTCTCCCAGCGCTGCATGGCGTCCAGCAGCTCGTCGTCGAGCTTGGCGTTTTTGGCGGTCAGCTCTGCCGCGCGCTTGGGGTTGCTGCTGTACAGGCTGCCGTCAAACAGCTCTTGCGCGATGGCTTTTTGTTGTGATTCCAGCGTTTGAATCCATGTGGGCAGGCCGTCGAGCTCTTTTTGTTCCTTGTAGCTCAGCTTCTTTTTTGATAGCTGCTCGCGCACGGATTCATTGGCTTGGAGGCCGATTTGACCAGTTTTTTTGGCCTTTTCGGGGCTTTTTGAGGCTAAAACAGCGGTTTTGGCGCTCCCCGTGATCTGCGCAGCGCGTTTGGACTGGGTGATCCAGTCGGTCACGCCGCCTTCGTATTCGCGCCAGAAGCCGGGGTTCTCAGGTGTGCCTTCATAGGCAATGGTGCTGGTGACGACGTTGTCTAAAAAGCGCCTGTCATGGCTGACCAAAAACACGGTACCTGCGTAGTTTTGCAGCAGGTCTTCCAGCAGCTCCAGGGTGTCGATGTCCAGGTCGTTGGTGGGCTCGTCGAGTACCAGCACGTTGGCGGGCCGGGCAAACAGGCGCGCCAGCAACAGGCGGTTGCGCTCGCCACCTGACAGCGTGCGCACGGGGGAGTTGGCGCGCTGGGGGCTGAACAAAAAGTCGGTCAAATAGCTTTTGACGTGCTTTTTCTGGCCATTGATCTCAACCCACTCGCTGCCCGGGCTGATGAAGTCTTCCAGCGTCGCATCTAAATCCAGTGCATCACGCATCTGGTCGAAGTAAGCGACCTGCAGGTTGGCACCCTGGCGGATTTTGCCGGGCGGATTCGTCACGTCGGGCTGGATTTCGCCCAGGATGAGCTTGAGAAGTGTGGTTTTGCCAGCGCCGTTGGGGCCCAGCAGGCCAATTTTGTCGCCGCGCAGCAGCGTGCCGGTGAAGTTGTTGACGATGATTTTTTCAATTTTTTCGCTGTTCGGATGACTAAAGCTTTTGGACACGTTGGTGAGCTCGGCCACGATCTTGCCGCTTTTCTCGCCGCTGGAGACGTCCAGGTTGACCCGGCCTACTGCGTCGCGGCGTGCGGCGCGGTTGTCGCGCAGCACTTCGAGCCTGCCAATGCGGGCAACGCTGCGGGTGCGGCGTGCTTCCACACCTTTGCGAATCCACACCTCTTCAGCGGCCAGCAGCTTGTCGGCCTTGGCGTTGATAACGGCTTCTTGCGCCATCTGTTCTTCTTTTTGCACCAGGTACTGGGCAAAGTTGCCGGGGTAGGGCAGCAGCTTGCCGCGGTCAAGCTCGACAATCACGGTGGCCACCTGGTCTAAAAACGCGCGGTCGTGGGTGATGGTGATGATGGAGCCGTTGAAGTTGACCAGTAACTCCTCTAACCAGGCAATCGAGTCCAGATCCAGATGGTTGGTGGGCTCATCGAGCAGCAGCACATCGGGCTTGGCGACCAGCGCCTGCGCCAAGGCGACTCGCTTTTTAGTACCGCCTGACAGCGACCCGACGATGGCGTCTTTGTCCAAATGCAGGCGGTGCAGGGTTTCTTCGACCCGCTGCTCCCAGGTCCAGCCGTCCAGGGCTTCAATTTCTGATTGCAGTGCGTCGAGGTCGGTGTTCTCGTCAGCGGCTAAATACATCTCGACCACATGGCGTGTTCGGGCCAGGCCGGCGCTGGCTGCGACAAAAAGGGTGGCGTGCGGGTCCAGGCTGGGCTCTTGCGGCACGTAGGCAATGCGCAGGCCCTGCTGCAATTGCAGCGTGCCGTCGTCGGGCTTTTCCAGCCCCGCCAAAATTTTGAGCAGCGACGATTTGCCGGTGCCGTTGCGGCCAATCAGGCCGATGCGCTGGTTGTTTTCAAGTGAGAAATCTGCGTGGTCGAGCAGGGCGACGTGCCCAAAAGCGAGTTGAGCGTCTAAAAGGGTAATTAGTGCCATAGGTTCCGGTAAGTTGGTGTGGATTATCCCGTTGATGTCTTTCAGCTTCGATATAGTGGGTTTTTTGTTTATTTTTGGAGCCCTTTGTGGAGTCATCCATCAGTTTGAACATCAACGGCAAAGAACTCCAAACTGTGGCTGACCCGGCCATGCCGCTGCTCTGGTTGCTGCGCGATGTGCTGAACATGACGGGCACCAAATATGGCTGCGGTGTGGCGGTTTGCGGGGCATGTACCGTCAAGGTCGATGGCTTGGCGGTGCGGTCTTGCGTGATGCCAGTTTCTACCGTGGTGGGCAAGCGCATCCAGACGATTGAAGCGCTGGGCACGCCAGCCAAGCCGCACGCCCTGCAACTGGCCTGGATTGCCGAGCAGGTGCCGCAGTGCGGTTATTGCCAGTCGGGCATGTTGATGGCGGCCAGCGCCCTGCTCGACAAAACACCCAAGCCGACCGATGCCGATATCGACGCGGCCATGACGAATATCTGCCGCTGCGGGACTTACCAGCGAATTCGGCTGGCGATCAAACGGGCGGCGGGTGTGCCTGTGAAGCAAGTCAAATCATGAAGCGCCGGACTTTGCTTTTAAGTGGTTTAGGGGCGGTCGGTGCGCTGGTTGTGGGCTGGGGCGCATTGCCCGCACGGTCGCGCCTGGGCTCGGGCAAGCTTTGGCCTCTGGACAAAACGGACACCAGCATTGCCCTGAATGGCTGGATCAAGATCACGCCCGACGGCGGCGTGGTGCTGGCCATGGCACGCAGTGAAATGGGGCAGGGCGTGCACACTGCGCTGGCCATGCTGGTGGCCGAAGAGCTGGACGTACCTTTGAGTCGCGTCAGTCTGGTGCAGGCGGGCAGCGATGCGATTTATGGCAATGTGGCGATGCTGGTTTTCAGCTTGCCGTTTCATCCAACCGAGATGGGAGAAGGTGACAAACAAGCCGCTACCAGAATCAGGTTAAGCCAATGGATGGTGGGCAAAGTGGCGCGCGAGCTGGGCATTCATGTTACCGGAGGCTCGTCAAGTGTGGCCGATGCATGGGAGCCGCTGCGCCTGGCGGCGGCGACGGCCAGGGCGTCCTTGCTGGGGGCGGCTTCATTGGAATGGAAACTGCCGGTCGCTGAGTTAACGGTTAAAAACGGCGTGATATCGCATACCTCTGGCCCGTCAGCTCATTACGGCCAGTTTGCAAAATATGCTGCTGCAACGCCGCCGGGCAATGTCAGTCTGAAGGCGCGCAAAGACTGGATGCTGATCGGCCAGAGCGCGCCGCGCAAAGACGTGCCTGCCAAGGTCAATGGCACGGGGATGTTTGGGATGGATGTGCGATTGCCCGGCATGCTGTATGCGGCGGTACGGCTGTGCCCAATGCTGGGCGGCTCGCCGGGTGCCATCAATGCCAATGCGGCCTTGGCCATGCCCGGCGCACTGCGGCTGGTGCCGCTGCAAGCGTGGGCAGGTTCCACCGCCGGTTTTGCGCTGATTGGCAAAACATGGTGGCAGGCCCAGCAGGCGGCGCAAGCGGTACAGGTTGAGTGGCAGCAACGCCCCGCCGGCGCGCTGGACAGCCGGGTGATTGAAAAAGAACTGCGGGTCAGTCTGGCGCAAGAGCCCGGCCACGTCTTTTATGAACAAGGCGACGTGACGGCTGCTGAGTCTGCTGCGGCCCGCACGCTGGAGGCCACCTACAGCGCGCCTTATCTGGCCCATGCCACGCTGGAGCCGATGAACTGCACCGCGCAGGTATCTGGCGGCAAAGTCTCTATTTGGGTGCCTACCCAGGTGCCGCAAATGGCCGCTGCGGTGGCAGCGCGGGTGGCTGGTGTGGCTATTGAGGATGTGAAGGTCACGGTCACCCTGCTGGGCGGCGGCTTTGGCAGGCGGCTGGAGGTTGACTTTGTAGCCCAGGCGGTGCGTGTGGCGATGGACAGTGGCGGCCAACCTGTGCAGCTGGTCTGGTCACGTGAAGAAGACATGACGCATGATTTTTACCGGCCCATGGCGGTTGCCACGATGCGGGCCTCTATAGATAAGCAGGGAGTCGCCAACAGTTTGACCATTCAATCGGCGGGCGAGGCCATATCGCCGCGCTGGTTTGAGCGTGCAGCCACTGCTCTGCGTGGGCCGCTGGAGATGTCTGACAAAACGACGGCTGAAGGCCTGTTTGATCTGCCTTATGCCTTTGCCCATCAAAAAATGTCGCATGTGGCAACCCGCAAATTTGTGCCTGTGGGCTATTGGCGTTCGGTGGGGCATTCGCAGAATGCGTTCTTCTCTGAGTGCTTTGTGGATGAGCTGGCGCTGACGGCCGGCAAGGACCCTTTGGCCTTCAGGCGCGCGCTGCTAAGGGATGCACCGCGCTATATGGCTGTGCTTGACCTGGCAGCGGCAAAAGCCGGCTGGGGCGCAGCACTGCCGCCGGGGCAGGCGCGCGGTATGGCCTTGCATGAGTCGTTTGGCTCTATCGTGGCGCAGGTGGCCGTGGTGTCGCTGGAAGGCAATTTGCCCCGTGTGCACCGTGTGGTGTGCGCCATAGACTGCGGCACCATCGTCAACCCGGGCATCGTGGCCCAGCAAATGGAGGGAGCGGTGGTATTTGCGCTGTCGGCGGCGCTGTATGGGCGAATCGACATTGAAGACGGTGTAGTGCAGCAAAAAAACTTTCCCCAATATGGCCTGCTGAAACTGGCGCAAAGTCCGCAGGTTGAAACGTATTTTGTGAGCAGTCAGGCGGCGCCTGGTGGCGTTGGCGAGCCGGGTGTGCCGCCTTTGGCTCCTGCGGTGGCCAATGCCCTGTATGTTCTGACGGGCAAGCGGCAGCGCGCGTTACCGCTCGCAGGCTGAGAAAAATATTACTGTTACTTGCTCTCAGCTAAATTACCGTGCTATAGTTGCAGGCTCTGCTGAAAAAGATGCCACACGGTGTCAACTGTGCAAACAGTCAAACGGCAGAAAAAAATCTCAAATTTATTTGACGGAAGTAAAAAAACCGGTATATAATTTGAGGCTCTGCTAAATTAGCAAACCTTAATGAAAGTTAAGTCAAGCAAAATAAGCAAAGACCTTCAGGTTGACAGGGATTAAAAATCCAGTATATAATTTGAGGCTCAGCTGATTACAGCTACCGACTTAAACGAGTTGCAAGGCTTCTCGCAAACGGTCAGGATCATTAAAAATTTACAGCCGATAAGTATGGGCGTTTGAAGGCGATTGCCAGACAACATTAACGCAAGTTAACGAGTCAAAGTCTTTTGACTTTAAACGCTCATGAAGATAGAGAAAAGTGAAATCGTAAAAGATTTCTCTTCAATTCCGTTTTTATGAGTTTCTTCTTGTGTTCACACACAAGGAGTGGAAAATTATTGCAGTGATTAAACTAAAGAGTTTGATCCTGGCTCAGATTGAACGCTGGCGGCATGCCTTACACATGCAAGTCGAACGGTAGAGTAGCAATACTCGAGAGTGGCGAACGGGTGAGTAATATATCGGAACGTGCCCAGTCGTGGGGGATAACGTAGAGAAATTTACGCTAATACCGCATACGATCTAAGGATGAAAGCGGGGGATTCGCAAGAACCTCGCGCGATTGGAGCGGCTGATATCAGATTAGGTTGTTGGTGAGGTAAAAGCTCACCAAGCCGACGATCTGTAGCTGGTTTGAGAGAACGACCAGCCACACTGGGACTGAGACACGGCCCAGACTCCTACGGGAGGCAGCAGTGGGGAATTTTGGACAATGGGCGAAAGCCTGATCCAGCAATGCCGCGTGCAGGAAGAAGGCCTTCGGGTTGT
>JBASFP010000070.1:0-51906 GCA_049653085.1 Polaromonas sp.
ATCTTGCTCATGGGACTTCTCCTTTTAAAGGTTTCAGATTGAATTTAACAACCCGATCTTGGCACTTTGATGCCGTTACCAAAAAGTGGGAAGTCCCTTCGTATTCGAATACGGGCGCAAGCAGCTACTAGATTTATAGCGGTCAATTGACAACTTACTGAATCGACACTTCAACGCAAGCCTGATTCATTTCAAATAACGCCTCGTTGATCTTTGAATGGTTGTCCAAAAGAACCTTGAGCGTGGCCGCACGTGTCTGATTGCTGATCTTGAGCCAAATCACTTTGGGTGGTTGGCCCCAAACCAGAGACAACTCTTCAAAATCCGCATCGCGCGTCACGATCACGAAACCTTGACTTTTTGCAGCATTCCAGACTTCAACATCAGATGCTGACTCAAGCCCCATCAAGCAGACGTGGGAACTGCCAGGATAGTCGTGCAGTAGAAACGGGACAAGTCGCCGAGACAGGTTCTCGTCAAGCAGCAATTTCATTCAAACCGCCAGCGAGTAAACCTTGTGCTCACGGTCTGCGGCAAAAGCCAGTACGGCCAGAATGTCTTCAGTTTCTAGCTCTGGAAAATCTTGCAAAATTTCCTCGTGCGTCATGCCGCTCGACAACATGGACAGCACGTCATAGACAGAAATACGCAGGCCACGAATGCAAGGGCGACCGCCGCGCTTTCCGGGTTCTAGGGTAATTCTGTTCATGCTGATCTCCTCAGGTTGATCGAGAAATTATTGTGCATCAGTTGCCAAGCGACTGCAAACCTTGATCAAACCCGCTCTGTCACCCAGGCTTGGACTGATTTCAATGCATCCGGCAGTTTTGACGCATCGGTGCCGCCTGCCATCGCCATATCGGCCTTGCCGCCACCTTTGCCGCCGACTTGCTGGGCGACAAAGTTGACCAGCTCACCCGCTTTGACTTTGCCTATGCTGTCGTTGGTGACGCCAGCAGCGATTTGCACTTTGTCGCCATCCACCGCAGCCAGCACGATCACGGCGGTTTTGAGCTTGTCTTTCAGCTTGTCCATCGTCTCGCGCAGGGTTTTGGCGTCCGCGCCTTCAAGCTTGGCGGCCAGCACCTTGATGCCTTTGACATCTACAGCTTGCAGCATCAGCTCATCGCCTTGGCTTGAGGCGAGCTTGCCTTTGAGGGATGCGACTTCTTTTTCTAAAGTTTTGACGTGGTCGAGTACCTGGTCGATGCGGTTTTGCAGCTCTGTCGGGTTGGCTTTGAGCGATGCTGCGGCTGCGCCAACGGTGGCTTCAAGCGATTGCAAATAGCCCAGCGCGGCCTGCCCAGTGACGGCCTCGACCCGGCGAACGCCAGACGCTACGCCTGACTCGCTGGTGATTTTGAAGACGCCAATGTCGCCGGTGCGGCCCACGTGCGTACCGCCGCACAGCTCTTTGCTGCTGCCAATGCTCAAGACGCGCACCTTGTCGCCATACTTTTCACCAAACAGCATCATGGCGCCAGTTTTTTGCGCGGCTTCCATGTCCATTTCGCTCGCGTCAGTGGCGGTATTCACCAAAATCTCGGCATTGACCAAGGCCTCAATCTCGCAAATTTGCGCGTCAGTCACCGGGGAGTTGTGGGTAAAGTCAAAACGGGTTTTATCGGCATCGACCAAACTGCCCTTTTGCTGCACATGCGTGCCCAGCACTTCGCGCAGGGCTTTGTGCATCAGGTGGGTGGCGCTGTGGTTGCGGATGGTGCGGCTACGTGCTTCAGCATTGACCTGCGCTTTCACCGTATCGCCAACTTTCAGCACACCAGAATGCATGTAGCCGTGGTGGCCAAACACATCGGCTTTGATTTTTTGGGTGTCCAGCGTGGCGAATATGGCATCTGCCGGGCCATGCAACAAACCCTCATCCCCTACCTGCCCGCCGCTTTCGGCATAAAACGGCGTGGTGTTGAGCACCACAATGCCGTTTTGGCCAGCATTCAAAGACTGAACCGCCGCACCATCAAGATACAGCGCCACGACTTTGGCAGGCTCTTCAAGCAGTGTGTAGCCGGTAAACGGATGGCCTGCGCCTGAATAATCAAGCGCTTTGTCCATCTTGAATTTGCCTGCGGCTCGGGCCTGGTTTTTCTGCCTGTCCATGGCCACGTTAAACCCAGCTTCATCCACGCTCAGGCCACGCTCGCGGCACACATCGGCGGACAAATCGAGCGGGAAGCCGTAGGTGTCGTGCAGCTTGAAAGCCACGTCGCCCGGCAACACCTGGGCATCTACCAGCGCTGCATCCAGAATCGTCATGCCGATCTCAAGCGTCTCAAAAAACCGCTCTTCCTCCACCCGCAGCACGTCGATCACCCGCGCGCCGTCGGCCTTCAGGCGCGGATACGCATCGCCCATCAGCGCGACCAAATCTGGCACCAGCTTGTGAAAAAACGGCGTTTTTTTGCCCAGCTTGTAGCCGTGGCGAATGGCGCGGCGAATGATGCGGCGCTGCACGTAGCCTCGCCCTTCGTTCGACGGGTTCACCCCGTCGCTGACCAAGAACGCGGTGGCCCGAATGTGATCAGCAATCACGCGCAGGCTTTTGTTGTTCAAATCTGCCTCACCCGTCTCGCGCGATGCAGCCTTGATGAGCTTGTCAAAAATATCAATCTCGTAGTTGCTGTGCACATGCTGCAAGATGGCAGCCAGGCGCTCCAGCCCCATGCCGGTGTCGACACAAGGCGCAGGCAGCTTGACCAGCGAGCCATCAGCCTGCATGTCGAACTGCATGAACACGTGGTTCCAGATTTCAATGAAGCGGTCGCCATCTTCGCCCGGGCTGCCGGGTGGCCCGCCGGGGATGTGGTCGCCGTGGTCATAAAAAATCTCGCTGCACGGCCCGCACGGGCCGGTGTCGGCCATCATCCAGAAGTTGTCTGACGCGTATTTTTTGCCCTTGTTGTCGCCAATGCGCACAATGCGGTCTGCGGGCAAACCGATCTCGTTGTGCCAGATGTCGTAAGCTTCCTGATCGTCGATATACACCGTGGCCAGCAGCTTTTCAGGCGGCAGTTTGTAGACTTTGGTCAGCAGTTCCCAACCCCACAGCAGTGAGTCACGCTTGAAGTAATCGCCAAAGCTCCAGTTGCCCAGCATTTCAAAAAACGTGTGGTGGCGCGCGGTGTAGCCTACGTTTTCCAGGTCGTTGTGTTTGCCGCCTGCCCTCAAGCACGCTTGTACAGAAGCAGCGCGCACGTAGCTGCGTTTGTCAGTGCCCAAAAACACATCCTTGAACTGCACCATGCCGGAGTTGGTAAACATCAGCGTGGGGTCATTGCCAGGCACCAGTGATGACGACGGCACGACAGCATGGCCGCGCTCGGCGTAAAAGTCGAGAAATGATTTGCGGATGTCTGCAACGGAAATGATGGTGGGATTGCTCATGGTGTGCCAGTGTGGGAGCCAGTTGCACTGAAAAAGAGCGCTGGACTTCCCGTGAATACTTGGTTTGACGAAACCGATGATTATAAGTTTGACGTATCCCACGCACGACAGCGAAAAACCCGCCGACAGGCTATGCTTAAAAGCTGTGAAAAGCGCCAGCCCGGCAACCAATGAATGAAAGCACCCGCCATGGACATGAAGACCGCTCCCCTGTCATTGCTCAATGACCCCAGCCTGCTTAAAACCGACGCGCTGATCAACGGCCAATGGGTTGCGGGCGCAGCACGCTTTGACGTCAACGACCCATCGAACGGCAACAAGCTGGCGGACGTGGCCAACCTGGGCTCGCAAGATGCAGAAGCCGCGATTGCCGCTGCCAACGCCGCCTGGCCCGCCTGGCGCAAAAAAACTGGCAAGGAGCGCCATGCGGTTTTGATGAAATGGTTTGACCTGCTGATCGCCAACGCCGACGACCTGGGTCGCATCTTGACTGCCGAGCAAGGCAAACCCTTTGCCGAGGCCAAAGGCGAAATTGTGTACGGTGCGAGTTTTGTCGAATGGTTTGCTGAAGAAGCCAAGCGCGTCAATGGCCAGACGCTGACCCAGTTTGACAACAACCGCCGCCTGATGGTGATCAAGGAATCGATTGGTGTGTGCGCAGCCATCACGCCGTGGAACTTCCCGCTCGCCATGATCACCCGCAAGGTCGCGCCCGCCCTGGCCGCTGGTTGCCCGGTGGTCATCAAACCCGCTGAACTGACACCCTTGACGGCATTGGCTGCCGCCGAGCTTGCTGTGCGTGCTGGCATCCCTGCAGGCGTGCTGAATGTGCTGACGGCTGACAGCAACAACTCGATTGCGATTGGCAAGGTCATCTGCGACAGCCCTGTGGTGCGGCATTTGAGCTTTACCGGTTCGACCGAAGTCGGCCGTATTTTGATGGCGCAAAGCGCACCCACCATCAAAAAGTTGTCGCTTGAGCTGGGCGGCAATGCGCCGTTTATTGTGTTTGATGATGCCGATGTTGATTCTGCCGTTGAAGGCGCGATGGCCAGCAAGTACCGCAACGCAGGCCAGACCTGCGTGTGTGCCAACCGCATTTATGTGCAAGACGGCGTGTACGACGAATTTGTGGCCAAGTTTGCAGCCAAGGTCAAGGGCCTGAAAGTTGGCAACGGTTTTACAGAGGGTGTCACAACAGGCCCACTGATTGAGGATGCCGCTGTTGACAAAGTCGCCCGGCATGTGGCTGATGCGTTGGCCAAGGGCGGCAAGCTGCTGGCTGGCGGCCACAAGCTGGACGGCCAGTTTTTTGAACCCACACTGATTGGGGACGCCACCGCCGACATGGCATGTGCCAGGGAAGAAACCTTCGGCCCGTTTGCACCCGTGTTCAGATTCAACGCCGAGCAGGAAGCCATTGACGCGGCTAACAACACCGAGTTTGGCTTGGCCAGCTACTTTTACAGCCGCGACGTGGGCCGGATCTTTCGCGTGGCTGAAGCGCTGGAATACGGCATGGTCGGCATCAATGTCGGCGTGCTGGCCACTGAGCATGTGCCGTTTGGCGGCGTCAAACAGTCCGGCTTGGGCCGTGAAGGCTCAAGCCACGGCATGGACGAATACATCGAGATGAAGTTTTTGTGCCTGGGCGACATTCAAAAATAACGCCGCAGCAGACCAGAACCGTGATTCAAGGTTGAGTCATAACTGACCCGACCGGCGAATGGCCGGGGTGTAGCTCTGATTGATCTTGTCGCGCATGCGTTTGGTGAGCTGGTAAAAAGCCTGAAAGCAGGCGGTGAACAGCACCATCACCACGGCCAGCAGCTTGAGTTTGTCGCCGGCTTGCGGCAGGGCTTCCATGGCGCGCATGGTCACTGTCACCGCTTCAACCATACCGATGGCAGCGCCAAAGCCTGATGAGAGCACCAGCACAAAAAAGATCCGCAGCACGCTCATTAAAAAAAGCTGGGTCGCAATCGGTGAGCCACTGCGTATCTGGCGCAGCGCCTCCAGGCCATTGTCTGACACATGGGCAGCCGCATACATGACCAATGCGGCCACCACGGCTACCTGCGGCGACATGACAAATTGCCAGCTACCCACGTTCAAGTTAGGTGGCATGACGTTGAACAAAAAGAACATCGTCACAAAAATCGGTATTGATCGCATCACAAACACCACCCCGGCAGCAGGCGCGGTGGCCAG
Source organism: Polaromonas sp. (assembly GCA_049653085.1). Taxonomy (GTDB): domain Bacteria; phylum Pseudomonadota; class Gammaproteobacteria; order Burkholderiales; family Burkholderiaceae_C; genus Polaromonas. The sequence goes on from JBASFP010000070.1 coordinate 5,614, forward strand.
CCCAAGCCGAAAGCGTGCCAGCGCAAGGGGCGTGCCCAGCAGCACGCCCAGCAAGATCGCCAACAGGGCAACTTGAAAATTAACCATTAACGCCGACAAAAAGTCTGGCAAAAACTGCGGCAGCAACTCAAGCATACGCACCCCCGCCCAGCGCCAGTCGCCCCTGCCAGACACCGACCAGGCGCTGCACCAGCACCACCAGCAGCGCGTAAAAAATCAGCAAGAAGGTGAAGGTGGTGATGCGCTCACCCGAAAACGAGGCCACGTCATTCATGGCCGACAACAACTCTGGCACACCCATGACCGATGCCACTGGACTGCCGCGTGCGGCGTTGACCATGAAAGCAGCAAAACCTGCCCGCGCCCGGTACACGGCAGCGCTCATGGCGGGCTGGAGCGGTGCGCGGTCTTGTCTCAGGGTTGTCATCGCCTCGGCAATGGTCTGGCCAGCGCTGCTGCCATAGTACAAACCAAGCACCACAACTGCAGCCGCCATCGCCATGTAGGGCGAGCGAACGCCTGTCATGCTGACCACAATGCCAGCACCTGCCATCAACAAGATCAATGGGGTGGACTGTAGCGGCCAAAGTAAAAAGCGTGCTGACCAGCGCAGGGCGGGCTGCTGCGAGTCAAGCCCTCGGGCAAAAAGCAGGCCACACGCCCAGGTCGCCAGCACCGCCCCCAGCACCAGCACGACAGAAAAAGCCATGCCCTCAAACAGCAGGCGCGTCCCCACCCCGGTTTTGAGCATGGCCAGAACGATGTTGACACCGGTTTTTTGCTGGATGAATGTCTCAGCATCATTGATCAATGGCGCAAAAGAGGTGGGCTCCAGCTGGTTGTCGCGCGGCGCAATCACGCAAGCCGGGTCAGACAGTGACGTGATTTGCGAACAATTGGGGCCAGCCCACACACCCTGCTGCTGGTCTAAAAATTGCGCATCCACCTGGTATTTTTGGGCCAGCGCCTGAAATGTTCCTGACATGTGAAACAGCCGTAAAGACAGACCCAAGACGTCGGCCAGGCGTCCACCATCAGCGCGTGCCGTGGCAATGCCCCAAGGCAGTGGTGCAAAACCGAACTTGGTGTCATAAAGCAACGCAAAATCAGGCTGCGCCAGATAAGTCGCAAAAAAACTGTTGTCTTGTGCCACCAGCGAGCAGCCACCCAGCTTGAGTTCATCGACCAGCTGAGATGCCCTGTCAAACAGTTTGAGCCGCGCACCATTGATGGACAACTCGGCGTTGGTGCTGTTGCCTATCGTCACGCACACCGTGTTGCCACGCAGCTTGACCAGGCCGCTGACGTCAAGGTCTTTGCGCCCCAGCACAATGGTTTGCGACTGGTAGTAATGCGGGCGCACAAACAAGGCTTGTGCGTCGCGCTGCAGCGTGTGGCCCATGGTGGCAATCACCACATCCACCTTCTTTTCAGCCAGCATGCTCAGGCGGTTGGCGGGTGTGACCGTGACGTAAGCAGGCGACACACCCAACGACTCAGCCAACTGGCGCGCCAGGTCAATTTCAAAGCCGCGCCGATTGCCCGCGTCATCAAAAGCAAACGGCGGGTAGCCGGTACGCACGCCGACCCGAAGCGTCTTGCTGCAGCGCACGCGAGCCAAAGCGTCACCCGCATCATCGCAACTGGTTTTTTGTGCTGCGGCAGGCGGCGCAGATTGAATTGGCTTTGCAGTTTGAGCCGCGGCGTTGGTCCAACTCCATGCCAAACAGACAGCCAGCACGCCAGTCGTGAAAAACCATTTCATGAGAACGCCAGCATGCATTGGTATGAAGTCATGGGTTAAGTCAAACGCAGCAAATTAGTCGAGTGGATGGTAACTCATGGGCAGGTAGAAGAGCCCCTCTTGCAGCGCTAGAATCAGGCTCACGCGGGTGTAGTTCAATGGCAGAACGGCAGCTTCCCAAGCTTCATACGAGGGTTCGATTCCCTTCACCCGCTCCAGACAAACCAAACACAGTTTGCCACTGGCTCGAAAAAACCTAAACAGCCACCCGCAGCGCAGACTTGGGCCTGAATACCTTGCAAACCTCGGCGCGGGTTTCAATGTAAGGCCCGCCGATCAGGTCAACGCAGTACGGCACAGCTGCAAAAATGCCGGGCACGATTTGCTCGCCTGCTTCACTTTTCAAACCCTCCAGCGTCTCGGCAATCGCTTTGGGCTGACCCGGCAGGTTGATGATGAGGCATTGGCCGCGCACCACCGCGCATTGCCGCGACAAAATCGCTGTGGGTACAAACTTCAGGCTGATTTGCCGCATCTGCTCGCCAAAGCCGGGCATTTCTTTGTGCGCGACCGCCAGCGTGGCTTCAGGCGTCACGTCGCGCAGGGCCGGGCCTGTGCCGCCTGTGGTCAAAACCAGGCTGCAACCTGCGTCCACCAGTTCGATCAGAGCGGCGCTGATGCCCGCTTGCTCGTCCGGTATCAGGCGCTCTGCAAAAGTGATGGGGTTGAGCAACGCCTTGCCCAGCCAGTCTTTCAGGGCGGGCAGGCCTTTGTCAACGTACACGCCGGTCGATGCCCGGTCGCTGACGGAAACGATGCCGATTTTTACTGCGTCGTACGTCATTGTTCAGACTCACCAGTCGCCTGCATTTGAACTTTGACCAGCTGAAAAATCTCACGGTATGACTTGCCGTGGCGCGGCGCTTCGCCGGGCTTTTCAGGTTTGTAGTCTTTGCGGGCTTGGCGAATCAGCGCGCGCAGCTGCTGCGCATCCGTGGCTGGGTAGTCCGTCAGCCAGGCTTGCAGGGCTTCGTCGTCAGCCACCAGCTTGTCGCGCCACTGCTCTACCAGGTGCAGTTGCAGCGTCAGTTGCGCCGAACCGTTGAGCTGCTCGTTGATGGCTTCACGAATCGGGTCAGCGTCGAGCGGGCGCATCAGCTTGCCGATGAACTGCATCTGGCGGCGTTTGCCCTCAAAGTTGGTGATTTTTTTCGCGTCTTTGATGGCGTCGAGCAGCTTGGTAGGCAAGTCCAGCCGCGCCATCAAATCTGCCCGCAGCGTGAGCAATGCCTCACCCAGCGCCTGCTTTTCATCGGCCTCGGCCTTGAGCATGGTCTTGCTGGGCGGGCCAACTTCTTCGAGCGCGATTTCTTCGGGTTTGACGAAACGGCCGTTCGACCAGTAGCCTTTGATGGCCTTGGGCGTACCCTTTGTATTTTTGGTGTTCATAGCAGCCCGTATCATAGCTACCCATATGACATCCAAAGCCTTTACCCCCTCCTCCTCCCATCCCCTTAAAGGCTTCAGCTACAGCCGCGATTTTTTTGAAGACCTGGTGGATACTGCTTTAGCCCACGCCAAAAAACTCGGCGCTACCGATGCAGCCGCTGAAGCATCCGAGGGCTGCGGCCTGTCGGTCAGCGTGCGCAAAGGCGAGCTGGAAAACGTCGAACGTAACCGCGACAAGTCACTCGGCATCACCGTGTACGTCGGCCAAAAACGCGGCAATGCAGCCACCAGTGACTTTTCAAAAGCGGCGATTCAGCAAACGGTGAAAGCCGCGTTTGACATTGCCCGCTTTACGGCTGAAGACAAGTCCAGCGGACTGCCGGCTGACCGCGACATTTCGCGCGTTCACCAAGACCTGGACTTGTTCCACCCTTGGGACATCACCAGTGAAGACGCCGCCATTTTGGCGCAGCAATGTGAGGCCGCGGCCCTGGGCGTGAGCAAGCGCATCACCAACAGCGAAGGCGCTGGCGTGTCGGCACAGCAATCGCATTTTTTCAGCGCCCACACACGGGGTTTCAGGGGTGGTTACGCCAGCTCACGCCACAGCATGTCGGCCTCACCGATTGCCTCATCACCGGGTAAAAACGGCGACATGCAGCGCGATGCCTGGTACACGTCGATGCGAGATGCGCGCGAGCTGGCCAGCCCCGAGGCGGTGGGCCGCTACGCCGCTGAACGCGCGTTGTCACGCCTGAAAAGCCGCAAGGTCAAAACCTGCGAATGCCCGGTGCTGTTTGAATCGCCCCTGGCCGCTGGCTTGCTGGGCAGCTTTACCCAAGCCATCAGCGGCGGCGCGCTGTACCGCAAGAGCACGTTTTTGCTCAACAGTCTGGGCAAATCCGCCTTCCCCGCCTTCATCGACATCACCGAAGACCCGTTTTTAAAGAAGGGCAAGGGCAGCGCCCCGTTTGATGAAGAAGGTGTCAAAACCCGTGCCCGCACCGTGGTCGAGGCCGGCATTGTTCAAGGCTATTTTTTAAGCACCTACTCTGCCCGCAAACTGGGTATGCGCACCACCGGCAACGCGGGTGGCTCCCACAACCTGGTGCTGAGCAGCCGCCAAACCAAGCCCGGCGACGATCTGGACAAAATGCTGAAAAAAATCGGTACAGGCCTGTTTGTTACTGAGCTGATGGGCCAGGGCGTGAACTACGTGACGGGTGATTATTCACGCGGGGCTTCTGGTTTTTGGGTTGAAAAGGGGCAAATTGCGTTCCCGGTCGAAGAAATCACCATCGCTGGCAACCTGAAAGACATGTTGATGGGCATCACCGCCGTGGGTGCAGACTCCTACAACTACGGTGCGAAGACTGTGGGGTCGATATTGGTGAACCGGATGAAGGTGGCTGGGAGTTGAAAACGATCTGAAAATATGCTTTTCAAGCCGTTTTCAAGTATGCTTTAGGCCTCTAGCCAAATAAATACGGGCGCAAGCAGCTACTAAATATGTAGCAGTTAGCTGTCATGCAAGCATGGGTACGCAAAGAGACACTTGGCTCAATGCAAGCTGCTTGAGACGACCGCTGATGCCAACATCTTGATGCCCTTGTCGATGTCGTCCAGGCTTAGGCTTGCATAACCCAGAACTAGTCCTGCACAACTCTGGCTACTATGCGCTGCCCCTGCTGCGTACATTGCACTGATGGGCCGTACACCCACACCAAGCGCATTGGCCTGCGCAACCAGTGCGGCTTCCTGGTCAGCGCGCAAATTATTTATCCACACCACAACATGCAAACCAGAGGCACCACCCTGAACGGTTGCATTCTTTGGCATGTACTTTTCTAGCGCACCCAGCAATACAAATCGGCGCCGCTCGTTTTCTCGCCGCGCACGACGCACGTGTCGCTCGTAAGCGCCACTGCGAATCAGGTTTGCCAACGCGGCTTGTTCAAGACGCGGTGTATGCCGATCAATCAAATTTTTAGCCTGTACAAAAATGTTAACCAAAGATTTCGGCAAAACGAGATAACCGATGCGCAATTGCGGCGACAGTGCCTTGGAAAACGTGCCGACATAAATCACGCATCCTGCGTTGTCTACTGATTGCAGGGCGTCCACTGGTCGCAGGCCGTAGCGAAATTCGCTGTCGTAATCGTCCTCTACTATCCAGGCGCTGCTGCGCTCTGCCCAGGCGAGCAGTTCGCGCCTGCGTCCAATCGGCATCACCCCACCCAACGGAAATTGATGTGAAGGCGTGACATATGCCAGTTTGCAGCGACCTTTTGGCAAACGCTGTGTGATCAGCCCCTGTTCGTCAACGGGTGTTGCGCACATTTGTGCGCCCACCGCTTCAAAGACGTGGTGCGCCTTCAGATAGCAAGGCTCTTCAAAAACAACGCGGTCGCCCGGATTGAGCAAGACGCGAGCGCACAGGTCAATCGCTTGCTGGGAACCATTGACGATCAGAATTTGATCCGCATCACACGACAAGCCGCGTGCGCGGCGCAGGTAGCCCTGAAGCTCTACCCGCAAGTCCAGCTCGCCTTGCGGATCCGCGTAGTAAAGCTCAGTCTGCCTTTGCAGCAAGGCACTGTCGTAGGCGCGTTGCCAGGCCAGCGTCGGAAAGTCACGTGGCGAAAGCGCTCCATAAAGGAAATTGATCACCGAGCGCGCTGGGCTCTCATGATGCTGCACTTGCAGATCAAATTGACTCGCACGGCGGCTGTAAGCGGACAGCGTGAGCTCATCGACAGAACGAAGCGGCGTAGATAGGGGTGCTTTGCTTTCTACTGAAATACCTACAGCCACTTTGGCCACAGCGCCTGGCGCAGTTTCGATGTACCCCTCAGCAGCCAATTGCTCATAGACAGCCAGGACTGTGGTTCTGGACACGCCATGCTCGCTGGCAAACGCACGGGTAGACGGCAGTTTTGAGCCAGCGCACAACGTACCGTCGGCGATTTGCGATTTGATGGCGGCATAAATGCGCCTGCTGGTCTGGGCAACGGGGTAAACAATGGCGGATTGCGGGGTCAACTGGCATACCTTTATTTATTAAAACTGGCTCTTTACTATCAACCAGATTAGCGCGAATATACAGGCTTCATTTACCTTTTTGGGCATCCCCAGCTTTCAATCATGTTGATACCTCCAGAATTTTCGGTCGCCAGCACGGCTGGCTTGCATCACATCATTTCAAGTTACCCTTTGGGCGTTTTGGTAACGCCCACGACCCAAGGGCTTGATGTCAATCACATCCCGTTTGAGCTAAACCCAAGTGGCAGCAAACTGGGCGTGCTCACAGGTCATGTCGCCCGTGCCAACCCAGTGTGGCAACCATTGGCTGGCGCTTCGCGTGACGTGCTGGTTATCTTCCGCGGTAGTCAGGGCTACATTTCGCCAGGCTGGTACCCGAGCAAAAAAGAAACACATCGATTTGTACCCACCTGGAATTACGAGGTAGTGCATGCGCGCGGCAAGCTGCTTGTCCACGATGACGAGAGGTTTCTGCGTGGGGTTTTGGCACGCCTGACACGCCGCCACGAGGCAAAAGAAGCCACGCCCTGGAAAATGGGTGACGCACCCCTAGACTATTTAAGCGCTATGGTTAAAGCCGTTGTGGGTATTGAAATTGTGATTGACCACTTGGAAGGCATGTCCAAGCTCAGCCAAAACCGCGAAACTCGCGACTTTGACGGTGCGGTCAAGGCGCTGCGCCACCACGGCGACGAAGGGCTCGCAGGCGCGATGACAAACGCATTTACACGCACTTAAGAGTGACTTGGGCTTGACTGCCTTTAAAACGACCAAAACATATTTTTACCTAATTTTAAGGCCAAATAGGTCTATAGTCCAATAAATACGGGCGCAAGCAGCTCCTAAATAAATAGCAAATATCTGTCATCCCGGACTCGATCCGGGATCCATCCCCGAATTTGACAGTTAGCTGCACCAGCATGGATTGCGGCTCAAGGCCGCAATGACGGCGCTGGGGTTGCCACCGCCTCATCCTTCCACCCACCGCCCAGCACCTTATAGAGCGTCACCTGGCTTTGCAGCTGCGCCAGCCGGGTTTGCACCACTGCTTGACGTGCTGCGAACAACGAGCGCTGCGCATCCAGCTGGTCGAGCTGACTGGTCACGCCGTTTTGGTAGCGCAGGTCGGCTAACCTGTAACGCACGGCTTCAGCGTTGGCCTGGGCTTGTGCGGCGCGCAGTTGCTCGGCATACGTTGCGCGGCCTGCCAGGGCGTCTGACACCTCTTTGAAGGCGGTTTGAATGGCTTTTTCATAAGTGGCCACCGCAATGCCTTCTGCGGCCTTGCTGGAGGCCAACCCAGCCGTGTTGCGCCCTGCATCAAAAATCGGCAGCAGCAACTGGGGCGCTAACGTCCAGCCCCAGGTGCCTGCTTGAAACAAACCCGCCAAACGGGAACTGGCTGTACCTGCGGTGGCCGTCAGTGAAATGCGTGGAAAGAACGCTGCCCGCGCTGCGCCAATGTTGGCGTTGGCCGCGATCAGAAGTTGTTCGGCCTGGCGAATGTCGGGTCTGTGCACCAGCAGGTCTGACGGAAGCCCGGCGGGTATGTCTTGCAGCGTGGTTTTGGCAAATGCGGCATCCTTGCCAGCCAAATCTGACCCCAAACTTTGCCCGACCAGCAAGGTCAGCGCGTTCTCGCTCACAGCACGCTGGCGCGTTTGCTGGGCTAGCGCGGTGTTGGCGGCTTCTAGCAATGATTCAGCCGACCGCAAGTCAAGCTCAGACGTTAAGCCGCTGTCAAAGCGCAGTTTGGCCAGTTTGTACGACGCTTGCCGCGTCGCCAGGGTTTGCTGCGTGATGGCCAGCAGTTCATCATCAGCCAGCAGCGCCAGATAGGTGTTGGCCACGCTGGCAATCAAACTGATTTGTGCTGTTTTTCGCCCTTCTTCAGTGGCCAAATATTGCGCCAGCGCAGCGTCTTTCAAACTCGCCACCCGGCCAAAAAAGTCCAACTCATACGCCGTGACAGCCAAGCCTGCGCTGTACACACTGGTGATGCGGCCTGCGCCGTTTGCGGGCGTGGGATTGGGCTGACGCGCGCCAGTCAAAGCCGCATTGATAGTGGGGAACTGTTCTGCACGGCGGATTTGAAACTGCGCTCTGGCCTGCTCGATGTTGAGCACGGCAATGCGCAAGTCACGGTTGTTTAGGAGAGCCGTTTCAATCAATTGTTTAAGTTTGGCATCGGTAAAAAAGCTTTGCCATTCAATGCCGGATGCAGGTGTGGTGGATGCAGCAGCCATAGCACCTGACACAACCGGAAACTGCGCCGCAACAGGAGCTGGAGGTCGTTTGTATTCAGGTGCCAAAGAGGCGCAACCGCCTAAAAACAGGGCGCAAGCAGCTATGAAAACAGGAGTTAAATTATGCTTACTTAACATCGTGTACCTCCGCACCGTTGCCATAGTCATGCCCCGGCACATTACGCTTCAAGCCGTCGTAGTCCTCCGGTTTGCTGCGAAAGTGCCAGTCATTGACCAGCTTGAAAAACAGCGGCACCAAAAAGATCGCCAAAAAGGTTGCGGCCAGCATTCCGCCGAGCACACCCGTGCCAATCGACTGGCGCGCTGCAGCCCCTGCCCCGCTTGAAAAAGCCAGCGGCACAACGCCCAAAATAAACGCCAGTGAGGTCATCAAAATCGGCCGGAACCGCAGGCGTGCGGCCTCCAGCGCAGCCGCCACAGGCGACATGCCTTCGTGCACTTTGGCCATGGCAAACTCCACAATCAGAATCGCGTTTTTGGCCGACAGGCCCAGCAGCGTGACCAAGCCGATTTGAAAGTACACGTCGTTGGTGAAGTTGCGCAAATACACCGCCAGCAGCGCCCCAAAAATACCAAACGGCAAGGCCAGCAACACCGACAACGGCAGCGTCCACTTTTCATACTGCGCCGCCAGAATCAAAAAGATCATCACAAAGCCTGCCGCCAGCGCCAAGCCTGCTGCCCCGCTGCTGCGCTTTTGCTGAAAGGCCGAGCCGCCCCAGTCATAAGACATGTCTGTTGGCAACACATTGGCAGCGGCGCGTTCCATAGCGGCAATCGCCTGGCCCGAGCTGTAACCAGGCTTGGGGTCGCCCAAAATCTGGATTGACGGCAGCGCGTTGAAGTGCTGCACCGAGTCTGGCCCGCTGGCAAACTTGATGTCGGACAGCGAACGGATTTGCACCATTTGCCCGGTTTTGCTGCGCACATACAGCGCGCCAATGTCGTCCGGCTTGGCGCGGTACTGCCCTTCAGCCTGCATCAGCACCTGGTAAATGCGCCCGTTTTTGTTGAAGTCGTTGACGTAATAGCTGCCCAGCGTGGCAGCCAGCGTGTTGTACACGTCGCCCACATTCACACCGAGCGCGCGTGCTTTTTCAGTGTCCACATTGACCAGAATTTGCGGCGAGTTGGCCTGCCACAAACTTTTCACACCCTGCAGCTCGGGCTGCTTGTTCGCCTCCGCCAACAGCGTGGGCAAGAACTCTGCCAGCCGGCGCACGCCGCCGTCACCCTTGTTCTGCAAATAAAACTCAAACCCGCCGGTTTGACCCAAACCCTGAATGGCAGGCGGTGCAAACGCCAGTGGCAAGCCTTCCTTGATGTCACCCGTCTTCATGTAGGTTTCGCCCACCAGCTCTTTGGCCGACTGGTCACGCTCACCCCAGGGTTTGAGCGGGAAAAACATCGTGGCTGCAGACGACTTCAAACCGCCGCCACCCAAAAAGTTAAGCCCCACCAAGCTGAACACGGCTTCAATGTTTTTGTTCGGTGCCATGGCTGCTTCAACTTTTTTCACCACCGCGTTGGTGCGCTCCAAAGATGAGCCCTCGGGCAAAATCACCGCGCCAATGTAATAGCCCTGGTCTTCATCAGGCACCAGCCCGCCGGGGACCTGGGTGTACAGCAAACCCGTCAACGCACCCATGCCAACAAACAGCAGCAAGCCCAACACACCCCGCTTTAAAAAGAACGCCACGCCGCGCGTGTAGCGCCGGGTGAAGCGGTCAAAGCTGTGGTTAAACCAGCTGAAAAATTTGTTTTTACGCTCGGCCCCGGGCTTGAGCAGCACCGCACACAGCGCAGGCGTTAGCGTCAGTGCCACCAGGCCAGACAGCACCACCGCAATCGTGATGGTGACGGAAAACTGCCGGTACAACTCACCGGCCAGGCCGCCCAAAAACGCCACCGGAATGAACGCGGCGCACAGCACCAGAACAATCGCAATCACCGGGCCGGTGACTTCCTGCATGGCCTTGATGGACGCATCTTTCGGGCTCAGGCCTTCTTCGTGCATCAGCCGCTCGACGTTTTCCAGCACCACAATCGCGTCGTCCACCACAATGCCGATGGCCAGCACCATGCCGAACAGCGTCAGTGTGTTGATGCTGTAGCCCAGCAAGTGCAGTCCCGCCAGCGTGCCAATCAGCGACACCGGTACAGCCAACATCGGGATGACCGTAGCCCGCCAACTTTGCAAAAACAAATACACCACCAAGAACACCAGCACCATCGCCTCGGCCAGCGTGATCAACACCTCGTTGATGGACTCAGACACAAACGGCGTGGTGTCATACGGCGTAGCGTAAGTCAGCCCTTCTGGGAACTTGGCTTTGAGTTCTTGCAGCGTTTTTTCAACCGCAGCACGGGTGTCAAGCGCATTCGCACCCGTCTGCAAAAACACGCCGATCGGCACCGACGCATGGCCGTTGATGCGGCCATAAAAGTTGTAGTCCTTGCTGCCCAGCTCGACGCGGGCCACGTCTTTCAGGCGTGTCAGTGCGCCGTTGGCGCCGCTCTTGACGACGATGTTGGCAAACTGCTCAGGCTCCAGCAGGCGACCCTTGGCCGTCACAGTCAGTGTCAGTTCTTCGGTGTTGCCAGGTGGCGCGCCGATTTTTCCGGCAGCGTACTGGGCGTTTTGCTCGGTCACGGCGGCACTGATGTCGGCCACCGTGATGCCCAGCTGCGCCATGCGATCCGGCCGCAGCCAGATGCGCATCGAATAGTCTTTGGCACCAAAAATCTGCACATTCGTTGTGCCTGGTACGCGCTTGACGGCGTCCAGCATGTTTTGCGCCACGTAGTTAGAGATGAACAAATCGCTGTAACGGTCATCCGGCGAATACACCGCCACCACCACCATGAAGTTGGCCGAGCTTTTAGCCACCGTCACGCCCTGGCGCTGCACCTCTTGCGGCAGCTTGGTCACCACCTGGTTGACCCGGTTGTTGACGTTTTGCGCCGCGATGTCCAGGTTAGTCCCCACCTCAAACGTGATGTTGATACCCACCACGCCGTCACCTGACGAGGTCGAGTCCATGTAGAGCATTTTTTCAACGCCGTTGATGGCCTGCTCAATGGGTGCGGCGACGGTGGTCTCTAGCACCTCGGCAGATGCGCCGGGGTAAATGGCACGCACGTTGACCACCGGAGGAGAGATTTCAGGGTAGCGTGAAATTGGCAAAATCCGCATCGCGGCCAGGCCCGCCAGCACCAACAGCAGCGACAGTACCGTCGCAAAAATCGGGCGATCAATAAAGAATTTGGAAAACATCTCAGCCGCTCCTTATTTGGAAGCTGCTGAGGCAGTTTTGGCAGGGGCTGCAGGGGCTGCGCCTGGCGCGCCGCCCGCCACACCACCAGCCACACCACCAGCCACATAAGGCACCACCTTCACCGTCATGCCCGGCTGGTTGGCTTTGATAAAGCCCTCAACCAGGACCCGATCACCGTTTTGCAGCCCTTTGGTAATCACCCAGTTGCCGCCGCTCCAGCCGTCGAGCTCAACCGGCTGCGGCGCCAGTTTGTTGTCGGGGGTGACTTTAAAAACAATCTTGCCAAACGGGCTGTCGATCACCGCGCGCTGCGGCACGCTGATGGTGTCGGGGCGGGTAGCACCACCCAGCAATACCCGCACAAACTGGCCGGGCCGCAGGCTGCCATCAGCATTGGGGATTTCAGCCCGCACATCAATGCTGCCGGTTTGCGGGTTCACGCGCTGGCCTGAAAAGTTCAGCTTGCCAGTCTGGGGGTGCAGGCTGCCGTCAGCCAGCTTGACCTTGACAGCAAAGCCCAAATTGCCGCCTGCTTTTTGCCCCGGCACAGTCAGCTTGCCTTCTTTCACGCGCTTGTTCAAACTGATGAAATCGCTCTCAGACACGCTGAAGTTCACATACATCGGGTCGGTTTGCACAATGGTCGTCAGCAGACTGTCGGCGGCAGTCACCAGGCTGCCGTCAGATTTATTGGCGGTTGTGGTGATGCCGCCAATCGGTGCAACGACTTTGGTGTAGCCTAAATTGAGCTGCGCCTCATTGGCCTGCGCCTGGGTTTGCTTGAGTGTGGCTTCAGCCACATCGAGCGCAGACTTGGCATCGTCAAACTCTTTTTGGCTGATGGCCTTTTCAGCAATCAACGGGGCCAAACGAGCCAGGTCACGCTTGGCCTGGTCACGCCTGGCTACCGCCAAAGCAGTAGACGCTTCCAACGACGCGGCCTGATTTTGAAAATTCGCCGGGTCAATCTGAAACAGCGGCTGCCCGGCTTTGACAGTCGAGCCTTCCGTAAACAAACGCTTTTGCAAAATGCCCGCCACCCGCGCACGAACTTCCGTCTCGCGCGAGCCAGCCGTTTGCCCTGCGTATTCCAGCTCAATGGGTTGGCTTGAGGCTTGCACAGTGATGACCGACACCTCAGGCGGCGGCATCCCTGCACCCGGGCCGCCCGGGGCAGCGGGCGCACCTTTGCCGCAGCCTGCCAAAGCGGCAGCAACGATCACTGTCAGCGCGACAAGAGGTGTTTTAGGTTTAGGAAAAGAAAAGGAAGTGGTGGCAAAAAGGGCTGAGCGCTGCATGGCAATGGCTTTCAAATACAGGACTGGCGATTTGAACGAAAACGCAAAATAATACACAAGCATACGGGTATTCCCGCAAGCCTGTGCAGGACAGCGCGCCGAGCGTGACATCTCAAAAAATGGCGTTTCGAGCCTGAAAACCCGATTTTTGGCGATTTTCAGATATCAAAGTGGCCACTAGACCAATGAATACGGGCGCAAGCAGCTCCTATTTTTATAGCGTACCAACTCCACGTATCAGCGCCCCCGGTACTCCATCACAGTCAAGACCAGCACCACCAGCGCCTGAAAACTGACAAACGCAGCACCCAGCACTGTTGGGCTAAACCACAGCGCGATGGTCAAGACGCTGGCCACTACCCAAGCCGCATTGCCCAGTATCACCAGCCAGGTGACAAAGGCCGGGGGCTTCTCGCCAGCGCCCGCACGACTGGCCAGCCACAGCATCAGAAAGAACAACAAGACAGTCACACCCGCCCCAAAAACAAAGTCTTGCGGCAAGCCGAGCCAAGGTGATAAGACACCCGCCGAGGTGACCAGCAGCAGACCCATGGCCAAGCCGGTCAAAGCATCTATCAGCAGGATTTTTCTGATGCCCAAGCCAAAGGTCTGTGATGGCTGGGTTTGCGTCGCGGTCATGGTCATGATGAATCTCCAGGTTGATTGAATGAGGCGCCAGTGTCGTCACCGCAGCAACGCAAGTCGATTACCTGCGGGGTCATGAGCCGATTACCTGGCGGGTAATGGACTTCAGCCAGGCGCGTGTCAATAATCAGGCACTATCCACAAGGCCACTGGAGACTTCAATTGACACAGCAGATCGACAGAACAAATGACGTGCTGATGCGCGATGAAGCGGTGGGCAGCTTGATCCGCCAGTGGCGCAGCACCAAGCGGCGCAGCCAGATGGACTTGGCACTTGATGCGGGCATCTCGCCGCGCCATTTGAGCTTTGTGGAAACCGGGCGCGCAAAACCCAGCGCCGAGGTGCTGATGGCGATTGCCGACCACATGGATGTGCCGCTGCGCACCCGCAACACCTGGCTGCTGGCAGCAGGCTACGCGCCGCGCTACAGCGAGCAAGGCCTGGACTCTGCCCGCATGATGCCCGTCAAGGCAGCCATACAACGCCTGCTTGACACGCATGACCCTTACCCCGGCGTGGCGCTTGATAAACAGTGGAACGTGGTGCTGCACAACCAAGCGGCGCTCAAGCTGTTGGGTTTGCTGCCTGATTTTTTACAAACCCCAACTATCAATATCTTCAAAGCAAGCCTGCACCCGCAAGGTTTTGCTGCGATGACAAAAAACTTTTCTGAGTGGGGCAGCTACCTGGTGGCGTTGCTGCAACGGCTGATGCTGGCTGGCCGTGATGAAAACGTGATGGCGCTGGCGGCTGAAGTGGCGACTTACCCGAACGTGCAGGCACTCAAAGCTGGAACGACCCAAGCCACCAGCCCTGAATCGCAACTGCTGATACCTTGCGTGCTAGAGATTGGCGGCCAAGAGATATCGCTCTTTACCACCCTCACCACCTTCGGCAGCCCGCGCGACATCACCTTGAATGAGCTGTGCATTGAACTGTTTTACCCGTCAGATAAGCAGGCGGAACAGTTCTTGAAAGCACAAAACTAGCGCATGACAATGTTCATTTGAACGGATTGGCCGTGGCAAACCACAAACCAATACCGGTGGCGATGATGAACGCACCATCAGTCACGCCCACCGCCAGAAAATATTTTTTCTGAAGCTCATTGGCCAGCTCAGGCTGGCGCGCAACGCCTTCTAGCAACTTCATGCTGGCCAGCCCAATGCCGATGCATGAGCCAAAAGCGGGGATGCCAATCAACAAGGCCACAGCCAGAGGCAAAAGTTCGTTGTGCTGCATGGTCAAACTCCTTTTTTTAAATCGGTGCAGGATGTTCTGCACTGATTGAAGTGTCTGGCGCGGCGTGCGGTTTGTCGATTACTTGGGAGGTAAGGGATGCACCTCTTTTGAATCGCCCCAGTCGACCACTGCGTTGGGCATCAAAGCCTGCAATTACGCCACCCGTATTTGAAAAACATGCCGACGAGTGCCCGCGCGTCCCACTTCCTGAAAGCCAGCGGTCTCGAACGTCGGAACAAAACCCATGAACCGATAGCTTGGCGACCCTGGGTCGACTGGATAGGCTTGCACAATCGAAGCATTCTTAGACTTGGCATAGTCAGTGGCAGCGGCAATCATTCGTTGTGTAACACCGTGGCCGCGCAATCTGCGAATAACGAAGAAGCAAGTGATTGACCAAATACCTTCGTCAGTGCTGCCATCATTGACGAGTCGGCGGTGAGTTGATCGGGGTGCAACTGAGCACCATGCCACAGCTTCTTCATCAAGGTAGCCAAGCAACCCCACGGTGGTTCCAGCAGCGATGCGCTCGGCAATGGCGATTTTTCGGCTTGCACCATCCGCATGCTTTGCTTCTTCTGGCGTTGCGCGCCAGACCATGCACCAACAAGCCTTTGGGCCACCTCGACGCTCGAAAAGCTTTTCGAAGTCAGGCCATGTGTCGGCGGTCACTTCGCGAAACACAATGCGATTAATTTCTGCTGCTTCAGTCATTCAACTTCCAAAGTAATGCATACCGCAAAACCTGCGGTTCAAAAATAGTACAACAACAAAATATGAACATCAAAATTCCCTGAAACTGCTTTGCATATTGGAGTTAAAGGCCGTGAGCAGGTTATAGAGCGGTAAAACTTCGACGCCCCCACTGCAACCGACCTTTGCAATCATTCACTTGTTCAGCGCGATTCAAGCCGTCGGTTCGTATTAAAACTCCTTTTTACTATGTATTTCATAGCTTTTTGCGCCTGTATTTATTAGCCTTTAGACTCATTTAATGGTTAAAAAAGGTAACTACTCAGCTCCTTTGCATGTCATTGCGGGCTTGACCCGCAATCCATGAACCCGCTCTCGTGCTAGCACCGCAGGGGACATGGATCCCGGCTCAAGGCCGGGATGACAAAGCATTGAGTAGTTAAGGTTTTTGGAGGTATTTAAGCCTCTAGCCCAATGAATACGGGTGCAGGAAGCTATTAATTTTAAAGTGATTTGAAGACAGCCATTTCATTTTCTGAAGTGCATCATCCAAGCCACTGTGCGCCCTTACCCGCCCTGCACAGCCGCATTCATAAACACATAAGGCAGCGAATACTCAAACAAGCCGCTCACATCGCCAACATCCATAAACGCCTTGGCTTTGATGCGTGAATAGGCGTAGGTCGTTTGAAACAAGGCCCCGCCTGCGCTGAAGCGCTGCGCGCCTGCGGCAAACAAGTCGGCCACCGATGCCAGGTGCGGCACGGCCATCAGGTTGAGCGGCATGCCCATTTGCTTGAGCGCTGGCATGAGTTGGGTCACGTCGCCTACCGTTGCCATGCCGGGTACAAAAGCACCGTCTGCGCCTGCTGCGCTGTAGCTGGCCAGGCGCTGTGTACACATGGCAATGGCGGCGTCGCCTTTGGCAAGGCCTTTTAAAAACACATCGCATCTGGCATTGATAAAAAGCGGCGTACCTGCCAATTCTTGGCGTATGGCGGCTATTTTGCTGGCCAGCAGCTCAGGCGGGCCAGCGCCGTCTTCCAGGTTGATACCTGCGATGCCAAGTTGGGCCAGCTCAGCGATGAGATCAGCGACTTGGCGCTCATCGTCGCTGTAGCCGTCTTCAACGTCAACGCTGACAGGTACTTTGGCCACCCGCATGATGCGCGCAACGGCTGCCATCAGCTCAGTGCGTGGCAGGTGTCCGCCATCGGCATAGCCCAGCGACCAAGCCAGCGCAGAACTTGAGGTGGCCACCGCCTGCGCGCCGTCGGCTTGCAGCAGCACGACGCTGGCTGCGTCCCAGCAGTTGGGCAGCATCAAAGGCTTAGGTTGGGTGTGAAGGGCTTTGAAGGTGTGGGCGGTGTGAGTGGTCAAGGGTTTGAACTTGGTGATTTTTATTAGATCAACCCGAAGCTTAACTGCCCGCATCAGGTTTGACCAGCCGATGTCGGACACTTGCCTTGCAATAGCTCTTTAAAAGAGCAATTTATGATTTTTTGAGTGCCTAAAATGACTCAATCCCAATAAATACGGGCGCAAGCAGCTATGACAATGATAGCGTATGACTTGCCCTATTTTTCAACCGTAGTCGCCAACCAGTCACGCGGCGACACACCCACCCGCTGCGCAAACACCCGTGAAAGCGCCGACGCATTGGCATAACCCAGTTCGTCGGCGATGTGCTTGACAGACCGTCTGTTGATGAGCAGTGACTTGGCAATCGTCAAGCGCCAGTCTGCCAAATAGTCGGCTGGCGTTGCACCAACCACTTCTTTGAACCGTGCCGCAAAACTGCTGCGCGACATGCCGGCTTGCTCGGCCATGGCCTGAAGGCTCCAGGGCGCACCGGGCTGGTCGTGCATGGCCGTCAAGCTGCGGGCCAGTGCGGGGTCGGCAAGCCCCATGATGAGACCGCTTTGCACGCCGCATTCGACGGGGTGATCCAGCAGCCAGCGCAGCAGTTGCATCAGCACCACTTCAAACAAACGGTCGGCCAGAAAACGATGGCCGCAGCGCACGTTGTCAGTTTCAGCAAACAACAAATTCAGGCATGAGTCCAGTCCTGGAACACGGCTTAAAGATACCAGCACCAAAGGCGGCAAAGCACGCACAAGCGGATGCGTACTGCCACCCTCAAAGTCCAAAGTGGCACAGGTGAATTCACAGCCTTTCGCGGGCGCGTTGTGAAATTCATGCGTCCACGATTGGGGATAAAACATCAGCGTCGGTTCATTCAGTTGGATGCGCCTGGGCACGGCCGCACCGCGCTGGTGGGTAAGCACCATTTCACCGCGCCGAAGCACATGCAAAAAGCCTCGCCCAGGCTTGGCCGGAAAACTCGACACACCACACAGCGCCCCGGTATGGAAAAGCTCTGCCTGCACGCGAAAGCGCTGAAACAGTGCAGCCAGCCTGTCCACTGAGGGTTGTGATTGAGTTGGCATAATTTGGACGATAAGGTAAATATTAAAGACTTAATGATACCAATCAAATGAAAAATCAACAAAAAATACATCTGTGCCTTGCAGCACAGCTTCTTAAAACTTTTTACTTTTTTAATTTCTCAAAGGATTCCACATGACTGTCCGTAAAACTTTTTGCAGCCTGACTGCTGCAGTTGCCCTCATTTGCACAGGCCAAGCAGCCACCGCCCATGACGGCGACCATTCAGGCGGCATTCAAAGCAAGGCAAACAAAGCGGATAAAGCCATGAAAGCGCTGTTTGACATTGTTCACACCCGCATCACAACGCAAGGCAATGTGGCGATATTCCACATGCACACTTCCGGCAAGGCAGGTGCCAACAAGCCCACCAAAACTGGCAAGCTGGCTGGCAGCAGCGTGTTTTCGTACGTCTGGCCCACCAGCATGGACCCTTCGGTTGTCGGCTTTGATGCCAAAAGCGGCATCCTGGCTTTTGCGGCCACTTCGCACCCGGACTTTGACGACACCCCGCTGTTTGACGAAAACGGGGACGGCAACCCGAACAACGATGGCGGTGTCTGGCATTCGCATTGGGTTGTGCTGCAGCCGGATGAAGCGTGTGGCAAAGGTGCGCTCAAAGTGGTTGACATACCTGAGGGCGCAAAACCCAAGCTGCCAAAAACCTGGCCAGGCCTGCCCTTGCTGATTGACAGCCCCGGCTGGAGCCCAAGCTTTAAGGGGGATGTGGTTGAAGTGCGTGTGCCGTTTGATGACATTGGCGTCGTCAATGCAGCCAGCTTTGATGGTGTCACTGCTGCGCTGCGCGTTAATGCCAGCATGCACAGCCCGCTGCTGTGCGTGGTTAATGTCTTCAAGGTGGCGTCAAATGACTTGTCTTTGCCTGGCAAGGTCAACAAGTAAAACCGCTTACATCAGCAGTGCAGAGCAAGCGCTCTGCACCGCCCAACATCTACCGCCCACCAGGGAGCATATCGTGAGTACACAACTACAAATAGCGCCAGCACTGGCTGTATCGCAATGGCTGAATGCCGACACCGACGTATCACTCGATAGCCTGCGCGGCCACATTGTCGTGCTGCACGCCTTTCAAATGCTGTGCCCAGCCTGCGTGTCGCACGGCATTCCGCAGGCCATCAAGATTTACAACAGTTTTGCGCACAGTGCCGTGGTGGTACTGGGCTTGCACACTGTTTTTGAACACCACGCAGCCATGGGGCCAGCGTCGCTCAAAGCCTTTGTGCATGAGTACCGCATCCCCTTCCCGGTGGGTATCGACCTTGCGGTTGCAGGCAGCAGCATCCCGTTGAGCATGCAAACCTACAAGCTGCGCGGCACACCCAGCCTGGTGGTGATTGACCGCAATGGCTACGTGCGGCTAAACCACTTTGGCCACCTGGACGACATGCTGGTGGGTTCGCTGTTAGGGCAATTGATATGAGCAGGCGATTTGGCTTGACTGACGTTTGAGCACTCAGTCGTAAACCTCAGCATCCGGGTCAGTCGCTTCCAGCTCATAGCTGGCGGCCAGCATGGCCAGGCGGGCAATCACGCCGTACATGTAAAAGCGGTTGGGGCTGCTGGCGCCGGGCTTTTCACCCGGCTGGGGCAAGCGGCCACTGTCTGCAAAGGCCAGCGGTACGTAGCTGGCACCCGGTGCGTTCAGGTTTTCGTCAATGCCCCGATCGGCGTGGATGCGATAAAAGCCGCCGACCACATACCTGTCCATCATGTAGACCACTGGCTCGGCCACGGCGGCGTTGACGCGCTCGTTGGTTTGCACGCCTTCCTGGATGATGATGTCCATCACGGGGTTGGCAGGCAGATTTTTACTGCTTTTATTCTTCGCCGCCCAGGCGTCCAGGTCTTTCACGTCACGCACCGTCATGATGCCCATGCCGCAACTGCCTTCACCACTGCCGCTGTTGCATTTGACCAGCACAAACGGCTTTTCATGAATGCCGTACTCTTTGTACTTGCGTTTGATTTTGGTCAATAGCGCATCGACCTGGCTGCTCAGGTTGTCAAAACCCTCGCCCGTGGCCACATTGACTGTGCCGCAGTGGGTGAACATCGGGTTAATCAACCACGGATCCACGCCAATCAGTTTGCCAAAGCGCTTGGCCACTTCTTCATAGGCTTTGAAGTGATTCGCCTTGCTGCGCACCGAGCCGCTGGCGTGCAGCGGTGGCAGCAAATACTGCTCGTTAATGTCTTCCAGCATGCCGGGGATGCCCGCTGCCAGGTCGTTGTTCAGCAGCACCGTGCAGGGGTCAAAATCTTTGAGTCCCAGGCGGCGGTCGGTACGGTTCAAGGGCTCCAGCGTGATGGTCTCGCCCGTGGGCAGCCTGAGCGGGGTGGGCATTTTGACGGCTGCATCTAGCGAGCCAAAGCGCACATTCAAACCCGCCTGGTGAAAAATGCGCTTGAGTTGCAGGATGTTGGCCAGGTAAAAGCTGTTGTTGGTGTTTTTATCGGGTACCAAAAGCAGATTGCGCGCCTCCGGGCAAATTTTTTCAATCGCCGCCATCGCAGCCTGCACCGCCAGCGGCAGCATTTCAGGCGTCAGGTTGTTCCAGCCGTCCGGGAAGAGATTGGTGTCAACCGGCGCCAGTTTGAAGCCCGCATTACGTACATCAACCGCACAATAAAAGGGGGGCGTGTGCTCCATCCATTCAAGTCGAAACCAGCGCTCAATGGCGGGGGTGGAGTCCAAAATGCGCTGCTCAAGCTCATTGATGGGGCCAGTCAAGGCGGTAATCAGGTGCGGGACCATGCGGTCACTTTCATTTTTTGGTTATTCGGTGTTTCGCTCAGACATTGGGGCTTACCATTAAGTTGCAAGGGTCTTTGATTTTTAGGCATGTGTTTCTGGCTGGCTTCGACGCCTTTATTGCAATCGACTGGCTATCATTTCACACCTTGGAAGCCGCGTGCAAAACCTTTTCAGGAGATTTAGATGTCTGGCTCGCTACACACACCCTCTTTAAAGCCGCCGAGCATGTATTTTGAACGGCATCACACCGAATGAAACCCGCTGAAAACCTCGGGCGTGCCGCACAAATAGCCATCGCGGCGCTGGTTATCCTCGGCATGGTTGGCGGCAGCTTGATCATTGCGCACACCGGCTTTGAAACATCACCCAAAACCCGAGGTGCTCAACCGGTGTTTGTACCGTTTCCTGAGGCCTACTTGATGGTCGCCCCCATGTACGGTCAGTCGTTGATTGGGATGCTGGTTTTATTGAGAGCGCGAAAAACCTCAAAAATTGGCATTTTTCTGGGGATTTTTCTGTTTGCGTCCGTCGCCTCAATTCTGGTCAGTGTTTGGCGCTGAGCCACGCCTGCCCATCTAGCCCCGCACTTCCCCATCCCCCAAAACCACATACTTCAGCGACGTCAGCCCCTCAATCCCCACCGGTCCGCGTGCATGAAACTTGTCTGTAGAAATGCCGATTTCTGCGCCCAGGCCAAACTCAAAACCGTCGGCAAAGCGGGTGCTGGCGTTGACCATCACACTGGCTGAGTCAACTTCCCGCAGAAACTTTTGAGCATGCTGGTGGTTGCTGGTGATAATGGCGTCGGTGTGGTGACTTGAGTATTTGTTGATGTGGGCAATCGCCTCGTCAACACCCTCCACCACCTTGATGCTGATGATGGGAGCCAGGTATTCTTCATACCAGTCCTCTTCAGTCGCATCCTTCATTACTATTGATTTAGTAGCTGCTTGCGCCCGTATTAATTGGGCTGCAGCCTTATTTGACCGTATTTCTACGCCTTTTTCAGCATAAATGGCTGCAATCAACGGCAAAAACTCTGCTGCCACGCCCCGCGCGACCAACAAGCTTTCAGCAGCATTGCAGGGGCTGTATTTTTGCGTTTTGGCGTTGTCGGCCACTTTAACGGCCATGGCGATGTCGCAGGGGTCGTCAACATAGACGTGGCAGTTGCCGTCCAAATGTTTGATGACGGGCACCTTGGCGTCACGGCTGATGCGTTCGATCAGCCCCTTGCCGCCACGCGGAATGATGACGTCTACATATTGCGGCATGGTGATCAATTGGCCGACGGCCTCACGGTCGGTGGTGGGAACCAGTTGCACCGCGTCCGCAGGCAGGCCAGCGCTGACCAACGCCTGGCAAACCAGAGCTGCCAGCGCCTTGTTCGAGTCAATCGCTTCCGAGCCGCCGCGCAAAATGCAGGCGTTGCCGCTTTTGATCGCCAGGCTGGCCGCTTCAATCGTCACGTTGGGGCGGCTTTCGTAAATCATGCCGAACACGCCAATCGGCACGCGCATTTGCCCCACGCGGATGCCGCTGGGTTGCTGGCGCAGAGCGGTGATTTCCCCAATCACGTCTGGCATGGCAGCCAGTTGCTCGCAGCCAATGGCCACGGTTTCAATGTCTTTGAGGGTGAGTTTGAGGCGGTCCAGCATGGGCCCTGCCAAGCCGGTGCTGGCAGCGCGTGCCAGGTCGTGCTGGTTGGCGGCTGCAAGCTGCGTCGTGCTTTGGCGCAGCAAAGCAGCCAGGCTTGAAAGCGCTACATTTTTAGTAGCTGCTTGCGCCCGTGCCATATGGGTAGATGCTGTTTTTGCCTTGATTCCAATGGCCTGCATGAGATCGGTGATGTTCTGGTCGGTCATCTCACCATTTTTACACGCTTGCGCTATAGTGCTTTTATGTCACAAGCCCTGCTCAAACCTTTGAACGAAGACGATTACCTGGCTGGCGAAATGCTGGCTGACGTGCGTCACGAATTCGTCAATGGTGGCGTGTACGCGATGGCGGGTGGCAGCGAAAATCACAATCGAGTGTCAGTCAATTTGGCCAGCTACTGCAATTTGCAAGCTGCCAAAGGTTGCCGTACCTTTGCAAGTGACATGAAGCTGCGCTTGGATTCAGGCAACGTTTTTTACTATCCTGATGTCATGCTCGTTTGCGATGCCAGTGACAACGAGGCCTATTTCAAAACCAGCCCGTGCATGGTTGCTGAAGTGCTGTCGCGCAGCACTGAGCTGACCGACCGGCGCGAAAAATGGGCAGCCTACCAAAAGCTGCAAAGCCTGCGTGAATATGTGTTGCTGGCGCAAGACCGTGCGTATATCGAGGTTTACCAACGCGTCAATTTGCGTCAATGGGGCATGACGGTGCTTGGTATTGACGACACGCTGGTTTTGACTTGCGGTGACATCAGCGTGCCGGTAAAAGACTTGTACCGGGGCGTGGATTTTTCTGTGCCCAGTTAAATCGTTCGTAGGTTCGGCTTTAAGCTGACCTACTGCTGGCTTATCGAGGGCAAGGGTTGCTTTAATGCGCGTTCATCGTATTACAATACCGAAGATTTGTAATATTCGAAGCACTCAAAGGAAGCCCATGACACTTACTGTTCGCCTTGAATCGTCTACTGAAAACGCGCTGACCCATTTTTGCGACAGCCAGGCCCTCAGCAAATCTCAGGTCGTCCACCAGGCTTTGAATCATTGGCTCAAAGCGCAGTCCAGCGGCAAAAGCCATGCGTTGCTGGCTTTTGTGCCCCAACGCGCTGGGGTCAAAAAATCGCCCCTTGCTTATGAACCGTACTCAAAAGCCGGATTGCGAGCCAAAGTAGCAAGCGCATCAAAAGGCAAACTGCTGTGATCCTTGTTGACACGGGCTTTCTTGTCAGTGCTTTTGAGCCACGTGAAAAGCATCATGCGGCTGCGCTGGCGTGGCTATCCCAACACACCGCACCCTTGATAACGCTTGAGGCGGTTCTGTCAGAGTGCTGCTTCTTTTTACACGGCAAGCCGCGCCAGCAACTGCTGAAAGCGGTATCGCAAGGCGCGCTTGCTGTGCAGCATGCTGATTCGCAGGCTCATGCCCGCATTGCCACACTGGCTGATAAATACCAGGATCAAGATGCCGACTATGCGGATCTGGCGCTGATCTGGCTGGCTGAAACGACGGGGCATGCGCGCATCTTGACTTTGGATGTGCAAGACTTTTCGGTGTATCGCATCCATGGCCGAAAACGGTTTGAATTGCTGAACTGGGCTCAGTAAGCGCGTAGATTTTTACGCCGGTCTGCGCCCACTCCCCGCGCACTGCTCACACACCAGCCCGGCCAGCCGGTGCAAAGCCTGCCACCCACTGGCTGGCCAATCGGGTTGCTTCAGGCCTTTGACAATGCCGTCCACCTTGTGTGCGGCGGTCAATAAATTGGCCAGAGTGTTGTCGGTGATGCCTGGCAGCACGCGCTCGTAAAGTTTTTCTTTGATGCCCCAGATGCGGTTTTCACGCAAAGCCATTGGCATCGGCCTGCCAGCACTGATCGCGTCTTTCACGCGCTTCATGCTGCGAATGTCCTCACTGATGGTCCAGTGCACCAACACCTCTGATTCGCCCTCGGCCTGCAGGCCGTCGAGCATGCGCGCCACACGCACGGTTTGGCCGCCCAGCACGGCTTCAGACAACTTGAACACGTCATAACGCGCCACATTCAGCACGGCGTTTTCGACTTGCTCAAAGCTCAACACGCCACCATTTGCCGTGCCGTACAACAGTCCAAGTTTTTGAATCTCCTGGTGCGCGGCCAGCAGATTGCCTTCAACCCGATCTGAGAAAAACTGCAGCGTACGTTGGCCTTCTTCGCCGGCTGCCACGCGCTGGCCTTGCGCTTGCAAACGCTGCGATATCCATTGCGGCAACATGCCGCGCGCCACTGGCTCAAACTTGACGGTGATGCCGTAACTCTCCAGTGCGCCAAACCACGCGCCCTTGGTCGTCATGCTGTCCAAGCGAGGCAGCATGATGAGCGTCAAGGTGGAGTCGTCGCCCTGCGCGCGCTCGGCAATCTGCTGCAAGGCAACCGAGCCGTCTTTGCCGGGCTTGCCACTGGGGATGCGGATTTCAACGATCTGTTTGTCTGCAAACAAACTCAGCGAGCCGCCACTGGCCAGCACTTCGCTCCAGTCGAAATGCGCGCCCTGAACCGTATGCACCGTGCGCTCGGTGTAGCCCAGGGCGCGCGCGTGGGCGCGCAAGGCGTCGGCAAACTCTTGCACCAGCAGAGGCTCGTCACCATGCAGGGTGTACAGGCTTTTGATGCCGCGCTTGAGATGCTCGGCCAGTTGCGCGGGCGCCAGGTTCATGATCAGTTTTACAGCGTCGTCACAGCCGCCAGGCGACGCATGATTTGCTGAATGATGTCACTTTGCATCTCGCGATACAGCAGGCCTTCTTCAGACTCTTTGGCCAGCACGGCGGATTCGTTAAAACTGATGTCGCGCTGCTGCACGATTTCAGTCGTGGGAATCAGGTCTTTGCCTTTGGCACTGCGCAGTTTGAACTGGAAGCGAATGCGCAACTGAAACTCTCGCACCTGCCCTGAAGCGTTGACGGCAACCACGGTTTTTTCACGCTGGTCTTGCAGGACATCCAGAATCACATCGGCCTGGTCAATCTGCCGCACATCGCTGATCACCCGAACATTGCCGCCAGATTCCAGCGAGCGTTTGAGCTCAGTGCCCACGAGCGAGCTTTCACCAAACGGTGAAAACAGCGACTTGAAAGCAAAGTTGGGGGCTTTGCGCAGGGCAAAGCCGCAGCCGGTCATGCCAAGCGTCATGCCAAGCGTCATGCTGGTGGCTAGCAAGGTGAGGCAAAAACGGCGTTGCATGTGTTTTCCTTGATGTTTATCAAA
Organism: Polaromonas sp.; assembly: GCA_049653085.1. Classification (GTDB taxonomy): domain Bacteria; phylum Pseudomonadota; class Gammaproteobacteria; order Burkholderiales; family Burkholderiaceae_C; genus Polaromonas. Next base: position 31,400 of record JBASFP010000070.1, read on the forward strand.
CAACGATGTTGATGAGGCGACCCGGCACAACGATGATCTTCTTCGGAGCAGCACCTGCAGCTTGCTTGATGAAGGCGTCACTGGTCAGTGCGGCGGTTTCAATCGTCGCCTTGTCTGCGGTAGCGCTGACAGTGACCGAGCCGCGAAGCTTGCCGTTGATTTGCAGCATCAGTTCAATTTCGTCTTGTTGCAGGGCGCTGACATCAACCTGCGGCCAGGCCGCGTCGAGCAAGTCACCGTGCTGCTGGCTGTAGCCCAGGTCAACCCACAACGCATGGGCCAAGTGTGGCGCGCAGGGGTAGAGGCAGCGCAGCAGGATGTTGAAGCCTTCATGCAGCGCAGCGTTTGCAGCGTCGGACGCATCGCTTTTGAAATTTTCAAGCGCGTTCAGTAACTTCATCGCCCCCGACACCACCGTGTTGTACTGCATGCGCTGGTAGTCGTAGTCGATCTGCTTTAAAACCGTGTGGATTTCAAGCCTCAAGGCCTTGATTTCTTTGCCAAAAGTGCCTTTTGACCAATCAATACGGGCGCAAGCAGCTACTGAATTAGTAGCATTCAGCTTGCTGCCAAAAGCCCACACACGGCGTAAAAAGCGGTAGCTACCCTCAACACCTGCATCATTCCACTCCAGCGTCGCCTCGGGCGGGGCGGTGAACATGGTGTACAGCCTTGCAGTGTCCGCGCCGTATTTTTCAATCAGGTCCTGCGGGTCCACGCCGTTGTTTTTGCTTTTGCTCATCGTGCCCACGCCTTCGTAGGTCACGATCAAACCGTCGGTCTTGCGTTTGGCCGTGCGCACCTTGCCGTCTGCGTCATGAATGTCTTCGACCTCTTTCGGCCAGAAGTAGTCAATGCCACCCTTGTCTGATTTGCGTGAGTAAATGTGGTTCAGCACCATGCCTTGGGTCAGCAGCTTGGTAAACGGTTCATCGGCCTTGACAAGGCCAATGTCGCGCATGACTTTGGTCCAGAAGCGGGCGTAGAGCAAATGCAAAATCGCATGCTCGATACCGCCAATGTACTGGTCCATCGGCATCCAGTAGTTCGCGCCCTCGGCCACCATCTTGTCAGAAGTTATAGGGTCACCTGCGCGGGTGGTCGCCTGCGCATCGCAATATCGCATGTAGTACCAGGACGAATCGACAAACGTGTCCATCGTGTCGGTCTCGCGGCGACCGGGTTTACTGCAAATGGGACAAACGACACCCGCATGAAAACCTTCATGTTTGAGCAGCGGATTGCCCGAGCCATCGGGCACGCAGTCTTGCGGCAGCACCACGGGCAGGTCTTTTTCAGGCACGGGCACAGCGCCATGTTCAGCACAATGGATGATGGGGATTGGTGTGCCCCAGTAGCGCTGGCGGCTCACGCCCCAGTCGCGCAAACGCCAGGTGGTTTTTTTCTCGCCCAGGCCTTTGGTAATCAGGTCGGTGGCTACGGCATCAACCGCGGCTTTGAAGGTCAGGCCGTTGTACTTGCCTGAGTTGATGGCAACGCCTTGCTGTTTGTCGCCATACCAATCGGCCCACACGTTGGTGCTGAAGGCTTGGCCTTTGACATCGGTCACCTGCTTGATCGGCAAACCATACTTATTCGCAAACTCAAAGTCCCGCTCGTCATGCGCAGGCACGCCCATCACCGCGCCGTCGCCGTAACTCATCAACACGTAGTTGCCGACCCAAACTTCAATCTGCTCGCCACTCAAGGGATGCGTGACAAACAAACCGGTACGTTCGCCCTTTTTCTCTTGCGTGGCCAGCTCGGCTTCGGTGGTGCCGCCGGACTTGCAGTCTTCAATGAACGCCGCTAGCTTGGGGTTGGTCAAAGCCGCGTGCAGCGCCAGCGGGTGCTCAGGTGCCACCGCGCAAAACGTCACGCCCATGATGGTGTCGGCACGGGTGGTAAAAACGTACATGCGGCCATCGCCAATCAATGCGCCGCTTGCGTCCTTGATGTCGTGCGTGAAAGCAAAGCGCACACCTTCGCTCTTGCCGATCCAGTTTTCCTGCATCAGCTTGACGCGCTCAGGCCAGCCCGGCAAGCCATCTTTGACATGGCCCAGCAGCTCTTCAGCGTAAGCCGTGATCTTCAGGTAATAGCCCGGAATTTCGCGTTTTTCAACCACGGCACCAGTGCGCCAGCCTTTGCCGTCAATCACCTGTTCATTCGCCAGCACGGTCTGATCAATCGGGTCCCAGTTCACGACCTGGGTCTTGCGGTAGGCAATGCCTTTTTCAAGCATCTTCAAAAACAGCCACTGGTTCCACTTGTAATAGCTGGCATCGCAGGTGGCGACTTCACGCGACCAGTCAATCGCCAGGCCAAGCGCATGCATCTGCTGCTTCATGTAGGCGATGTTGTCGTACGTCCATTTGGCGGGTGGCACGTTGTTTTTCATGGCGGCGTTTTCAGCGGGCAGACCGAAAGCGTCCCAGCCCATCGGCATCAACACGTTGTAGCCTTTCATGCGCAGGTAGCGCGTGAGCATGTCGTTGATGGTGTAGTTGCGCACATGGCCCATGTGCAGCTTGCCGCTGGGGTAAGGCAGCATCGAACACGCGTAGTACTTGCCCAGCGGTTTGTTCGGGCTGTCGTGGTTTTCTACGCGGTAGGCGTTGTTGGCCGTCCACTTGGTTTGGGCGGCTTGTTCAACCGCTGTGTGGTCATATTTTTCTTGCATAAATTGCTACAAACTTATAAAAACGGATTTCTGATAGCCAGCGAACCGCCGCCATACTGCGCGGGCATCTGAATGCTCATCCCGTGCTGCATGTCTTGCGAATACACCACATCACAACGCATCTGCGCAGCGGCGGCGATGATGTTGGCGTCGTAGATTTTGAATTGATAGCGCTCTGCCAAATACAAAGCGAGGCTATGTGTTTGCAAGGTCAGATCACATGTCTTGCATAGATTTTGTAGTGTTTGGCTGATTTTTGAAATGTCCGGCCAACCCATTCCGCGCTTGTTACGCAACACGTTTGAAAACTCATTGAGCACCTGCACGCTGATCACATTTTCTCGCGTGATCAATGCCTCTGCCTGCTTTGAAAAAGGGTGATCGTCAATCCAGTAGACCAACACATTCGTATCAAGAAAAGCACTCATCTGGCATTGGCTTCTTCGCGGTCGAACTTCCAACCTGCAGGCCAAGCGCCGCGATATTTGCGCATGGACTCAAGCAGCTCTTCCCTCGTAGGTTCACGGCTGATTTCAATAGCGGGCAAGGCAGTTTTACTTTTTTTCTTCACAGGCCGTACCTCCAGCTCATCGCCTTCAGAAATGCCGAGTTGATGCACCAGCGCCATCGGCAGACGGACGCCCAGACTGTTTCCCCATTTTGCAACTTGCATGGCTTGTACCAGATGGATATACACAATGTGATTGTATATCTACTGAAGAAAAAACAATCAGGGGGTTTTTGCAAGTGGCGGCGCATCCGCCACAAAACCAATGCGGTTCAAACCTGCTTTTTGCGCTGCGCCCATCACCTCGACCACTTTGCCATAGGGCACGGCTTCGTCGGCGCGCAGTTGTACTTCGGTGTCGGGGTTTTTAACGGCGGTTTGTGTCAAGCTGGTTTTCAGCTCGTCGATGGCGATGGGTTTGTCGTTTAAAAAAATCTGGCCTGTTTTGTCGACCACCAGCGTCACAAACTTGGGCGCTTCTGACGCTTTGGCAGCATCTGTTTTAGGCAAATCGAGTTTGATGGAAGAGGCCATCAGCGGTGCCGTCAAGATGAAGATCACCAGCAGCACCAGCATCACGTCCACCATCGGTGTGACGTTGATGTCGCTCATCGGCTCAGAGCCTTTGGAGCGCTCTAACCGGCCAAAAGACATGTTGGCCCCCACGTTCGTTCACTGAGTGTAACTCTCTGCACCTTGCAGGCCGCCGCTTGGCAGAGCCTTCGCTTCTGAAGCCTGTCCAAACCTGCAATAGCAGGTTCGGAGCCGCAGGCTTCAGCCCCGAGGGGGCTATTTTTTCTAGGGGCGGCCCGTCGAAAAAATGAACTCATTTGACTTCCTGGATTAGAAGCTCACGAAGGTCGCGCGCAAAGCCTTCCAAGTCAGCTTCAATCCGGTTGATATAGCGCCCAAAAATGTTGTAGGCAAGCACCGCAGGTATCGCCACCGCCAGGCCCGCTGCCGTCATGATGAGCGCCTCGCCGACCGGGCCCGAGACTTTGTCGATGGTGATTTGGCCTGCGGATGCAATCGCAATCAGTGCGTGGTAAATACCCCAAACCGTACCCAGCAAACCCACAAACGGCGCGGTAGAGCCCACGGTGGCCAGCAGCACCTGGCCGTATTGCAGCTTGAGTAGCACTTTGTGCAGTGCATCGCGCAAGACACGGGTCAATTGCTGGGACTTGTCGCCGCGCGTGGCCAGTGTATTGCCGGCTTCCATGTTGCTGGCGATGATCAAGGGCAGCACCAGTTGTTCGCGGTCAAACGCGGCCACCTTGTCGGCGGCTTCAGCAACCGATGCCGATTGCCAGAAGGCTGCGGTGCTGCGCGCGACATCGCCCACGGCACGTTTAAACAGCCAGGCTTTCCACAAAATCACAACCCAGCTGGCAACCGACATCAGCAGCAGCACGACCGCCACAATCACGCTGACAGCGCCGCCCTGGGTGATCAGACTCAAGAAGTTCATTCTTGCCTCAGTTCAGGTTCAAAACATCAAACATGTCAAACAACCCGTTGGGCTTGTCGGCCAAAAAGCGCGCTGCGCGCAAGCTGCCTTCGGCATAACCTTCGCGGGTCGATGACTTGTGGGTAATTTCAATCCGCTCGCCAATGCCCGCAAACATGACGGTGTGGTCGCCCACAATGTCGCCGCCGCGAATAGCGGAAAAACCAATGGCCAAAGGGTCACGTGCGCCGGTGATGCCTTCCCTGGCAAAAACAGCATGGCCTTTGAGGTCACGCCCCAAAGCCTTGGCGACCACCTCACCCATTTTGAGCGCTGTGCCAGACGGCGCATCAATCTTGTGGCGGTGGTGGGTTTCGATGATTTCAATGTCATAGCCAGAACTGAGCGATTTGGCTGCCAGCTCCAGCAGCTTGAGGGTGACATTCACGCCGACGCTCATGTTCGGTGCCATGACGATGGCGATGGACCTGGAAGCCTCAAGAATCTCGGCTTTTTGTGCGTCTGAAAAACCCGTCGTGCCAATCACCAGCTTCACACCCATGTCACGGCACACAGCCAGGTGCGCCATCGTGCCTTCAGGGCGGGTGAAGTCAATCAATACGCTGGCGTTTTTAAGACCTTGGCGTATGTCTGCTTCAATCAATATACCGCTGGGCTGACCTGAAAAACCGGCTGCGTCCAGGCCAATGCTGGGGCTGCCCGGCACATCCAGGGCGCCACTGACATGGCAATCGGTACTTTGCGCAATCGCCTCAATCAGCATGTGACCCATGCGGCCGCTGGCACCAGCGACGGCTATCGAATGTAAAGCTCCAGCCATTACGGCCTGGCACTTTCAAGCGGCGGGTAAGTGGTGGGCGGTGTGCCAGCAGGTGCTGCTGGCGTGCTGGAATTAGCAGCGGTTGCCGAAGGTCTTTCAGCCTTTTTGAGCTGCTCTTCAGTCGCTTCCAGCACCGGGATTTTGCCAAACTTGCGGCTGTTGGACAGCGAGGCAATAAATTCGGCATTGCTGGGCATGGTGTCGCCCTCAAAACGCTCCAGCTGGTCGCCTTTGAAAAATACCGTGTATTTAAAAGACTGTGGCTCAACGCCCTGGCGTTTCAAGGTAAAAACATAGTCCCAGCGATCCGCATGAAACACGCTGGACACCAGGGGCGTACCCAACACGTCTTTGACCTGCGCGCGAGACATGCCAGCTTTGAGCAAGTCCACCTGCTCTTTGGAGATGAAGTTGCCTTGAATCACATCAATTTTGTAGGGCGTGACCCAGTTGACCGGATTGACAGCGCTGGCATTAAAGCCCGAGTTAAAACTGCTCAGGGTGCTGCAACCCGCAAGCCCGGCTACAGCCAGACAGGCCAGCAAGACCAGACTTGTGCGTGGGATAAGGGTACAGCTGTGGAGGTGTTTTGCAGGCATGGTGCGGTCGGTAGCGATATGATGAAACATTGTAGCGGCTGGGTATTTTGAGCGGCAAGAGCAATGAATCCAGATTTTCGCCGGGGGATAACACGTGAGCAATATCAAAGAACTGAAAAACACCGGCCTGAAGGCCACTTTGCCGCGCCTGAAAATTCTGGAGATTTTTCAAACCGGCAAACAGCGCCACATGACGGCTGAAGATGTCTTTAGGGTGCTGCTAGAAGAGCGCTCTGACGTCGGCCTGGCCACGGTGTACCGGGTACTGACCCAGTTTGAACAAGCCGGGCTGCTGAACCGCAGCAACTTTGAATCCGGCAAGGCGGTGTTTGAACTGAACGAAGGCCAACACCATGACCACCTGGTCTGCCTGGACTGCGGCAAGGTCGAAGAGTTTTACGACGCTGAAATTGAAAAACGCCAGCACGCGGTGGCCAAGGCCAAGGGTTTTGCGATTGCAGACCATTCGCTGTCGATTTACGCCAACTGCACCAAAGACAAATGCCCCAGCCGCACCGAAACGCCTGCGCGGCATCACCACACCTGATTTTAAGTGTCAAATTGTTCTGTAGACCAATGAATACGGGCGCAAGCAGCTACTGAATTCGTAGCGAACTACTCATCTCTTTCCATCGCCTTGCGATGCCGCTCAACAAATTCCTGATAGGTGTTGATGCCGCGCAGCTGCAAAATAGCGTTGCGCACAGCGGCTTCGACCAGCACGGCGATGTTTCGACCAGCCTCAACCTGAATGATGACTTTGCGCACCGGTATGCCCAGCACCTCCTGATTTAAAGGCTCGTACGGGATGCGTTCGTATTCGCGCTCCAGCGTTTCGCGGCGCACCAGATGCACAATCATTTTCAGGCGCATTTTGCGGCGTACCGCTGTCTCGCCAAAAATGGCTTTGATGTCCAGCAAGCCAATGCCGCGCACTTCCAGCAGGTTTTGCAGCAAATCCGGGCAACGGCCTTCCAGCGTGGTCTGGTTGATGCGGTACAAATCGACTGCATCGTCGGCTACCAGGCCGTGGCCGCGTGAAATCAGCTCTAACCCCAGCTCGCTTTTGCCCAAGCCTGACTCACCCGTGATCATCACGCCCAAGCCCAAAATATCCATGAACACGCCATGCATCGACGTGCGGTCGGCAAAGTGTTTGGACAGGTAGGCACGCAGCACATCAATGACAAAGGCGGCTGATTCAGGCGTGGCAAACATTGGCAGTCCGGCCCGCTCGCACATGGTCAGCAGTGTGTCAGGTGCGGTTTGCCCGTCGGCCACCACCAGCACGGGTGGCTCCAGTTTGATGATGCGTGACACGCGGCGGGCGCAGGCTTCGTCGCCTGCGTTAAGCAGATAAGACACCTCACGCTCACCCAGAATTTGCACCCGGTAGGGGTGGATGTAGTTCAGGTAGCCGACCAGGTCAGCACCGGAGCGGGCTGCGCGAACCGCGACTTCATCAAAACGCCGCTCTGATGCCCCAAGGCCAGCGACCCATTCCCACTTCAGGTTGGCGCGGTGGTCTTCAAATAAAACATCAGCGCTGATCGCGGTGGGTTTCATGCTGAAAGTGTGTTATGCGGCCGTCTGCCAGGACGCAATCAACTGATGCAAGGCCGTGGCGTCTGTTGTGGTTTTAAGTTTTTCGCGCAGCGTGCTGTCGCTGAGCAGTTCGGCAATTTCAGACAAAATTTCAAGGTGTTTTTGGGTCGCCGCCTCAGGCACCAGCAAAAAGATCAACATGGCGACGGCCTGTTCGTCAGGTGCGTCAAAGCCAATTGGCGTTGCCAACTGAAACACCGCTGCCATGGGTGCTTTCAGCCCTTTGATGCGGCCATGCGGTATGGCTACACCGTGGCCCAAGCCGGTCGAGCCCAGGCGCTCGCGCGCAAACAGGCTGTCGGTGATGAGCGCGCGGTTCAGGCCGTGCATGTTTTCAAACAGCAGGCCGGCTTCTTCAAAAGCACGCTTTTTGCTGGTCGCATCAACACTGACCAGAACCTGGGCAGGGGGCAAAATTTGCGAAAGTCGGTTCATAGGGGTCTGTAAGTCGGCAAATTATGCACTTTAAGCAGCGTTTCAAAAATATTTAGAGGAATTCAGGCCGTAAAAAAGCCGCCTGGTGTGGGCGGCTTGCGTCAAAACGGCGCGGCTTCAGGCGTGCAGATCTGGCTGGCGCTTGGCTGCAATGTGGTGGTGATCCTTGATTTTGGTTTTATGGCGCGCCACCTGGCGATCCAGTTTGTCAGTCAGCTCGTCCACAGCGGCATACAAGTCGGCGTGCGAGCTTTCGGCAAAAATATCACGACCTTTGACATGGACATTGCACTCAGCGCGTTGTCGGCTGTCTTTTTCTTTCATGTTGTCAACGGTGAGTAGCACTTTGACATCGACCACCTGGTCAAAGTGGCGGGTAATCCGGTCGAGTTTGCTGGTCACGTAGCCGCGCAGTGCGGGGGTGACTTCAAGATGGTGGCCGCTGATCGTCATGTTCATAAAAAAGACTCCTTTTAACGGAAGGCACGGGACACAAAAACTGCCTGGGTGGGCAGCAACGAAAACAACTCACTTGAACCTACTATGCGCGCTAAATCGGCCAATTGCAACCTTGCAGCGCACAAATAAATGCAACTTTCTGCGTTATTTGCCAAGTATTTGCAAGGTAGTATTCGAGATCATTGGCATGCCCGCAGATTCACCCGCACCCGGTTGTTAAAAAATGTCGCTCGAAACCATCATTTCCTCGGGGCTGACCCGTCCCGCTGACAACCGCCATGCGCTGGTGTTGATGGGCGGCGGTGCCCGTACCGCCTACCGGGTGGGGGTGTTGCAGGCGTTGGCCAGCATGCTGAGCCTGGCCAGCACGAAAGCAGAGCCTGACTTCCCTTTCAAAATCCTGGTGGGCACGTCAGCAGGTGCGCTGAACGTCACCTACCTGGCCAGCAGAGCCAGCGAAGGCTTGCATGCCTTTACTTATCTGGCCAACTTTTGGGGGGCGTTGAGCTCAGAGCAGGTCTACCACCTCAAAGTACCCGCCTGGATACGCTCCAGCCGTATCGCAGCAGCGCTGTTTTTGTCCCAGCAGGTGCGCAAGCAGCAGGCTTTTTTGGACAACACGCCGCTGGTGGACACATTGCACAAAGCCATCGCGCTGTGCAAGATCGACACCGCGTTGCAAAGCAATACCCTGCATGCGCTGGCTGTCACGGCGTCCAGCTACAGCAGTGGCGTTCACTGGACGTTTTGCCAAACAGCGCATGGCAAACCAGTTAATTCCTGGAGCAGGCCTGGCCGCCGGGCAGACTTTCAGCCCATCACCATCGAGCATTTGATGGCGTCAAGCGCCCTGCCCTTTATATTTCCCGCCACGCCGCTGTGGGTGGACGGCAGGCGTGAGTATTTTGGCGATGGCTCGATGCGGCAAAGCTCGCCCTTGTCACCGGCTTTGCATCTGGGGGCGTCCAAAGTGCTGGTGATTGGTGTTGGCCAGCCTGAGCGCGCTGGGCTGGCGGGTGCGCAAACCCTGGCAGGAGAACGACCCAAACTGGGAGCGATTGCTGGCCACGCCATGGCCAGTGTGTTTCAGGACACTTTGCAGGCCGACGTTGAACAAGCCCAACGTGTGACGCAAACCATGCGCCAGTTGCCGCGCGAAGTCGCCATGGCGATGCCTTACCGCCCAGTGGACATTATGGCGATTTCGCCGTCGCAGTCGCTGGACGAGCTGGCCCAGGTACATGCCCATGAGCTGCCGATGGCGACCTACAACGCGCTGGCAGGTCTGGGTGCTGTGGGTGAAAAAGGCAGCCCCGGCGGTGCGGCGATTGCCAGCTACCTGCTGTTTGAACCGGGCTTTGTCAAAGCGCTGATGGCCTTGGGTGAGCGTGATGCGTATGCGCGCAAGGATGAATTGTTGGGGGTTTTTGACCTGAAAATGCCATAATCTGCACATCTTCACTACGGAGAAATCCTTGGAAACCAGCAGTACCAGCTAGTTTTCAGCACTAGAGACTGATGTTGTCAAGGGTGTTGGAAGCGATAGCGCCCTCACCCTCTTTTTTATCCGGCCAACAGCTTTTTTAAGCTGGGTGTCGATACAACAGGCAACCTGTCATGCTCAATATTTTCACGCTCGCCAACGGCCGGCTCTTTCAGGAAGAGATCGAGTCGCTTGAAGAACTCTCCAAGTTCCAGCCCATCTGGGTGGATCTGGAATCCCCCACCATCGAAGAAAAACGCTGGATCAAACAGTATTACGGCCTGTCGATTCCTGAAGACGCGATGGACGAGGACATTGAAGAGTCGGCTCGTTTTTACGAAGAAGACAACGGCGAGCTGCACATCCGGTCAGACTTTCTGGTGGCCGATGAACACGAGCCGCGCACCGTGCGGGTGGCTTTTATCTTGAACCTGGTCAACGACGACCTCAAAAGCAAGGGCGTGCTGTTCTCCATCCACGACGAGGACGTGCCGGTCTTCAGGCTGCTGCGCATGCGGGCGCGCCGCGCGCCGGGGCTGATAGAAGACGCCAAGGAAGTGCTGCTCAAGCTGTTCGACGCAGATGCTGAGTATTCAGCTGACACGCTGGAAGGCATTTACGTCGAGCTGGAAAAAGTCAGCGCCAAGGTGCTGTCTGGCGACGTGACCGACGTGCTGGCTGGTGAGGTGCTGGGCGCGATTGCGCGGCATGAAGACTTGAATGGCCGCATCCGCCGCAACATGATGGACACGCGCCGCGCGGTGAGCTTCATGATGCGCAGCAAAATGCTGTCGAGTGACCAGTTTGAAGACGCGCGGCAGATTTTGCGCGACATTGATTCGCTGGATTCCCACACCGCGTTTTTGTTCGACAAGATCAACTTTTTGATGGATGCGACGGTCGGTTTCATCAACATCAACCAGAACAAGATCATCAAACTTTTCTCTGTGGCCAGCGTGGCGCTGCTGCCGCCAACCCTGGTCGCCAGCAGCTACGGCATGAACTTTGAATTCATGCCCGAGCTGAAGTGGGCGCTGGGCTACCCGATGGCGCTGGGGCTGATGGTGGTGAGTGCTCTTGTGCCGATGTGGTACTTCAGGAAACGTGGCTGGTTGAAATAGGGGCAAAACGACTCAAAAAGCCGTTTTTAGGCCACTTTCAAGTGCGTTTTAGGCGTTTTAACCAATGAATACGGGCGCAAGCAGCTCCTAAATTAATAGCAATTTTAACATTTTTTCAATGATGGTCAGCGCGTATTGGCTGGCCACTTTGTCGATAAAGCTCGGGAAATCGACATGTGCGGTGTCGTCTGCGCGGTCTGAAATGGTGCGTACGACCGCAAACGGCAGGCTGTAGTCGTGGCAGACCTGGGCAACGGCAGCACCTTCCATTTCTACCGCCAGCGCGTCGTGGCCTGCTGCCAGCAGGGCGTCCCGCAGTGCGCTGGACTCTGCAGCGCCTGACACAAAGCGGTCGCCGCTGGCGATCAGCCCGGTATGTACTTTGGCATCGGGGTAGATGCTTTTGAGATGCGCATCGGCCAGGGCAGCGCGGCTGGCTTCAAGCAGAGCACCTGTCAGTTGGGCATCGGCGTCAAAACGGGCTTTACCGTACAGCGGCACTTCATAGCGCGGGAACAGCGGCGATACGTCCAGGTCGTGCTGCAACAGGCACTGGCCGACGACCACATCACCCACATTGACGCCACTTTTTAACCCGCCTGCCACGCCGGTAAAGACCATGCGTTGCACGTCAAAGCGCTCAATCAGCGCGGTGGTCGTAGTGGCTGCAGCAACCTTGCCCAACTTCGCCAGCACCAGCACCACAGGCTGCCCCTGCAAGCTGCCGCGCCAGAAGGTGCGACCTGCGTGCGTGACTTGACTGGGCTGGTGCAGGCGTTCAATCAGGCCGTGTTGTTCTTGGGCCAGGGCACTGAGGATGGCGGTGGGTTGCATGGTTTGATTTTGCCCATAAAAAAGGGCAGCTTGCGCCGCCCTTGGATTTGTCATCCCGGACTTGATCCGGGATCTATGCCTGAGAACTCAAATTCGGGTTCATGGATTGCGGGTCGAGCCCGCAATGACAATGTCCGTTTTACTTCTTGTCCCGCAACTCGCGGCGCAAGATTTTACCAACCGGGGTTTTAGGCAGTTCCGTGCGGAACTCCACCACCTTCGGCTGCTTGTAACCCGTCAGGTTTTCTTTGCAGAAGGCACGCACTTGCGCTTCGGTCAAATCCGGGTTTTTCTTGACGATTACCAGCTTGACGGCTTCGCCTGACTTTTCGTCGGCCACGCCCACGCAAGCGCATTCCATCACGCCTTCGAGCTTGCCGACCACGTCTTCAATCTCGTTCGGGTAGACGTTAAAACCGCTGACCAGAATCATGTCTTTTTTACGGTCCACGATTTTGAAGAAGCCGTTGTCGTCCAGAATGCCGACGTCGCCCGATTTGAAATAACCGTCAGCCGTCATGACCTTGTCGGTCTCGTCAGGCCGCTGCCAGTAGCCTGCCATGACCTGCGGGCCCTTGATGGCGATCTCGCCGGGCTGGCCTTGGGGTACTTCGTTACCGTCGTCGTCCAGCAGCTTGAAGTAGGTGCCTGGAATTGGCACGCCAATCGTGCCGCTGAAGGCTTTGCTGTTGGTGGGGTTGCAGCTGGCCGAGGGTGAGGTCTCAGACAAGCCATAACCTTCAACAATCGGGCAACCGGTTTTCTCAAGCCACAGCTTGGCCACCGAGCTGGTGACTGCCATGCCGCCGCCTAGTGAAACTTTCAGCTGCGACCAGTCCACCGTGTTGAAGTCAGGGTGGTTGGCCAGGCCATTGAACAGCGTGTTGACCGCCGGGAAGCTGTTGATCTTGTGCTTGGCCAGTTCTTTGAGTACGGCTGGCAAGTCACGCGGGTTGGGGATCAAAATGTTTTTACCGCCAGTGCGCATGCCCAGCATCATGTTGACGGTGAAAGCGAAGATGTGATACAGCGGCAAAGCGCACACATACACCGGCTGCACGCCCGGCTGCATGCTGGCCATGGCGGGGAGGTTCCACGCCTCAGATTGCAGCACGTTGGCTAGTACATTGCTGTGCAGCAGCACGGCGCCTTTTGACACACCCGTCGTGCCGCCTGTGTACTGCAACACGGCGACATCGGTTGGCTTGAGGTCAGGGCGCTTCAGCGTAGCGCTCGTGCCTTTGGCCAGCGCATCGTTAAAGCGCACAGCATTAGGCAAGTTGAAGGCGGGCACCATTTTCTTGACATTGCGCACCACGTAGTTGACCAGCGCACCCTTGAGCAGGCCCAGGCGGTCGCCCATGGCGCACATCACCACATGCTTGACCGGTGTGGCGGCAATGCACTGCTCAAGTGTGTTGGCAAAATTTTCAATGATCACAATCGCTTTGGAGCCTGAATCTTTGAGTTGATGCTCTAATTCACGCGGCGTGTACAGCGGGTTGACATTGACCACCACAAAACCGGCACGCAAAATGGCGGCGACGGTGATGGGGTATTGCGGCACGTTGGGCATCATGATGGCGACGCGGTCGCCTTTGACCAAACCCAAGCTTTGCAGGTAGGCACCAAAAGCGGTTGACAAGCTGTCGGTCTCGCCAAAAGTGACCTCTTTGCCCATGAAGCTGTAGGCGACTTTGGCGGCGTTCTTTTTAAACGCTTCTTCCATCAGCGCCACCAGCGAGCTGTACTGGCTGGTGTCTATGTCGTAAGGGACGCCGGGTGGGTAGGCTTTAAGCCAAGGGCGGTCTGCGGTTGCTACGGTCATGCTGGTCTTCTCCATGTGGTTATTACTGACAGCCTAGGATTCTGTAGGCAGGCCTTGGCTGTGGCTATTGCGTTTTCCCTAGGATTCGGCGGGTATTTGAAGGGAGTTCCCTCTATTCAATCGCTTTACCCATGTCTTCAATCACCTTCTTCGCATCGCCAAACACCATCATGGTTTTGTCCATGTAGAACAGCTCGTTGTCCAGGCCCGCATAGCCAGCGGCCATCGAGCGTTTGTTGACGATGACGGTTTTGGCTTTGTAGGCTTCCAGAATCGGCATGCCGTAAATCGCGCTGCCCTTGACGTGCGCCGCAGGGTTCACCACATCGTTGGCACCCAAAATAATCGCCACATCGGCCTGGCCAAACTCGGCGTTGATGTCTTCCATCTCGTGTACCTGGTCGTAAGGCACTTCGGCCTCGGCCAGTAGCACGTTCATGTGGCCAGGCATGCGGCCCGCCACCGGGTGAATCGCGTATTTGACGGTGATGCCCTTGTCGGTCAGCTTTTGCGCCAGCTCTTTGACCGAATGCTGCGCACGCGCCACCGCCAGGCCGTAGCCTGGCACGATGATGACTGTTTCGGCGTTGCCCAAAATAAAGGCGGCGTCGTCTGCTGAGCCGGACTTGACCGGGCGCTGCTCTTTGCTGCCCGCCACTGCGGTGGTTGCCTCGCCACCAAAGCCACCCAAAATAACGCTGAAAAACGAGCGGTTCATCGCCTTGCACATGATGTAGCTCAAAATCGCGCCCGATGAGCCGACCAGCGAGCCGGCAATGATCAGCATCGAGTTGTTCAAACTAAAGCCAATGCCCGCCGCCGCCCAGCCTGAGTAGCTGTTGAGCATCGACACCACCACCGGCATGTCTGCACCACCGATGGGGATGATGATCAACACACCCATCACAAAGGCAAGCGCCAGCATCGCAAAAAACGCCGTCCAGCTGCCAGTGAACATGAACGTCACGCCCAGGCCCAGCATGACCAGACCCAGCACCAGGTTCACCATGTGCTGGCCCGCAAACGTGACAGGCGCGCCCTGGAACAACCTGAACTTGTACTTGCCACTGAGCTTGCCAAACGCAATCACAGAGCCGCTGAAAGTAATAGCACCGATGGCCGCACCCAAGAATAGCTCCAACCGGTTGCCTGCCGGAATCTGCGCCGTACCCACGCCTTTGGCCACAATGCCAAACGCAAAAGGCTCAGCCACCGCCGCCACACCAATAAACACGGCTGCCAGGCCAATCATCGAGTGCATAAAAGCCACCAGCTCCGGCATTTTGGTCATCTCGACGCGTTTGGCCATCAGCGTGCCAGCCGCGCCGCCAATAACGAGTGCCACCAGCACGTACACCATGCCCTCGGCCTTGCCGCCAGACGTTTCAACAATCAGCGCGCCCGTGGTCAGCACAGCAATCGTCATACCGACCATGCCAAACAAATTGCCGCGCAACGATGTGGTGGGGTGGCTCAAGCCTTTAAGTGCCTGAATAAAAAAGACAGAAGCTACCAAATAAAGCAGCGTGACGATGTTCATGCTCATTTGGCGGCTCCTTCAGCGACTGGTGCTTTCTTTTCTTTTTTCTTGAACATCTCAAGCATGCGCCGCGTGACCAGAAACCCGCCAAACACATTAACGGCCGCTAGCACCACAGCCAAAAAGCCCATGGTTTTGCCAAGCGGCGTCTCCGTCAGCGCGGCAGCCAGCATGGCCCCGACGATGACGATGGCCGAAATAGCGTTGGTCACCGCCATCAGCGGCGTGTGCAGTGCAGGCGTGACGGTCCACACCACGTGGTAACCCACGTAGATGGCAAGCACAAAAATAATCAGGTTGATGATGGTGGGTGACACGGCTTCCATGAGCTTCTCCAGATGATTTTTTAAGTTATTTGCGTTTCACTTCGCCAGCCTGCGTCATCAGGCAAGCCGCCACGATGTCGTCGGCCATGTCAATGTTCAAAGCACCTTCTTTGGTGATGATGAGCTTTAAAAAGTCGAGCAGGTTGCGTGCATACAGCGCGCTGGCATCTGCGGCCACCAGTGACGCAATGTTGGTTTCGCCGATCAGTGTCACGCCGTGTTTGACCACGGTTTTGCCCGGTTCGGTCAGTGGGCAATTGCCACCTTGCGGTGCAGCCAAATCAACAATCACGCTGCCTGGTTTCATGGCTTTGACCATGTCTTCTGTCACCAGCACAGGTGCGGCGCGGCCAGGAATGAGTGCGGTGGTGATCACGATGTCGGCATTGGCCACGCGTTTGGCCACTTCGTCCTTTTGGCGTGCCAGCCAGCTTGGCGGCATGGGCTTGGCGTAGCCGCCCACGCCAACAGCAGCTTCGCGCTCTTCGTCGGTCTCGTAAGGCACGTCTATGAACTTGGCGCCCAATGACTCAACCTGTTCCTTCACACTTGGGCGCACGTCGCTGGCTTCAATCACTGCGCCCAGGCGTTTGGCGGTGGCAATGGCCTGCAGGCCCGCCACGCCGACACCCAAAATCACCACACGAGCGGCTTTAACTGTGCCTGCAGCGGTCATCAGCATGGGCATGAAGCGCTGGTAAGCGTTGGCCGCCATCATCACGGCTTTGTAACCTGCAATATTGGCCTGCGACGACAGCACGTCCATGCTTTGCGCACGGCTGGTACGGGGCGCGGCTTCTAGTGCGAAAGATGTGAGCTGTGCAGCAGCCAAGCGTTGCAGGCCAGATGCATCAAACGGGTTCAGCATGCCAACCAGCACGCCGCCAGACTTGACATGGGGGATTTCGCTGTCCAGCGGGCAACGCACCTTGAGCACGATGTCGGCGGCATAAGCACCTGCTGCATCGGTAATCTCAGCGCCGACAGCGGCGTAAGCGTCGTCAGGCACGCTGGCTGCAACGCCTGCGCCTGCTTGCACACGAATTGTGTGGCCCTGAGCTTTGAGTTTTTTGGCCGTTTCCGGCGTGATGGCGACGCGCGTTTCGCCGTCGATGATTTCGGCAGGTACCCCAATCAGCATGGGTTTCTCCTCAGTTAAGCGTTGGTGTTTTCGGGCTTTTTGGCCTGTCGGCTAGCTTACATGAGTTTTTGAGAAGTTCTGAATGGGTATTCCATGCCTTAGATAGCTTGCACTAGGGCTTATCGGGGTCAGAGCCCGAATTTGCCAAGCCCTGCGGGTACGGCGCTGCACACCGTAGCAAAATTGGGATCCGACCCCGATAACCCGCGGTGTTGCTCCTGACTTTTCAAACAGGGGCCACGGATCTGGCTATGCCAGTCTGCAGGCGCGCGGCCCCCTCGGGGGGCAGGGAGTTACGCGAAGCGAACGACCGTGGGGGCTCTACTTAGCGGTTGGCATGACGAACTCAGCGCCCTTGCCAATGCTTTCCGGCCAGCGCTGCATGATGGACTTTTGCTTGGTGTAAAAGTGCACGCCCTCTTCGCCATAGGCATGCATGTCGCCAAACAAGCTTTTTTTCCAGCCGCCAAAGCCGTGCCAGGCCATCGGTACGGGGATGGGCACATTGATGCCGACCATGCCGACCTGGATGCGGCGGCTGAATTCGCGTGCCACGTTGCCGTCGCGGGTAAAGCAGCTCACACCGTTGCCAAATTCGTGAGCGTTGATCAACTCGACGGCCTCAGCAAGGTCCTTGACGCGCACGCAGCCCAGCACCGGGCCAAAAATCTCTTCTTTGTAGATGCGCATGTCGGGTGTGACATGGTCAAACAACGTGCCGCCCATCCAGTAACCGTTGTCGCAACCTGGGCCGGCGTCTTTACCCGTAAAAGTGCGGCCATCGACCAATAGTTTCGCACCCTCTTCAACGCCCAAGTCGATGTAGCCGGTGATCCGCTTGTGCGCGATGCTGGTAACGATGGGGCCCATTTCAGCGTCAAGATTCACGCCGTTTTTAATCACCAGCGTTTTGGCTCTGGCGGTCAACATCGGCAGCAGGCGCTCGGCCACATCGCCGACCAGTACCGCCACCGAAATCGCCATACAGCGCTCGCCAGCCGAACCGTAGCCCGCGCCTATCAGTGCGTCCACAGCTTGCTCCAGGTCGGCATCGGGCATGACCACCATGTGATTTTTGGCACCGCCCAGGGCCTGCACGCGCTTGCCGTGGTGCGCGCCTGTTTCATAAATATAGTTGGCAATTGGCGTGGAGCCGACGAACGAAACGGCTTTCACGTCGGGGTGTACCAGCAGCGCATCGACAGCTTCTTTGTCGCCTTGCACGACATTGAACACACCGTCTGGCAAGCCAGCTTGTTTGAGCAGCTCAGCCATGTACAAGCTGGCACTCGGGTCAATCGGGCTGGGCTTCAAAACAAAGCAGTTACCTGCAGCAATGGCCACCGGGAACATCCACATCGGCACCATCACTGGAAAGTTAAACGGCGTGATGCCCGCCACCACGCCCAGCGGCTGGCGCAGCGTCCAGTTGTCAATGCCGGTGCTGACCTGATCAGTAAAGTCGCCCTTCAGGAGTTGCGGTATGCCACAGGCAAACTCCACAATGTCAATGCCGCGTGAGACCTCGCCTTGCGCGTCGGTAAACACCTTGCCGTGTTCGGCGGTGATCATGTGGGCGAGTTTGTCTTTGTTGGCGTTGAGCAATTCCAGAAACTTGAACATCACCCGCGCTCTGCGTATCGGCGGTGTGTCAGACCACGCCGCAAACGCCGCCTGGCCAGATGCCACAGCAGCACCCACATCCGTCGCGCTGGCCAGCAAAACCTTGCCTGTCACTGCGCCAGTTGCAGGGTTGAACACATCCTGGCTGCGCGATGCAGCTGGCTGAGCAACTTGTCCGTTGATGTAGTGGCCGATGGTGTTGACTGACATGGGAAGTCCTTGATAAGTAACGATGGTTCAGTCTAGGTTTGCACGGCTGACTTGATAAGCCCTCTGTTTTTGATTACATTGTTCATTTATTTGAACAATAAGAACGCTCATGTCAACCGATCAACTCTCCCCTCTCGTCGCGGATCTGCACCTGCTGACGGTGCTGGCCGCCACCAAAAGTTTTACCGAAACCGCTCGCCGCTTGGGTACATCCAAAGCCTCAGTCAGCATGCGCATCACTGAACTGGAGCGCACGGCGGGCGTGCTGCTGGTGCGCCGCACCACGCGGTCGGTGGGGCTGACAGAAGCTGGCCAGCAACTGGTGGCTGACATGCAACCTGCGTTCGAGCGTATTTCGGGCAGCTACAGCGCCGCGCGTGACCTGGTGGGCAAGCCGCGCGGACTGGTTCGCGTCACTGCGCCCGTTGCGCTGGGGCGCCAGCACCTGGCACCCGTTGTGGCCGATTTTTTAAAGCAATTCCCGGACATTCATATCGAGCTGGAACTGACCGACCGCTTTGTCAACCTGGCCAATGAAGGTTTTGACCTGGCCATACGCCACACCAATGTTGTGCCAGAAACGCACGTTGCCTGGGTGCTGTGCGAGACGCGCTCAGTGCTGGTGGCCAGCGCTGACTACCTGGCGCGGCGCGGCGCGCCAAAGCACCCGAATGATTTGACCGCGCATGACTGCCTGCTGTACCTGGGCAACCACGCGGGTAACTGGACGTTTGTCAAAAACACCAAAAAGAAAACCACTGAACGGGTGGGCGTTGATATTCGCGGGTCACTCAAGGTCAACAACAGCGAGGTGCTGCGCGAAGCTTTGCTGGCGGGGCTGGGTATTGGTTTGCTGCCAGACTTCAGTTTGCAGCCTGGATTGGTGACCGTACTCCCCGACTGGCAGGTACAGGGCTTTTTTGGCGAGCGAATTTACGCCCTGCGGCCCTGGTCAGCCCAGGTGCCCAAGGCGGTGCAGTGCCTGGTGGCGCATCTGCGAGACAGTTTTGCCGGTGGCTGGCAAGCGTCAAAAACGCCATAGATAATCCGCGCATGAAAATCCGATTCAAACCCAGCGTCACCGTCGCAGCCGTCATTGCCAAAGACTTTGACGGCATCCAGAAATTCCTGCTGGTCGAAGAAGAAACCCGCGACGGCCTGAAACTCAACAACCCGGCAGGCCACCTGGACCCCGGCGAAAGCCTGCCGCAAGCCTGCGCCCGTGAGACGCTGGAAGAAACTGCCTTTCACTTCACGCCAACTGAAGTCGTGGGCGTGTACATGTCGCGCTTTCAGCGTGCGAGTGCGGCTGAGCCAAGTGGGGAAGAGGACATCACCTATCTGCGGTTTGCCTTTTGCGGTGAGCTGGGCGCGCATGTGGCGGGCCAGGCGCTGGACGAGGGGATTGTGCGGACGGTCTGGTTGACGGCCGATGAGATTCGGGGCTGTGAGCCTATGCATCGGAGTCCTTTGCTTTTGAAGTGTATGGAGGATTATTTGGCTGGGAATCGGTTTTCTTTGGGGTTGATTGGGACTGATGCTTCTGTGTTTTTTGAATGATTTAGGGCTTTTGTTTAATGGATACGGGCGTGAGTAGCTCTTGAATTTATAGCGGGTTACTCTGCGGAGTTTGCCGGGGGTTGCCCGGCGGCAACTCACTTTCTTTTGCTTCGCCAAAAGAAAGTAAGCAAAGAAAAGGCGACCCGCAGTCTGAGTCCCTGCGCTGCGCTACGGGCACGCTGCGGTGCTCGTTCAAAGTGGGGTCAATCGCAAACTCGCTGCGCTCAAACAAGCGCTTGCCCTGATCCACTTTGCCCTGCG